>JAQCQR010000001.1 GCA_027687465.1 Coriobacteriaceae bacterium AF08-21
CCTCCAGTCCGGACCGCCCCGCGGTCCAACTTTCTGTCCGCACCCCCCTTTGAGCTCGAATACAGGCCCAAACCGGGAAATTATCCACTCTCACGTTATGCAGTCGTTGGGGACGTCCTTAAACGACTAGTTATTTAAGAACGTCCCCAACGACCACCTTCTGGCAACAGAGAGAATGCCGATGTTTTGGCAACGACAGCGAGCGCCCGCCAGGGCGAACAAATTGGCATGAAAAGAGGACGGCATAGACCTTCTGGTCATGCCGTCCTCTTTGAATGACAAGTTGTCGCTCTGGTGGGCGCGCAGCGTCGAGCTGTTACGCCGTTCGGTAGAACGGCGTAACTAACCTAGAAACGGTTGCCGCGGAAGCCGCCACCGTTGCGGCCGCCGCGATCGCCGCCGCGACCGCCGCGGTCGTTACCACGGTTGCCGCCGAAGCCGCCACGGTTGCCACCGCGGTCGCCATAGCCACCACGGTTGCCGCCAAAGCCGCCGCGACCGCCACGGTCGCCGCCACGGTCACCAAAGCCGCCACGGCCGCCACGATCGCCACCGCGACCGCCACGGTCACCGCCGCGGCCACCGCGATCGCCAAAGCCGCCGCGACCGCCACGGTCGCCGCCACGGCCACCGCGATCGTCACGGCCACCGCGAGGACCGCGGTCCTCGTCCAGGCCCATGGCGACGAGCGGAGCGATAACCTTATCGAGAGCGGCCATCAACTCGGTGGCCTCCTCGTAAGAAAGCTCGGGCAGGAGCTTCTCCTTCTTGTTGGCAAGCTCGACCAGGCCCTCGGCTGCATCCTCGGCAGCGAAGACGACGATCTTGCGCATATCGCCCTCGGCGTCGTCGATGCGGCCGACCAGATCGGCAGCCTCGGCCTCGGCCATCAGGCCATCGAGCTCACGAAGGCGCATGCCCAGCAGGTCGGACATCTCCTTCTGCTCCATCTTGGGCTTGAGGTCAAGCAGCTTGATGGCGCGCTCGATGTTCGCCATACGCTCGGCCTTGGCCTCCTCCTCCTTGGAAATAGCAAAGCGACGGCTACGCAGCAGGCGGGCGGCCTTCTGCATCTTGTCCATCAGCTCTTCGTCATCGTAATCAACGGCGGCCTCGACAACCTCGGCCTCCTCCTCGGCGGAAACCTCGTCAGCAGCCTCAACCTCGGCAACTTCGGTCTCCACGGTCTCGACTGCCTCAACCTCGGCAGCCATGGTCTCGTTCTCGGTCTCGTTCATGATCTCTTCGTTCTCGGACATGAGACTCCTTCTTGGCCCTCTCGGGCATCATCGCCCCATTCGCGGGGCCCGTCGCGCACTCTTTGCGCTTTAAACATTCATGCCTCTCGGCAAAACGTCAATTAGTTTATGGTGTCGCCATCCAATCTAGCTGCAGAATCTATGTGCACACATTAATGCGACATGTACGACTCGCGGCGAGCGTACACAACCGACACCGCGAACCCGACAACGGCAATCACAGCCGCCACGCGCACGGCAGCCGCAAATCCAATCGCCTGGGCAACGTCCGTCGCGACGCCGGCGGCACCGGCAGCCGCTGCAGAACTCGAAAGCAGGTCGATAAACAGCGACGGGCCAAACGACGCGGCAATCATGTTCCACGTGTTGAGCAATGCCGTTCCGTGAGGATGCTCGGCAGCGGGTAGCGTCTCCAATCCGGCCGTTTGCGAGGGGCTCAGCACCAAACCGACGCCGGCATACACTACAACGGTCAGTGCCGCGACAACGCCGATGTTCATGGTCGCCGCGGTCATCGAGATCGCAGTCTGTCCCACGGCAATCAGGGCAAAACCGACCGGCAGCAGCGGCCATGCGCCACGGGCATCCATCACGCGCCCGCCTACAATCGAGGTCACGGCATTGCAGGCAATCGTCGGCAAAATGAGCAAGCCCGCAACAAGTGCGGTCATGCCGCATGCGCCCTCAAAATAGAGCGGCAACAAAACACTCATCGAGAACGTTGTCATCATCGACACCACCACAAGCAGGCACGCAGGCCAAAAACGAACGCTCGCCATGGGACGCACGTTAAGCACCGGATGCTCGAGCTTGAGCTGACGGGCCGCAAACAAGCTGAGCAGCACAAGGGCGGCGAAAAGCGTCCCGATGCCGGAAATCAGATTGGTCGAGAACTCGCCTACGGAATACACAAATGCCGTAATGCCGGCAGCGAGCAAAACAACCGACAGAATATCAAGCGTGGTGTTCGAGCGCTCTCCGACATTCTGAACAAGCTTTACGCCCGCCGCAGCGACCGCAATGCCGCCCACCAACGGCACTACGAACACCGCTCTCCAGCCAAACAACGTGCACATAAGACCGCTGATCACGGGTCCAAACGCCGGCCCTAGCGTAATGCAGGCACCGCCCAGACTCAGGTACAGACCGAGCTTCTCACGCGGGGCGCAAGACAGCACCACGTTCATCATGAGCGGAAACAAGATGCCCGATCCCGCAGCCTGCAAAATGCGACTTGGCAGCAAGACGGTAAACGTTGGGGCGACCAAGCACAGGACTTCTCCGGCGACCAGGCATCCACATGCGAAAAACAGCAGCTTACGCGTCGAAAAACAACCAGACAGAAAGGCCATGATGGCCGTAAAGATCGACGTCACGATCATGTAGCCCGAAACAAGCCACTGCGCCGTGGTGGCACTCACCGAAAAGGCCGCCATAATGTCGTGCAGCGCCACGTTAATGATGTTCTCGTTAAACGCGGCAACAAAGGCTGCGATATACATAACGATGAGAAACGCCGAAGTGCCCGATGGCGTTGCCCTAACTTGTTGCTGAGATTTGCTCCCCTTGCATTTCCTTCCTCTTGGAACGACAGTCGTATCGCCCCAGAGGAACAGTCCAGGGCGAGGATAAGCCCTAGACTTACGCCAGACGCCGCACGCGACGAGTTTGGCAACATGGTCCAACGTCGAAAGATTGTAACGCGGACGCACAGCTTTCCTTCCGCGCTATTATCAAAAGTCCACGAAAGCATGAGACATGAGGAGCCCGCCATGATTAAGCCCATCATGAAATCCGAGTTCTTTTTGCGCCTGCCCTCCGAAGACGCAGGGCCCGATGATGCCGCGACCGGGCAGGACCTCCTGGATACGCTCCTCGAGCATGAGCACGAGTGCGTTGGCCTCGCCGCCAACATGATCGGCGTGCGCAAACGCATCATCTGCGTAAAGGACGGCAACAGGGCGCTGCTGATGTACAACCCTCAAATTCTTGAGCAGGTCAATGCCTATCAGACGAGCGAAGGATGCCTCTCGTTGATCGGCGAGCGCCCCTGTACCCGCTACCGTCGCATTAAGGTGGAGTATTTGGACGAGAACTTCGTCCACCGCATCAAGAACTTCTCGGGCTACACCGCCGAGATCATCCAACACGAAATCGACCACTGTTGCGGAATCGTTGTATAGTTCCGCCGTTCTACCGAACGGCGGACCGCTTGACGCTGCGCGAGCCGCATTCACACCAATCTGACGTTCAGCTTCAAGGGCGCGACCAAAAGGTCAGCGCCCTTTCGCTTCACGTCACCTTGGCGCAAATGCGGCTCGCTCGCTGTCGTTTGCCTATCCTGCGACGCTTCAGTTCTCGCGGCGGCACATATCTAATCCCCTACGACTGGCGATAGTGATCGAAGAAGTCAGCCAAGTCTTCGAGGGACTCCTTGAGCACTTCCATGCGCGGCAGGTACACGATGCGGAAGTGGTCGGGCTCGGCCCAGTTAAAGCCGCCGCCGCGGGTGATCAGGATCTTCTTCTCGTGTAGCAGGTCAAGGGCAAACTGCTCGTCATCGGTGATGTTGAATTTCTTGACATCCATCTTGGGGAAGATATAGAACGCCGCACGCGGCTTGACCACCGAGATGCCGTCAATCTTGTTGAGCGCCTCATACACAAAGTTGCGCTGCTCGTAGACACGGCCGCCGGGACGGATGTAGTCGTTGACGGACTGGTGTCCACCGAGTGCCGTCTGGACGATTGACTGAGCCGGCACGTTGGAGCACAGGCGCATGTTGGAGAGCATGTTGATGCCCATGATGAAGTCGCTCATGCAGCGCTGGTTGCCCGAAAGCACCATCCAGCCAATACGATAGCCCGCAATCATGTGCGACTTGGAAAGGCCGCTAAAGGTGACGCAGGGCAGGTCGGGAGCGAGCGAGGCAATCGAGACGTGCTCGTAGCCGTCCATGCACAGGCGGTCGTAGATCTCATCAGCAAAGATCATCAGCTGATGCCTGCGTGCAACCTCGACGATACCCTCGAGCACCTCGCGCGGATAGACGGAACCCGTGGGGTTGTTGGGGTTGATAATGACGAGGGCCTTGGTCGCGCTCGTGATCTTGGACTCCATATCCTCCAGATCGGGATACCAATCCGCTTGCTCATCACACAGATAGTGAACGGGATGACCGCCGGCAAGGGTTGCGCACGCCGTCCAGAGCGGATAGTCGGGGCTGGGGATCAGAATCTCGTCGCCATTGTCGAGCAGTGCGTTCATCGAAAGCTGAATGAGTTCGGACACGCCGTTGCCCGTGTAGATGTGCTCCATCTGAACATTGGGCAGGCCCTTGATCTGCGAGTACTGCATGATCGCCTTGCGCGCGGAGAACAGTCCGCGCGAGTTGGAATAGCCTTCGCAGTCGGGCAGCTGCTGGCGCATATCCTTAATGACCTCATCGGGCGTGCGAAAACCAAAGGGCGCAGGGTTGCCGATGTTGAGCTTGAGGATGCGCTCGCCTTCGTCCTCCATACGGGCGGCTTCATCGACGACGGGGCCGCGGACGTCGTAGAGGACGTTGTCGAGTTTGGTGGATTTAGAAAAAGTACGCATGGGGACGCTCCTTGCAATTTGGGCTGAGGGATTGAGTTCGGGCTTGGAAACGTTGCGGGGCGATGATGTCTCGCCTTGATCGGCGTCACCGGCGAGCAGCCAGGTAACATCGACCTCCAAAATACGGGCGAGCAGCTCTGCCACATCACGCCGCGGGATCGTCTTGCCGCTCACATATTGGCTCATCTGACTCTTGCCGAGTTTTTTGCCGAGCATCTCCGATGCGCGGATCACGTCCGACTGGCGAACGTCGCGATCGGACATAGCCTGTCGCAGGCGATCGCTAAACGTCTCTTGGGCCACAGGAACCTCCTCGCTGGCAAAGTTCAATTTATAGAACACGAATTGAACCAAGGTTCAATTTAGCAAGCAGTATAGCGCCGTGCTCTTTCGAAAAGTTCAATTTCAATAATAAAGCGAACCAAACCTCGAGATTTATCCCAAAGCGACAACGGTATGCGCTCGCCTAGAGATATTCGAGAAAACGAGCGGCGGCAAGCGAAACGTCGGCCGTTCGATATATGGCGTTAATCTGCCGATGGGGACGTCCCTCGAGCGGACGAATGGCGACATTGAACTGGCAGCGCCGCAAGATGAGCGCCGGAAGGATGCTCACGCCCAAGCCGTCCTCGACCATGGCCATAATCGCATAGTCATCCCAGGTCGACAGTTTTGAGCGCACCGTCAGCCCCGCCCGACGGAACAGCGGCGTAATCTCGTCATCGGTGCCGCGTTCCAGCAGAATAAACTGCTCGTTGGCCAAGTCGGCAAGCGAGACGGCCCCCTCACTAGCAAGCAGAGAGTCTGTCGGCACCACCGCCATCAACTCGTCGCGCACCAAAGATCGCGATGTCATGCCATTTTCTCGGGGCTCATGCGGGATAAAGCCCAGATCGCAGCGGCCCTGCGCCACCCATTGTTCAATCTCTGAATAGTCGCCCATCAGTAACTCGTAATCGACGTCTGGATAATCGGCGCGAAAACGCGCGATCACCGGCGGCAGCACGTGGGTCGCCACGCTCGAAAACGTACCGATGCAGATTTTGCCACGCATGAGCCCACGCATCTCATCCACACGCCGCTGCAAGCGAATGAATTCCTCGCAGAGCGCCTCGACAGCCGGCATGACCTGCCGCCCGTCGGCAGAAAGCGTCACGCCCTCGCGGCTGCGGTCGAGCACCTTAAAGCCCCAGTCGGCCTCGAGGTCGGCCACCATGCGGCTCACGCCCGATTGCGAATAGCTCAGGCGCTCTGCAGCACGCGTAAAGCTGCCGGCACGCACCGTCTCGAGCAGCACTTGCATCTTTTGGATATTGGTCTCCACGGTACACCCCCACCCTTGCATGAGTTTTTGTCATGTTTTCCATGCATTATATTCGCTTTTCTTCTAAAGCCAGTTCACCCATAGTGAACATGTTCGGATATATAGGGGATGTCAGCGCATGAACAACGGACTGTTTGCGTACTTAGCAGCATTGCTATTGTTTGGCTCCAATGGCATCATCGCCGCTGCCATCGCGCTGCCGAGCTCCGATATCGTGCTCCTGCGCACGTTTTTGGGCGCTCTCACCCTTGCCGCCATCCTCTTCATAACCAAGCGCCATAACCTGCAGGCTCCGTCTCGCCCCCGTGAGGCCGCAGCGCTCATCGTCTCGGGCGCCGCGCTGGGCGCCAGCTGGATTTTCCTGTTCCGCGCCTATCAGACGATCGGTGTTGGCATCTCCTCGCTGTTGTATTACTGCGGCCCCATCATCGTTATGGCCCTCTCCCCGCTCATTTTTGGCGAAAAGCTGACCGGCGGCAAAATCGCCGGGTTTATCGCCGTTGCCTGCGGCGCCTTTCTCATTGCGGCACAAGGTCTAGGCGGCAATATGCCCATTGCGGGTATCGCTTGCGGCATCGCCTCGGCCTTCTGCTACGCGTTGATGGTCATCGCTAGCAAGGGTGCGCCACACGTCGAAGGCCTCGAAAACTCCGCGCTCCAGGTGAGCGCCGCCTTTATGACCGCGCTGGTCCTTACGCTCCTCACGCAGGGCGCCCCCTCGTTCCTCTCCCCCAGCATTGCCGCCGGCATCGATTGGCGCGCCGTCGCCATGCTCGGCGTCGTCAACACCGGCATCGGCTGCCTGCTCTACTTTAGTGCTGTCGCCAAGCTGCCCGTGCAGACCGTCGCGGTTGTCGGCTACCTCGAGCCGCTTTCGGCAGTCGTGTTCTCCGCCGTCCTTTTGGGCGAGACCATGACGCCAATCCGCCTCATGGGCGCCGCGCTCATCATCGGCGGCGCGGTCTTTTGCGAACTCGCCGGCAAACGCGCAAGCACCAAGGCCGGTATCGCCCAGGCAGCACGCGCTTAAGGGACATTTTCTCGGGGCGCATGCGGGATAAAGCCCAGGTCGCAGCGCCCCTGCACCTCACAGGAGATGCAGGGGCGCTTTGCACTGCAGTAAAGCTATGGGCTACGAACGACGCGGCTCGGGAACCACGAGCCTATCGGGGCTCGCGCCCTCGGCATCCATCAGGCTCACGTAACGAATCGACGGATCCCCATACATCGCGTAGTAATAATTGCCCGTGCGCGCGCTAAAGCATCCGGTATAGATAGTCTTCTCGAACTTGCCATCGCCCATCCTGGACGCCCCCTCAATCATCACCACGCCCTCGAGCGAGCGGAACATGCGAACGACGTTTTCGGTCTCGCTCTCCTTTTGCGGGTAATTGGCATTGAGGTACGCCGCCTTTACAAAACGGCTCGGCGAATAGCAATCGCCCGGAATGCCGCGCATGCCGGCACCGGCTCCATAGGGCTTAAGCTCGGCGCCACGCCATGTCGCCGTCTGCGGAAAATCGCTTGTGGCGGTGATATAGGTGCGCAGGTTTTCCATGTGCCACGGGAAGGTCGGCTGGTTGGCAAGGGTGTCGACCGGATTGTCGTATACATGCAGGCCGTCAGCCATCATCTCGACCACGATGCTGCGCTGGCTGTCGCCGATAATCCAATGGAGCAGCGACACGCCCAGCCCCTCTCCGGCAGATTTGGCGACAATCACCGTGTCGCGCAGCGCGGCCTCGACCTCATCGACCGTCGAGAACGTCGCTGCCACCCACAGGGGAAACTCATAGGCCGCGATATTGTTCTTGCCGTCGACAGGGCCCTCGGCATACTCGGCATAGCCGGGAAAGTTGAGCCCCGCCACAGCCAGACCCGCATCGTTACCACAGTCGAAAAACATGGGATAGTTCTTGTAATCGATGCACATGCCGATTACCGCGTGTGCCGCCGACGCATCGTCGATAAACGAATACGGAATGTGGAACCCGCGCGGCATCACGCGAACCTGTTGGCCGTAGTCAAAGCTCCAGTCGAGGTTGCGGCCCAGATACATGTGGCCAGAATTATCGGTAAATCGAATGCTCGTGCACATAGCGCCTCCTAGCTTTACGGTCCTGCTAAGGTTATTGTCACCAAACAAAAAGGCGCTAAACACAAAAGCCCGGACATGACAACAATGTCACGCCCGGACCAAAAGAGACGAAGTGCGGTGCTTTGGTCCCCTTAGACCAACTTTCCAAGACAGTGGTCGATCATATGCTGGACCATCTGCGCCTCAAAGCCGACAAAGTCCTGCTTGCGCTCGCGCATCTTGCCGTCGACGATCTGGTCAAAGGCAACCTTGCACTTGATGTAGCGCGTGGACTTGGTGACCTCCTCGTGCGTCAGGCAGCTCTCCTCCATCTTGCTGGCGCCCAGGCCAAACACCAGACGGGGGTTGTAGAGCACGTGGGGCTCGCCGGCATCGTCCAGGTAGACGCAGACCTTCTTGGTAACGCCAATCTGATTGGCGGCCAAGCAGCCGGCATCATCGAGCGACTTGATGGTATCAATCAGATCCTGAGCGACCGACTCGTCCTCGACAGTCGCAACCTCGCAACGCTGAGACAGGATAGCCTCGTCGCGGCAGAGTTCTTTAATCATACGTTCCTCCATAGGGGTCGTTGTAACCGCTTAAGTATACGGTACCTACACAATTTCATGCGAAAGATACCGCCCGTCCGTTACAAACCGCCGAACATCAACATGTGAGGAACACCAACTTCACAAAGGCGATATAGTGGGTGAGTTCGTGTCAATCGGCCTAAACTCGGGGCCGAACAAGGAAAGGGTATACATGGACGAACTATTTCACGTCAGTGAGCGCAAGTCCACAATCGGGACCGAACTTCGCGCTGGACTGACAACATTCCTGGCGATGGCCTACATCATCGCCGTCAACCCCGCGGTACTCTCGGGCGCTGGCATCGATGCGGGAGCGCTCGCCTGCGCCACCTGCCTGGGCGCCGGCATCATGACCATCTGCATGGGCATCTTCGCAAACCGCCCGCTCGCCTGCGCGTCGGGCCTGGGCATCAACGCCATGATCGCGGGCATCGCCACCACCATGTGCGGCGGCGACTGGCACGTGGCCATGAGCGTTATCTTCCTCGAGGGCGTCGTCATCTTGCTGCTCGTCCTGTGCGGCCTGCGCGAGGCCATCATGGACGCCATCCCCGTGGTCCTGCGCCACGCCATCTCGGTGGGTCTGGGCCTGTTTATCGCCATGATCGGCCTGTGCGACGCCGGCATCATCACCGCTGGCGCCGGCACGCTCGTCGGCCTGGGCGACATCGCCTCCCCCACCTTTATCGTCGGCATCATCTCCATCGTCGTGACGGTCGCCCTGGCTTCCCGCAACGTACCGGGCTCGCTGCTCATCGGCATCATCGTCGCCGTTATCGCCGGTATCCCGCTGGGCGTCACCCATGCGCCCGAGGGCCTCATCGCACCGCTCGACTTCTCGACCTTTGGCGCCCCGTTTGCCAGCACCGCCGACGGCAACATGGCCATCGTGAAAGTTCTGACCGACCCGATGCTGCTCGTCGTTGCCTTCTCGCTGCTCATGAGCGACTTCTTCGACACCATGGGCACCGCGATGGCCGTCGCCAAGCAGGGCGAGTTCTTGACCGAGGACGGCAATGTCGAGGACATCCGTCCCATCCTGGTCGTCGACTCCGTGGCCGCTGCTGCCGGTGGCTTTATGGGCGTCTCCTCCATCACTACCTTCGTCGAGTCCACCTCTGGCGCTGCCGACGGTGGTCGCACGGGCCTCACCTCCGTCACCACCGGCGTGCTGTTCATTCTCGCCGCGTTCTTCTCCCCCATCGTCACCATCGTTTCCAGTGCCGCCACCTGCGGTGCTCTGGTCTACGTCGGCTACCTCATGATGAGCGAGGCCTCCGAGATCGACTGGTCCGACGTGTCGCAGGGCTTCCCGGCGTTCATGATTGTCGCTGGCGTGCCCTTCACCTACTCCATCTCCGCCGGCATTGGCCTGGGCTTTATCGCCTACGTGATCGTCGCGCTCTTTAAGGGCGAGGCCTCCAAGATCAAGCCGCTCATGTGGATCGCAGCCCTTGCCTTCCTCGTCTACTTCTTCGTAGCGTAACGGCAAAGCTGCCAAAGCAGAACACCAAAGCGCGGAGTCGCATCGAGCGGCTCCGCGCTTTTCTTTTAAGCCCAGGCAACGCACGGATGCGCGATGTATTGCTTCCCAAGTTTTGGACATTTTGCCCTCCAAACGGCACTACCGCCGGCTACATCCTGCAGATATGCTGGGCGTAATCGCATAGGCCCTATGAGGATGGGAGTAACCATGGCCGCCTTGTTCACGACCCCCAAGCGCAATGACAAAACCTCTGGAGCCCATTTTGTCGAGCCCGACGTTCGCCGTCGCATAGGACTCGCGCACAGCAGCTGGCGCCGCGTGACGCGCCGCATCGTCGTGGGTGCCGTGTGCGCGCTCACGGTGAGCTCGCTGCTCATGCCGAGCGTCTCGCTCGCGGCGGAGTGGGTGGACGTCGATGGCGTCCGCCACGAAGCGGCCGCGGGGCCCGCGGGAGACGCCGCCGGCACCTGGTCATGGGACGGCGCCGATGATATGAAGCTCAACGGCTACAACGGCGGTGCGATCGAGGCAGCGGGCAAGCTCAACGTGAGCTACGAGGGCAACAACACCGTCACTAACGACGACGGCCGCGGCATCAAGGTTAAGGATGGCGCGAACGAGAACGCCGAGCTTAATATTCAGGGCGACGCGTCCAGCACGCTCAACGTGGCATCTTCTCGTGACGCCATCACTTCCGTCGACAACATCAACATCGACGGCGCTGGCACTGTCAACGCCACGAGCACCGAGCACGATGCCATCGATGCCGGGGGCGATGTCACCATCAAGGGCTCGGGAAACGTTAACGCCACGGGCGATTCGGATGGCATCAGGGCCGACGGCAACATCACGATCGACAACAGCGGAACCGTCACCGCCAAGGCCACCGAGGACCAGGGTATCGATGCTAACGAGAACCTCATCATAAAGGGCGGCGGCAAGGTAGAGGCAAGCTCTATCAAAGACAATGCGATTTGGGCCGACGGCAACATCGAGATCTCGGATGGCAGCCAGGTCAAGGCAAGTTCCGAGGAAGACGCCGCCATCGACGGTAAAAACAGCCTCACGGTCACGAACGCTTCCCTCAACGCAAGTGGCGTTGGGTATGGCATCTATGTCTACAAGGGCATCACGCTCGATGGCGCGACCGTGACGGCCCGCGCAAGCTCAGATGGCGGGGAAGTCAGCGCACTCTTCACCGATGAGGACGACATCGTCATCAAGAACGGCTCGACTGTGGATGCGCTCGCAGAAGGCAGGTTCTCGGTTGCAATCTCCACCAGTAATTTCTACTCCGGCGAAGCGGGTGGCCATATCTACATCAGCGACTCCGTTGTCAAGGCCATAGCCCGCTATGCCGAGACCGGCGGCGACGGCCCCGGCCACTACAGTGCAGGCCAGGATGGCGAAACTAACCCTCAGCCCCGAGGCATGAACATCGGCATCTTTGCTCAGACCAAGGAGGGCATCACGCCCGCAACCATTTCGATTCTCCGCAGCAAGGTCACGGCCGAGGGAGACACGGCGGCAATCTTCGCCCTTGCCATGAGCGCGGATGGTAAGGCGATTGGCACCATCGAAATCGAAGGAGCCACCATCCAGACGCCTGAAGGCGGCAAGGTCATTGACTATCGCAACAAGGAAGAACTCAGCGACGGCATCGTCTACGAGGCGGGTCAAACCATCGGCACGGGCGACGCTGTGATCGACTCCCCCTATAACGAAGCTGTCGCCAAGAGCACGGTCATCGCGCCTCCCGAAGAGACCAAACCCGGGGAAAAGCCCGGCGAGACCAAGCCGGGTTCCAAGTCTAAGAGCGCGAAGACAACCAAGACCGTTGCAGTTGCAGCCACGGGAGCCAAGATCGCCGGCAAACTCGCAGCGACCGGCGACGCCTCGAGCGCAGCCATCGTGGCAGCCGCCCTTGCGGGAACAGCCGCCATCGCCGCGGGCGCCGTGGTGAGCCGCAAGCGCTCATAGACGCCCTTCATACACGAACCGACACTTTTAAAGCCGCCTAGTCCGCGCACCGTTTAGCAACGCCACCGCCGAGCTCCCCTCCGGCGGTGGCGTTTCCTGTTTGCACTCGTATGGTGCACACGCGAGCGGAGTCGCAACAGGCGGCTCCGCGCTTTGTGATTAATGCCCGACAACGCGTAGGTGCGCAGCTTATTCCTCTTCCGGATTTTGGACATTTTGCCCTCCAAACGGCACTACCGCCGGCAACATCCAGCAGATACGCTGAACCTAGCCGTATAGGCCCTATGAGAACGGGAGCAACCATGGCAGCCTTGTTCACGACCCCCAAACGCAATGACACTACCGCCGGAACCCATGTTGCCGAACCCGACGTTCGCCGTCGCATAGGACTCGCGCACGGCAGCTGGCGCCGCGTGACGCGCCGCATCGTCGTAGGCGCCGTGTGCGCGCTCACGGCGAGCTCGCTGCTCATGCCGAGCGTCTCGCTCGCGGCGGAATGGGTCAAGGTCGGCGAAACCAAATACAACGCCGGCACTGCGGCGGGCGACGAGACCGGCACCTGGTCGTGGGACGGCGCCGACGACTTGAAGCTCAACAACTATAACGGCGGCGAGATCCAGGCCGCAGGCAAGCTCAACGTGAATTACTCGGGAAACAACATCGTCACTGCCGACTGGATCGAAGGCATCAAGGCTTCTCATGGCAAGAATGAGAACGCCGAGCTCAATATCCAAGGCGACGCGGGCAGCACGCTCAGCGTGACATCTACTGAGGACGCTATCCTCTCCACGGGTAATATCAACATCGACGGAGCCGGATCCGTCAACGCCACGAGCGCTGGATTTGATGCCATCGACGCCGAGGGCGATCTCGCTATCAAAGGTTCGGGCAACGTCAACGCCACGGGCGTATCGGATGGCATCAGGGCAAACGGCAATATCACGATTGACGACAGCGGGGCCGTCACCGCCAGGGCTACCAAGGACAAGGGTATCGGAACCGACAAGAACCTCACCATCAAGGGTGGCGGCACAGTCGAGGCAAGCTCAGCCGATGGTGAGGCCATTTGGAGCGGCGGCAACATCAATATCTCGGACGGCAGCCAGGTCAAGGCGAGCTCCGAGAAAGACGCCGCCGTCGAGGCCAAGGGCAGCCTCGCAGCCACAAACGCCTCCCTCAACGCAAACGGTGTTGAATATGGCGTCTATGCCCACAAGGGCATCACACTCGATCATGCAAACGTGACAGTCCGCGCAAGTAAAGGCAGATACGGTGGCGCCATTGCCCTCTTCACCTACCAAGACGATATCGTCGTCAAGAACGGCTCCACCGTGGACGCGTTTGCGGAAGGCGAGGTTTCGGCTGCATTCTCCACCAGAAACGATCGACCCAACGAGGAGGGTGGCCACATCTACATCAGCGACTCCGTTGTCAAGGCCATAGCCCGCTATGTCGAGAACGGCGACGGCCCCATCCCCTACAGCGAAAACCAAGATGGTGAGACGAGCCCCGAGCCCCAAGGCGAGAACATCGGCATCATCGCCCAGACCAGCGAGGGCGTCACACCCGCAGTCATCTCGATCATCCGCAGCAAGGTAACGGCCGAAGGAGATACAGCGGCAATCTTTGCCCGTGCCATGAGCGCTGACGGCAAGACAATCGGCACCATCAAGATTGAGAACGCCGCCATCCAGACGCCCGAAGTCGGCAAGGTCATTGACTATCGCAAGCTCCGTGACGGCATCTACGAGGCAGGCCAAGCCATCGGCACGGGCGACGCCACGGTCGACTCCCTCTATATCAAAGCAGTCGCCAAAAGCACGACCATCGCACCTCCCGAGGTAGCCAAGCCGGAAGACCCCAAGCCCGACGAGACCAAGCCCGCAGAAAGCAAGCCCGCGGAGTCCAAGCAGAACCCCAAGCCTGAGGGCTCAAAGCCGACCAAGGCCGTTGCGGCTTCAATCACGAAAGCCAAGACTACCGGCGTGCTCGCGGCAACCGGCGACACCTCGGGTGCGGCCATCGTGGCAACCGTCCTTGCGGGAACAGCCGCTATCGCCGCAGGCACCATGGCGAGCCGCAAGCGCTCTTAGACGCCTCTGCGCACATGGCAGCTCCCGCGAAGGCCCCGAGTCCCAGCACCGTTTAACAACGCCACCGCCGAGCTCCCCTCCGGCGGTGGCGTTTTCCATATGCGTCCGCAGGGTATGCACGAGATTGTCTTTGGTCTAGCCCAACTTGCATGAGCCGGCGTGCGACAATGGGGGCCGTCGATATCACAACGCCGAGAGAAGCCCGTCATGGAAGCGCATCAAAAGCAGATAACCGTTCATGCACAGCATGCCGAAAGCGCACCAGTCATCTATCTTCCCGTGGTCATGGGCGATGGCACGGAGGTTTATGAACGCTGCCGAGAGCTCAACTGCCCGCCCTTCACGCTTGTCGGCATTGGCAGCCTCAACTGGAATCGCGAGCTGAGCCCCTGGGGATGCGACGGAACCGTGCGCGATGCCGAGCCCTTTGGCGGTCAGGCATCCGGATTTCTCGATGAGCTGTTGAACTGGATAATCCCAGAGGCCGAGTCGTCGCTTCCTCAGCCGCCCACCTGGCGCGGCATTGCCGGCTACTCGCTCGCGGGCCTCTTCGCGCTCTGGTCCCTCTGGCAAACCGACGCCTTTAGCCGCGCCGCAAGCGCATCGGGGTCGTTGTGGTTTCCCGACTTTGTCGATCGCGCCAGCACGGCCCCTTTTGCCGGCAACCCACAGGCCGTCTATCTGTCACTCGGCAAAAAGGAAACCAAGACGCCCAACCGCATGATGCGGCACGTGCTCGACGATACGCGCGCGATGGAAGAGCTGTTTATCGAGCGTGACGTTCCAACAACGTTGGAGCTCAACCCCGGCAATCACTTTGCCCAAACTGACCTGCGCATGGCGCGCGGCATCCACTGGATACTGACGCATTAAAAATGGCGCCCACGCGTACATACGCATAGACGCCATTTTTAATTTGGCTGAACGCAGCT
Source organism: Coriobacteriaceae bacterium AF08-21 (assembly GCA_027687465.1). Classification (GTDB taxonomy): domain Bacteria; phylum Actinomycetota; class Coriobacteriia; order Coriobacteriales; family Coriobacteriaceae; genus Collinsella. The sequence continues at coordinate 15,345 of JAQCQR010000001.1, forward strand.
ACTATTCAGCAGTCTCCTCAAGCTCGGAAGTATCGAACTCAAAGTCATTACCTGGCAGGATGGCGTTGAGCACAATGCCCACCAGCGAGCCCACGGCAAGGCCCGAAAGCGAAATCGTCACGCCGCCCAGCTCCAACACGATGGCGCCGGCGGTGCTGTACGCGATGCCGAGCGAAAGCACGAGCACAAGAGCGGCCACCAGCACGTTGCGGTTGTTCTGGAAATCGACCTGGTTCTCAATGAGGTTGCGCACGCCTACGGCACTGATCATGCCGTAGAGTACGAGCGACACGCCGCCGATAACGCATGGCGGCATGGCGGCGATCACGGCAGCGAACTTGGGGCAGAAGGAAAGCACGATGGCGCAGCACGCGGCAATGCGAATCACGCGCGGGTCGAACACGCGCGTCAGAGCGAGCACGCCGGTGTTCTCGCCATACGTGGTGTTGGCCGGAGCGCCAAAGAGCGAAGCCAGGATCGTGGCGAGACCATCGCCGAGCAGCGTGCGATGCAGGCCGGGATCGGCAATGTAGTTACGCTCGCAGGTGGAGCCAATGGCGGAGATATCGCCAATGTGCTCAATCATGGTCGCAAAGGCCAGTGGCATGATGGTGATAATGGCCGTCGTGGCAAGACTGCTATCGAACTGCGGTCCAAAGAGCGCAAACACGGTGTTGTCCCACACGACGGGCAAGCCAACCCAGGGGGCGGCTGCGACGCCAGAGAAGTCGACCTCGCCCAGCGCGGCCGCAACGGCATAGCTCACCACAACGCCCAGCAGAATCGGCACGATCTTGACCATGCCGCGGCCCCAAATGTTGCAGATGATGATCACGGCAACGGCAATAGCAGCAACAAACCAGCTGGTCTGGCAGTTAGCAATGGCAGAGCTTGCCAGGATCAAGCCGATGGAAATGACGATGGGGCCAGTCACCACCGGCGGGAAGAAACGCATGACACGCTTGGCGCCAAAGGCGCGGAACAGGGCCGCAAGCACCGGATAGAGCAGGCCGGCACAAGCTACGCCCAGGCAAGCGTAGGGCAAAAGCTCAGCCTCGCCGTTGGGCGCAATGGCGGCATAACCCGCGATAAAGGCAAACGAGGAGCCCAGGAACGCGGGCACCTTACCGCGCGATAGAAAATGAAACAGCAGCGTGCCGATGCCGGCGAACAGAAGCGTCGCCGAAACGGAAAGGCCGGTGAGCACGGGCACGAGCACCGTGGCTCCGAACATCGCAAACATGTGTTGCAAACCCAACACAAACATGCGCGGGCGGCCGAGCGACGATGCATCGTAGATGGCATCGGTGACGGCGGGCGTCGAAGACTGGGACATGGAAGTCCTTTCGAATGGAAGGGCGATCAGGCATATCGGATAACCTGCCCGAACGATACGATCCGAACCATTGTACGCGATATGCAGTACCTCGCACGCGCCGCCACCTGCAAACGCTAGCGCTATTTCCAAACGCGCTCGGCAATACGCCTGACCAGCGCAATCTTTGCCCACTGCTCGTCCTCGGTCAGCTTATTGCCAATCTCGCAGCTGGCAAAGCCACACTGCGGAGACAGATACAGGTTCTCGAGCGGCACGTACTTTGCCGCCTCGCGGATGCGCTCGACGATAACATCCTCGTTCTCGAGCTCTGCCGCCTTGGTGGTCACCAAGCCCAGCACGACCTTCTTGCCGGGAGCAACGTACTTGAGCGGCTCAAAACCACCGGCGCGGGGCGTGTCGAACTCCAGATAGAACGCGTCAACGTCCTCATGCGCAAACAGGTACGGCGCGATGGGGTCGTAGCCGCCCTCAAAAGCGTAGGTGGAGTGGTAGTTGCCGCGGCATACATGCGTGTTGATAACCAGATCGTCGGGCTTGCCCTCGATGGCGGCATTGTTGAGCGCCACGCCCAGCTCGCTTACCTTTTGCAGGTCGACCGGGCTCATGCCGGTTTTGGCAACAAAATCGGTATCGCAGTAGATGCCCCAGGTGCAGTCATCAAACTGGATGTTGCGGCAGCCCGCGGCATACAGGTCAGCAATCACGGTGCGGTATGCTGCGGCAATGGCACCGACGAGCTCTTCGTCGGTCTTGTAGACGGCGTGCAGACTCTCCTGCTGGCCATCGCAGCGGTCGAGTGTGACTTCGGAGAACGTCTGGATCGGCGCCGGAATGGTCTGGCGCGCGACCTGGCCCTCTCCCTCGAGCGACTTGATAAATTTGAAGTGCTCGACGAACGGATGATTCTCGCCGCTAATGGGACCGGTTACCACGGCGGTGTCGGCGGTAGTCTCCTCATCGTGGAACATGTAGCCCGTGCGCGAGGCGCGGCGCTCAATGCCGTTGAGGCCCCACATAAAATCGAGGTGCCAGTAGCTGCGGCGGAACTCGCCATCGGTAATCACCTGCAGGCCGGCAGCCTTCTGCTTGGCCACTAAGTCGCGGATGGCCTCGTCCTCGACGGCCTTAAGGCCGGAAGCGTCGAGTTTACCCGCGACATAGGCGGCACGGGCGTCCTTTACAGCCTGCGGACGAAGAAAACTGCCGACGATATCGGCACGAAACGGCGCGTTCGGTTGAATCGAAGTGCTCATAGATATCTCCCTTTGCATTGGTTGCTTTACTGGGACAGAGTATGAGCGCTCATATGGACATCGTAAAATATATGTTTATAACAGTTTGATATAGATGCTTCCTATATCAGTTTGGACTGCCATAAAGAGATTTGACCCGTGCAGAACGCAGCAGTCTAGATGTGCTGACGAATCGCTTCGATATAGGCCTGCCCGTAGCGCGTAAGTGTCGTGTTCTTGCGCGTGATGATGCCGATCTCCATGTACTCGTCTACATCGAGCGGAATGGAGATAATGCCGGGGCCGTTAAGTTCATGGCTGATCACGCCCGAACAAACCGTGTAGCCGTTAAGGCCCATGGCCAGATTGAACAACGTCGCACGGTCGCGCACGCGGATATTCTTGCGGCGCTCAAAGGTCGAGGTCAGCTCCTCGGAATAGTAAAACGAGTTGTAGCTGCCCTGCTCATAGGACAGGAACGGGTAGTCCTCGAGATCTTCGAGCGTCACGCTGGCGTGGTCCGCCAGTGGATGGTCGGCGCATACAAAGACATGCGGCGTGGCGCAGAAGAGCCCCTCGAATACGAGTTCGTTGGCGGCGAGCATGCGCTCGATGACCTCGCGGTTATGCTCGGATAAGTACAGGATGCCCAGTTCACTTTTCATATGCGCGACGTCCTCGATAATCTCGTGAGTCTGTTCCTCGCGCAGAGTAAAGTCGTAACGCGCGGCATCGAACTCGCGGATCACGTCAACAAACGCGTTAACGGCAAAGGAATAATGCTGACAGCTCACACTAAAATGCGGCACCTGCTCGGATGCGCTCTTGTACTTACCCTCGAGCAAATCGGCCTGGTCGAGCACTTGGCGCGCGTAGCCCAAGAAGGTCTCGCCCTCCTCGGACACAATGACGCCCTTGTTGGTGCGCTCAAAGATGTGTACACCCATCTCGTTTTCGAGATCGCGAATTGACGCGGTAATCGAAGGCTGCGACACAAAGAGCCGGCGCGAGGCCTCGGTGATGCTGCCGCATTCGGCAACTTTGACGACATATCTGAGCTGCTGGAGCTTCATGGCTTTCTCCCTAGACGTTCGTGACGTCGAAACCCGTCGCGTCCATCTGACGCATAAACGACGGCATCTCCCCCGTCGCGGCGCAGGCGGCAATCTGATGCAGAGCCCCGGCAACCGCATCATCTGCCGCAGCGCCGATATGCCAGCGCGCGGCAGCCGTGACGGCCTCGTTGGCATTGGCGACTGCAACGGAATTGGGAACGGCATCGATCATGGGCAAATCGTTATCGGAATCGCCGAATACGGCCACCTCGTCGGGCGTCAGGCCCAAAGCGCGCGCCAGCTCCAGCGCAGCACAGCCCTTGTCCCAGCCGGTCGGAAGAACGTCGAACAGGCGCACGCGGTTGTTGGGAAACACGAGCGAGAGCTCCGGCACCTCGGCGGCAACACGCTCGCGCAGCTCGGCGAGCTCCTCGCGCGAACGGGCACTCCAGATATTCGCCTTGTATACCGGGGCATCGTCAACGACAGGGCGACAGGGAGCCTCTTCGCCCTTGAGCCACGCGTTGCCGCCTGACTCCATGGCGCGACGCACACGCTCGGGATCGCTTGTCACGCAATAGGCGTCGTTGTCCCAAAAGTCATCACCCAGACGGTAGACCTTCAAATAGGTATCGTCGGTCTCTTGCTCCAGGTAGTCGGCCAGGCGCATAAGGGCATCGTTATCAGTTGCGCGCGAGGCAACCGCCTCGCCATCGACAAACATCACCTGGCCGTTGCAAAACGCACCGGTCGAGAAGCACTCGGAGCGATTGCGGAACATCCAGCTCATCGCGGACGGCTGGCGACCCGAAACCGGGCCAAAATGCAGGCCCGCCGCCTGCATGGCATGAATGCCCTCGATGGCGCAGTCGCTGGCGCCATCGTGTCCAGCAGGAATCAGCGTATCGTCCATATCGGTCAGCACAAGTTTGATCATAAGGTCCCCTCGGTCATTCTTTATCCCGTCTATTGTAACGACCTGCCAATAAGGGACAGGTTTATCTTGGCAGGTTTTATCTGGGAAAATGCAGCGCCCCTGTTGCCACCTGCCAAAATAAACCTGTCCCATATTGGCAGGTGCGCTAGTATAGGGAACAACAGATTCGATGCGGGAGTGCCGGCGGTGCAAACCACAAGGCTGAGAGGGCATAGGGCCCAATCCTTTGAACCTGTCAGTTAATGCTGGCGTAGGGAGCATGCCGCCTTTACAGGGGCGCTGTCTATGCACAGCGCCCCTTTTCTATGCCAAGGAGGCATGTGCAGTGATTGATTCGGAACAGCTTAAGCAACATATGGTCAAGGCCGTAGAGGAGATTCGAGCCACCAATCCGATGGCCGGCTCCATCACCAACACGGTGACGATCGACTTTGTCGCCAACGCGCAGCTCGCCGTGGGCGGTTCGGCCGCCATGGTCTATCTGCCCGACGAGGGCGAGGCGCTCGTTGCCGGCGGCGGCGCCATCTATCTCAACATGGGCACGCTCTTCCCCATCTACGAGCAGACGATTCCCCGCGCGGCCAAGGCGGCACACGACGCCGGCAAGCCCTGGGTGCTCGATCCGGTGGGTCTGGGCATCGGTAGCCTGCGCACCCAGCTGGTAAACGAGCTCAAGCAGTACAAGCCCGCCATCGTACGCGGCAACGCCTCCGAGATCATCGCACTCTCCGGCCTGTGGGGTCTTGAGGGCGAGTCGGCCGATCTGAGCCGCGTACGTGGTGTCGATACCACCGACACGGTCGACGCCGCCCGCGATGCCGCCGTGGCGCTCGCTCGCTACACCGGCGGCGCCGTTGTGGTCTCGGGCGAAGTCGACCTGATTACCGACGGCACGACCGTGGCCAAATCCCACGGCGGCAGCCCGCTCATGTCCAAGATCACCGGCTGCGGTTGCTCGCAGGGCGGCGTGCTGGCCGTGTACGCCTGTGCTACCGATCCGTTTACGGCAGCAGTCTGCGGCACCGCCGTCTACAACGTTGCCGGCACGCGTGCCGCCGCCGTCGCCGATGCCCCGGCAAGCTTTAAGGTCGCCTTTATCGACGAGCTCTACCGCGCAACCGCCCAGGATATTGCCGACAACCGACTCGAGCTCGAGGAGGCATAAGCCATGTCCGAACCCGCAACAAATGCCGGCATGAACACGCTCGTCGCCGTGGCCATCGCCCCATGCGGCACCGGCGACGAGCTGTCCGCCGAGGTCGCCGAGGTCGTGCGCGTCATTCGCGAGAGCGGCCTTCCCAACCGCACCACCTCGATGTTCACCGAGATCGAGGGCGACTGGGACGAGGTCATGCAGGTCGTGCGCGACGCGACCTTTGTGTTGGCGAGCAAGGGCATCCGCACCGAAGTCGTGCTCAAAGCCGATATTCGACCCGGATTTACCGACACCATGACCGGCAAACTCAAGCGCATGGAAGCACAGATCAAAAAGCAGGAGGAAGCACAATGAGCATCCGCGACAACCTTGATATCTCGGCCTATCTGGTGCTCGGCCCCGAAAACACCCTCGGACGCCCCGTGGGCGATGTGGTGGCCCAGGCGCTCGACGCCGGCTTTACCTGCATTCAGGTGCGCTCCAAGGTGGCAAGCGCCCGCGAGATCATTGCGCTGACCGGCGACGCCGCGCAGGCAATCGCACAGGCTGGCAAGACCGGTCAGGTCGCCTTGCTGATCGATGACCGCCTTGACTGCGTACTCGCCGCACGCGAGCAGGGCATTGCGGTCGACGGCGTGCACGTGGGCCAGAGCGATATTCCCGTCGAGGTCTGTCGCAAGCTGCTGGGCCCCGACGCCATTGTGGGCCTTTCGGCCCGTTGCGAGGAGATGCTCGAGTACGTCAAGACCGCCGACATGAGCCTGGTCGACTACCTGGGCATCGGCCCGCTCCACGAGACCGAGACCAAGCGCGACTGCGGACGCGCGGCCGACGGCTCTATCATCACCAAGAGCTTTGAGGACCTTGCCGCACTCCACGCGGCAAGCCCCGTGCCCATCGTGGTGGGCGGCGGCGTTAAGACGGCCGACTTGCCGCAGCTTAAGGCCACCGGCGTCGACGGCTTCTTTGTGGTAAGCGCCGTCTGCAGCGCCGACGACCCCCATGCCGCAGCCAAGGAGCTTGTCGACACCTGGCAGCAGGCATAGGCATAGGCCGAACAGCTGATTCGCAGCCTCATATCTTCAACAATGGAAAGCGCATCCCAGTTTGGGCCTCCATTCCGGGATGCGCTTTCCGTATGCGACCCTTACCCCGCCAGATACGCTTCCAACGCCGGCAAAGTCGCCTCTGCATCGTGGCGGCCGACCTGGTAGATGCGCTCGAGCTCATCCGGTTCGCGGCACAGCGACGGCACCTTCACCGATTCACTCGGCCGCACCACAAAGATTTCCCCGGCAGCCTCTCGACGTGCCAGGTCATCGAGCGTGGCATTGTAGACCTCATGCCGATGCTCAAGCGCTGCAACAAACTCCGGATAGTGACGGAACACGCGCCGCAGCATGGGCATCACGCTGTTGGGCTGCTTCACAAAGCCCGCCGGCTGCGTGAGTACCACGATATTGCGGTCATACCCCTGCGCAAACAGCCATGCGCTGGGAATAGAATCAGCCACGCCACCATCCAGATACTTATGCCCGTCAATAGCAACGGGACGCGTCGCCACAGGAATGGCAGACGACGCCCGGATCCACTCGATATCGCGCTCGTCGCCATACGGTAGATCGTGGTAGACGGCCTTGCCCGTCTCGATATCGGTACACACGCACGTAAATCGCATGGGGCAGGCGCGATACGCCTCCAAGTCGATGGGATCGCGCTCGATAGGCACCTCGTGATAGGCAAAATCGGCATTGAACATATCGCCGGTTCGCAGCCAGCTGGTCACGCTCGCATAGCGCTTGTCGGCGCAATAAGCCTTGTTGTAACGAATGGCACGGCCGATCTGGCGCGATTTAAAGTTGTAGCCAAACGCCGCGCCCGCCGAGACACCCACCATATGGTCGCAGGTCAAACCGCGCTCCATCCAAACGTCGAGCACGCCCGCCGTATACATACCGCGGTAGCCGCCTCCCTCGAGCGCAAGCCCCACCGTGCGCGTCGTATCCGGCTGTGCCATGTGACCATCTCCGTTCCTGCGTTTTAAAACGGGACAAGTATACCCGTCAACATATATCGACTCAGTCGCATTTTTCATGCGCACCCAGGCGTTGCCGTTTGGCGAATAATAGCCGCCCACAGCATGTGCGCCTATATATAATTGTGCACTGTTGTCTATACTACTCAGCTGTTATCAACAGCGAACATTAGCCGGCAAAGTAACTCAACAACGCAGCAAGGCGGGGGCCTGGATACACGCAAGGCGCCGAGCAACGACGCGTGTACACTACGAGCTCGCCCGACGCCATCCGCCCCGACCTCAGAAAGCCGCTTACAACATGGACACCGCCAGCAATTACACCGAAACGCTCGAAAAGACCGTCCGTGACCTTCTCGAGCGTCAGGATGATCTGATTAGGACGGCCTTTACCGACCAGCTCACCGGACTTGGCAACCGCGGCGGCTTTGCCCATTCCCTAGAGGAAATCTGGGAGCAGGAACTGCCCGTGACCATGGCGTTTATCGACATCGATAACCTTAAGCACTGCAACGACGTCTTTGGGCATGACGAGGGCAACCGCTATATCTTGCAGGTAAGTCTCTATCTCAAGCTGTATATGAAAGTGGACGAGGCGGCGTTTCGCATAGGCGGCGACGAGTTTGCCATCCTGTCTACGATTGCGACCGAGGACGACCTCGCCGAGCGCCTGGAACACTGCCGAACGGTCCTACTCAAAAACAACGATTCCGAGATGCCTCACTCGTTTAGCTACGGAGTGTCGCACGCCGACCCCGCCCTGGGTGAAGTCTCCAATCGCATGACACTCGATGCCGACCATCGCATGTACGACTACAAGCTACGCCATGCCATGCATCTTGATCGACGCAATATCGCGCAAGTCCACACCGACGACTTCGAAATAAGCGATCGCGTTTTTGACGCCTTTTCGATGCTCAACGAAGGCCGTTATTGCTTTATCGAGAACTTGGACAAACATCGCACCCTATGGTCACAAGGCGCCCTGCGCGATCTCGGTCTTCCTTCTGAGCATGTAGACAACTGCCACGATTACTGGAAAACGCGCGTCCACCCCGATGACCTTGAGGCCTACATCAACGACATCGACCAAATCTATAATGGCTCCAAACACCGCCGCGTCATGCAGTACCGCATGCGCAATGCCGCGGGCGACTACGTCCTCTGCCGCGCTCGCGGGTTTCGCATCGACGGCGACGGAAATACCCCCTCGCTCTATGTCGGCGAACTTGTTAACCACTCACTCGCCGAGACCGTCGACGCCGCCACGGGCCTCGGAACGCAGCGTATGCTGATCAACGCTATCGATGCCTGCCGTCGCGACCGTTGCGAGACGGGGCTTATAGCGGTCCGCGTTTGTGGCACGGCAAAGTTCAACGAGCCCTACGGGGCCGAGGCTGTCGACAACATGCTCGCCGAATACGCAGGCCGCATGCTATCGATCACCCGCGGCAGAAGTCGCGTCTTCCGCTCGCGAAACGCCCAGTTCGTCGTGCTCAGCAACGATCTGGACCACGAGGCATTCGAGCAACTGACCCATCATCTTAAAGAGGCCGTTTTCGCTCCTGTTCGAATCGCGAACGACACCATTACCCCCGTCTGTCTTGTCGTCCCGGCCTTTTACGAGCGCTTAATCAATCAAGCGACCGCTGTTTTAGGCGAACTCGACCGTCGTCTTCGCGCCGCCGGCGGGCTTGCACCCAACGACAGCCTCCCCATACCCGAGATTGAGCGTAAAAGCGCCGTCGCCGAACGCATCGATACGCTCACGGGCCTCTATCGACCCAGCGAGTTTATGCGGCGTGCCAACGCATTTCTTAAGACAAGGCGCGACGCCGCTTGGTGTATCGCCACCGTCGACATGGGTCATATGCGACTGTTCAACGAATGGCACGGACAGGCCGAGGGCGACCGCGTGCTCGCCGATGTGGGCACGGTCCTCAAAGACATCGAGAATGCCGAGATGGGCGTCGCAGGATACTGGGGCCAAGACGACTTTTGCATTCTCATCCCCTTTGAGCACAACACCGTCCATCAAATCTATAACCGCGTTCGCGCCGCCGTGGCCAAGCATGATGACGGCGTGGGTTTCTGGCCGTCCATGGGCGTTTGCCCCATCGACCCCAACGAGGAAATCACCATCGACGCGCAGGCCAAGGCCATGTTTACCAATCGGCGCGCCAAAAACGATTTTAAGGATCGCATCGCCGTCTTTCGCCCCGAGGAATACAAGCGCGAGGTGGCGTTTCACCGCACCCTCACCGAGTTCCAGTATGCGCTCTCAAACGACCACATCACCTACTACCTGCAGCCCCAGGTTGATATGGAAACCGGCGAGATCATTGGCGCCGAAGCACTCACCCGCTGGATTGACAAGGACGGCTCTCTCATTTCGCCCGCAACGTTTATCCCCGCACTCGAGGAAAGCGGCTTTGTGGTGACGCTCGACAAGTACATTTGGCAGGGTGTCGCCTCGTGGCTGCGCGGGCGCATCGATCGAGGACTTCGCGTGGTTCCGGTCTCGCTTAATGTGTCGCGCGTGGATATCCTTGCCTGCGACGTTGCCGAACATATGGGGGCGCTCGCCGCCCAATACAACCTACCGCCCGAGCTCATGCGTATCGAGATCACCGAGACGGCTTATACGGGGGAGTCCGAGGCCGTGGACAAACTGACAGCCGACCTGCACACCCGCGGCTTCTCGACCTATATGGACGATTTTGGCACCGGCCAGTCCACGCTCGCGATGCTCAAGAACGTCAACGTCGACGTCATCAAGCTCGACCGCACCTTTGTGCCCACCGACCGCGATCAAGGCCGCAGCGCGCAGATCGTGTCATCGATGCTCGAGATGGCGCAGTCGCTCCATCTGCCCGTCGTGGTCGAAGGCGTCGAGACAAATGAGCAGGCAAACATACTACGCCACATGGGCGCCCGCTACGCTCAGGGCTTCCTCTACTACCGCCCCATGCCGGCGAATGATTTTGAGGCATTGCTCGATGGTGGCAAAAACAACTGATACGCTCGCGCGCAAAACACCACCGCCGAAGGGGACATTTGTCTCCATTAGCTAACTTATATCCCCAATTCAAACCGAATTGGGGATATGATACAAACCGTTGTTCTGCCCAAGGAGGTTATTCATCATGAACGAGTCATATCGCTTGGGCGAGCAATCGATTATTGCCTATCTTCAGCGACTTGCGAATGGTGTCTCGACCGCCGAACTCGATGTTTCCGTGCTGCCTGCTGAGCTACGCGCCGTTGGTGAGCAACTGCAAAAGACGCATGCCATCCTGCAACAAGAGCGCCAGCTGCTTGAGTGCAACGCCTATATCGATCCGCTCACCAACTTGGACAACCGTGGCGGACTCGACCGTCACGTCGAGCAGCTCTGGCGCAAAGGCGACCCCTTCACCTGCGCCTATATTGACATCGACCATCTCAAGCATTGCAATGATAGGTTTGGCCACGCCGAAGGCAATCGCTATATTCTGAGCATCTGTCGCACGCTCTCCGAAACCATGGAGCACGATGAGATGCTGTTCCGTATCGGTGGAGACGAGTTTGTGCTTATCTCGCTCTCTGCAAACGAGACTGAACTCGAGCAGCGCTTGGAGCAGGTACGTGCCGGGCTGATCGAGGCGAGCTCAGGTGGCAAGGCGCCCATGATCGCTAGCTTTAGCTTTGGCTGCTCGCGCGTCAATCCACTTGCCGGCGACACGCGTCGCCAGATGACGATGGATGCCGATCGCAAGATGTATCGCTATAAGCTTATGCATCGTGTGCAGCAACCGAAAGACAATGACGCGCCGCCACACCCAATTGCCGAGCAGCTTCCGTGCAACGACCGCGTATTCCAAGCGATCTCTATGAGCTCCGAGACGCGCTATCCGTTTATCCTCAATCTCGATACGGGCGAATCACAATGGTCGGTTAATGCCGTACGCGATTTTGACCTGCCCTCCCAGCATCCCTACAACTCACTCGACTTGTGGCTTGCCCGCGTTCACCCCGAGGACCGCGACAACGTACGCGCCGAGCTCGACATGGTGATAAACGGTACGTGGCACTTCCACTACATGCAGTATCGCGTGATGGATGCCACCGAAGCATACGTGCTTTGCGACTGCACGGGCTACCGCTTGGACGGCACCGATACCGAGCCCAACATGTACGTGGGCATGATTATCAACCGCAGCTTGGCAGATACGACCGATTCCGTGACCGGCCTGGGCGACATCCACGCCCTGGTCAACGCCATTGGCGAAATGCGTCGCGTCGCGCGCAAGGCGGGCTTGGTCGCCATTAAAATCGACGATATCGCTCAGGTCAATGCCCGCTTTGGCTTTGATGCAGGCGACCGCGTTTTGGCGGAGAGCGCCGCCTGCCTCATGGATTGTTCGCGCGGCAAGGGTCGTCTGTTCCGCTCGACCGGACCGATGTTCGTGGCGCTTTTCGACGAATTCGATCCCGAAGAGACCGACGCGATCGCAAAGGAAATCGAGCGGTTCCTGGGCTCTCCCGTGCTCTTTGGCTCGTTTGAATATCAGCCGCCCCTTCGCGTGGCCACGCTTCATCTGGATACCGTCGACCGACAGCCCGTTTCCATTTTGAACGAGCTCAAAGTGTTGCTCGGGAAAGCCGTGCAGGTGCCAGGTACCAAACTGGATTAGCACCACGCCCGCACCGCCTCCCCCATCGTGCGATAATCCTCTGCAGAAGTCACCGACAGCAGAGGGAGTTTGTGATGAAGGTTCTTTTGGTCAATGGCAGCCCCAAGGCAAACGGCAACACCGCTCGCGCGCTCGCCGAAGTCGCCGAGCAACTTAAAGCCGAGGGCATCGACAGCGAGGTATTCCAACTGGGCGCCAAGCCCATCCGCGACTGCATCGGCTGCGGTCAGTGCGGCAAGCTTGGCGGTCGCTGCACCTTTGACGACGACGTGGTGAACGAGCTCATCGCTGCCGCCGAGCAGGCAGATGGCTTTGTCTTTGGCTCCCCCGTCTACTATGCGCATCCCAGCGGACGCATTCTCTCGGCACTCGATCGCGCATTCTATGCCGGTAGCAAAGCTTTTGCACACAAGCCGGGCGCTGCCGTCGCCGTCGCCCGTCGCGGCGGTACGTCGACGACCTTCGACGTGCTCAATAAGTACTTCACCATCAACCAGATGCCTGTGGTAGCGTCCACGTACTGGAACAACGTGTTTGGCTGCGTGCCCGGCGACGCCGACGGAGATGCCGAGGGTCTGGCCACCATGCGCAACATCGGCAAGAACATGGCCTGGCTCCTGCATTGTATCGAGGCAGGGCAGGCTGCCGGCATCGAAGCCCCCGAAGCCGATCGCGAGCGCACCAACTTCATTCGTTAGAACGGCGGAACATGAATATCCAGATTTTTGGCACCAAGAAGTCCTTCGATACCAAGAAGGCCCAGCGCTATTTTAAGGAGCGCCGCATCAAGGTGCAGTTTATCGACCTTAAGGAAAAGGAGATGAGCAAAGGAGAGCTCACGAGCGTGATGCAGGCGGTCGGCGGCATCGACAAGCTGCTCAACCCCAAGGCCAAGGACGAGGAGACGCTCGCGCTCATCCAGCACCTCACCCCTAGCCAGCGCTTCGACAAGTTGCTCGAGAACCAGCAGGTTCTAGCCGAGCCCATCGTGCGCAACGGCAAAAAGGCCACCGTCGGTTATTGCCCCGATGTATGGGGAGCCTGGGAGTAGCCTGTGTTATTTGCCGGCGCGTGGGTATAAGAGCAGGCGTTTGGCATAAGATTCAACTGTAAGCCATGTCTAACAAAGGAGGGCACATGCCCAACAAACCCGTGAAGATCATCATGCTTACCGGATACCTCGGTGCCGGCAAGACCACACTGCTCAACCACATCCTCGCTAACGACGGCGGCATCCGCGCCGCCGTGATCGTCAACGATATCGGCGAGATCAACGTCGACGCCAGCCTCATCGCCGACGGCGGCCTTTCCGAGACCGACGACCTTATCCCGCTCACCAACGGCTGCATCTGCTGCACGCTTTCGGACGACCTGGCCAACCAGCTGCAGGGCATCGCCGATTCGGGCAAGTTCGACTACATCATCATCGAGGCTTCGGGTATTTGCGAGCCTATCCCCATCGCCTACACCATCTCGAGCTTCTGCGACGAGGCCAAGGTGGGCGGCGAGCCCAAGCTCGCGCTCGACAACATCGTGGCCGTGGTCGACTGCGCCCGCATGTACGACGAGTTCAACGGTGGCCGCGACCTGCTGGCCGAGGATATCGACGAGGACGACATCGAGAGCCTGCTCATCCAGCAGATCGAGTTTTGCTCCACGCTGATCCTCAACAAGACCGATACCGTGAGCCCTGAGCAGATCGCCGAGCTCAAGGCCATCGTGCGCAGCCTGCAGAAGGACGCTGTGATTGTCGAGGCTCAAAACGGCGAGGTCCCCATGGAGGAGCTGCTCGACACCGACCGCTTCGACTTTATGCGCGCCTACAACTCCGCCGCCTGGATCGAGGCCATGGAGCATCCCGAGGAGCACGACGACCCCGAGGTGCTCGAGTACGACATCGAGACCTTTGTGTACTCGCGCCGCAAGCCGTTTGACCTGCAGAAGTTCACCGATTTTGTCGAGCAGGAGTGGCCCGACGAGGTCATTCGCGTCAAGGGTCCGCTGTGGCAGACCGGCGATCCGGACATGTGCTACATGTTTGAGCAGGCCGGCCACCAGATGCGCCTGATGGAAAACGGCCTGTTTGTCGATTCTGCGCCCGAGGGCGAGAAGCAGAAGATTATCGACGAGAACCCCGAGATCATGCAGATTTGGGACGACGAGACGGGCGACCGCATGACGAGCCTGTGCATCATCGGCCGTCACATGGACAAGGATGCGCTCATCGCCTCCCTCGATGCCTGCCTGACCGACTGGCACCGCGCCTAGGTTTATCCAAGCGGGCATTTTCCGCCTACGTAACCGCCAAACCACCACGAAGGTGCCCTTCGTGGTGGTTTTTCGTTCTGAGCCAAGGAGATTCATGTTCAACATTGTGCTGTATGCGCCCGAGATTCCGGCCAATACGGGCAATATCGGCCGCACCTGCGTGGTTACCGGCGCCCGCCTGCATCTGGTGGAGCCGCTGGGGTTTTCGCTCGACGACAAGACGGTGCGTCGCGCCGGCCTGGGCTACTGGCAAAATTTGGACGTGACGACCTATGCCGGCTGGGAGGATTTCCTTGCACGCAACGGCCTCTCCCCCGCCGACGAACGCCTGCATCTGCTGACCAAAAAGGCGCGCCGCACCTATGCGCAAAGTACCTACCGCGACGGTGACTTTTTGGTCTTTGGCAGCGAGAGTTCGGGGATTCCCGAGCCACTGCTTGCCGCGGCGCCCGAGCGCTGCGAGCGCATCCCCATGTTGCGCGATTGCGACTCGCTCGAAAACGCCGACGCCTGGGAGGCCCACGAGGAGTCGCTCGGGCATACCGAGGACAGCCACGAAGCCATCCTTCGACAGGATATCTGCGGCAACTTCGTCGACCCGGACGACTACCGCATCAGTGCTCTCAACCTCTCCAACAGCGCCGCCATCGTCCTCTACGAGGCCCTGCGCCAAACAGGCTTTTCGGGAATGTGACAAAGGAACTGTCCCTTTGTCACATTCGGTTATAGGTAGCGGCCGGTGATGCTTGCGGGGCAGGCCACGATGTCGCCCGGTGTGCCGGCGCAGACGATTTGCCCGCCGGCATCGCCACCGCCCGGGCCCATGTCGATCACATAATCGGCGTTACGGATAAGGTCGAGGTCGTGTTCGATCACGACAACCGTGGCGCCCTTGGCGACGAGGCCGTCAAACACACTCAGCAACACCTGAACATCGAGCGGATGTAGTCCGATTGTGGGCTCGTCAAATACGAATACGGCATCATCCTGCACGCGGCCCATCTCGCTCGCGAGCTTAAGACGCTGCGCCTCGCCGCCCGAGAGCGCCGGCGTGGGCTCGCCGAGCGTCAGGTAGCCCAGCCCCAGGTCGTGAAGCGTCTGCAGGCGCGCCTGAACTTTCTTGAGTCCCACCGTGGCGTCGAGGGCCTCATCCACGCTCATATCCATAAGTTGCGGCAACGTGAGCAGGCTGCCGTCCTTGCCCTCGCGATGAATATGCGAAGCCGCGTCTGCATAACGCGAGCCACGGCATGCAGGGCAGACGATCTCGACATCGGGCAAAAACTGCACGTCAAGCGATATCGAGCCCGTGCCATCGCATGTGGGGCAGCGCAAGGCGCCGGTGTTGTAGCTAAAGGCACCCGCCTTATACCCTGCCGCCTTGGCCTTGGGCGTGCGGGCGAAGGCGCGGCGCAGCTCATCATGGATGTCGGCATAGGTCGCCACCGTCGAGCGCACGTTGGCGCCAATGGGCGTGGCGTCAATCAGGTTGGCGCGCGCGATGCCCTCGGCATCGACCCAACGCACGTGCCTCGGCAGGCGCTCGCCAGCCGCTTGCGCCTTGAGCGCCGGGATGAGCGTCTCGAGCACCAATGTCGTCTTGCCCGAACCTGAAACACCCGTTACCGCGACAAGGCGGCCGCGCGGGATATCGACTTCGAGCGGTTTGACGGTATGGATGGCATCGGTCGCCATGCGGATATGGCCCAGATCGAACATTTCGTCGTCAGCCACCTGCGGGCGCAAGCGCTTGGGGTCCGAGTGCAAGAACGGCGCGATGCGGCTACCCTGCGATTGTTCGACCTCGCCCACCGTACCGGCGGCGATCACATGACCGCCGCCTGCTCCGGCAACGGGGCCCATCTCGACCAGATAGTCGGCTTCTGCCAGCACGCGCGTGTCGTGGTCAACAACAACCACGGTGTTGCCGTCATCCACCAGATCGCGCATCACGCCCACCAGGCCATCGACATTGGCAGGATGCAAGCCGATCGAAGGCTCGTCCAGCACATACAGCACGCCCGTCGATCGGTTGCGCACCACGCGGGCAAGCTGCACGCGCTGGCGCTCGCCCGTAGACAGTGTGGCACCGGCGCGGTCGAGCGAAAGGTAGTCGAGACCCAGGTCGATCAGGCGACGGGCCGTGCTCAAAAACGAATCGCAGATGTCCCCGGCCATGGGCCGCATCTCGGTCGGCAAGGATGCGGGCACCCCACGCACCCACTCAATCGCCTCGCCCAGCGTCATGGCCGCCGCCTGCGCCAGATTGATGCCGCGCACCTGGGGCTGGCGCGCGGCCTCGGCAAGACGCGTGCCTCCGCAGTCACGACACGGCCCTTCGCGCAAAAAGCGTGCAACGCGCTTGAGCCCCTTATCGTCCTTAACCTTGGCGAGCGCATTCTCGACAGTATAGACGGCGTTGTAATAGGTAAAGTCGAGCGGCGTGGCGCCCTCGCCGTTTTTGGGAACGTAGAGAATGTGCTTCTTAACCGCCGGGCCATGGAACACGATATCGCGCTCTTGGGGCGTGAGCTGGTTAAACGGCACGTCGGTGCGCACCCCCATCTCGCCGGCCACCTGTTTCATCAGATCCCACATGAGCGTGCCCCAGGGAAGCACCGCGCCCTCGTCGATGGTCTTTGACTCGTCGGGCACCAGGCTCGCCTCGTCCACTTCGCGCATAACGCCGGTACCGCCGCAGGTAGGGCACGCGCCGCCACTGTTAAAGGCAAGGTCCTCGGCACCCGGCGCATAGAACTCGCGCCCGCATGCGGGGCATGTGAGCGACAGGCCCGCGGCCACGTTAAGGCTCGGCTCCACACGCGTCCCGCAATGCGGGCACACGTGATGGGCGCAGCGGCTAAAGAGCAGGCGCAGGCTGTTGTTGAGCTCGGTCATGGTGCCAAAGGTCGAGCGCACGCCTGGCACACTAGGACGCTGATGCAATGCGAGCGCCGCCGGCACGTGCAGCACCTCGTCCACCTGTGCGTGCTCGGCCTGCGTCAGACGACGGCGGGTATAAGTGCTGAGCGCCTCCAGATAACGACGCGAGCCCTCGGCATACAGAACCCCCAGCGCCAGCGAGCTCTTGCCCGAACCTGACACGCCGGCAATGCCCACGAGCCTTCCCAGCGGAATATCGATATCGATGTCCTTAAGGTTATGGACACGCGCGCCACGTACTTCGATAGCGCTTGGTTGTTGCGACACCGTCATCGCTCCCCTTCCTGTTAGCCGAACGTGGCAAAGGAATGTGACAAAGGGACAGTCCCTTTGTCACATCACTCGTGCCATAAAACACGATCGCGAATGTACTTGCCCAGCATAGGCACGCTAAACCGGACGAGACCGTATCCGGCGGCCTCGATGACGCGCTCGCGAATTAAGCTTGCGCGATATTTACTCGCCCAGCTCTGGGTGCGGTCGCAGCGCTCAATGATATCCGCCATGCGCGTCAGCTTGCCCTCGTCAACCGCCATAGCCTCGATAAAGAGGCGCTGTGGAGTGCGCAGCCCGTAATACAGAGGCGCGTCAACCGCTTCGTAGAACTCAGAGACGGCATCCGCATGACCAACCTCGACATCGCACCCTTCAATGACCTGCGAGCCACGCCGGACAGCAGACCGCCACATGTAATATCCCACCAGCTGAACCATATAGGGATGTCCCATGCTCTTGTGCGCCGCAAGGTCCGCCGTCCCCGCATCAATGCAAAGACCAGCACATTCGACCGTCTGGATATATGAATCGCGCACCTGGGGCAAAGAAATCGCCCCCAACGTACGCTGCTGGGCGCGCCGCAAAAACGTCACGCTCGGCTCTTCGAGCAGATCGTCAACCATGCTGGGCAAGCCGGCAAAGACCAGCGCAAGACCACGCTGGTCGCCATCGGGCAAGCCCGTAGCATCCTGATCTCCCAGCACCTGCTGATAAAGAACGGCGAGAGTCGCCAGTTCCTCGATAGACGCAGATTGAGCCTCGTCAATCGCAAACAGAATACCCTTGCTTGGGCCGAGCTTCTTGAGACGTTCGTTGACCAGCCCTCGCAACGTCTCGCCTTTTGCCCGCGCCGCCTCAACCGACATCCGTCCAAACGATGGGCCAAACTCCATTGACGTCACAACGGGCTTATTCGAGCGGAGTGCGTCGGCCAAGCGGTCGCATAAACCAAGCGAAGCGGAATCGGAGACAACCGCCCATCCGCGCTCACTGGCCAGACGTTGCAGCTCCCGCAGGAGAACTGTTTTGCCACAGCCGCGGTTTCCTGTAATGAGCATGAGTCTGCCCGGCGCTCCGGCACCGTTATCGAGCCCCTCCTCAAAATCTTCGATGACCGACTCGCGACCGATGAGTATCGGAGGCCGCTTACCAGCCGTTGGCTTAAAGGGATTTGGATTCATGTCGGCCTCCTCGGATTGGCAAAGGCTAGCAATAGTTATACCAACTTATACCGAGTTATACCAACTGAATGTGATAAAGGAGCTGTCCCTTTGTCACATGTGGCCGAAAAATTCCGCGTCGGCGGGGCGATAGGGGCGGAAGGTGGCGGGATCGATCTTTACGTGCGCCGCGGCGGGTACGTCGTACCACTTGACGGTATAGCCGGCGCCGTGAGAGCAAAAGACCGAATCGGGCGTGTTGGGCAGATCGGCCTCGGGCTCATAGGCGGCCGTCTCGATTACGCGCTCGGCATCATGGCAAGCCGCATAGCCGGCGAACTCCAGGTACAGATGACCGCGACCGCTCGTGTAGGCAGCCACCTCCAGCGCATAATCCTGCACCTCGGATGCCGGCACGCGACCCACAAGCTTCGCCCGGTCTCCCGCCATCGTCGGCGGCTTGTACTCGGCGCCCATGCGCGTGGCATCCGAGAGCGCCCGGCCCACGCACTCCCCCGGCACCTCGAGCTCAAAGTGATACCACGGCTCCAGCAGCACGGCTGCGCCGACCTCACGCGCCTGCATCAAACCCTGGCGAATCGCGCGGTACGTGGCCTGGCGAAAATCGCCGCCCTCGGTGTGTTTGGCATGCGCGCGGCCGCCCGTAAGCGTAATGCGCACATCGGTGATGGGCGAGCCGGTCAGTGCGCCCAGGTGATCGCGCTCCATGGCGTTGGTGAGTGCCAAACGCTGCCAGTTAAGATCGAGCTTGTCGGTCGAGGTCACGGTGCCAAACTGCACGCCCGAACCCGCTGGCAACGGCTCCAGGCGCAAATGCACCTCGGCATAGTGGCGCAGCGGCTCAAAGTGGCCCACGCCCTCGACCGGCTGCGAAATAGTCTCCTTATAGAGAATGCCGCCAGACTCAAACTCAACCGAAAGGCCAAAGCGATCGACCAACACCCGCTGTACGACCTCGAGTTGCACGGCGCCCATCAACTGCAAATGAATCTGCTCAAGATGCGTATTCCAGCTTACGCCGAGCATGGGATCTTCGTCCGCCAACTCAGTCAATGCTTTGAACACCGTGTGGACGTCGTGTTCGCCCGGAAGCACCGTATAGGTGAGAACTGGCGCAATGACGGGCGCATCGCACGCGGGTTCCGCGCCCAAGGCGTCCCCTGGGCGAACGTGCGCAAGACCCGTCACGGCACAAATACCGCCAGCGGCAACTTCTTGGGCAAGCTCATACTTCTCGCCGTTATAGATGCGCACCTGATCGACCTTTTGCTCCCATGCCTCGGCACCGGAGCGCCCCTCGATCATCTGCTTTGCATGCAGCGTGCCGCCGGTCACTTTTACCCAAGCCAAGCGCTCGCCGCGATCGCCGCGGCTGACGCGATAGACGCGCGCGGCGAACTCCGGCGGCCACGCCCTCTCACGCATCAGCGCGCACATGCCATCCAGCAGCTCGCCCACGCCCTGGTCCTTAAGCGCCGAGCCGGCAAAGCAAGGAAAGAGCCTGCGCTCGGCAACCATGCGCGAAAGCGTTGCGACGGAAAGCTCGCCTGTCTCAAGAAACTCCTCGAGGGCTGCCTCGTCCAACGCGGCAGCGTCCTCCCAAGCGGCACCGCCCGTCAGCAGTTCGTTGGCATCCAGACAGCCCTCGGAAAGACGCTGCCCAAGCTGTGTCAGTAAAACATCGCGGCCGGGATTCTCCAAATCGATTTTGTTGATAAAGACAAACGTCGGGATGTCATAGCGCGCAAGCAGGCGCCACAAGGTTTCGGTGTGTCCCTGCACGCCGTCGTTGGCACCTACCACCAAAATCGCGTAGTCGAGCGCACGCAACGTGCGCTCTGCCTCGGCCGAAAAATCCACGTGTCCGGGAGCGTCCACGAGCATGACGCGGGTATCACCGTGGTCGAACACGGCCTGCGACGAGAAAATCGTGATGCCGCGCTCGCGTTCGATAGCGTTGGTATCCAGGTGCGAGTCGCCGTCGTCCACACGGCCGCGCTTGCGAATGCGACCTGCGTTGAACAGCATGGCCTCGGCCAGCGTAGTCTTGCCGGCATCGACATGCGCCAAGATTCCAACGACAGCTTGCTTCGACATGGCTCTCCTCTTATTGCAAGCCCACCGCACGCGGCAACGGGCATTCTCGTTCCACACTGGATGATACAATTTACGGGCCGGCGGGCGAAGCGGGCCCTATCCCCCGACCGAGCTCATCGCCCCGCGTTGCCGCGCGGCGATTTTCGCAGGTTCGCGCCTTGCGAAAGCCGGCACCTCCCCTAACAGCGCAGCGACCAAAAATGGCCCCACCCGGGGCCATTTTCATGTACATGGATTGTTGATACGCGTCCTCGCTCTTATGCCTCGCGCAGCCAGTCGAACGCAACACGCGGCGTGCCGTCCGACACATACACGACGCCGGCGCGCTCGAACCCCGCTTTCATGCTCGCGCCCTGCATGGGCAGGTTGTCCGCGTGCGTGTCGATACGCAGGTGGTCAGCGCGCGCCTTGGCAAAGGCAAACATCGCGGCCGCGATACCGTGCACGGTGCCGTCGGACGCCACGCGGTGCAGTACGGCGTACGGAGTGTCGCTACGCCACTGACCGTCCTCGATGACGTCATAGCACTCGTCCGGACCCGGTAAAAAGGCAAACGTCGCCACCACGCGGCCGTCGACTTCGCACACGTAACTGCCACCAGCGGCAATATCGGCAGCCAACTGCTCGGCCGAAGGCGTGCCCTCGGGCCACTGCGTGGCGTTGCCATGCGCGCGCATAAAAGCGCGGGCCGCGTCATAGATAGCCATGACGGCGGGAATGTCGGTATCGAGGGTTTTTCTGATCATCACGCGGCGACCTCACGTTTATTGGTATCACTTTGATTGAGCAATGATACCAGCGTTTGAAGAGGGGCGCGAAGCAGATGGGGAGCAAAAAGCGAGCCGCCTGGTCAAAGGCAAAGAGCGAGTTTTTGGGCGCTGCCACCGGCGGCGATATGAGCGATCTGTTTGCGCGCGAAGACGAGCGCCGCGACGCCCTGGACGCCGAGCGCGATGAAGCCTGGCGCTACAAGTCGTGCGAACGCAAAAACCGTTACGACACGCGCGCCGAGGCAGAGGCCGTTATGGCCGACTGCGAAAACCGCGGACGGCGCGGCCTGTCCTGCTACAAATGCGAATACTGCGGCGGCTGGCACCTGACGTCGCACCCTTGGAAATAGACCCCGCATCGGCACGGCACTGGCGAAGCGCCAGCCATCGTGCGGAAGCTACGGACGCGGCGGCACCAAAACGTCGTAGCGGACGGCCTTGCCCGCAAGCTGATAGCTCGGCTTAACGCCGGCAAGCAGCGGCCCCTTCACCGGCCGCTTGATAACGACCTTGCGCGGCCGCGCCGCAAGCGCAGCTTCGACCAGCGTCTCCTCATCGGCGCACGGCTGTTCCAGATGGTGCAAAAGTTGAAACTTCTTTTTCACCGCCGCGCTCTTGGTGCGCTCGGGAAACATGGGGTCCAGATACACCACGTCGGGAGCGGTGAGCTCGCCCTGCCCGATCAGCTCGGCTGTATGGCGAAGGCCGGCAATGCTATCCTCGCCCGCATGTAAGCGCATGCGCGCCACGGCAGCCGCAAGCGCCGGATCATCTGCCGCGCGATCCAAAGCATCCTTGAGGAGCGCCGCGATCACGCAATCCTGTTCATACAGATCGACGGTAAAGCCCGCGGCCGCCAGCAGCAGCGAATCCTCACCAAAGCCCGCCGTGGCATCAATCGCCCATGGGCGCTCGATGCCTTTTGTGCGCGCAACCTTTACCAGCAGCTCTTGCTGCAGGCGGCCCTGCTTGAGTCGTGGCAGCATGCGGCCAAAATCGGCGCGCAGTTCCATCGTGCCGTCGGTGAGCGTGAGGCCCTCGGACTTCCCGGTCAGCTCAAGCCCCGCGGCCCGAGCAACAGAAAAGGGATCGACGACGCCCATGGACACTCCTTAGCAAACAAAACGAATACATGGGCGCCATTCATGTCGGCACCCAACCGTCCGTTATTGTCCCACATGCGACATGGTCCACAGCATCCCAATGCAAAGCACCGCCATCAATCCCGTGCACACGGCAGCGATCACAGAATCACCCATGCGCCTTCCCAACGACCGCGGTTCACGCACTTGCTCTGGTCCGTACATCATGGCTCCTCCTTAGACTCACTTCTTATCACGGCCTCATCATCACAGCGCCGCACATGAGCTGCCATCGATTTGACTTACAGCTGGCTTTCCTTTTTGAAAGATTGCCCTGCACAGGCGAGAAGCGCTTTCTAACACACACGCCGTCACGTTGAACTACAATGTGCTTCACGATATGTGCAGCATATGGGACGCGCCAGACTGGCAGCGCCCGAATCGAAAGGACTACCTATGAGCGCCGCGCGCAAGACACTCAAAATCCTTGCCCTCATCTATTTTGTTTTGGGCATCGCCAGCCTCGTCATCGGTATCACCGGCATCGCAACCGGCAAATTTGAATCCGTCTACGGATCGAACGCCATGCTCGCCGCGGTCGTGCTTGTCGCCAAGGGCGTTATCGACCTTGCCGCAGGTGTTGCGGGCATCAAGGGCGCCAACAAGCCTTCGCAGGTGGATGGCGCGTTTAAGCTCGGCATCGTTGCCGCAATCGCCACGATTGCGCAGGCTGTGCTCACCCTTCCCGCGCTCGGCGGCAGCGCCGTCAATATTGGAGCCTTTGTCATCGTGGTCTACGACCTGTTCTTTGTTCAGCAGGCACACGACGTTAAGGCCGAGAACAAGGATCGTCTGTAGGCACCTGCCCCCACAGCTCCCTGCAGCCAAGCAACTAAAAAGGGCCGATCGCGCATCTCCGCGGTCGGCCCTTTACGTTTGCCCAGATAAAACCTGCCAAAATAAACCTGTCCCTTTTTGGTAGGTTAGTGGCGGTACTCGGCGATGATAAAGTCGATATCGGTCTGAAGGGTATCGAGGTTTGCCAGGCGCTCTTTGTCGGCGGGGCGCGTGCGGTAGTAGTAGGGCGTCATCTGGAACACCGCCTCGATGTCAGCCTGGGTCTGGAGGGTGATGGAAGCTGTCACCCGCTGCGTTCCGACCAGTTTAAGCTCGGTGGTCTGTGGCAGCTTTTCGTCGTTGAGATATGGCGTGTCGTAGAGCACCTCCTTGAGGCCAAACAGATGCCGAGCACCCGGCACCACGGTGTAGAGCGAGCCCTCGGGCGCCAGCACGCGGGCAAACTCACGCTCGTTAAAGGGAGCGAAGAGCTCGGTCACCATATCGAAGGTGCCATCGGCCACGGGGATATCCTTCATATTGGCCACGAAATAGGTCGCACCGCCGCGCTTGGCAGCAAGGCGCACCATCTCTTTGCCCAGGTCGAAACCGTAAGCATCCACGCCCGGTACCGCGCCCATGGCGCTGGTGTAGTAGCCCTCGCCACAGCAAATGTCGAGCAAGGTCATAGGACCGTTCGCAGACGCAGCACGCCCAGTCGCCCGCTCGCGCACCAGCTCGACCATTGCGTCGCGCAACGGCGCGTAGTATCCACGGTTCAGAAAGTCACGACGGCTGCGCGCTTGCGACTTGGGATCGCCCATGGAGTCGCCGCTCTTGGACGAGCGCAGCAGATATAGATAGCCCTCGCGCGCACGGTCAAATCGGTGTCCGCCCGCGCATGCAGCACCGCGCTCGTCGTCCACCAACGGTTCATGGCAAACGGGACACAACAACATGGCAACTCCTTAGCGCGAACAACACAACGCCCACCATTGTCGCACGCCTTCCCCACCTAGTCATAGAAGAGACAAGGAGTGTCCCCAGCTGCCGACAGAAAAGGAACGTCCCTAAGTGCCGGTTGGCTGCATTAGGAGTATCATCGTCTGCGCAAATAAGCACGAAAGAGCATATTAGAGATTGAGAGCGTATGGCAGACACCGCATCTAAGCACATTGACATGACCACCGGCTCGCTATGGCGCAATATTCCCCTGTTCGCCTTCCCCGTGGCCGCCACGAGCATCTTGGAGCAGCTGTCGAACCTCATCGCCACGGTCATCATCGGTAACTTCTCGGGCGACCAGGGAACCCTCGCCATGGCGGCGGTCGGCTCCAATGTTCCGCTTACCAGTCTTATGCTCAACCTTTTTATTGGCATGTCGCTTGGCTCCAACGTGGTCATTGCCAACGCTATCGGCCGCAACGATCAGAACATGGTCAAACGCGCCGTCCATACCTCGATTTTAATGGCGCTCGTGGGCTTTGTCGTCATCGCACTGGGCGAGATCTTTGCCGAGCCCATGCTCGCTGCGCTCAACGTGCCTGCCGAGACCATGCCGCTCGCTTCGCTCTACCTGCGCGTCTTTTTGCTCAGCATGCCCTCGATCTTGCTCTATAACTTTGAGGCCGCGATCTTCCGCTCCGTCGGCATCACCCGCATGCCGCTGCAGGCACTTGCCGTGTCCACCGTCCTCAACATTGGCCTGGACCTCATCTTTGTCCCCGTACTCCACTGGGGCGTCGCGGGCGTCGCCATCGCCACCGCCATCGCCTACACCGTCAGCGCCGCTACGCTCTTTATCCGCCTGCTCAAGACCGACTCCGTCGTCCGCGTCACCCCACGCGACTTAGGCTTAGACCCCGTCGCCCTCAAGCGCATCGTCAAGATCGGCCTGCCCGCCGGCATCCAAAGCGCTGTCTTTGCCGTCGCCAACATCATCATCCAGTCCGCCATCAACAGCTTGGGCACCGAGGTCATGGCGGCATCGAGCGCTGCCATGAGCCTGGAGTACGTGTGCTACAACCTGCTCAACAGCTTTAGCCAGGCCTGCACCACCTTTGTGGGACAAAACCACGGTGCCCGCCAAATCGACCGCTGCACCAAGACGCTCAAGGTCTGCCTGGTCGAAGGCGGTATCGTCGCGCTCACCACCATCGTCATCATCGTAGGCTTGGGACGCGAAATCCTGGCGCTGTTCAACAGCGACCCCAACATCGTCTCGATCGGCTATATCCGCGTGTGCTCGATCTTCCCTGCCTACGCCTTTAGCATGTTCTACGAAAACATGTCCGGCTACCTGCGCGGCTTTGGCATCTCGCTCATGCCCGCCCTCATCACCATGATCTGCGTCTGCGGTATTCGCTTCTATTGGGTATTCTGCGTGTTCCCGCACTTCCGCACCTTTGCGAACATCATGATGGTCTACCCCATCAGCCTGGGCACCACGGCGTTCTTTATGGTCGTGGCGGTACTACTCTGCCACCCGGCACGCACCTATCGCGCCGCCCAAGCCAAAGCGACAGCCCGCTAAACACCGCACTCAACGCCATGCCAGTCATTAATTGACAATATGTGAGCTCATATAGTCGATAAAGTGCCTCGTGGCGATAGGCATGGTGTCCCAGCTGCGCCAGGCTGCCACTACGTCACGCGAGGGAGCGTGCACGATGGGACGCACGCGAATATCGGCCCTCATGCCCTCGACGGTACGGCGATACAGCATACTCACGCCTAGGCCCTCCTCCACCATCGCCATGATGGTGTAGTCGTCGGTCACCTCGCTCGTCACGTGCGGCGACAGCCCATGCGCCGCGAATGCATCGAGCACCAGGCTCTGTTCGCCCTCATCCAGCAGCACAAACGGCTCGGACGCCAGGTCGGCGAGCGTCACCTTTTCCTTTGCCGTCAGCGGATGCGCGGCCGGCAACAGTGCCACCAACTCATCGTGATAGACCACGCGCTTCTCGAGCCCAGCAGTAAATCCGCGTGCCGTAAAGCAAAAATCAACCACGCCATCGTGCACCCACTGGGCATTGCGCGTGTAATCGCCCTGTTTGAGCGTAAAGCGTACACCCGGATGCAGGGCACCAAAGTCGCGGATCACGCGCGGCAACACGGTGCGGCTCACGTTGGTAAACGTTGCGATACGAATATCAGTCGAGGAGAGTCCCAGCAATTCCTGGCGCTTGCCCTCAAGCTCGGCCTCGGCAGTTACAATCTGGCGCAGATACGGCAGGTACTGCTTGCCGTCGCGCGTAAGCGAAACGCCCTGCTTGCCGCGCTCGATAAGCGTGGTGCCCAGCTCGCGCTCGAGCGCCTTGACGGCCTGGCTCACCGCACTTTGCGTATAGCCTAGCTCGTCGGCCGCGCCCTTAAGACTGCCGCAATCGACCACCATACATACAATCTGATATCGCGATGCCATCGTGCCTCCACATCGGTGTAGCCGTAAAACGTTTTGCCAGGGCTTTTTCTACCTACATTAGTATTGCTTAATCATACTGAAGATACATTCGCTTTACTACATCAAAATCTGGGAGCAGAATCCTTTTTGCGAAACCGTTCTGTAACAAAAGGAGTCCCATGGATCGCAAAAAAGCAATCGCGCTCTCGTTTTCCGTTCCCGTCGCATGGGGCTTTTCGTACCCCCTCATGAAGATCGGCATGGACAGCATGAACGCCACGAGCATCGTTGCGCTGCGCTGCATCATCGCCTTTGTGGCCTGCCTGCTGCTCTTCCACAAGCACGCGCTGCGCATCAACCGCGACCTCATGGTTCGCGCCGCCATCATCGGCGCCATCATGGCAACCGAGCTCACCTGCATGTGCTTGGGCTCCAGCCTTACCTCCGCCTCCACCGCCGGCTTTTTGCAGAGCCTGACGGTCGTGATCGTGCCGTTTGCCAACGCCGCCCTGCTGCGCCGCGCCCCCGAGCGCAAAGTGCTCGTCGGCACCGCCATCGTCACCTGCGGTATGTTACTGCTCTCGGGCGCCGACTTCACTAGCCTGAACCCGGGCGCGCTCATCATGCTGCTCTCCGCCTTTGTCTACGCCGGTCACATCATTGTCGCCAAGCGGTTTGTCGAAGAAGTCGATCCGCTGGCTCTGGGCGTTTGGCAGCTGGGCTTCGGCGGCTTGTTCTCGGGTATCGCCGCATTTACCTTTGGCGGCTTCACGCTTCCCAGCACGCCGAGCGAGATCGTCGTTATCGTTGCGCTCGCACTCATCTGCTCTGCCTACGGCTTTATCACCCAGACGCTCGTGCAGCCCCACGTACCCGCCGAAACCACTGGCTTCGCCTTCTCGCTCGAGCCGGTCTGCTCCGCCGTCTTCTCGTTTTTCCTGGTCGGCGAGGTCCTGAGCCCCATCGCCTTCCTTGGCGCTGCCCTCATCCTCACCGGCGTCATGGTGGCAACTGCCGAGCTTCCGCGCCTTCGCGCACATGGGCATGCTCATATGGCGGCAGCGCCCGAGCACGTCTCGTAGACCCCACTCCTCATACAGCCGCGGCATAAAGGTCTCTGACGCCTTTACAATAGATGCCGACAAAGCATCTGCCCTAAAGGAGTTCCATGGACGCTGCAACTCGCGACCGCAACATAGCAACTTGGTTGGGCGATGCGCCGCAGCCGGTACGTAACGCTACGAACCAGCTGCTCGAGTGCATCGCCCTTCTGCGTGCCGAGCAGACCATCTACCCGGCACAAGACGACATCCTCAATGCCCTCGCCTACACGCCGGCCGACCAGGTCAAGGCCGTCATCCTGGGCCAAGACCCCTATCACGGGCCCAACCAGGCCATGGGGCTGTCGTTCTCGGTGCCTGCGATGCAAACCAAGTTGCCGCCGAGCCTGCGCAACATCTATAAGGAACTCAACGCCGATCTGGGCTGCCCCATTCCCGCCACGGGAGACCTAACCCCCTGGGCACAACAGGGCGTCCTGCTTCTCAACACGACGCTCACCGTGCGCGAACATGCCGCGAACTCGCACGCCAAGCTGGGCTGGAGCACGCTCACCGACTACGTTATCGAACGCTGCTGTCAGCTGCCCCAGCCGGTCGTCTTTTTGGCATGGGGCCGCTTTGCCCAGCAGATGGTCGAAGGCAAGCTCGCCGCGACCGGCGCGGGAAAGGCAACCGGCAAGTTCTGTCTGGCCTCTACGCACCCCTCGCCGCTTTCGGCAAACCGTGCCACGGCAGAACTCCCCGCTTTTATGGGGTCGTGCCCCTTCTCCGCTGCCAATCGGCTACTCGAACAGCACGGCTCGACCCCCGTCAACTGGACTTGCCTCGGCTAAAAATCGATACATCAAAAAACGCGCCCGACGGCTTCCCATCGGGCGCGTTTCCTATTCGGGCCAAATAAATTGTGTGCGGCCGGCCTCGCCGCCATCGATCAGCAGGCTCTGCCCGGTCATAAACCGGTTGGTCACGCCCACAAAGTAGATCCACTCGGCGATCTCTTGGGCGGTGGCCCAGCGTTTAAGCGGCGTGAGCTCCATAATCTGGTTCCACAGGTGTTCGTCTTCCATCACGCAACGGTTGAGCGGCGTGATAACGCCGCCCGGGTCCACACTGTTGGCGATAGCCTGCGGCGCCAGACGGTTTGCAAGGTTCTTGGTGTAGGCGATAACGCCGCCCTTGCTGGCGGCATAGGCGGGAAACTCCGATCCCGTATGCCCGCTCGCCGACCCCACATTGACCACGGATGTAATGGCCGGCGCCGGCTTGGCGGCAAGCCCCTCCCCCACAAAGGCATAGCGCTCGGTCACGTTGATGGTGCCGCACAGGTTGGCGGCAATATCGTCGGCCGAATCCTGCGTGCCGGCAACGTTCACGATCACCTGGGGTTCAAGCTCGTCTGGAAACGAATCCGGCTCGCGGACATCGACGATCAGATGGCGATAGCGCTCGTGCTCGACTGCCGCCGGCAGCAGATCAAAGCCCACGACCTCGTGACCCTCGTCCAAAAAGCGCTGCACGCACGCGGCTCCAATACCACCCGAAGCACCCGTGATCAAAACCCGCATACTTGCTCCTTAGGCGATTGCGTGGCGCTCGAGGTACTCGGCGCCCACATTCTCACGCTCCCAGCCACGCACGACCTTGTAGCCCACGGGGCTCAGGAAGACCTCGCACAGCAGCTCGGCAACAGCGCCGGTCAGCGAGCACATAAGGACCTGTACCCAGGTCCAACCAAAGAACGTGTGGCTCACCACAATGGCAAAGACCAGGTTGTCGATAAACTGGCCAACACCCGTGGACACATAGGAACGGAAGGCAAAGCTCGCAAAGTTATTCTTTTTGAGCATACGGCCGAGCGACTGGTTGAGCGTGGAGTTCACCACGGCGGAAACGAGCATTGCCAGCGAAGAGCCCAACACCACGTACCAGGTGCCGCCGATGGTGGCGTTAAGGGCGGTGTTGACCTCGATCATGCCCGTGTCATAGTAGGCGCCCCACATGCCGGGCGTGAGCGAGCACAGCCAAAAGCACAGGCTTACGGCCAGGTTGACCGCCAGCGCGAGGATAGAGATTTTGATGGATGCCTTGGCGCCAAAACGCTTGCAGATCATGTCCTGGCACAAAAACGAGACCCAGCTCACCACAAAGCCGCAGTCGAGCGCCAGATATGGCAGGCTGATAAGCTCTTTGTTGGCCAGCAGGTTCATCATGATGACGCTCACGAAAAACAGCGAAACCGTTGCCGCGGGAATGCTCCGCAACAGGACCTTGTAGTCCTCCATGACCTTCTTGATCATTATGTACTCCTTTGGTTTTAGGTTTAACGAGCAGGATATCGGACCCGAACTGCTCGGACGTCACGGGCTTGAGACGACGATGGGTATAATAGCCGCTCACACGGCATCAGGCAAGCAAACGACGCGGCAGCCCCACAGGGCCACCGCGCCGATGCATTAAAAGGCTACGTTGCCAAACTCCGACAGGATAAGATCGGGGTTGTGATCGGTTGCCCAATCCACGTTCCACGGGCTCGTGAACAGCAGCAGCTTACCGCCGCGCATGTCCTCGACGCGCAGGGTATCGCGCGTGAGCGAAAGGCCCGGGATATCAATGGTATCGGGGTCGTTCTGAATCCAGCGGATGTCCGTATAGGGCAGCGGCTGGCGACGGACCTCAACACGATACTCGGCCTTGAGGCGGCGCTCGAGTACCTCAAACTGCAGCACACCGACCACGCCCACGATGACGCTCTCCATGCCGGCACCCAGCTCGCGGAAGATCTGGATGGCACCCTCCTGGGCAAGCTCCTCCATGCCCTTCACAAACTGCTTGCGCTTGAGCGTGTCGACCTGCGTAATGCGAGCGAACATCTCGGGGGCAAACGTCGGGATCTGCGGATACTGCACGTGGCGCTTGCCGGAGCACACGGTGTCGCCGATGCTAAAGATACCCGGGTCGAACAGGCCCACGATATCGCCCGCGTACGCCTCGTCCACGATGGCGCGGTCATCGGCCATCATCGACGTGCCCGTGGCAAGCTTGAGCTTGCGGTTGCCCTGCACGTGGAAGGCGTCCATGCCACGCTCGAACTTGCCCGAGCAAATGCGCACAAAGGCGATGCGGTCGCGGTGGTTCTTGTCCATATTGGCCTGGATCTTAAACACGAAGCCGCTAAAGTCGTTCTCGGCGGGCGCGACCGGCTCGCTGGTGAGTGTATCGGTATAGGCGCGCGGCGTCGGGGCCAGACGCAGGAACTCTTTAAGGAAGGGCTCCACACCAAAGTTGGTGAGTGCCGAGCCAAAGAACGCCGGGCTCAGCTTGCCGCAGGCCACGGCATCCAGGTCGAGCTCGTCACCGGCGCCATCGAGCAGCTCGATGTCGTCCATCAGGTTCTTGTGGTTCTCCTCGCCAATAAGCTCGTCCATGGCCGGATCGCCCAGCTCGGCCTCGACCTCGGCGACCTTCTTGGTGGCGTTGGCGTGGCCGTCGCCCTCAAAGGCAATGACGCGACGGGTCTGACGATCGAACACGCCGCGGAAGTTGCGCCCGCTGCCGATCGGCCAGTTCATGGGATACGTATTGATACCCAGGACGTTCTCGATCTCTTCCATGAGCTCAAACGGATCGCGAGCCTCGTGGTCGAGCTTGTTCACAAAGGTAAAGATGGGAATATGGCGCAGCGTACAGACCTTAAAGAGCTTTTTGGTCTGGGCCTCGACGCCCTTAGCGCCGTCGATGACCATGACTGCGGCGTCGGCGGCCATAAGGGTACGGTAGGTATCCTCCGAGAAGTCCTGGTGGCCGGGGGTATCGAGGATGTTGACGCAAGCGCCGTTGTAGGTGAACTGCAGCACCGAGGAGGTAACGGAAATACCGCGCTCCTTCTCGATGTCCATCCAGTCCGAGACGGCATGCTTGGCCGAGCTCTTACCCTTGACCGAACCGGCGGTCTGGATGCTGCCGGTATAGAGCAGCAGCTTCTCGGTAAGCGTGGTCTTACCGGCGTCCGGGTGGCTGATGATCGCGAATGTGCGGCGCGACGAGATTTCATCCGACAGGCTTGCCATGCGGATCCTTTCTTGCATTGAGTGCATTACGTCGTTGTAACCGTACTATTGTAGCCGCGAAATCCCGCCATAGGGCACCTATCAGGACAAATTCATCAGTTGGGGCCTGGGTAGCCGGCCCAATCCGAATTTGTCTCTTGCGTAACTGTACATAGTGTATATATACTGTGCTTACCGGTTATATACACGTGTAGCCCATCAGCTAAGGAGCCGCTGTGGACATCATCCTATCCAATTCGAGCGACAAGCCCATCTACGAGCAAATAGCCTCGCAAGTCAAAGCTCAGATCCTTTCGGGCGCGCTCGCTGCGGGAGCCAAACTCCCCAGCATCCGTGCACTCGCGAGCGATCTTGGCGTGAGTGTCATCACCACCAAGCGCGCCTACGCCGACCTGGAGCAACTCGGCTTTATCTGCACCGTGCAGGGCAAGGGCTGTTTTGTCGCCGAGGGCAACCAAGAACTCTTGCGCGAAAACCAGCTCTGCCATATCGAAGAGCTGCTTGCGAAAGCGGCGAGCCAAGCCGAAGCCTTGGGCGTCACGCGCGACAAGCTGCACGAGATGCTCGACCTCGTAGCCCCCGAAACCATGCAGTAGCCATCTGCAAGAAAGGCTATACCATGCAAAAGTTGCTAGAACTTAAAGGTGTATCGCGCCGCGTGAGCGACCGCTTTTCACTGCGCGACGTCACGCTTGCCGTGGAGCCCGGCCAGATCGTTGGCTTTGTGGGCGCAAATGGCGCCGGCAAGACGACGACCATTCGCGCCGCGCTTGGGCTTATAAAGCCCGATGCCGGCGAGGTGCATCTGCTTGGACAGCGCTGCGACGCCAACGCGCCCGACGAGACGCAGCGCCACCTGCGCTCCCGCATCGGGCTTGTCCTGGACACGTGTCCCTTCCCCTCCACGCTCAAGGTGGGCCAGGTCGAGAAACTCGTAGGCCCGGCATACCCCACGTGGAGCTGCGAAACGTTCGCCGGATTCATCGACCGATTTGGCCTCGATCCCAAGACGAAGGTCAAGGACCTCTCCCGCGGCATGGGCATGAAGCTGCAGCTCGCCTGTGCGCTCAGCCACAATGCCAAGCTGCTCGTTTTGGACGAAGCCACCGCGGGCCTCGATCCCATGGCGCGCGAGGAACTGCTCGACGAGTTGCTTGCCTTTGTCGCCGACGGCCAGCACAGCGTGCTGCTCTCGAGCCACATTACATCCGACCTCGATCGCACTGCCGACCGCGTCATCTGCATCGATAACGGCTCGATTGTGTTTGACCTGCCGCGCGAGGACATTACCGACCGAGCCGGCATCGCCCACTGCACCCAAGCACAGGCCGCAGAGCTTATGGCTTGCGTCGAAGGTGCCCGTGCCGCCCACCACGCCTATAGCGTGGACGTGCTCGTACCCAACCGTCGCGAGGCGCTCGAGGCCTTCCCCGAGATTCCCTGCGACCGGGCAACCATTGATGACTATCTTCGCCTCATACTGAAAGGGGCTTCGAAATGAAACGCGCCTTTATGTCTGAGCTCGCCATCGTCCGCACGCTTGTCCCGAGCATCGCGGGCGTCGGCCTGTTCATCTTCGTCGTACTAACCCTCGCCAACGCATCGGATGGCGATGCCAGTATGAGCGCCGGCGCCTGCGCGGTCAGTGCCATGTCGCCCATCGAGGTCATGAGCTCGCTGGCCGGCTACGACAATCAAAACGGATGGGAGCGCTATCGGGCAACGCTGCCCCTCTCGCGCAAAGACATCATCTGCGCACGCTACCTGAGCATCATTGTCTTCTCGGCCGTCATGGCGTGCGCCGCCGCGCTTCTGAGCATCGTCTCCATCCCGCTCTTCAACAGCGTGGGTATCCCCTCGACGGGACAGATCGTCTTTGAGACCACGATAGCCTCCGCCGCATCGATGCTCATCTCCCTCATGATGGTGTTTTTGGCACAGCCGCTGTTCTTCCGATTTGGACACATGGAGGCGCTGCGCTTTTCCGTCGGCCTGTTTGCCCTGCTCGGATGCCTTGCCATGGCCACGCTGAGCTCCTCCAACCCCATCAGCAACTGGCTCATGTCGATTGCCGGGGCGAATCCCGACCCTGCTGTTCTTGGCTGTCTGTGCGCAGGAATCGCGGTATTGACCCTCGTGCTATGTGCACTTAGCTGCATCGTCAGCACCAAGGTTTATCGAGTACGCGATCTGTAGCCACGCGAAACTTGACCCATGCTGGCCACAATCGGTCGTAATCGCCCATCCGCCAATCCGTGACAAATGGCATGTCCCCGGCGTGCGCCACCGTACTACTTGCGCAGCGGCTTGGGAAGCGGAATGCCGGCGGCGATAACAGCGGCGATGATCATGCAGACGATGCCCTTGAGCGGGAAGCACATGAGCAGCAGGCCCACGACCATGACGGGCTGACGCATGACGGCGCCCATCGTCGAGGCGGTGCAGACGGCGACGCAAAAGACCGGATCTGCGCCGGTGAGGATGGCAAGGCCATAGCCCAGGCTCACACCCGAGAAGATAACCGGGAAGAAGTGGCCGCCGCGCCAACCAAGGTTGATGAGGGCGGGCGTCAGCATGGCCTTAACAAGACCGGTCGCGATAAGCACGCCAGCGGGAATGGTCAGATAGGTTTCCATGAGCACATCGGCCTGGGTCTCGCCGGCAAACATGGTGTAGGGCAGGACCGTGCCACAGATGGCGAGCGCCAGGCCGGCCAGCATGGCCTTGACGACCGGGCGCTCCCCTATTGCATGGGACAGTGCCTCGCTTGCATGCTCAGAGACAAAGTACAGCCAACCGCATACGGTGCCGACCAACGCCAGCGGAATGAGCCAGACAAGTTCCAGGTTACCCACCTGGGCGGCCTCGAACCTGGGCATGCCCATGCCGCCGCCCATAAGCTGGCCGAGCAGCAGATAGGTGCCCAGACCGCCGGCAATCGCGATGCCGTAGACCACGGTCTTTTGCGCCTTGGGCAGCTTGATGGTGATCTCATCGGACGCGGAGTCCTCGCCAGCGCCCTGGCCGTCGGCGCTACCGGCGAGCGGCGCCACAAAGCCAAACACGGGCGCGGTAAAGAGCGCCGTCAGGGCAGCCTGGGTGCCCAGCAGCGTGAGCTCCCTAAACTCGGCGCCAAAGCGACGCATGCGGTCGCCGACCCAGCTGCACAGACCCGCGATAACTCCGGTCAGGCCGGCCTCCGGTCCAATACTTCCGCCAAACAGCAGCGGCAGCAATGCCGCAAGCGAAAGCTTGCCGAGGTTGTCGTACGGGTAGCGACCGTCTTGCTTAACCTTGGCCATCACCTGGTTGAGGTCATCGGTCTTGGTGCCCGTCATCTTTTCGTACAGACCGATCAGCAGGCCGCCCAGCAGGCAGACGAAAAACGGGTACGGCAAAAAACCGAACGGACCGCTCGCGAGCTCGGGCGAAGCGACGCCCAGCATATGAGGGATCTCGGTCCATAGATAGTCGATACCGTGCTCCATCGCAAAGAAAAACAGCCAGACCGCGGCGCCCGCAAACGCACCGGTCACGGCCACGCTCACTAAAAACAGCGCACGGTTTTTGGGTTTTGCAAGGTTATCCATCGGGACCTCCCGTGGTCAAAATCGACAAAGATACGTTTTATTGTAGAGCGAGCGTTGCCCGAACGAGCCAACCATCTGCGCCGCAAACGGCACCATTGGGAGTCATAGTGGGGCAGGCTCAAGACTTATCCGGTAATAATCGAGGCAATCTCGCGCAAATCGTCGGCAAAGTAGATGCCGTGCTGGCGCCTCGGGCTCGAAAGCCCTTTATCAATCATGCGTCCGAGCAGCGCCTTGAGATCGTTGTAGTAACCGTCCAGGTTATACAGGATGCACGGCGCGCTCAGATGCCCCAGCGACACGGCCGACATGACCTCGGCAATCTCCTCGAGCGTACCCGTCCCGCCGGGAAAGGCAATGAAGGCATCACCAAGCTCGATCATCTTGGCCTTGCGCTCGGCCATGTCGCTCGTCACGATGAGGTCGTCGATGCCATCGTGCTGAAACTCGGCCTCGATAAAAAAGCTCGGCTCCACGCCCGTCACGTGTCCACCGGCATCGAGCACGCTATCGGCGAGCGCGCCCATCAAGCCCGACTTGGACCCGCCGTATACCAACGCGTGTCCGTTAGCGCCAATCCAGTTGCCCAGCTCCTGCACCGCGGGCAGAAACGCCGGGTCATTACCGACGCTGGCACCCAGATACACGGTGATATTCATATTCAGCCCCCCTCATCGTGACGCACGGCGCCCGTTCTAGCGCTGGCGTCGACGATACTCGCGCACGCGACGCGAAAGATCGGCGAGCTCGTCACGATCGAGCTCTTCCAAATGCTCAAGATCGTCCATAAAGCGCGCCATGGTGTCCTTTTGGCGCATCTTGATGAGCGTATTGCAGTAGTTCACCGCCACGCCCGTAAGCATGGCGATGTAGAAGATGCTGATGACGCTCAAGACGACGGTAATCGCGCGGGCAACCGGTGTCTCGGCCGGAATGTCACCAAAGCCGATGGTCGAGACCGTCTCAAAGCTAAACCAAAGTCCATCGCCAAAGGTGAGGGTCGTGGGCTCGGACAGCCAGACGGCCGTCGAGCACAGCAGATAGAACACAAGAAACAGGCCCGTGATGCGCGCAAAGCCAGCCTGGCGCAACACGTCGGCAAGCGTCCTCAACTTGTTCATCGCGACCCCTTTTCCAGACGCCCAATCACATTCGCTCGTTATTGTCCCACACCCGGCAGAAAGGGACTGTCCCCAACTGCCGGGAGTGACCGTTTAGCGGTGCGGCGGCTGAATGGGCAGGCTGAGCTGGTATCCTTATGCGAAACTGTCTCAACTCGATAGGATTTCATGTGAAACCTTCCGCCGTCCTTCGCTTGGCTCTATATCGCACCCTGGCCGTCGCGCTTGCCGCGCTCGCCATACTGAGCGCCGTCATGCCCGCCCCCGCCTTTGCCGCCGACTCCGACCACCAGGTCAAGACGGTCCGCGTTGGCTGGCTCGTCAACAACAAAGGCTTCCAGGAAGGCACGCCGGGCGAGCGCCTCTCGGGATGGGGCTACGAGTACCTCCAGACCCTCTCGTATTACACAAAGGGCTGGCAATACGAATACGTTAGCGGCACCTTCTCCGAGCTTATGGACATGCTCGAGGCAGGCGAAATCGACCTCATGCCCAACATCTCGTATTCGGCAGAACGCGAGCAGAAGCTGCTCTTTTCCTCAAATCCCGAGGGCACCGAGCGCTACTATATCTACGCCAGGCCCGACCGCGACGATCTAGCCAAGGGTGACCCTCAGGCGCTCCAAGGCCTCACCATCGGCTGCAACTCTGGCGTTATGCAAACTATCGTCGGCCAGCAGTGGCTCGCCAACGAAGACGTTACCTGCACCTATAAAGAAATCGACACCGGCAGCGCCCTCTTTGAGGCGCTTGCAGACGGCGAGGTCGACGCCGTCATCATGAACGACACCATTTCGTCGCCCGATGCGTCACCCATGTTCTACGTAGGCTCGAGCGACTACTATTTTGCCGTTCCCAAAAGCCGCCCTGACCTGATGAACGACATCAACGCCGCCATGACGACCATCGCCCGCGATAACCCGCGCTATAACGAGGAAGTCAAAACGAGTTACTCGACCCAAAACAGTGGCTCGTCATCGCTCACCGGCACCGAGACCACCTGGCTCAAAGAAAACGGCAATACCATCACGCTCGGCTATCTTAAAAACCAACTTCCCTACTGTACGCAAAATGACGACGGCGAGATGGAAGGGTCGCTCGCCTCGCTTGCAACGACGTTGCACGACAAGTTTGACATTACGGTCAAAACAATCGCACTCTCGAACAACAAGCAAATGATCAAAGCCCTTTCCAACGGAACCATCGATGTCGCCCTGCCGTTGTTTCGCGACTACTGGCTCGCCGAGCAGACAGGGGTCATCCAGTCAAACTCGATGGGAACGGTTTCGCTGACCGCCATTCACAATGGCAAAAACCTGAACAGCGACCTTAAGAACATCGCTTGTACAAAGAGCACAATCGTTAACCGTTTTGAGCTCGAAAGTCTCTTTCCGAACGCAACGGTAACCGAGTATTCGAATGACGGCGAGGTGCTCAAAGCCCTCGATGAGGGGAAGGCACGTTGCATCATTGTCCCCAGCACGCGCCTGGAAACTCTCCGCGACATCTACGACATCGAGGATTTCGAAACACAGGAACTCACCAACACGGCACAACTATCGTGTTTAATTTCGCGCGGCAAGCCCGAGCTGCTGGGAATCATCAATAAGGGCATCGTCAATGCAGGTGAATCGCTCTCTGCAAACAGCTATTTCCCCACATCGTACTCGGCGCAAGAATCGGATGCGTTCCGACTTCTCTACCGCAACCGCATCGTCATTGCGGCAGTCGTCATCTGCATTTTGCTCACCGGCATCGTCATCCTTGTCTGGTCGCTTTACCGCGCACAGGAGGAACGGCAGAAAGCCGATGCCGCCAACGCCGCCAAAACCGCTTTCCTCACGCGCATGAGCCGCGACATCCGCACGCCGCTCAACGGCATCCTGGGCCTTATCGAAATTGAGGAATTGAGAGAAGGCGACATGCAGGTCGCCCGCGAAAGCCGCGCCAAGGCGCGCGTTGCCGCCAATCACCTGCTGTCACTGATTAACGACATCCTCGAGATGGGCAGGATCGAGGAGCGCAAAGTGACGCTCGAGCACGAATCATTCAACCTTAAAGAGCTGTGCGACAATGCGCTCGTACTGTGCAAGCTCCGCGCATCGGACCGCGGCATAACCATGCTCGACACCAGCGAGCCCTACGCTGTCGACCAATATATGATCGGCAGCCCCACCCATATTCGGCAGATCCTTGTCAACCTGCTCGACAACAGCATCAAGTACAACAAGCACGGAGGCACCGTCACGTTCTCATCGACCATCAAACCGGTCGACGACGAGCACGCCGTGTTTTGCTTTAGCGTCTCGGATACCGGCATTGGTATGACATCCGAGTTTTTGGCACACATTTACGAGCCGTTTGCCCAGGAAGGCGACGATGCGCGCAGCAAGTTCCAAGGAACCGGCATTGGCATGTCTATCGTCAAATCGCTCATCGATATGATGGGCGGCACGATTGAGATTTCGAGTGAGGTTGGCGTGGGGAGTACGTTTGACGTCCGGATTCCGCTCGATATCGACAAGAACCCTCAGATAAAAGAATGTGCAGACACGCAGGTAAGCAGCTGCTCACTCGCCGGCATGAACGTCCTTTTGGCAGAAGATAACGAACTCAATGCCGAGATTGCCCAAGCTCTGCTCGAAAGCGAAGGCATCGTCGTGACTCGCGCCGCCGACGGCAACGAAACGGTCGATCTATATGTTGGTCGTCCCGCCGGCAGCTTCGATGCAATCCTGATGGACATCATGATGCCGGGCATGGACGGCTACGAGGCAACCCGGGCGATCCGCCTGAGCGAAAAGGCCGATGCGGCCGACATCCCCATCATCGCGCTCACCGCCAACGCCTTTGCCGAAGACGCCAAGGCGGCACACGACGCCGGCATGAACGCCCATCTGCCCAAACCGCTCGACTTTAGCAAGCTCAAAAACATACTCGCCTGTATCAAGAAAAATGGGGCTGTTTCGCTATAGTTTGTGCTCAACCACCATGCACAGCCAGAAAGGAAGCCAACGATGTTTAGGCCCTTACGTCGAAAGAAACGCGCCATCACTGACGAGGAAGCGCGCGAGTTGCTCGCCACCTGTAAGCGCGGCGTCTTTGCCGTCAACGGCGATGATGGCTACCCCTATGCCATTCCCGTCAACTACTTCTTTGACGCCGAGCACGACAAGATTTATTTCCATGGCGCCAAGGCCGGCCACAAGGTCGATTCGCTCAGGCGTGACGATAAAGTCTGCTTTACCGTTTACGGCAACGAGTGGTACAAGGACGGCGACTGGGCTCCTTACGTCATGAGCACCGTGGTCTTTGGCCGTTGCCGCCTGGTAGATGAAGCGCCTGCGTTTATCGAGGACAAAGTCCGCCAGCTCGCGCTTAAGTACTACCCTTCTGCCGAAGAAGTCGAGGAGGAAATCGCCAAAGACATCAAGGGCGTCCAACTCTACGAGATTACGATTGAGCATCTCTGCGGCAAGCAGATTCAAGAAAAGTAAGCCCAAAAACAGATCCTGCAAATAGCAAAATGGCTCGGTTCCAACCAGTATTGGAACCGAGCTATTTGTTTATGAAGCGTCGGCAGCTATGTGCGCAAGCGCCTCAACGAGATCCTGAGAACTCACGGGTTTGCTCAGATGCGCGTTCATGCCCGCCTCGCGCGAAAGCCTACGGTCGTCGGCAAAGGCATTGGCGCTCACGGCGATAATCGGCGTGGTCGCGGCGTCCTCGCGATCGAGCGCTCGAATCTGACGCGTGGCCTCAAGGCCATCGATGCCGGGCATCATGATGTCCATCAATACCACATCGTACTCGTGCAGCGCACTCGCGGCAAACGTCTCGACGGCAGACTCGCCATCTTTGACATGTGTCACGACGGCACCGGCGCGGTCGAGCGTAAACTGTGCGATCTCGGCATTCAGGTCGTTATCCTCTACGAGCAAAACGCGCAGGCCCTGGAGCACGTCGCTGTCGCCTGCATCCACGCGAACTGCCTGGGGAATCTCGGAACCCTTGCACTTCTCAAACGGCAGGCAAATGGTAAACGTCGTCCCCTGCCCCAAGGCGCTCGTAAAGCTCATGGTTCCGCCCATAAGCTCGACCAACTGTTTGGCAATAGACGCGCCCAGGCCAGTTCCCGATGAAGCGCCTTCCACCTGTTGTTCCTCGCGGCTGAACGGCTCGTAGAGGTGCTGTTGAAACTCCTCGCTCATGCCAATGCCGTTATCGGCGATCGTGTATTCATAGACGGGGACACCGTCCACCGGCTCCACCTCGCGGCATGTCAGGCGAACATAGCCGCCCTGGCGGTTGTACTTGACGGCATTACCGGCAATATTGAGCAACAGGCGCTTGAGGTGCGTCACGCTCACCCGGGCATAGGGATGATCAAGAGTCCGTTGGTCGCAGATAATTGTCACCAGGCGCTCCTCGGCCTGGCGCTCCAGGATATCGCACACCTCACGGTTGAGGGCCACCATATCTGTAGGCACGAGATTCAGGTCGACCTGCCCGCTCTCCAAGCGGCTCATATCGAGTGCCTCGTTCGCAAGGTCGAGCAGCAGTCCCGACGCCGTCCAGATCTTTGAGCGGCACTCAGTCTGCTTTTGCAAGTCGTCCGCGTTGGCATTGCCCACCTCGACCATACCGCGAATGCCGTTGATGGGCGTGCGCAGGTCGTGACTCATGCGACGCAGGAACTCCGTCTTTGCAGAGTTGGCAGACGAAGCTTCGCGCGCCGCTTTTGCCAGCTTGTCGCCATAGTCGCGCTCCTGCAGCAACAGGTCGGCAAAGCGTTGGCTCTCGGCGCGGCGGCGCACCAACACAACAGTGGCTATAACACCGCCGTAGAGTGCCAACACACTGGCAACAACAGCGGCAACAACCTCAAAGTAACGCTGCGCGGGAGCATAGGTGTACACGTAAAAATCGCGCGCTTTACCAAATGTGCCCAGATACCACTCACCGCTGTCGTTAACCAATCTGACCTTACCAGCCAGGCAACGCTCCTTAATGCCGTTGACAACGATGGCATCCGTCGCAGGCAAATCGAACACGCCCGACACGGCGGCTCAACAGCGTTGGTCGCAACGACCTTACCGTCGTTTTCGATCACGATATTGCCGCTATCGATGGTCTCATAACCATCGAGCAAGCTCTGCAACTTGAGCGTATTGCTCGCGACCGCCTTGGCGCTCTGGTGCCTCACCGCGACAACGATGCCCTCACCGTCCGGCCGGGCCACGCAGCCAATGTCTGCGACCGAATCGTCCGCAAGCGTAATGCGAGCGGTATAGGACTTAAGCGGATGGGCTGCCACCTCCAGCACAGGCGCCTCTTTGAGATTCGCAGCGAGCGACTCGTAGCTCACGTTATCCGTCGAGGACTCGGACACCAAGTTGCCCGATGCGTCCGTCACGATCAGCGCTGTCACATTAAACTGATCAGCATATTGCTCCAACGTAGCGTTATCCGCCGAGCCGTCGCGTTCCATATCGCGCGCCGCCTCTCCGGCGATCTCCATAACGCGAATCAGGTTTTTGGTCGCATAGGCGCTGTTGAACGCATCGTAGGAAAGGCTCTGTGTCGCCACGTAATCGACAACGTCGGAAAAGCGCTGCTCGGCTTGGGCCGTCGTGTAACCGTAGCTCGTCATGCCGGCAGCAGCCGAGAGTGCTATCCCCAACAGGGCGGCAAGGAGCCATGCCAGGGCCGAACGGTCGCCCCGCTTCTCTGTGGTGTGGTCGGGTGCATCGATCACGACAGGCCCTCCATATTCAAAAAGGGCGAAGGGTCATCAAAATACTTTGACACCAGGCGCTCCATGGTGCCATCGGCAAGCATTTCTTGGTAGGCATGGGTGAGCTTAACGTCGATGCCGCGTGTGTCGTTGATATCGAAAGCGGTGCCCAAACCAACCTCTAGCAGCGGCTCAGACAAAATGCGATACGTCACGCCATAGTCTTTTTCGTAGGTGAGCAGCGAGGACTCATGCGCGGCGATGGCGTCGACTAGGCCCTCGACAAGCGCCGGGTTCAGGTACGAGCGGTCCGAAAAGCTGTAGAGCTCCTTAATCTGCGGAACGTTTTCATTGGTGTGATTGAGCAGAATCGATTCGGGCTTGGTGGTGGACTGGACCGCCACGACCCTACCCTCAAGATCGGCAAGCGTGTAGATATCGCTTTCGGGATCGACAGCAACCACCTGTCGGCTCGCAAGGTACGGCCCCGCCCAGCGATACTCGCCTTCGCGGCCCGTCATACTAAAGCTGCCCATGACGCAATCGAGCTCGCCGCTCGCCAGCAGCTCTTTCTTCTTTTCCCAGTCGATCAGCTGGTACTTTGGCTTGTAGCCAATGCGGCCCAAAGCCTCGGTCAAAATATCGACATCCAGGCCAACGATATCGCCGTACTCGTTGCTATACACAAACGGTGAATAGAGGTCGCTGCCAACGTTGAGCGTCTTAAGGTTGTCGTCTTTGACCTGCGAGGCGGCTGCGCCTTCTGATGCAGACGCCGCGGCCCCATCATTCAACCCGGAACAGCCAGCTATCGCCACGACAAAGGCGCCCACCACTGCAAGCGCAACAAACAACGATATGGCGGCCGAGCGACGGGGTCTTTTCATCGAGCTCCAGACGATCCTGTTTACAGACTCAAGAGCTGAATAATAGCAGACAAAACCGCGCTTGCGCTCAATGGTTACAGATGCTTTACCATACGGGGCCTTCCAGCCAATCTGGCAGACAGCCCCGCATGCAGCGCTCACTTACCGTGCGTTAAAAACGTAGCGGTCCAAGCGGTCGCACGCCTCCCTTATACGCGAAAGCGGCAGCGCCAGATTCACGCGAATGTGGCAAGGTCCATGGAATGGACGGCCGTCCTGATAGCCCACGCCCACACGCGCCCCCTCGTCGAGCAGCCACTGAATATCGCAGCCATGCTCGCGGCACCACTTGGTGCAGTCCAGGAACACCATGTACGTGCCCTGCGGGCGCGAATAGGACACGCCCTCAAAATGCTCGTCCACGTAATCGCAGAAGTAGTCAATGTTGCCCTCGATGACCTCGTTGAGCTCATCGAGCCACTCGTAGCCCTGCGGCTGGTAGGCACCGATAAGCGCGTGCATCGAAAGGACATTCATCTCGTTGTAGTGGGTCTTATTGGACACGGCGCTCACGCGGTCGCGCAGCGTCTCGTTATAGATGATGTGGTAGCTGCCGACCAGGCCCGCAAGGTTAAACGTCTTGCTCGGCGCATAGAGGGCGACCGTGCGCATGCGGGCATCCTCGCTCACCGACTGCGTCGGGATATGCTTGTGACCCGGCAGGATGATGTCGGACCAGATCTCATCCGAGATCACCACGCAATCGTGCTGGCGATAGATGTCCATGGCGCGTTCAATCTCGTCGCG
Organism: Coriobacteriaceae bacterium AF08-21; assembly: GCA_027687465.1. GTDB lineage: Bacteria > Actinomycetota > Coriobacteriia > Coriobacteriales > Coriobacteriaceae > Collinsella. The sequence continues at coordinate 59,884 of JAQCQR010000001.1, forward strand.
CTCCCATACGCGCCCGCAGGGATTGTGCGGCGAGCAGAACACCGCGGCATGAACGTGGTTTTGGGTGAGCTTGCGTTCCATGTCCTCAAAGTCCATGCGCCACACGCCCTGGTCGTCGAGCTTGAGTGGGCTGTGGACAATGCGATAGCCCGCCGCTTCGATGGACTTGGTAAAGCCGATGTAGGTAGGGCTGTGGACCAGCACCGCATCGCCTGGCTGGACATACGCGCGCAGGGTCGACACGACACCGCCCAGCACGCCGTTCTCGTAGCCGATATGTTCCGGGAGCAGACCCTCGACGCCATTACGGCGGCTCTGCCATTCGATGATACGGTCGAAGTACTCGGGGCGCAGATCGAAATAGCCAAACATGGGATGCTGGGCGCGCTGAATGATGTACTCCTGGACCGTGGGCACCGTGGCAAAGTTCATGTCCGCTACCCACATGGGGATGCGGTCGAAGCCCTCGTCGGGTGCGTTCGGAGCCATGCCGGGGATTTCGCCCCAGGAGTCAACGGCGATGGCGTCCATGCCGTGGCGGTCGATAAGCGAAGTAAAGTCGTATTTCATGCTGAGCTCCCGTGCAAAGCGGATTGTTTTGGTAGGCGTTATTGTCCACCAGCGTGGGCGGTTTTGGCATGGGGTTTGGCGTTGAATTTGGCGGGCGCCGGCGAATGGCCGGCTAATCCCGCGCGTCGTTGACGGCGGCTACCGTCAACCTGGTTCCATCAACCGTAAAGGATATGTCAAGCCCAGCGTAAGCCAGATGGTAGACGCGGTTTGGCTCGTGTTTGCTACCCGCGCGGCGCGGATCCTGGCGAAGGACCTCGACCAACCCGGGGAGCTTTGTGGGCGGGACCATCTCCTGCAGCGCTTGCGGGAACTCGATATCGAGCTCTTGCCACGGCGTATCCTCAATCCAGCCGCCCGTTGCATCCGGGTGGCAGTCCGCAAACGGAATGTAGGGCTTAATGTCGTAGATGGGCGTGCCGTCGCGCAGATCGGCTCCCAGCACATGAATGATGGGACCGTCGTCGGTAAGCTCCACGCGGTCGAGCTTGACGCAGGTGAGACCGATAGGATTAGGGCGAAACGGACTGCGTGTGGCAAACACGCCCACGCGCTCGGCCCCGCCCAGGCGCGGCGGACGCACGGTCTTCGACCACTTGGCGTTGGTGCCGGACCTGTCCTGCGCCTTGGCATCGGCGGCGATGTCTTCCGCCGTGCCGCCGGGCGTTCCGTTTTCAAAGCGCCAGAGCAGCCATAGGTGAGAGAAGGAGTCCAGGCCCTCAACTGCCGCGTTAAAGGCAAATTCCTGCTCAAAGACGATGCGCCCCTCAAGATGAGGCGCCAAAAAGCTGTTGCGCGGAATGCCGAACTTCTGCGGCAGGTCGGTATGTATGTGTGCAATAGGTTCCATGCCGGTCATTGTACGGCACTGGTGCGCGGGCGAGGGGCCGCGATTCCCGCTCATCGCCATCTGCATGCAACCAACGGTTGCTTGGAAGGGTGCCTGCCGCCGCGTATGCTTAAGCCATCAACCAGCAGAAAGGAGCCGTTATGGCCTTCGCAGAAAAGCTCATCGCCGTCCGTCGCGCCCATCACCTAACCCAAGAGCAGCTCGCCGCCAAGCTCTTCGTCACACGCCAAGCCATCAGCCGTTGGGAGCGCGGTGAGGTCACACCGGGCATCGACATGATGAAGCTCATTGCCGCTGTGACCGGCGAGCCCCTGTCTCACCTGCTCGAAATGCCCGAGCACTACTGCCAGAGCTGCGGCATGATACTCACGCCCGACGACTGCGGTACCGATGCTCACGGCGCCACGACCGACCATTACTGCAAGTGGTGCTACGACCACGGCAAGTACACCTATGAGACCACGATGGAGGCAATGATCGAGGACTGCGCTCCGCGCCTGGCGCAAAACACCGGCATGTCGCTCGACGAGGCTGTCTCGCTCATGGGTGCCGTGCTGCCGCAACTGGAGCGCTGGCGTACCGTGCAGGAAAACGAGGAGCGCTACGGCGCCGAGGCACGGGCGCGCTATGGCGATGAGGCTATCGATGCAGCAAACGAAACGTTACTGGACATGGATCCTCAGACATGGAACGACATGAAAGAACTTGAACGCGCTATTCTGGGTCAGCTCTCGATTGCCATGGGCGACGGGGATCCCAAGAGCACCGAGGCCCAAAAACTTGTTGCGATGCATCGCCGTTGGATCAGCCTCAACTGGGGACACGAGCCCCAGGACGAAGCGTATCTGGGCCTCGCTCACGGCTACCTTGCCGACCAGCGCTTTGTCGACTACTACGACAAACCCTGCGGCACCGGGGCCACGGCGTTTTTGGTTCAGGCCATCGAGTCGTCGCTGAATCGCGCATAGACCGCGGCGGCTTTGGGTATCTCAATCGAAACCTCAACCGATTGGAGACCCATGGCTACTGATCACGAGCTTGTGTTGTACGTTATGACCGGCTGCCCGTATTGCATTAAGGTCAAGCGCTTCCTGGCCGATAACGGTGTGACCATCCCCGAGCGCAACATCTCGACCGACCCCGATGCCGAGCAGACACTCATCGCCATCGGCGGAAAGCGCCAGGTTCCCTGCCTGTTCATCGACGGTAAACCGCTCTACGAGTCGAGCGACATCATCGCGTGGGTGCAGAAGAACCTGCTCTAGCACGCGCACTGCGGCCAGTTCGCGCCAACCGAGCCGAACCCATACGAACCAAACATGTACGCCAGCATCCAAAGTCGACATTTTCCGACATCTTTGGATGCTGACGTACAGCTTTTCAATCTAGTCATTGGGGACGTTCTTGAATGACTAGTCGTTAAAGAACGTCCCCAACGACTAGTAGCCACAAAAGCGGGCTATAGGCGCAAGTGGCTGCTCGCGAAAGACACGCTCGACGGCGGCACGGTATTCGTCGACCATTTTAGTCTTGCGTACGAGCTTGTGAACGGTAGCGGGGTCGGCGAAGGCGCATTTGGCGTAGAACCACCACTCCTTCATGCGAAAGACCGCGTTGCCGCCAATCTCTTCCGCATAGGCCGCAAACAGCATGTCATGGAAACGCTGCAGTTCGGCTGCCGTGGCAGCAGGGCCACCCTTAACCATGCGAGCCAGCGCGGGGTTCGCGAGCAAGCCGCGTCCCAGCATTACATGGTGCGTGCCGGGATAGGCCTCCACCAGCGCATCCATGTCCTCAAGATCAAAGATGTCGCCGTTATAGGCCACGGGGAATGGCGCGCGATCCAACGTCTCGCCGTAAAACGCTTTGCGCGGCGAACCCGTATAGCGATCCCTCTGTACACGCGGGTGCACGATCAGCTCTGTCAACGGCATGCGGCAGTACAGATCGAGCACGCGCCCGTATTCGTCGTCACTCTCCAACCCCAGCCTGGTCTTTACCGACACCGGCAACGGCGACCGCTCGCACACATCGCTCAGGAACACCTCGAGCTCATCGAGGTTGCGCAGAAAGCCCGACCCTTTGCCCTTCGCGACAACCGTCCCCGAGGGGCAGCCAAGGTTGAGATTGACCTCGCGGTAGCCCATGTCGGCGAGCACGTGTGCTGCCCACACAAACTCGTCCGCATTCTTGGACATAAGCTGGGGAACGACATTAAGTCCCTGGTTATTGGCAGGATCGATCTCCTTAAACGCCTTGCCGCCAAAGCGGTTTCCCACCCGCGGCGGCGGCAAAAACGGCGTGTAATAACAATCGAGCGCGCCGAAGCACTCCGCATGCACGCGACGGAACACATGCCCGGTAATCCCCTCCATAGGGGCCAGCGATAAATACATCAACATCCATTCTCAAATCAATGTGACAAAGGGACTGTCCCTTTGTCACATCCCATTCAAGCGGTTCAGGAACTCTTCGCAGGCGCGAGAACGCAGGCGATATTTTTTCCACACCAGATACGATGCAATGGTGAAGGGGCAAAAGGGCAGTCCCTTTGCCCCAAGTGCCGGCTACCGGACGCAAGCTAGTTGCCGTTCGCGAACGCCGCCCATATTTCGAGGTCTAATACTTTTCCCGAGAAGTGAACGGCTGTATTTGGACCCCCGAAGCATTGACATTTTTAGGCGTCAAAACCGCAGGATTTGACTGGCAAAACCGCAGGAAATTGCACGCCAAAAGTGTCGATGCTTCGGGAGTCCGTTTTCACTCGTTCACTTCTCGGGAAAAGTATTAGACCTCGATTCCGCAGTCCCCGATGTGACAAAGGAACAGTCCATTTGTCACATTCAGAATTGACCCCCCCCCGCAATAGCTCATCGATGGCGGGATTCTCTATACTGGGTCACATATGACGGTATCGTGCCAAAGGAGAACGCCGTGACCACCTCGCAGATATCTCTGCTCGCGCTCATCTCGGTTGGAGGCATCGGCATCCTGTTTATCGGAGCGAGCATGCTCATGAAAGCCGCCGCTCGCAAGAAAGCCAAGGCCTGTACCGCCGTGACCATGGGAACGGTCATCGACCATCGCTTTATGGGCGAAGGCAGGATGTATCCCGTTTTGGAATACGCCGTCGACGGCACGCAATACCGCGCGAAAAAACAATTCCGTGGCATAAAGACCAAAAGCTTGTCGGGACTCCCCATCCGCACGCAAGCCACCGCCTACGAAGACGCCAAGGGCTGGCTGCACGTGCAGACAGGCCCCATCGCCCGCCTAGGCACCCTCGCGGAGCAGCTTTGGCCCCTCGGTAGCCAAATGACCGTGTACTACAACCCCAGCAACCCAGACAAAAGCTATGTCGAACGCCCCATCGTGGGCAACTTTGCCACACTGATGTTTAACATCGCGGGCTTCTTGCTCATCGCGATGAGCATCTTGCTCTATGTTCTTATCCAGCGCTAGCTCAAACTGATGCGCCCCGCACCCCATGCGCCGCAACGACCGCCACGACACCAAGGAGCAGCTATGGCTACACTTTCCGAACAAGAACGCAAGCGCATCCAGCGATACTGCATCTGTCCCAAGGTTGCCGGCGCGGCGCTTGCCATGGCGTTTGTGCTGCCTTTTTTGATCATTCCCTTCGAAATGATTGACGATATCGTCTTCCATCATGAAAGCTTCCAGGAGACGGGCATGATGACCGCCTTGGCGCTCACCGCCGTCGAGCTCATCATCTTCTGCTATTGCGCGCTCGCGCCGCGCTTTGGCATGCGCGGCAAGCAGTGGAGGGAAATGCAGCACCGGCTCGCCGTCGAGCAGAGCGAAAAAGACCGCTCGGCACAAATTGCAGGCGTTGTTGGCACGCAGGCCGCCGCGCGTCTGCTCAAGAACAGCGACAATGAGACCGCACGCAACCTGGGCGGTGCGGCAGAAGTCGCCGCTGCCGTAGGCGCCGTCGCCACCGCGGCAGACGTGCTTGCCGAAAGCTTTGCCAACGCAAAGGCCATGGCAGAGGCCTGTGGCGTGCCTATCCCCCGTGCAAAAAAGTGGATCGTCGCGCTTGTGGCACTGCCCCTCGCAATCGTGTGCGGTGCCTATATCCCGCAGCTGGCGCAGGGAAACATCAAGATGCAACAGAACGCCGCGGCCGCGGCCGAGCAGATCGCCATCGCCCGCAAGGCATTAGAGCCCGCATGCGAGTACGTGTCCGCCGATGACCCCTACGAGCGATATCAAGATTACGGCTATCATGTCCGCGGCTACTTGCACGACGGCGACTCCGATACCCAGAAGACCTATACGTACCTGGATTTCGATAACAAGGGAACGCTCAAGGAAGTGAGTTACATAGCGGAGATCGACCCCGACGCGAGCCTTGAGGACAACCTCGCCCGCATCGAGCTCGACTTGGATGAGCTTTCCTCTGTCGTCCAAACCGTAGACGTCAAGACCGTGAGTCCCGAGCTCCTAGCACCGCAAAAGCTCCCCGAAGAGTTTAGGCAGGCTTTTTTGAACGGTTCGCTCTACGAGAGAATCTCCATCAGGACGAGTGACGACCTCATCAAAACGTACTATTCGTTTGACACGGAGCCCGAGGACGAGTTTGACGAGTACACCCATCCAAGCATCCGTATCACGTTGGTGGGCAAAACGAGCTAGGCGCCCAATGTGACAAAAGGACTGTCCCTTTGTCACATTCCATGAAAAAGGGCACCGGCGTTAGCCGATGCCCTAAAGCTGCTGCAGATTAACTCCTACAGCGTATGACTAAGACGAATCGAACTATTCGTCCCAAGAGAGGCTCTTACCAGTCTTCTTTGCCAGCAGCAAGAACAGACCGATGATGACGTTGCATGCAATACAGAAGATGAAAACGCCCTGGAAGGAGCCGACAAGCTCGTATACCTTCATCATGACGGGCATGCCAAAGGCGCCGACGATATAGCCCACGGAGCAGATGAGCGCGAAGATGCGACCAAAGTCACGGGAGCCAAAGACGTCCATCACCAAAACGGTCAGAGCGGTGCCGGCGATGACGTACATGACGTCGTTAACACCGGCAGCAAGAATGCTGAGCGTCGAGTTGCCGCTGCTCATCATGAGCATGACAAAGGAGAGAATCGAGACGGCGAGCCAGCTCAGAATGGCCTTGGTGCTGCCAAACTTATCGCAAGTGGTACCGACGATCGGGTTGAGGAACAGGTCGAACAGCGATGCGGCGGAAACCATGAAGCCACCCACCATGGGGCTAAAGCCGACCTCGGCGGCATAGGTGGGGAACAGCTGGTTCATGCAGCAAGTAAGCTGAACGAGGCAGAGGAAGCCGATGCAGAAAAAGAATGCAGGCGACTTAATAGCGCGTGCGTAGCTAACGCCACGTGCACTATCCTCGGTCGTCTCCTCGGTCTCGGCGACCGTCTCGCCTTCGACATAGCCATAGGGCAGCATGCCCTTGTCCTGGGGCTTATAGCGGATAATCAGGATGGAAGCGGGAAGAATGAGCACGGCGGAGACGCCAGCGAGCACCAGATAACCAGTCCTCCAGCCAGCAGCCTCAATGACAGAGGTGATGACGGGACTCATGATGAGCATGTAAATCGAGTTCACTGCCCAAGCGAGACCAATTGCCAGGCCGCCAGATTTTTTGAACCACTGGTCAATAACATCGGACATGGCGACGCCGGTAGTGAAGGCGAAGCAAACGCCAATCAAAGCACCAGCTGCGATGAACATCCAGACTTCGGTGTAGAAGGCCATGCCTGCGCCAGCGGCGAGCAGAATAAGCTCGACGACGGGGAGCCAAAACTTGCCAACAACCTTGGGGATGAGTTTTCCGACAAACGGAAGAGCCGCTGCAAGACCAATGAGCGTTGCAGTGAAGTAATACGAGAAGATGGAGTAGTCAAATCCGAACTCCTCGCACACGGGCGCGACGAAGGAGCCAGCGATTACGCTATAGGATCCGGTCGTACCGGCAGACATGAGGCCGAGCGCGATCACGAGAACCCATGCGTAAACCTTGCTGCTCTTTAACTTTGCATTTTCCATTGATACAGCTCCTAGAGACCCAGAAGGGCGCACATAACGGCCTTGATGGTGTGCTGACGGTTCTCTGCCTCACGGAAGATGACCGACGCGTTGGCCTCAAAGCACTCGTCCGCAATCTCAAAGCCCTCGGTGATGATTTCACGATGCAGGTCGTTCTTGCACTGGTCGAGCAACATCTTGCCAACGCGGTGATTTGCGTTGTGAACAGAGGGGAGCTCGTGCATGCAGAAGATGTCGGGGTTGTTGGTGCGCTTGCACAGCTCACTGGTGACGCGATAGGGGTACAGGGACTCGGCGTCGCCAAGCCAAGAGTTGTAGTCGTCAGGGTCCAGAACCTCGTCGCCGCACTCGGGGTTGATGTAGCGCCACTCCTCGGTAACGATTACGTCGACACCGTCCAGAGCATCAAGGTCAGAGGTGATGGTGAAGGTCCTGTTAGGCGCGTACTTGGCGTAGCAGGCCTCAACCTCCTCGATCATTTCCTTGCACATCTGGTGACGGAGGTCGTCGGGGCCGATGGCGAGGAAGTCCATGTCGAGCATCGCGCACAGACGGCCATACCACACGGGGGCGCCGGCGCAGTTGCCAACGAAGGCCATCTTCTTGCCACGGCTCGTGCGCAGACCACCCCACTGCTCCTCCATCGTGAGAGCGTCAGCGAGCATCTGGGTCGGGTGATCGCCAAGGGTGAGGGCATTGATGACTGGAATATCGACCAAGTCGGCGACATCATAGAGGAACTGCTCGTCCTTTTGTGCACGATAGACAATGAGATCATACATGCCGTTGAAGACGCGCATGGCATCCTCGATGGTCTCGCAATCGCCCATGTGGGAGTTGGTCAGATAGGTGAAGCCCATGCCCAGGTCGTTGCAAGAGGTCTCAAAGGCGCAACGAGTGCGGGTCGAGCCCCACTCAAAGTTGGCGAGAACGTTCTTGCCGGGGAAGTAGCGCTGGTCGACACCGGACTTTTTCTGGGCCTTGAGGTTCCAGGCAAGATCGATGAGGTAACGGAAATCCTCAGAGGAAAGATCGTGGATGTTGAGGTAGTCGCGACCGCGAAGGCTGTTGTTCATGCCTATTTCCTTTCAATTGTTTGATGGGTAAGTGTCGAATGCGCCCCCGAGGGAAACACGGATATCCCTCGGGGACTGTAAATGTGGCGCTTGGATCAGGCAGCGCAAGTTTAAGAACTTGCTAGCAGCTGGCGGCCACGTCCTTGGTCCAGCAGTGCACGCCGCCGCCGGACAGGTTAAGCGCGAGAGAGTCGATCATGATGACCTTGCGATCGGGGAAGCAGCTCTCAAGAACCGCCTTGGCCTGCTCGTCCTTCTCCTTCACGACTTCGCTCATGCCTTCGTGGTAATAACGCTGGCCAAGAACGACGCCGTTGCAGATGAGGAAGTTGCAGTAGCTTGCTGCGGCATAAAAGTGAACGGGGCCTTCGGGCCAAGGGGTGCCATCCATGAACTTGCCGCCCATTTCGTCGATGAAGCCCTTATACAGCTCGTAGTCCTCGTCGCCGGGAGCGATGACAACCTCGATCGGCTCGGCAGTGGGCATGCGGACGATTTCGAAGGGCTTGCCCTCCCAGTCCGTCTCGGCGCGTAGAATCTCGTAGGCGGCGTCGATGCGACGATGCGATTCCGCGCCCGCCTTGCTCGAGGCGGCCTCCTCATCGGATACCTCGGCAAGAAGAATCTTGTTCGGGGTGATAAAGCGGCACATCTCATCGATGTGGGCGGCGAAGCTCATGCCGAAGACAGGAGTTCCATCTTCCTTCTCGTCGAGGATGCCCAGTCGATAGTCGTCGTCCTCAAGCATAGGCTGCGGCAGCCAGATAACCTTGTTGAGGTTGTAGATGCGCTTGTACTCGGCCTCCACTTCCTCTTTTGAGAACTCGGGATTGCGCTTGCGGCATTCCGTGTCCTCGATGGCGATCAGGGTGCCGTGACCGTCAAACTCGCGGTCGCCGCCCTCCGAAACCATTTCGGAATTGACGATATCGAAGCACCCGAGCGCAACCGCCATGTGAACAGCTGCCCTGCGTGCGGACTGGCACTCTGGGGAGTTCTTGTCCCACACGCCATAATAGGTCCAAGCGGGGTTGACCATATAGGAATGGCCTTCGTCGTCGACCATGATGCTGGGGCCGTTGTCGCGAACGTAGAAGTTGGAGTCTTCGAACTGCGTAATCTGGATACGGTCGAGATCCACCCCTTCTTCTTTAAGGCGCGAGCAGGCTTCCTCGTAGGAGCCGGGGGTGCCACAGTTGAGATTGACCGTAACGTCGCCATACTCAAGCAAAGCTTTAATTACGTCAACGCAGGGCTGGCGATTATCGAAGCCCTCTGCGCGAATGTAATCGGGAAGCCATGTCACATAGACGTTGGAGCGCTTCTCAAACTCGCCCGGCATACGATAGTTCTCGTACATGGTTGGTCCTTCCGTCGGGTTTCCCGCAATGCTGTCCGGCCGCGACAATAGCGGGGTTACACCAGCTATAGTACTACTATACCTACCGTTCGGTAGGTGTTTTTGTATAATTGCCATTCGCCTGTCGATACCTACCGTTCACCGTTTATAGTGGTCGTGTTTGGACACGAATTGATGTTCCGTTGCCATTCTTAATAATGTTGGCAATGCGGAAGTGATTTGCAATGGAGAAGTGAAGCGTGAGCACAAAGGGAAAAATATTGGACGCAATGTATGATCTTGTGGCAGAAGTCGGTTACGACAAGGCGTCCATTGGAAAAATCTGCGACCGTGTCGGTATATCCAAGCCATCGGTGTACTACTACTTTCCCTCTAAAGAGGATATTTTCACCACGCTCTTAGATAGTATGTTTCCGACTATCGACTATCAGCGCGACTACTCGCTAATAGTCGATAGGGACGGATTCAAGGCGGCGCTTATCGAGCTCGGCAATTCGGTTATAGGTGGCTATCGTAGTGATGAAAAGCGCCGTCGCGTGCTGGCCGAGGTCAGTATTCAGGCAAATCGAATCCCTGCAGTTCAGGAACGTCAGGCAACGGCGATCAACCGAACTATGGACGCGCTTAAAGACATCCTTCTCCATGGCCTAGAAATTGGCGCGTTTTCCGATGAAACAGACGTCATGCTGTACGTGCAGATTCTTTACACCGTACTTGAGGGAGCGAGCAATACCGTTGCCCAAGATGAAGACATCGATGAAAAGGCTGTTTGGGCAGGGATCGTCGAACTCATGTTTAAATAGGCGCGTAATAACAGAGGCACCTTGGCAAGCGCGATGCGACGACTTGCGGGGTCGCGGAATGGTTCGAAACCCGTGTTCGCGATGATTGCAAAAGTTGTTGAATAGAAATTGGGGCCGATTCCAGCTATGTTGGAATCGGCCCCAATTTCGTTTTAACTTGCGGAGACAAATGACAGGGCTGAAGGGCAGTTCGTTGGTCAGGTTATTTCGCGGTAGTCTTATTGAGGATACCGGAAACTAAAGCAAATGTCGCAATCAGAAGGTTGCAGATGATACAGAAGACGAATACTCCTTGGAAAGACCCTGCCATACCGTAAACCTTCATCATGACTGGCATTCCGAAAGCTCCGACAACATAGCCCGCTGAGCAAATAATCGAATAGATCCTTCCAAAATCGCGTGATCCGAAGAGCGAGAGGAGAATCATCGGCATTGCAGTTCCAACGATGGCGAACATGACGTCGTTTACGCCGGCCGCGATGATGGAAACGGTCTCGTTGCTTCCGCCAAAGATGAGAAGTAGGAATGAAAGAATGCTGACTCCCGTCCATGCGACCGTTGCTTTAATAGCACCGAGCTTGTCGCATGTTTTGCCTACGAAGGGATTTAGGAAAATATCGGAGAGCGAAGCCGCCGAAACCATTAGGCTTCCCACGATGGGATTGAAGCCGACCTCGCTTGCATAGGTCGGGAACAGCTGGTTCATGCAGCAGGTGAGTTGCGCCACGCAGAGCAGAAGGGCGCAGAGAATAAAAGATGGCGTTTTCGCGGCATCGCGGAGCGCCATGCCCGAAGAGACATCTTCCTTTTCATCGGCGCTGTAGCTCTCATGGGTTTCGGAGGTAGTCTCTCCGTACGGAAGCATATTGCGATCAGAAGGCTTAAGGCGAATGATAAATGCGCTTGTGGGCAATATCATGGCTGCAGAAACGGCCGCAAGTACGATGTAACCCGTACGCCAGCCTTGCTGCTCGATGACCAGTGTAATGACAGGACTCAATAGCAGCGTGCAGAGAGAATTAACGCCCCACGCAAGGCCGATGGCAAGACCAGACGATTTACTGAACCATTGGTCAATGACATCGGACATGCAGACACCCGTTGTGAACGAAAAGCAGATGCCGATCACTGCGGCGGAGACGATGAACATCCAGACCTCGGTGTAGAACGCCATTGCGGCGCCGGCGGCAATAAGGACGAGTTCAACGCAAATATGCCATGGTTTGCCGATTACTTTTGGAATGAAACGACTCAAAAGCGGAAGCCCAAGCGCAAGGCCAAGAAGAATCGCGGTGAAATAGAAAGAGAAAGAAGTGTAGTCAAAGCCCAGGTCTTCACATACAGGAGCGATGAATGAGCCGGCAATGATGCTGTAGGTGCCGGTTGTTCCCGCAGACATTAAACCGAGCGCAATAACGACAATCCAAGCAAATGCGCCGCTCTCACGGGGGCGGTCCTTTTCGGCTGGTGCGATGAGAGTCATGGTTACTCCGTTTCTATCGGCAATGCAACCTATATGCCTACCGATAGGTATATAAAGATGGAGATTCTTCGTCAAGTGTTAAGCGGGGAGCGGGGACCCTTAACGTGCCGAACGGTAATTGGGCCCCCAATGCGACAAAGGGACTGTCCCTTTGTCGCATTATTCGGAGCGCAGGGCCTCCACGGGATCCTTCTTGGATGCGCTGCGAGCCGGCAGCAGGCCGGCAACGACCGTCAGCAGCACCGAAATTACAATGAGCATCAGCGCGTCTTGAACGGGCAGGCTCATCAGGTTGGGCACCTGCTTGGCCGCAAGCGCCCAGGCATTGACCGGAAAACTCACGGCCACCACGACGACAATGGCAAAGACGCCGGCAATGAGGCCTTCGATAAAGGTCTCGGCATTAAATACGTTTGCCACGTTGCGCTTTGACGCGCCGATCGCGCGCAGGATGCCAATCTCCTTTTTGCGCTCCAGCACGCTGATGTAGGTGATGATGCCGATCATGATGGAGCTCACCACCAAACTGATACTCACGAATGCGATGAGCACCAAGCTGATAGTATTCACGATGTCGGTCACCGAGCCCATGATGATGCCCATGTAGTCGGTATACGAGATTGCCTGCTCATCGTGGCCAGCAGCTTTGACCTGCTTGTTGTACGCATCGATGTAATCGAGCACGCGCTCCTTGGCCTCAAAGTCGCGCGGGAAAATCTTGACCGAAATGGGGTCCGCCTCGTCCGCATAGCCCAACGTGGTCAGATTGTTGTCGTAGGTGAGCTTCGACGCCTTGGCATAGCTCATCATGAGCGAGCTCAGGTCCTCGGCGTCCATGTTGAAGTGGATGGCACGAGCAAAGGCGCCCGCATCCACGCGCATGGCGCTCGCCAGGTTGGCAAAACTCGAAGACATCTGCGTCGCCATTTGGTCCATGAGCCCTGCCGCACCCGCCTTGAGCTGGGTTGATACCGTCGTCGCAATCTGCTCGCTGACCGCCTTCATCACCTGATCCATAGACTGCTGCAAATACGGAGCCAGCTGCTTTTGCACATAGTCGCCCATCGCCCGCTGCAGGCGCTCGGCCAAGGCATCGCCGCCCAACGCCTTGAGCTGAGCCAGGCATTGCTGGGCTGCGGCATCATTCTCAAGGTACGCCGAGAATGCGGCAGCAAGCTTTGACGCGTCCTTAAGATCTTCGGGCGACAGCGCCTTAAACTGATCAGACTGCAGAAAGCCCTCAAACAGCTGGTTGGCAAGCGTTCCTACCTGCTGCATCTGCTCGGGCGTGAGTTCCAGACCGTCAAAGATGCCCGAGAAATCTGGGGCCGGCGCTTTGGCCATGATGTCGCTGAAGTCGATGTCCTTCCCAACGCCCGAAAGGTCAAGGTCCAGCCCGGACAAATCAAGGCTAGAAAGGTCCATGCCGCCGGCCGCACCCGAGAGCGCAGACGAATCGAGAGAGAACGCGCTCTTCAGCGCCGCCTCGTCCACACTGAACATGCTGCTCAGATCCACGCCTTGCTTGGCCTCGCCCTGCAGCTCGTCGAAGGTTTTACCCGTAAAGACATCCGTCTCGGGGTGGGCAAGCTGCTCCTGCACGATCTGCGAATCGGCGGCGCGCTTCATAAGCTGGCAAGTCAGCGCATGCGTATAGGCAATGCCCGGAGTCAATGCGCTCGCGTTTGCCGCCTCGTTGGGTCGCACCACGCCCACAATGCGCACGTCAATACCGTCGGCAACCTTGGCTTTCATAAAGTCGGCGTCGCCAGACATGTCAGCCCACATGCCGGTCTCTTCGTTTTTGCGATAGGCATCGGCCGGCGACAACACCTTAAACATCGTGGACAGCGCATCGTCGTAGGTAAAGTCAGTGCCGGTCTTGGGCGTCTTGACCTTGCCGTCGGCCGTCATGGCACTGTTAACCAGGTCGTTGAGCTCATCGATATCCAGCGCACCGATGCTGTAGAGCGTGTAGTCGCCCACCGTTCCGCGGCTCGAAAGCACCATCACGGCCTCGTTGGCTGACGTAGGCCAATGGCCGGCAACGACATCGTACTGGCTGTCGAGCAGGCTCTGGTCGTCAATCATCTCGTTGAAGACCGACGTTCCCATAGATTCCATGCTCACCGTTGCCGCCGAGCTCGCGCCCCCGCTCATGGCCTCAGTCATAGCGTTGGGCACCAGCCGGACAGGCTTCCCATCGCCATTCCCGGCACGATAGACAACCGGCGTCACGCCATAGCCGTACTGGATGGCATTGACCTCTTTGTCGATGCCATCGCCACCGGCATCGAGCCATGCCTTAAAGCTCGTCATGTCGTTGGACTTAACGCTCGCAAACATATCCTTTACGGCCGTGACCACGGGGATCTTATCGGTTCCCCGAGCCTTGCCGTCAGTGCTGCCGTCGGACGAGCCCTCGTTCTTGGACGTATCGTCATCCGTGGTCCCCTGTCTGCCCATCATGGACGACAGGTCGTAATCCTGCTTGGAAATGGTGAGCGGGTAGCTTGAGAGCGTGTCCTCCTCGACCTTTTTGATGTAGCCGTTTACGCCGTTGGAGAGCGCCAGAATCGCCGCGATGCCAATAATGCCAATCGAACCTGCAAAGGCCGTCATGGCCGTGCGGCCCTTCTTGGTCATGAGGTTTCGGGCAGAAAGCCCCAGGGCCGTCATAAAGCTCATCGAGGTTTTGCGCGTGGGTTTTGCCTCGCGATGTGCGACCGTGGCCACATCAAAGGGGTCGGAATCGTCGGTGACCTTGCCGTCCGCCAGGCTGACGATGCGCGTGGCGTACTGGTACGCCAGCTCGGGATTGTGCGTGACCATGATGACCAGACGATCGCGCGCAACGTCCTTGAGCAAATCCATAACCTGCACGGATGTCGTTGAGTCCAAGGCGCCGGTCGGCTCGTCAGCCAGCACAATCTCGGGGTCGTTGATCAAGGCGCGGGCAATGGCCACGCGCTGCATCTGCCCGCCCGAAAGCTGGTTCGGGCGTTTGTCAACGTGCTCGCCCAGACCAACCGCCTCGAGCGCCTTACGCGCACGCTGGCGGCGCTCGGCATGTCCCACGCCCGTGAGTGTAAGCGCCAATTCCACGTTTTCCAAAATGCTCTGATGCGGAATGAGGTTGTAGCTCTGAAACACAAAGCCAATGCGATTGTTTCTGTAGGCATCCCAATCGCGGTCGCTGAAGTCCTTGGTCGAGATGCCATCGATCAGCAGGTCGCCGGAATCGAAATGGTCGAGTCCACCGATGACGTTGAGCATCGTAGTTTTACCCGAACCCGAGGGACCCAGAATGGCTACGAACTCGTTATCGCGAAAAGACAGGCTTACGCTGTCGAGCGCTACCTGCGTAAACGACTGCGTAACGTACCTTTTGCAAATAACTCTGAGATCCAGCATGGACGGCAACCTCTCTCGCGCGGGCGCGCTCGCCCGCTCCCCCGCCGTTCACGTTCGGCGCGTTTGTCCTACTCTATCCTCATTTTTGGCCGATACCAGTGAGGAGTGTAACGAACCGCGCCAAAAAACGAACGGGACAGCACGCCGCATGGCGCACCATCCCGCATATAACATCCCCGATGCGACAAAGAGGCTGTCACTTTGTCACATTCCAATGCGCGCTACTTTTCGAGCCCGCACGGCATAACGTTAGCGCTGCCGTGGCGAGCCTCAGTCACGGCTGCAAAGAAGCGATAGCCGCCCGAGAAGTTAAAGCACTCAAAGCCATGCTGCGCCAAAATGCGGCAAGCAATGTAGCTGCGAATGCCGCTCTGGCAAATCACGTAGACCGGCTTGGCCCGGTCGAGCTCGCCCAGGCGATTGCGCAGATCATCGACGGGAATGTTTACGAAACCATCGATATGCCCGCGCTCATACTCCCCTTCCGTACGAACATCGAGCAGCTGCACGCTGCCATCGCGTGGCAAGTTGGGCTCATCCTCCCAATGCCACTGCGCCAGTATGCCGCGATTGAGGTTCTCGATCATAAAGCCCGCCAAATTGACGGGATCCTTCGCCGATGAATACGGCGGCGCGTATGCTAGGTCCAAATCCTTAAGCCTATCGCCGTGCATGCCTGCCTGGATGGCAGTCGCCAGAACGTCGATACGCTTGTCCACACCATCGATGCCCACGATTTGCGCACCCAGCAGGCGCAATCCCTGCTTCTCGAAGACAACCTTCATGGTCATGGGCGTTGCACCCGGATAATAACCCGCATGCGAACCGGGCGACAGGACCACGCTGTCGCAGTCAATTCCCGCCGCGTGTGCTGCCTTTTCGGATAGTCCCGTGCTTGCCGCCGTCAAGTCGAATACCTTGATAACCGATGAGCCCAACGATCCGAGGTAGCAGCTGTCCATGCCGGCTATGACATCGGCGACGACACGCCCCTGCTTGTTGGCGGGGCCGGCGAGCGAAATGACCGCGTCCTCGCCGGTCACCTGATGCGTGACCTGCACGGCATCGCCCACGGCATACACGTCGGCAGCAGAGGTCTCCATGCGGTCGTTGACCACAATAGCCCCCTTGATGCCCAGTTCGAGCCCCGCCTCTTGCGCCAGATGGCTCTCAGGTGCCACGCCAATGGCAAGCAGCACCATATCGGCTCCGATAGGGTCATCGCCCGCAACATGGGTGACAACGCGGCCATCAACTTCCTCAAAACCTGTCACATCGGCCTTGAGGCGCAGATCGATACCGTGCTCACGCACCTCGGTATGCAAAAGGGTCGCCATGTCGTAATCCAGGTTGTTCATAAGCTGGACGGGACGCTGCAGAAGGGTCACCTGGAGCCCCAGCTCACACAGATTCTCCGCCGTCTCGACGCCAATGAAGCCGCCGCCGATCACGACGGCACTGCTCGGTCGCCGCTCTCGAACATAGCTGTGAATACGCAGCGTGTCCTCAACGGTGCGTAGGCTAAAGATTTTATCCGAGTCGATGCCCGGCAACGCAGGGCGAATCGGCTTTGCACCCGGCGACAGGATGAGCTTGTCATACGTCTCGACAAATTCCTCGCCCGTCAGCATATTGCGAACCTCGACCGTATGCGAATCGGGATGGATGGCAAACACCTCGTGACTCGTCTTGACCGCAATGCGAAAGCGATCCCAAAAGCCCTTGGGAGACTGCAGCGTCAATGCGCTCTCTTCTTCTATCACGCCGCCAATGTAGTACGGAAGCCCACAGTTGGCATACGATACAAAACCCGTGCGCTCAAAGATGACAATTTGGGCCTGCTCGTCGAGTCTGCGCAAACGTGCCGCCGCCGATGCGCCGCCCGCGACGCCTCCAACGATAACCACCTTCATAGCCAACGCACCACCTTTCCCGTGTAGCCGCTTATGCCGCCGATATTCTTGACACTGCCATACCCAGAACGCTTAAGAAAACTCACAGCCTGGTTGCTTCGCGCACCGCTCAGGCAATGCACGAGAAGCTGCGTGCCCTTTCGACGTATACCCATGATGCTACCCCGAAGCAGAAAAAAGAGTCGCTGTTTCCAGCGACTCCCCTTCAGTTGTCTGTCCCACGGACTTACTGTTCGCTCTTCGCGAGTGCCTGATCGATCAGTTTGTTGAGCGCCTCGCGCTGCTCAGCGGAGTTGATGCCGCCCATGATCGGCTCTCCCACAATGTTACCGTTCTGGTCGATCACGTAGGTGGTCGGGAACGAGTACAGGTTGGAGGTGAACTTTCCGGCCTCGCTGTCCGACTTAAACCAGATGTTTTTATACGTCACGCCCTTCTTGGAAAGCACGTCCCTGGCATCGGCCACCGCGTCTTTGTTGCCATCGAGCGTAAAGGAATTAACACCCACGACCTGGCCGCCCTTCTCGGCAAGCTCCTTGTTGAGCTTCTCCAGATCGCCCAGCTCTCCCACGCACGGCTTGCAGGTGGTAAACCAGAAGTTCATGATGGTGACCTTGTTCTTGGAGAACAGCTCGTCGCTGTTTACATCGTTGCCGTCCAAGTCCTTGCCCTTAAAGCTGGGGAACTTCGTCTCCCCGCTCTCGCCGTTGGTCATACCCGCGGTCGAGGCATCAACGCTCTCCCCCTCGCCGGGCGTGCTGCCACATCCGGGGAACTCCTTCTCCAGCGCCATGAGCTTGTCCTCGATCTCCTTGACCTGCTGCGCGCCGGCCTTAAGCGTCTTAAGCTCGTCAGCCGCAAACTGATCCTTGGCGCCCTCGATGGTATCGAGCAAGAAGTCACCGTAGTTCTTGCCGTCCTCAATCATGGGGGTGTCTTTGTTGGCCGCAAGGAACACCTTTTCCCATAGGGCGTTATCGCTCGCAAAGATCTCGTTTTCCTTTTGCAGCAGCTGCTGATACAGCTCGGCCGCCTCCTCGGCACTTGACGGCTTTTGCGCTATGAGCTCGGCAATCTGCGCATCGCCGCTCGTAGCATCCTTCGCGTCGCCCTTGGGGGCAGAGCACGCCGCGAGAGTCAGCGCCAGCACGGGCAGCATCAGCAGGGCCGCAATTTTTGACAGTTTCATGGTTCCTCCGTTGTATCGAAACTTATATAGATACCTATTTGTTTTCGCAGGCTTGCGCGGGCTGCGCGGGTTTGTCGCCCGTCACACCCAGCCCATAGCGAAAGCTAATGGCATCGACGGGGCATGCGCCCACGCATTTGCCGCAACGAATGCACTCGGCATGGTTGGGCGTACGCGTAACGTCCACGTCCATCTGGCACACTTTGGCGCACTTACCGCACGAGACGCATTTGCACTGGTCAACCTGAATCCCCAGCAACGACACCTTGTTCATGAGCGCATAAAACGCACCGAGGGGGCAAATCCATTTGCAGAAGGGGCGGTAGAACAGCACGCTCAGCACCGCAACCGCAATGAGGATCGCGAGCTTCCAGGAAAAGAGCTTTCCCAGCGCGGAGCGGATTCCCGTATTCATGATGGACAGCGGAATCGCGCCCTCGAGCACACCCTGCGGGCAGATGTACTTGCAAAAGAACGGGTCGCCCATACCCACATCGTTAACCACCAAGACGGGCAGTAGCACCACGGCAAACAGTAGCACGGCATACTTGATGTACGTGAGCGGCTTGAGCTTTTTCGTGGAGAGCTTTTTGCTGGGAATCTTATGCAGAAGCTCTTGCAGCCATCCAAACGGACACAAAAAGCCGCATACAAAACGTCCCAGTAGCACGCCGATCAGAATGAGCGTTCCGGTGACGTAATACGAAAAGCTGAACTTAGACGATCCCACCACCGACTGAAACGACCCGATGGGGCACGCACCCGAGGCCGCTGGACACGAGTAGCAGTTAAGCCCCGGCACGCAGACGGCTTTGCCGGCTCCCTGGTAGATACCGCCCTTGGCAAAGTTAGGCAGGTGAATATTGGTCGCAAGCGTCGCCGCCGCCTGAATCAATCCGCGGAATCTCGCCAAAAGATGCGATGCAGTGTTTTTTCTTTTATCCAATTCCGATACACTCCAAGCACAGCCTGATTGCCTTGGCCAGCACGGCATCTGCCTCGCCGCGCATAATTCCAAAGCCAACCATGGCTACCCCAACGATCAGCAAAGCCACCTGCGCCACAGGCTTAATCGCTTTGAACAATCTGACCACTCCTTTCGTTTCGCGACCCATTGGACCATACCGACTATAAAATCCGTGTTAAGCGTGAATGACTATGCAAGGAGAACGTTATGCGCATCTTGGTCGTCGAGGACGAGCGGGCGCTGTGCGATGCGATCGCACGCAGCCTGCGCAACTTGGCCTATAGCGTCGACTGCTGCTACGACGGGCAGCAGGCCCTCGATCTACTCGATGTCGAGACCTTTGATCTTGTCGTGCTCGACCTCAATCTCCCCCATGTCGACGGCATGACCGTGCTCAGGCAACTCAGGACAACTGATTGTGAGACCAAGGTGCTTGTGCTCTCGGCACGTGGCGAGGTCTCCGACAAGGTAGCGGGGCTCGATGCGGGCGCCAACGACTACCTCACCAAGCCGTTCCATCTTGACGAGCTGGCGGCACGTATACGCAGCCTCACGCTCAGGCGCTTTACGCAAAGCGACGTTGTTCTAACCTGTGGATTGTTGAGCTTTGACACCAAGGCGCGCCTCGCCTCCGTGGGCGGCGAGACCCTATCCCTCACGCGCAAGGAGACCGGCATCTTGGAATACCTGATGCTTAACCAGGGGCGGCCGGTGAGCCAGGAAGAGCTTATCGAGCATGTATGGGACAGCAGCGTCAACAGCTTTAGCAACGCGACCCGCGTGCACATCTCGTCGCTGCGCAAAAAGCTGCGCGGCGCGTTGGGGCACGACCCCATCCGCAACCGAATCGGCGAAGGCTACGTTATGGAGGACGGCAAATGAAGCGGCTGTCGCTGCAGTGGCGCATCACGTTGATGACGGCACTGCTGATATGTTCAACCTGCGTACTTATGAATTGCCTGGTTGGCTACTCCGGCATGCGCTACATGGACTCGATCGGCAATGAACTATCGGCGCACAGCAAGGTGGAGGCGGCCTCGCCCAGCTCATTTGACCCGACAAACAAAGAGCTCGACGACGCGCTGACCATCGTCGTGAACGACGCCCAAGAATCGTTTGGCGCGACGAGCTGGTATATAACTGCGGCGGTGACGCTGCTCGGCGGCGTGCTGGCCTACTTTGTGAGCGGACATGCGCTGCGGCCGTTGCGCTTCTTTGCGACGCAAGTCGAGAGCGTGCGGCCCGACAACCTCGCCGACACAAAAATCAGCGAGGACGTGTCCTCTGAACTCAGGCGCTGCAGCGCGTCGTTTAACGACATGATTACCCGCCTTGACGAGGGATTTTCCGCACAAAGACAGTTTACGGGCAATGCGGCGCACGAACTGCGCACGCCGCTTGCGCTCATGCAGGCCCAGGTTGAGCTGTTTTGCGCCGAGCACCCCGACGTCGACGCCGATACAGCGAGCCTGCTCGGGCTGCTGCAGGAGCAGACCGAGCGAATGACGCACATGACAAAGACCCTGCTCGAGATGAGCGAGCTGCGCAGTGTCCCTTGCAACGATGTGATTGACCTAGCGCCGATGATCGAAGAAGTGCTCACGGACCTGGCACCCCTTGCCGAGCAAAAAGACATCACGCTTACAAGTGAGGGCGACGCGCAAACGATCGGCAGCGACACGCTGATCTATCGGTTGCTGTTCAACTTGACCGAAAACGCCATACGCTATAGCGCGCCCAACTCGACCGTGCAAATCAACGCCTGCGCCGAAGGCGACCGCGTGCTGCTACGCGTGCGCGACCAGGGACCGGGCATTCCCGAGCAATACCAGACGAGCATCTTTCAGCCCTTCTTTCGCGTCGACAAATCGCGCAGCAGGGCATATGGCGGCGTGGGGCTGGGGCTTGCACTGGTCTGGGAGATTGCCGCACTCCACGGCGGCTCCATCGAGGTCGAAGAGAGCTCGGAGCGCGGAACGACCATGCTCGTGACTCTTCCCACTCGCGCACTCGGCTCATTAAAATAACGAACGGGATGGCACGCCGCGTGGCGTACCATCCCGCACATAATATCGAGGATGTGACAAAGGGACTGTCCCTTTGTCACATCTGCTAGTTCTCGTCGCCTACCAGCTGAGTTAGCTTACTCCCACTCGACCGTGCCAACGGGCTTCGGCGTGAGGTCGTAGCAAACGCGGCAAATACCGGGGACCTCGGCGGTCACGCGAGCGGTAATGCGCTTGAGCAGCGCCCAGTCGAGCTCAGGCACCTCGGCGGTCATGACATCGACGGTGTTGATGCAGCGGATGATACAGGGCCAATCGTAGGCGCGCTTGCCCTCGCGCACGCCGGTGGCGCGGAAGTCGGGCACGACGGCAAAATACTGCCAGATGGTCAGACCCGCCTTGTCGATCTCCTCGCGCACGATCGCGTCGGCTTCGCGCAGCGCCTCAAGACGGTCGCGGGTGATGGCACCAAGGCAGCGGACGCCCAGGCCGGGACCGGGGAACGGCTGGCGCTCGACCATGTTCTCGGGCAGGCCGAGCTCGCGACCCACGACGCGGACCTCGTCCTTGTACAGCAGTTTGACGGGCTCGCAGAGCTCAAACTGCAAATCCTCGGGCAGACCGCCCACGTTGTGGTGAGCCTTCACGCCGTCTTGGGACTCAAGAATGTCGGGATAGATGGTGCCCTGGGCGAGGAAACTGACCTCGTCGCCAACCTTGCGGGCCTCCTCCTCGAACACGCGGATAAACTCGGCACCGATGATCTTGCGCTTGGCCTCGGGCTCCTCGACGTCCACGAGCTTATCCAGGAAGCGATCGGTCGCGTCCACATAGACCAGGTTAGCGTCCATCTGGTTCTTGAAGACGTCGATGACCTGTTCGCTCTCACCCTTGCGCATCAGGCCGTGGTTCACATGCACGCAAATGAGCTGCTTGCCGATGGCCTTGATGAGCAGGGCCGCGACAACCGAACTGTCGACGCCGCCGGAAAGAGCCAGCAGGACCTTCTTGTCGCCGATCTGCTCGCGGATTGCAGCGACCTGCTCATCGATGAACACCTGGGCAAGTTCGGGAGTGGTGATACGCACCATGTCGTCGGGACGCTTGTTGGGATCCATGCAGAGCTCCTTCTCGGTTCGATGGAAATGCGCCGCGCGTATGCAGACGCACCGTCATATGACCTCATTATATGCAGAACGAGATACGTTTCCCATCGCTGCGACAGAGCTTTTTGCAGGGGCGGCAGTTTTTCTATATCCCAAGGTCAGCTAGACTTCGGTAGCCACCTTGGGAGCATCGCCAATAGACTCTTCCTTTATACGTTCGGCACAATCGTAGGCGATACCCACAAATTCCAGTCCCGAGCAACAAGAGTACAATTGCTGCTAGTGTTGCCAGCTGTTGGGAGATGGAAGATGGACTGCGATGGCTACCCATGCGTTCCCATGCCGTTGATGTGCACCGCCTTTGTGCCGGGGCAGATTGACGCTGCGGTTGCAGGCATTTCCGACCCCGATTCACGCGCCATCGCCACGGCAGAAGCGCTGTACTTTCGCGGACAGGCCGCACTCGCCGCCAAGACGGCGCACCCCTATCTTGACGTCACCGATCCCGCGCTGCGCTATTCCGCATGCTTTATCTGCGGATACGCCAGTCTGTCGCTCAACCGTATCGCCGACGCCCGCCGGTGCCTTGCGGGCATCCTCGATACGCCGGCCGACGAGGAATCGCCCGCCGTCCACGCCACGCATATCCTGTTCGCCTCGGCCGCGAGCGTCCTGCTGCACTTGCCTTCCCCGTATTCTGCCGAAGAGTTTTATCCACTTGCGGCGCACCTACCCGAAGGCCTGCGACTGTTCGCCAGCTACGTGATGGCGCACGCCTTGTATCTGCGCGGCGAATACGGCCGCAGCCTGGGCATGGCGGAAAACGCCCTAATTATGAAACAGGGAAGCTATCCCATCTCTGAACTGTTCCTGCACCTGGCAGCTTCCATGGCATGCATGAGCCTCAAGGACATCGACGCCGCAAAAGCGCATTTTGGAGCCGCTTGGGACATTGCGCGCCCCGACGGCCTTATCGAGCTCATTGGCGAGCACCACGGCCTTTTGCAGGGGCTCATCGAGGCATGCCTAAAAACGCAATACCCTGACGACTTCGCACGCATCATCGAGATCACGTACCGCTTCAGCTACGGCTGGCGGCGCATCCACAACCCCGATTCGGGCGAGGACGTTGCCGACGATTTAACGACCACAGAGTTCACCATGGCCATGCTCGCCTGCCGCGGATGGACCAACGCTGAAATCGCACGCCATATGGGAGTATCGCCGGGCACCGTCAAAAACCGCCTATCCGGCGTATACGCAAAGCTTGGCATCGGCACACGCGCCGAGCTGGTCGCGCACATGTTGCGTTAGCGACCGGGCTGCCAAGCGCATCGAACGCGTTCCGGAACCCGGCGCTTCGCTCGATCAATTTGGACATTTTGACCCTTGAACGGCACTACCGCCACGAAGCGTCTTCTCGCAAAATTGGATTATTTCCACCGATATTTGCGGGATGGGAGCCCAAGATGCTTGATCGCCGTTCGTTACTTGTTGCCGGAGCGTCCTCACTAGCGAGCATCATGTTGCCTCGCGTGCCGGGAAGCGAAAATGCCTTCCTGCTGCCGTTCGCGCCCACCGCGGCCTATGCCGACGAAAAAGACCCCTTCAGGGTGCTCGTTCTCTCGCGTACCATGTTTGGTGTGGTCGTGGTCGACGTCGCCAACAAGAATATGCCCATCAAGGGAGCGCAGGTCACGCTCACGTCGCGCTACGCCGCAGGCGAGCAGCTCGCCGCCACGACCGATGACGAAGGCACGGCCATCTTTGAGGTCGCCCCTCTTTCGGAAGACTACGTGGACGAGGCAACGCTTCTCGACGCGTACGACTTTAACGGCGGCATCTCCATTAGCATGGCGGGCTACCGCGATGTCGAGATTCCCCTTGCGCGTATCCAGGGCGGCACCGCCATAACCGCGCCCACGCGTCCGCTTTCCGACGGCGAGCCGTACTTCCGCCAGCTCACGTTCGACGAATGGGACATCCAGTACGCCGACGCCACGTTTATGGCAATGCCAGCGGACGAAGCAGCAAACGACCAGCCCGACACGCACGCTTTTACCGTGCAGGCTCATCTGCCGCAGGGCGGGCAGGCAACATTGCATATCAATAAAGTGATGCCCGCTGCGGGCAGCTCAACCGAAACCGTCACGCAGATTGGTCAGATCAAGGCCAGCGCATCGGGCGCAGATAGTCTGGCGACGTTCACACTCGAAGACAAGTTCCTCGATGCAACGTCGAGCCTTCTGGAAGAAGGATGCAAGCTGCGCTTTGTCCTCGACTACCAGGGCAAAACCTACACGCTCTCCTCCCCCATGGCCGTTGTTACCGCGCCGGCGGCAAGGGCGGAATCCGGATCGACCACTATCGTCCCCACCACTATGGACCAAGAGATCACTCCGTTTGATTTCCCCGCATCGTTTCCCGGCATCGGTGGTAATAAGTTCACGTGCTGGATGCCCACATTTCCGATCCTCTTCGATTTCTCGTTTGCTGGATACGTGCTGTTTGGCGGAGGATACAAACCAGCCAGCTATATGAACGATTCGGGCAATCCGGATCCGGAGTACTGGAAGAAGTCACCGCGCGAGTCGGGCGCCAAGCAGGCAAACCGCTACCTCGACGAAATGGAGGGGAAGTGGAATCAGTACAAAAGTATGAGTGCCGGTTCGGGCACCGATCCAAGAAACACCAAGCTCCTTCGTCACCATTGCACGCCGCTGTTCACGATGGATATCGCCACACAGCTGTACGGCTCGCTCGCCTACGATTGGGTGGGCAAAACCTGGGGTGACAACAACGACCCCGCATACGGCAACATTAAGGCCCTCTTCCAGGTAAGAACCGACCTCAATTGGACCGAGCAGTTTACCCTAGGACCGGTGCCGTTTTTCCTAAACGTCAACCCCTGGGTGCTGGCAAAACTGGCGCTCGCCGTGGGCGCCCACACGCACGGCAGCGGCGCGGCGTTTCTCAAGAACATTTCGCTCGACTATTCCAACACGTCGGGCTCGTTCACCATCCAGATCGGACTTGCCGTCACCTTTGGAGCCGGCATTGCAGGCGTCGCTTCGTCCGCTGTGCGTGGCGCCGCATCCCTCACACTGTTCATTGGGTACGAGAAGGCAGATGGACACCAGCTTCCGCGGCTGCGCGTAGGTGCAGACGTCGATGTCGATGTGATACTCCAGTTCGTAATGTTCAAGTGGACCACCAAGGCTTGGTCGGGGTCGTGGCCCACACTCATCGATTCGTGGAATATGTCGGTGAACAATGGCGACCAGTATGTGCTCCAACGCTCTGAGCTGGCATTGGGTGGAGATACGCCTTACACGCTGGATGCCTGCTTCGGCACGCCCGGCAACACCGAGGCAGGTGGTGTGCCGCAGTTTATCGCGTCGGCCACCATCGTCACCAATTCCGAGCTGCTCGCACGCGCCGAGGTTGCAGCCGCCGCGATAAACATCGCGCCTACCGTACGTGATTGGGATCAAGCGGTCACGCGCATTGAGCTCGAGGCGAACGCGGAGAGCGACGACACGGGACAGGTCGAACATTTCGTCCATGCGCTGATGGAGAACGACGAAAATGCCGCACCGATGTATGAGTACACCTACATCGGTCAGTCAACGAACGCCGTTGCGGACCCGAACGCCAATTCTGCCGGCGTGTCGGAGGACGAGCGTGGCGGCATAAAACCCTCGAGCGACAACGTGCTGTTTTCCGGCGTGCTCAGCGAAGCCCACATGAAGCTAACGATGATTGCCGGCGTAGAATGCCTGTTCCGTATCGCCTCGGTGCGCTACGGCGACAATGGCCGCTCGCGCCTGGTGGTGCACACAAAGGCAAACGGCACGTGGTCCGCTCCCACGCCCGTGGACTTTCCCCTTGGGTTTGGCGAGGGCGACGTGGAGCGCGACGGCATATTCGATTACGACTTCGACGTGGTGGAATATACGGACGGAAGAGGAAACCAGGACGCCTACGTGCTGCTGGTCTCGGGCGAGCGCCCCGCCGGCGACAACACCCTTTTCGATACGGCGAGCACATCCGGCATACTGTCCGTTGTGCGCCTGCGCATAAGCAACGACGGAGTTCGAGTGATATCGCACACGTCGTGGCGCAGCATCTCGCGCGGCCGCCTGCAGGAGGATGGCTACCATTGCCTGCAGTGCCCGCGCATCACGGTAGGCAAGACGCTGGTCGACGGACGCCTGTCGGGTGCCTACCTCCACCGCCGCGGAACCACCGCAGAGAAGGCGCTCGGCAGCGAGGCCGAGGTTGCGCTGGAATGCTTTACCCTGTGGTCAGATGATTTGGGCGACAGCCTGACGTTCCGCCAAGTTCTTCGCTTTCCGCAGGCACCGTCGAGTATCGAGCTGAGCGGGCCCGAGAATATCAACGGCAAAATGGTGGTGCCCGTTGCGTACGAGACCGCAGACGGTTGCGGCTGCGCATCGTACGCCGTGATCGGCCAGTCCATTGCGGGCTGGGGCGTTATGCCACCAGACGCCACGGTGCCCCATGCGGTGCCGTGGCCACAACATTCGGGCTTTTTGGCCACCGTCAACGAGCAGCTGCAGCATATTACTTGGACGCGAGGCGCATCGGCATTTGCAACGCAGCCCGTGGGTGCCGCAGGCTGTGGCCCGGCATCGTTTAGCATAAGCAACAACGGCAGGTGCGCGCTCTATGTAGAGAACACCGATGGCAAGGTGGGGCAAACCTACGACGAAGAAGGCAACCCGGTAGCAGTGATGGGCAAGCACTTCCGCATCTTCGCCAGCACCTTGGCAGGCGATCTGTTCACGGAGCCGTTCGTGATGTGCGAGCTGGACCATCCCATCGATCAGATAACGACATTTTTGACGTCGGGAGGCATGCTCTCCGCGCTCGCCACGCACATTGTGAGCGCGGAGAAGAGCGAGGCAGAGCTGCACGGCATCGAAGTGCCCTTGGTGGCGTGTGCCACTCCGACGGGCGCGGTCGCCACCTCGGGCGCGGTGGTGCCCGGAGCAGCAGGCGAATCCTTCATGGTCACGGTGCGAAACGACGGCAACACTTTGCTGACCGCCGGCACGATCGATCTGTACCGAGAGGGCTCCAGCCAGCCGTTCTCCAGCGCATCCATCGGATTCGGAGCGAACGCGCGCATGGCTTCGATCTACGATCCAGAGCTTGCCGAGGACGCTTCGGCCAACGACATGGCACACGTGAAGTACGCGCTCGAGGCGCTGGGCGCACGTTTTGCGACGCACCCGCTGGTTGCCGACAATGGAAACGCCGTGCTGGCACCAGGCTGCACGGCACAGTTCCGCATGAGCTTCGCCATCCCCGAGTGTTGGAGCGACGAAGTGGGCAAACGCGTAACGCTGTATGCGAAAGCGCGTGATCTGGTGGCGCTCGATCCCGTAACGCTCGAGGAAATTCGACCAGGCGCAAACTCGGCGCTGAGTGCCGTACTGCACGAGCTTCATGTGCCCGACGCGGCATGCGAACGCTCAGAAGTTCAGGTCGGCGTATGCGATAGCGCGGATGCGACAGGACTTCACGACGCCCCGATGACGGCAGACGGCGATGGTGACTCGAGTGGCGGCGGTACCGACAAGGGCGGCGGCTCCGGCGGAAGTAACTCCGGCAGTGGCAAGGACCACGGCAATAACAAGCGCTCCGGAAAAGCGGGCGCGCTTGCGGGCACGGGCGATGTCAACGCTCCCCTTACGGCAGCCGCTGCAGCACTCGCCGCGGCAGGCGCCGGCCTCGTCGCCTACAGCGCCCGCCGCACGGCGCTCGAAACCGACACCGCCAATGAGGTCAAATCGGATAGGCCTCGCTAGCTCCTAGTTACTTTTGTGAGAGACGCCGACTCGGCTCATCGAACATCAAAATGGGCTGGTTCTGGATACCCAGAGCCAGCCCATTACGCATTAGATATCATCAGGGGAGTCGAGTTCAGCCTCGAGCTTGGCGCGGCGTCTTTTCGCCGTGAAAAACGTTGCGCACAGGACGGCAAACGTGGCCGCGAAAATCGTCGCTCCGCAGAACACGCCCGTGGCCAGGTTCGCCAACCAAAAGACGTTTTCGAGCGGCACGATCTGCGCCTCAGCGATACAGCGCATTGCGGCAATAACAAGCGCGAACGCGGCGCCGCTAAGACCGCTGACAAGCAGGAAATATCCAACAGGAAGATGCTCGGTTTGCCCAAAACGATTGGTATCGACATAGCCCTTCCGCGTTTGCAGTCCTGCGCAAATCAACATCACGAGAACGAGCCACAAATACATGGCTGCCTCGAACGGCGTTGCAAAGCCATGCGGCATTTCACTGGCGTCGCTGTGAACCCACGCAACCTGTCGAGCTATAAACTGGTAGAAAAAGATCATCAACATGCCAAACGAAAGCAGCACGAAACCAATCTTGTAGATCTTCGCGCTCTCAGCCTCCAGGCGTTCATCCTTTGGGCCGGCATATTCACGC
Organism: Coriobacteriaceae bacterium AF08-21; assembly: GCA_027687465.1. Lineage (GTDB taxonomy): Bacteria > Actinomycetota > Coriobacteriia > Coriobacteriales > Coriobacteriaceae > Collinsella. The sequence continues at coordinate 89,146 of JAQCQR010000001.1, forward strand.
CACTTTTGCACAAGTTTTAAATCTTCAAATTTCATAGCGAACTCCTAAAGAGCGTCAGGGTCGACGTCGTTTTCGTCTTCCCAGAACAAGTCGTTCAACGTAACGCGTAGCGCTTTACAGATTGCCACGCACAAATTGAGCGTGGGGTTGTAGCCGCCCGCCTCGATCAGACCGATGGTCTGGCGCGTAACGCCCACGGCTTGGGCTAAGTCGGCTTGCGAAAGGCCGGCCACCGCACGTGCCGCCTTCATGCGGAGGTTCTTTTTGCCCGGCATGGAGTTCCTTTCGTGGTAATGGACAGATATCCGTTGCAACATGACAGAAATATATTGCATCTACTAATTGATGTCAACTATATCTTGCATATTGAAACTCATGTATGTCATTTTGCTTATTCCGCAAAGCCAAAACTGGTGCTGGCCAGCCGAGTTGAAGGCGTGCGCAAAAGGAGTGGTTTTCTCGCAACGCATCCGGCTGAAGAGCGCGGGGCATTATCGTTTAAGAGCTCCGTTATTGCTCGATGGCCTTCTTGACGACCGCGGGAACGCCTGCCGCCATCACGTTGTCCGGAAGGTCTTCCGTCACAACACTTCCCGCAGCGATAACGCAGCCGCTGCCGATAGTAACCCCCTGGAGTACGGACACGTTCGCGCCAAACCAGCAGTTATCGCCTACAACAATAGGCAGAGCCCTCTCGAGACCCAAGTTGCGGTCCTTTGCCTTTAGGGGGTGTGAAGCGGTGTAGAAGCCGCAAAACGGCCCGATAAACACGTTGCCACCAAAGGTGATGGAGCCGCCGTCCATAAAGTAGCAGCCATGGTTTACAAAGCAGCCCTCACCAAAGCTCGTCTTGCTCCCGTAGTCAAAGTAGGCAGGCGAAAGGACCGTCAGCCCTTGCGGAAGATCGGTATCGAGCAAGGATTTCAAAGCGTCAAGCTGCGCGTCGCTTCCGGGTTTTGCCATATTAAAGTCATAGCAGAGCGCCTCCGCCTTCGCGCGTTGCGCCAGGAGCTCCTCGTCAAAGTTGGCATCATGCCACTCCCCGCGCTCCATCTTCTCTTTCTCAGTCATTGCGCCCCCTCAAACAACATGCAGTCTTGATGCGGCAATTCTACCAGCCGATAAGCCACGGTTTTAACACGAGCACCACGCCGCGCAGGGAATGACCGCAGAAGCTAAAGGCCACCGGCTCCGAACGCGCGTTCGATGGATTTCGTGTTGGGTGGAATCGCCCAAGGGCCGGGCTATGCTACCTTGACTATCTATATGACTTAAACGCAGCAAAGGAGCACCGAGAGAGCGAGTATGGCAAAAAACACCGCAAACTATGGTAACGACAGTATCCGCCAGCTCAAGGACGAGGAGCGCGTACGACTGCGCCCCGCCGTCATCTTTGGCTCGGACGGACTCGACGGTTGCGCGCATGCCGCCTTCGAGATCCTGTCCAACGCCGTTGACGAGGCGCGCCAGGGCTACGGCAAGCTCATCACCCTTACCGCCTTTCGCGATGGCTCCATTCAGGTAGAGGACAATGGCCGCGGCTGCCCGCTCGACTGGAACCCTTCCGAGAAGCGCTTTAACTGGGAGCTCGTCTTTTGCGAGCTCTACGCCGGCGGCAAATACAACAACAACCAGGGCGGCGACTACGACTTCTCGCTCGGCACCAACGGCCTGGGCTCGTGCGCGACCCAGTACGCTTCCGAGTACATGGACGTCACCGTTTGGCGCGACGGTAACAAGTACTCTCTGCACTTTAAGAAAGGCAAGGTCGTCGGCGCCAAAAAGAAGGCGCTCGAGATCGAGCCCAGCGACGAGGACCGCACCGGCACCACCATCAAGTGGCGCCCCGATCTTGAGGTCTTTACCTCCATCAGCATTCCCCACGACTGGTATCGCGAGACCATGCGCCGCCAGGCCGTGGTCAACGCCAACGTGACCTTCTGCCTGCGCATCGAAGGCGACGATGGCGAGTTCTCCGAAGAGGACTTTTGCTATCCCAAGGGCATTGAGGACTACGTGCTCGAGAAGGTGGGTGCCGACTACCTCACCGAACCCTTCTTTATCGAGGCCGACCGCCGCGGTCGCGACCGCGAGGACCTGCCCGACTACAACGTAAAGATCACCGCGTGCATGTGCTTCTCGCGCACCTTCATGATGCAGGAGTATTACCACAACTCATCGTGGCTCGAGAACGGCGGCTCGCCCGAGAAGGCCGCGCGCAGCGCTCTGACCAGCGCCATCGATGCCTATATTAAGCAACAGGGCAAGTACAACAAAAACGAGAGCGGCATTAAGTGGCAAGACGTCCAGGACTGCCTGGTACTGGTGACCAACTGCTTCTCCACCCAGACGTCCTACGAAAACCAGACCAAGAAGGCTATCAATAACCGCTTTATCCAGCAGGCCATGACCGCCTTCTTTAAGGAGCGCCTCTCGACCTACTTGATCGAGAACAAAGACGCTGCCAACAAGATCGTGGAGCAGGTGCTCATCAACAAGCGCTCGCGTGAGAACGCCGAAAAGACTCGCCAGAGCATTAAGACCAACCTGCAGCAGAAGACCGACATGGCCAACCGCGTGCAGAAGTTCATCGACTGCCGCTCCAAGGACAAAAACCGTCGCGAGATCTACATCGTAGAGGGCGACTCGGCAGCAGGCGCCATTCGCACCTCGCGCGATGCCGAGTTCCAGGGCGTCATGCCCGTCCGCGGCAAGATCCTCAACTGCCTGAAGGAGGACTACCCGCGCATCTTTAAGTCCGACATCATCATGGACCTTATGCGCGTGCTGGGCTGCGGCGTGGAGATTAAGGACAAGCGCATCAAGAACCTGGGTGCCTTTGACCTGGACAACCTCAACTGGAACAAGGTCATTATCTGTACGGACGCCGACGTCGACGGTTACCACATCCGCACGCTCGTGCTCACCATGCTCTACCGCCTGGTGCCCACACTTATCGACGAGGGCTACGTGTATATCGCCGAGTCGCCGCTCTACGAGATCAACTGCAAAGAGAAGACCTACTTTGCCTACACCGAGCTCGAGAAGAACGGCATCCTCAAGGAGATCGGCGACCAGAAGTGTTCCATCAACCGCTCCAAGGGTCTTGGTGAGAACGATCCGGACATGATGTGGCTCACCACCATGAACCCCGAGACGCGTCGCCTGATCAAGGTGGAGCCCGAGGACGTCACCAAGATGGAAACCATGTTCAACCTGTTGCTGGGCAACGACGAGGCGGGCCGCAAGCGCCATATCTCCGAGCACGGCAAGGAATACCTGGACCAGCTGGACCTGCAATAGCAGCAAATCGATAACGACGGCCCATAAGAAGTTCAAGAGGAAATCGTGGCAAAGAAGAAGACGAAGAACCAGCCAAAGAAAAAGCAGGTCAACGCCGAGAACGTCATCGGCCTGCACTCCGAGGTCACCGACCAGCCGATCACGCAGACGCTCGAGGTCAACTACATGCCCTACGCCATGAGCGTCAACGTCTCGCGCGCATTCCCCGAGATCGACGGCTTTAAGCCCTCGCACCGCAAGCTGCTCTACACTATGTACAAGATGGGCCTGCTCAAGGGCGAGCGCCAAAAGAGCGCCAACATCGTGGGTCAGACCATGAAGCTCAACCCGCACGGCGATGCCGCGATCTACGAAACGATGGTGCGCCTGGCGACGGGCAACGAAGCGCTGCTTGCCCCCTTCGTGGAGTCGAAGGGCAACTTTGGCAAGTACTATTCGGGCGACCTGAGCTACGCCGCCTCGCGTTACACCGAGGCCAAGCTCTCCCCCATCAGCGCCGAGATCTTCAAGGACATCGACAAGGACCCGGTCGACTTCGTCGACAGCTACGACGGCGCCATGAAGGAGCCGCGCCTGCTGCCCACCACGTTCCCCAACATCCTTGTCTCGGCCAATAAGGGCATCGGCGTCGCCATGGCGTCCGACATCTGCGGTTTCAACCTCAACGAGGTCTGCACCGCCACGATGCACTACCTGCAGGATCCCGACTGCGACCTGCTCGAGTACATGCCCATGCCCGACTTCTCGACCGGCGGCGAGATTATCTACCGCCGCGAGGAGATGGAGAAGATCGTCGAGACCGGCCTTGGCAGCTTCCAGATTCGCTCCCGCTGGCGCTGGATTCCCGAAGAGCGCATCATCGAGGTCTACGAGATCCCCTACACCACCAAGACCGATGTCATCATCGAGCGCATCGTCAAGCTCTCCAAGGAGGGCAAGGTCAAGGAGATCGCAGACATCCGCGATGAAACCGACCTTTCGGGTCTGCGTATCGCCATCGACCTTAAGCGCGGTGTCGACCCCGACAAGCTCATGGCCAAGCTCTATCGCTCGACCACGCTGCAGGATTCGTTCTCGTGCAACTTCAACGTGCTCGTCGACGGCTATCCCCGTGTTATGGGCGTGCGCCAGATTCTGCACGAGTGGGTCAAGTGGCGTATTGAGTCCACGCGTCGCCGCATTAACTTTGACCTGGGCAAAAAGTCCGAGCGCCTGCACCTGCTGCACGGCCTTGAGGCAATTCTGCTCGACATCGACAAGGCCATCGCCATCATCCGCGGCACTAAGCTCGAGGCAGAGGTTGTACCCAACCTTATGAAGGGTTTCGACATCGACGAGACCCAGGCCGAGTTTGTCGCCGAGCTCAAGCTCCGCAACATCAACGAGGAGTACATCCTCAACCGCACCAAGGACATCGCTAAGCTCGAGGGTGAGATCGCCGAACTCGAGGAGATCCTCTCCAGCGAAGAGAACATCAAGAAGGTCATCAGCGACGAGCTGGCCGCGGTTAACAAGAAGTACGTGATGCCGCGCCGCACGGGCAGGATCGAGCCCCATGAGGTTATCGAGGTAAGCTTGGAGCCCGAGGTCGAGGAGTACCCGGTTACCATCATGCTTTCGCGCGATGGCTACCTCAAGAAGATGACGGACCGCGTGCTCAAGAAGGCGACCACGCTCAAGTACAAGGACGGCGACAAACCCTTTATCGAGTTCCCGTCCTCCAACACGCACGAGCTGCTGGTCTTTACCAACAAGAGCCAGGTGTACAAGTGCAAGGTCGCGGCGTTTGAGGATACCAAGTCGGCCCAGCTGGGCTCGTACCTTCCGACCGATCTCGAGATGGAACCCGACGAGAGCGTCATCTGGGTCATCGACCCCGAGGACTACAAGGCCGACGTGCTGTTCGTCTTTGAGAACGGCCGCGTGGTGCGTGTCGCGCTTTCTGGATACGTTACCAAGACCAACCGCAAGCGCCTTAAGAACGCCATCTACGGCGGCAGCAAGCTGCTGTATGCGCAGGTGCTCAAGGAGGACCGCGACCTCGCGCTGGTCTCGAGCGACTACCGCCTGATGAACTTCAACACGTCGCTGCTCAAGACCAAGACGACCACCAACACGCAGGGCGTCCAGGCCTTTACGGCCAAGAAGGGCCGCTCGGTCACCACCGTCGGCACGACCGAGGAGATCCTCGGCGCCGGCGTCTCGGCCGAAAAGTTCACCGCGCAGAGCCTCCCCTCTGCCGGTGCCTTCATGAAAGAAAACGACATGCCGAGTTTGTTTGACTAGGTACCACGGCAACGAGATCGTTAGATACTTCGCAAAGCGACGAGGCCCGGAACGCAACGGCATTGCGCCCGGGACTCGTCGTTTTTCTTCTCAACTATTTTTTAACGCAGATAAATTGATTTCTGCTTATTTTTCTGCGTAAAAAATGTCAGCGTCACTACTTCGATGCCCTTTGGTCAGTCGTTAGCAAAACTTGCAAAAGTTAGCAAAACTTGCAAAAATTAGCAAAACCTGCAAAGGAGCTACCATGGAGCACAGCAAGAACCCCTTTACCCCAACATTTGGAAGCGTCCCTCCCTTTCTAGCGGGTCGCGAGCATATCCTGCGCGACATCAACCGTGGCTTTATCAACGGCCCAGGAGATCCCAACCTGTCGACCATTTTTACTGGCGCAAGGGGAACGGGCAAGACGGCACTTCTCTCGCTCCTTTCAGAAACGGCGCTTGAACACGACTGGATCGCAGCAAATGTCTCCGCCATGCCAGGCATGCTCGAAGATATTATCGAGCGAACCAAAGAAGCCGCAGATAGCTACCTCTCACAGCCTCACGCGCGCATAAACGGTGTTCAAATTGGCCCAGTGGGCATCGATTGGACATACGCTCAAGAGGCTCAGGGCAACTGGCGCACGCGCATGAATGGCATCTTTAAGCAACTCGAAAAACATGACATCGGACTTCTCATCACCATCGATGAAGTCACCGTCGATCTCGAAGAAATGCTTCAATTTGCCTCTGTTTACCAGCACTTTGTACGCGAAGGTAAAAAAGTTGCCCTACTCATGGCAGGACTGCCCTACAAAGTATCGGCGTTGCTACGTAACGATTCCGTCTCGTTCCTCAGACGCTCCCAGTATCATCAGCTGGGACGAATCACTGATGTTGAGATTGCAAATGCATTTCGTAAAACCATTGAAGCAGGAGGACGCTCAATCACGCCAGAAGCGCTCGAGGATGCCGTGAAGGCCGTCGACGGATTTCCCTACATGATGCAGCTCGTCGGATATCGCACTTGGGATGTTTCGGAAAACTCGCCCCAAATCAGTACATCCGATGTCCAGCAGGGTTCTCTGCTTGCCCGTATGGAGCTGCGCGATCGTATTCTCGAAACGACCTATCAGGAGCTTTCCGATAAAGACATTGAGTTTTTGCTCGCGATGCTGCCCGATTCTGGCCCCAGCAGGGTCTCGGAGATAGCCAAACGCATGGGCGTCGCCAGCAACTATGCAAGTCAATACAAACGCCGTCTCCTCGAGGACGGCGTCATCGGGGAACGTGGACGCGGCCTCGTCGGCTTCGACATCCCCGCGTTCAGGGAATTCTTGAACGAGAAGGCGTTTTAGCACACCGGAATTGTCCGCTGGAGCATCGTTGCATGGCAATCAGCATTCCTCTTGGTAAGGACAGCAAGCATTTCCACTAGTGTTGATTGCCATGCGCTCTTCGAGCCCTTAGGCGAGCTTACGAGCGAGCTCTCGCACCTCTTCCAGCTTGGGCGACGATGCCATGCTGTCGCGCTCGGTCATACCGCTGATGGTGACAATGCCCTGGTTCTCCCACTTGCAGTACGCGCAGGTTGACTTGTACATAGCGATCGCCGCATCATAGACGCCCTCGCTGTGGCTATCGAGCAAAAGGGCCGTCTTGGTGAACGGGAAGCCCGTAGCACCGAAGGCGTACAGGCGGTCGATGACAGCCTTCTCCTGTGCGGTGATATCAAACCAGTAGATAGGCGAAGCGAAGACAACCATATCGGCGCCTTTCAGCGACTCAATCACGTTGGCCATGTCATCCTTCTGCGCGCAGACGCCCTCATGGGCGAAGCAGTACTGGCATCCCAAGCAGCCGGCGATCTTCTTGCTGGCAACGCGGACGACCTCGACCGTATTGCCGCCCTCACGCGCGGTCTCGGCAAACGCCTCGACCATGGTATCGGTATTAGCGCCCTTACGCGGGCTGCCGCTCAATACAACGATTTTCATAAGAATCTCCCTTCTTCATGCCGCAGGCGCACGATGATTCGGGACAGGTTTTCGTTAGCACCCTCGTAGCGGTTCTCCGCCCCCCAAGCGATGTGTCCGCTACGAAACAATTGTCTTGTAATAAGCGCCGAAGTCTGCCAGCGAGTCCATGATGGGCATCATCTGGCGGCCGAGCTCGGTAAGGCCATACTCAACGCGGGGAGGATTCTCGCCATAGTCATGGCGAAAGACCAGCCCATCATCCTCCATCTGCCGCAGGCTGTCGGTAAGCACCTTCTGAGAGATTCCCTCCAGGTTGCGGCGCAACTCGTTGAAACGCCAAGGGCGTACGCGTAAGTTACGAATAATGAGCAGTTTCCACTTGCCGCCAATGAGCGCTACCGCCGTTGCGACCGGACACTCCGGAAGCTCCTCTTTCGCCATCATGGGAGACCCAACCTCCTTGACCATACCGGTTTCACAAAAAGGCACGCAGTTACAAATATGTGCGTACTCGTATTTGCATGCGCTTTCGCGTTGAATATATCTCACGCAGGAGATGCCTGCAAGGTAAATCAACCCCAAGAGAGGAACCATTATGGCTAATTATGCAAAGACCCACATCGGCAATGAGAGCCGCGTTGAGCTGCACGAGGTGCTCGGGCTTACCGGGGCAGAGGTGAGTATCAACAGTCTTCCCGCCGGCGCTGGCGTTCCGTTCGTCCATGCACACAAGGAAAACGAGGAGATCTATGGCGTGCTCGAGGGCGCAGGCTCGGTCACGATCGACGATGAGGATATCGAGCTTGCGGCCGGCGACTGGCTGCGCATTTCCCCCGCTGCGCATCGTCAGTTCCGCGCCGCGTCCGACTCGGGGATCACATACGTCTGCATTCAGGTCAAGCAGGGATCCCTCGATGCCTTCACGGCCGACGACGCCATCATGTTCTAATTCGCGATTAATCTGCAAGGGGCCGATACCGTCCGCAGACCCCCTTCGGAATAGGCGTTGAGCAGCTCCTGGGCGTGGGCGAACTCGGGTCCCCGCCTCCAACCGAGCAGGCGGTTGACCGCGAGATTTCCCTGGACGTTGTGGACGAAGAGCAGATAGGCGTCCTCGCGCGAAAGCCCAGTCTTCTCCATGATCGAAGGAACCATCTGCTCAGCGCCGCGCTCGACGACGCGCTGTGCCACCCAGGCGTACGCGTCGTCATCCGAGTAGAGCAGATAATAGTCATCGTTTGCCGGCGGGCGCTGGCAAAGGGCCCCCGCCTCCGTTCCCTCGAGTGGGGGCGCCGCCGCCAGGGCCTCGTCGATAAGTGCGTCGAGCAGCGCGAACTTGTCCTCGTAGTGCAAATAAAACGTGCCGCGGTTGATGTCGGCGCGGCGGCAGATATCCGCCACCGTCATCTTCGCGAAACCGACCTCGGCCAGCAGCGAAAAGAACGCCTCCCGTATGACCGAAAGCGTATAGCGCCGGCGACGATCGATCTTCCCCGATTCCATGGCCCCTCCAATTGCAGCGCTCAACAATATCCAGCAGCCGCTCGTTTATCGACAGCAGCTCGAAGCCGTTCATTGCTCTTTAGCAAATCGACATGGATACTTTTTATAGACACCTGTTTATAATAGCTGAAAGAAGGTATCCGGTGACTCTGTACGAGCAGCTCGTTGTCGAGCTCACCAACCGATCGTTTTCCCTTCAGGCCGCCTACCGCAACGGCAGCACGCCCTATGAGCTGAGTGACCGCGAGCCCGAGCCCTACGACCAGCAAATCGATGACTTCGCCCGTATGATCGAAGAAGTCGATTGCGTGCTGGTAGGCGGGGCCTCCGGGCTCTCCGCGGCGGGCGGCGGCGACTTCTACTACGAGGACAACGCGACTTACCGCAGGCATTTCGGCAAATTCGCCGAGCGCTACGGTTTCAAGGGCGCTTTCGAGGGGTCGTTCTACCGCTGGCCCACCGCCGAGGCGCGCTGGGGATACCTCGCCACCTTCCTCGACACCACGCTCAACGCCCCGCTACGCGAGCCCTACAAGGACCTCGACGCCATTCTTGCCAAAAAGGACTTCTTCGTGCTCACCACGAACCAGGACACGCAGTTCATGAAAATCTACCCCTGGGAAAAGGTGGCCGAAATCCAAGGCGACCACCGCTTTTTCCAATGTTCCCGCTGCTGCACCGATGACGTATGGGATGCGACTGAGCCCGTCTCCCGCATGATCGAGGCCATGGGAGACGGCCTAGAGGTTCCGACAGAGCTCGTGCCGCGCTGCCCGCACTGCGGAGAAGAGGCGTTCCCCTGGGTTCGCGGCTACGGTAACTTCCTGCAGGGCAAGCTCTACGAGGAGCAGTACCGCAAGGTGTCCGACTGGCTCGACGCGCACGCGCAGCAGAGGATCCTTTTCCTCGAGCTGGGTGTGGGCCGCATGACACCCGCGTTTATCCAGGAGCCGTTCTGGGCCCTCACGGCGCAGTTGCCGCAGGCTAGCTACATCGCCGTAAACAATAAGACGCAGTTTCTCCCCCGCGCGATCGAGAATCGGGGGCTCGCCGTTCGCGCCGACATCGCCGACGTACTCCCCGACGTGCGCAAGACGTTGGGGAGGTAGCGCATGGAGACGGCGAAAGCAGTTCGCATAGGCACGGCGCTTTCCGAGGCGGATCTTGTCATCATCGGCGCCAGCAACGGACTCGACATGGCGGAGGGGCTCAATCTCTTCTGCACCGATGCGCATTTCCGAGAGACGTACGGAGACCTCGCTCAGACCGACGGCATCGGCTGCATACTGCAGGGGCTCGCCTCTCCGGATGCAAACGTGCGACGCCGATGGGTCGAGCGGTTCCATCAAAAGGAGTATGTCGAGTATGAGCCCAGCCCGCTCATGAACGAGCTGCGGCATCTTACGGAGCACGCTGACACCTACGTGATCACGTGCAATATTGACGGGCACTTCGCACATGCAGGGTTCAACGAGAACCGCGTGCTCGAGACGGAAGGGAGCACGCGCACGTCGATTGACGAGCAGCGTCTCGCCCATCCAGATGCCCTCGCCATGGCACAGCTCGAAGATCTCGCGCGCCTTGTGCAAGCCCATCGCAATGGCAGGGTCGCCATCCTCGAACTTGGCGTGGGACTGCGCAACGGCATCATAAAGCACATGCTCGCCCAGATCGCGAACGTCTGCGAGCACGCCACCTACATCGTGTTCAACTACAGCCAGGCCATGGCGCCCGACGCCTCGTGCGAGACGATTCTCGTTGACGGCGATATGACCCCGGCTTTCGAGGAGATTGCCCAATGCCGTCTCTAGAGAGGGAAGCGTATAGGCTTCGAAGCCTTATCGACGATGCCGACGCCATCATCGTCGGCATCGGCTCGGGCATGTCAAGCGCCGCCGGGTTCAACCATTACAACCGCGCAGGCATGGCGCGCGCCGGAATGACGGACTGGCAGCAAGCCTTTAGCTTCAAGAGCCTTTTCGACGGCTTTTACCACCTCTACCCCAGCCTCGAGCAGCAATGGGCCTACTACGCGCGATACATCGACTTCATGCTGCGCGAGCTGGCCTCGCAGCCCTATCTCGACCTACGGTCCCTCATCGGCCATAAGGACTACTTCATCCTGAGCACCAATGTAGACACCCAAGTCGAGAAGACGTTTCCCACCGAGAGGATCTGCAACTATCAGGGAAGCTTCGCGCACCTTCAGTGCAAGCAGCCATGCTGCGACGAGCTCTTCGATGCGAGCCCCTACGTCGAGCGCATGCTCGCGGGCATGGCGGGGTTCGAGGTCCGCAGCGAGGATGTCCCCCGATGCCCGCACTGCGGCTGGCAGCTTGTGCCGTGGGTGCGCGACGACACGTTTCTGCAGGGTGCGGCATGGCGCGAGAGCCTCGGACGATACGAGCGCTTCGTGCGCGAGCGCAGCGATCGCCGCGTGCTGTTGCTGGAGCTCGGCGTGGGCGAGATGACCCCCGGCATCATCACGCTCCCGTTCTGGAGCATGACCGCGAAGCTGCCGGATGCGCACCTGTTGAGCGTCAACATCTCGAACGGCTCGGCTCCGCTGCAGCTCGGAAGCAAGGCAGAGGCGATTCAGGCAGATTTGGGCGCGCTGCTCTCGGCGGCGCGGACGGGCGACGGTGCTTAAGCCTCCTTGTTGGTCGCTTTAAGGTATGCATCGTCGCCCACGGGCTCCAGCCACTCGTTGGAGGTCTCCTCGCCCGGAACCTCCAACGCGAGATGTGAGAACCAGCTGTCGGGTGCGGCTCCGTGCCAGTGCTTCACCCCTGGGGCGATGTTGACCACATCGCCAGGGCGCAGCTCCTGTGCCGGTTTACCCCATTCCTGGTAGAACCCTCGACCAGCCACGCAGATGAGAATCTGTCCGCCGCCGTTTTTGGCGTGGTGCACGTGCCAGTTGTTGCGGCAGCCGGGCTCGAACGTCACGTTGTAGACGCCAACCTGCTCGGTTGATAGAGGCGCGAGGTAGCTTTGCCCGATAAAGTACTTCGCGAATGCGTCGTTGGGGGCACCGATGGGAAAGGCCATCTCGTTTTGGTGCTCGGCTTTTGCATCAGCGGCATCGTCATCCGCCCAGACCTCCTTTGCCATGCGGAAGGCCGCCCATGCCTTGGGCCACCCCGCGTAAAACGCGGCGTGGGTAAGGATTTCCGCTATCTCCGCCCTGGTTACACCGTTATTCTTTGCGGACATCAGATGGTATTGGAACGAGGAATCCGTCAGTCCCTGTGCCATCAGGGCCACAACCGTCACCACGCTGCGGTCTCGAAGGGAAAGCCCGTCTTCTCGACTCCACACCTCGCCGAACAGCACATCGTCATTGAGCTGTGCAAATTTGGGGGCAAAGTCCCCCAGGACATCTCTGCCTGCCGTCTGCTTAATCGTCATGTTTGATTCCTCCTGTCGATGGTTAGACGCAGATCTGATTCCGTATTCCGGAATACCCCTTGCATTCCCTATTGCTATTGACGAAAAATACGGTAATACCTAAACCTGACTTTAGGTCAAGGAATGAATTCGAGATTGATTCGGAGGAACCATGTACACAATCGGACAGGTTTCGGAGATGTTCGGTTTGCCCGCCTCAACGCTGCGCTATTACGACAAGCAGGGATTGTTCCCGGCATTGGAGCGGACGTCCGGCATTCGGCAATTCGGCGATACGGAACTCGAGGCGCTTCGGGTCATCGAATGCCTCAAGAAAGCGGGGATGGAGATCAAGGACATCCGGCTGTTCATGGAATGGTGCGCGGAGGGTCCATCGACATACCCCAAACGCAAGGCCATGTTCGAGGAGCGGAAGGCCCACATGGAGCTAGAGATCGCGAACATGAACCGCGCGCTGGACATGCTGAAGTACAAATGCTGGTTCTACGGGCAGCTGAATCAGGGCGAGAATGAGACTGAGCTGAGGGCCATGATTCCCGACGGTTTACCAGAAGATATCAAAGAGGCCTACGAGAACGCTCACGCTCGGTAGTACCAAAAACGCCCCTTTTTAAACTCAACCATTGTTTAAGATGTCACAACTCGGACAACAAGACTGCTTGCCCCGGTACGCAACGGGAGGGTCGACGCGGCTGGCATCGACCCTCCCATTTCCCAAACGGCATAAAGCTACTTGCTCACAACCGAGATGCGCTGGGCGACGTGGTTACCGGACTCGATTTCATCGACCATGGCAATCGCATAGTCAGCGTACGAGAGCGTTGACTCGCCGCGGCTGTTGAGCGTGAACTCCTCGCCCGCCAAGATATACTCACCGGTGCGCTCGCCGTCGGCCTGGAAGTCAGCAGCAGGGGAAATGAAGGTCCACTTGAGGCCGTCCGTTTCGCGAAGGTGAGCAAGGACTTTGCCGGCCGCGGCGGACAGCGGCTTCCAGTCATCGGGAAAGTCCGGGCCCATATCGACGGTGACCGTATGCTCGGGGTTGACGAACAGCGAGCCCGCGCCACCCACGATGAGCAGGCGCACATCGGTGCCGACCAGCACATTAGCCAAGTGGATGCCCGCGTCGGTGATACCGGGGATGGTTTCGGGCGTCCAGCCACCCACGGCGTCCACCACGGCATCGAATCCTTCGAGGTCTTCCGTCGTGAGCTCGAGTGCGTCCTTGATGACGGAGTTCTGAGCAGCGGTCCTATTCTCGCCGCGTACGATGGCGGTCACGTCGAATCCGCGACGCACGGCCTCCTCAACGATGAGGCTGCCGGCCCTGCCGTTCGCTGCTACAACTGCGATTTTCTTGGTCATCATGCTTTCCTTTCGACCTGCGGCACTCGCCGCCGCTTTCCTTGCAGCTCATACGATACGCGTCAAAGGTATATAATGGAAAGTAGGTACATAAAAGTGCTGTAAGCACCAAAAGGAAACTAATGTAAATGACGTGCATGATTGCAGACGGAGGTTTCGCGAATATGACGGCACCGACTTTGGAGAACCTGCCTGCCTGCCCAGTGGAGACAACGCTTTTGCTCATCGGCAACAAGTGGCAGGTGCTCATCCTGCGCGAACTCTCGCTCAAAGGCACGATGCGCTTTAAGGAGCTGCAACGCTCGATCGGCAAGATTTCGCAGAAAGTTCTGACCAGCAACCTACGAACCATGGAGGAAACGGGGCTCGTTCATCGTGAAGCGTTCGCAGAGGTGCCCCCACGGGTGGAGTACTCGCTCACCGACCTGGGACAGACACTCAGACCCGTTCTTGACGCAATGAGAGCTTGGGGCGAGAACTACAAGGAGCAGCTCCGCGGCGGCGGGCTCCGATAAGTAGCTCCTGCGGGTTACACACCTACAAATACCCCTCCGTCCCATCGCCATCACGGGAAACTCTCCTCCGTGATTCTCGCTGCCAGCGGCTTCGAGGCCGCGCTGGCGGTTCCGGCACGGCTGGAGTCGGCCCGCGCGAGCAGCGGAAAGGGATACACGCCCTTTACCAAGGTAGATTGCTGCTTTCGCTTCCCGTTCCTTCCGCAGTATTCTCAAGGCGGATGCGCGGCCCGCGCTCTTGGCGCCTAGGGGGCGTCGCCGTCACATCGTTTCATTCGCGCCTCTCTTTAGCGTTGGCAAAACGTCGGTTCGTGCCGTTCGGGTGCACGCAGGTTTTGATAATGCGCGCCATCTCATCGATAGGCGTTTCGCAGCCGCTTTGGATCCAGTCCTGAACCACGGCAGAGAGCCCATGCACATAAAAACTGATGACGAAGGCCCGCTGCTCGCTGGGATAGCCAAAGCGCTCCAACACTGGGTCGATGACGTGCTTCGCTAGGGCCTCGAATCGCTCCTGAGCTTGCAGCGTATGCCCGTTTGCGAGCATCGCGCGATAGATGGAACAGTTGTCTTGGACGAACTCGAGGTAGGGCCTCAGGTACTCGTCGGTTACGAAAACGAGCTCGTCGAGGGGAGCCGTACGGATAGTCCCGATCGTGTCTGCGACGCTTTGTTCAAAGCGCTCGAAGAACTTGGTGTTCACATGCTCCGAACACTCCTTCACGAGGTCAGGGACACCCTGGTAGTGAAGGTAGAACGTAGAGCGCCCCACCCCTGCCTTCTTGCAGATCTCCTTAACGGTTATGAACTCCGCATCCTTGTCCTGCAGCAAGTCGAGCAAAGCCTCGTCCATAAGCTGCGCCGTCGTAAAGTATCTGCTCTGCTGCCTGTTCACCCAAGCCCGCCTCTCCCTGATGCCAAAAGCTATTCGCCGGCAATTTCCTTGGCAAGCTCCATTATCTCAAAGGCGTATTTCTTCTTAGAGGTTTCCAGAATCCGGCGATATAGGACAAGGTTCGCGCTTGCGCCTACGAGACCCAAGATGCCAAGGACGATTCCGAGCACGAACAACGTGCTCTGGCCAGACCCCAGCACCCCCATGGTCAGGCACATGCCTACACCCAACAGCAGCGCAGAAACGATGCCGAAGCTGTGGGCGCAGATGCTTGCAGGGCGCTTAGCTTTGGCATCGAGTTTCTTGAGCGCGGTGAGCTTGGAGGCGCTTTTGGGCGCGTATTGCTTGGCGATCGATTCCGCGTAGATCTTGTCGGTGACCATGTTTTCTTCCTTTTCTCTATGGCTTGTTCGACAACCCAAGAATAGGAAGAACGTGCAGGCGATTGAAGAACACAAACGGGACGTTGTGTCCATGTTCGGCTCGGGCCGGTAATGAACGGTCTCTCGCAGAGCGCGTCGGTTGTTCATTGCGAGTCGCCGATGGGACTTCCAGATGATGAATCGGCCCGATCTGAATTCTGGCTTGAAGTGGGGTGATTCGACGGATTCCCAAAGTGCGCCTTGGTATACCTCCGGGATTCTTTGGCCTCGATGACCTTTCCAACCGCACTTCCAAGTCATCGCGGCGTGCTCGTTAGATCCTTCGGCCGCTCCGCCTGCATTTGGCGTGGCGACTGGGGAGGAGGTTGCGTCGACGAATATGCTCAGGTCTCGTCCCAATAAAATTCCGCTAGATAGAATCAGAACCACCCTTAAAAAGGGTGGTTTGCTCTTAGGGTATAACCCACGGGCCCCGGGCTCGCGTCTAAAGGCGCGGGCCCGGACTTCGTCCAGGCCTAGTGCATCTTGACCCGTGGCGCGCCGGTCGAATCGGCGGCATCACCCCCTCTTGAAGGGGTCCTCGTACTCCTTCACGCTCAGCTTGTCCAGTGCGATGTCGTGGGACTCCTGCTCCCTGATGTACTTGGCGATCGTCGCCTCGTTCAGGCCGACGGTGGACACGCAGTGGCCCTCCGCCCAGAACTTCCTGTTGCCGAACTTGTACTTGAGGTTGGCGTGCCTGTCGAATATCATCAGCGAGCTCTTCCCCTTCAGGTAGCCCATCACGCTGGACACGCTGTACTTCGGCGGTATCGCCAGCAGCATGTGGACGTGGTCGGGCATCAGGTGCCCCTCGATGACCTCTATCCCCTTGTACTGGCAGAGCTTCCTGAAGATCTCCCCAAGGTCGGACCTTATTTGGTTGTAGATGACTTTGCGCCTATACTTCGGCGTGAACACGACGTGGTACTTGCACGTCCACTTCGTGTGCGACAGGCCGTAGGCCTTCTGGGCCATACGCCACCACCGCCCTCTCGACTCGGATTCCTTGCGGCCTGAACAATCGCAAGTGTCCGGCGAGGGGGCGGCTTTGTAAAGCCGTTTGGCCCCACCCGCATAGCGGGTGGTTTCTGATGCGGCGCGCTGCGCGCCCCGCACAGGCTAAAGCCTGTAAATAAAAATACCCCCGATTCCAAGTGGAAATCGGGGGTATCTCATCGGGTGGCTTTCAAGCAGTTTGCAAAACTGCAGGTCGCAGACCTTCATTGCTAGTAGGAGAAATGAGTAGTCTCGGGTGGCTTGCCCATGAGTTGACGAATAAGTTGGAGCTTCGCCATTGGCTCAATCGCTTCGCGCGCTCGATAAACTTGTTTAGTAAAAGGCGGATCGGTCACCGATGGACGCACGACGAGAAACACGTACCTCCAGTGGTTCAAGCACGGCGCGCGTGAGGATCTCTGCAAGCAACCGCCTGGTACGCTACTGTTGCCAGCGTGGCTTAGCGGACTGGCGAATCCCGCCCCGTGCGCGTCATCATCCAATCAAATGCCCTGGCAAGCAGCAGCACCGCCAATCACACTACGTTCTTACGGCGTCCTCTGCGATAAAATTAGCGAATTGTGTTTTCACCTCGCAGCTACGGAGACATTAGATGATTACTCTGGACAATCTTCGCGACGCACTTAGGGCTCTGTGCTACGAGCCCTCGGGCGACGGCACCGTTTATCAGAAATCCTGGGAAGAGACCAGCGCGCAAATCACAGTCGATTTTTCCAAGAAACGCATCGGCTACCCGAAAGACCTGGGGTTCAAAGTCAACAAAGACACAACTTGTAACTTTTCCGATAACGAGAACTTCGTCGTACTCGCCTGCGTAACCATGCTCCTCGACAAAGGATATCGCCCCGAATCACTTGAGCTGGAGCGCGAATGGGCCCTTGGGCACGAACAAAAGAGCGGCCGCGCTGATATCTGCATTAATGACGAGAGGGGCGACACACTCGCAATCGTCGAATGCAAGACCCCTGGAACCGAGTTCAAAAACGAATTCAAGAACATGCAGTCAGACGGAGGGCAACTCCTCTCCTATTGGCAACAAGAGCGCGCGACTCGCTGGTTGGTACTCTTTGCATGCGATTTCATCAACAACGAAATCGTGCCAGACCAGGTTTCAATTAACTGCAGCGATGACGAGAACTTCATCGCGCTCGCCAAACGCGATGACACCATTGCGCTCTACCGCGACGCCCGTACAGTGGAACAGCTCCATCAAGTTTGGACGGAAACGTACAACCAACAAGTCGAGGGAAACATCCTCTTTGGCGATAGGTCGACGGCATACCACCCGATGGTTCCTCCCCTTCTCAAGAAGGACCTTGTCGACTTCAGGGCCGAAGACAGCATCGTCAACCGCTTCGAGGAAATCCTCCGCCACAACAACGTCTCCGATAAAGAGAACGCCTTCAATCGCCTTATCGCGCTCTTTATCGCGAAGCTCCAAGACGAGCTCTCGAAAATGCCAACCCAGGAGATTGAGTTCCAATACCGCCAAGGACGCGACACCTACGAAACGCTCCAGGACAGGCTCCAGAGACTCCACTCAGACGGCATGAGAAAGCTCATGCGGGAAGAGGTCCTGTACGTTCCCAACGACTACGCCGAAAACCTCATAAGCAACTATACGGGCCAGCACCGCAAGAAGCTCATCGAGGAGCTGAACGGCACGCTGCGCAAGCTCAAGTTCTATACCAACAATGACTTTGCGTTCAAAGACGTCCACAACGAGGAACTCTTTCTTCAGAACGGCAAGGTACTCGTAGAGACGGTGCAACTTCTACAGCCGTATCGCATCGTAGGAACTCAAGACATTCAATTCTTGGGCGACCTCTTCGAACAGCTCCTTAATCAGGGCTTTAAGCAAAACGAGGGCCAATTCTTCACACCTGTGCCCATCACCCGTTTTATTTGGAAGTCACTCCCACTCGACAGCATCGTGCAGGACGAGGCTGGTGCCGTGCACTATCCACGCGTTATCGATTACGCCTGTGGCGCGGGGCACTTTCTCACAGAAGGATTCGAAGAAATCTCCGACGCCGCATGCCAATATGATCCGACCATAGAGGATGACCTCGGAGACGCCGACTGGGTCAGAGACAATCTCGTCGGCATCGAGAAGGACTATCGACTCGCTCGCGTTTCCAAGGTCTCGTCCTACATGCATGGCGCAGGGCAGAGCAACGTGGTCTTCGGCGACGGACTTGAAAATTATCCCGACAAGGGAATCGACAGCCGAACCGACAGGGGACGCTTCGACATTCTTGTCGCCAATCCCCCGTACTCTGTAGCGGCCTTCAAACCGCATCTCAAGCTTCACAACAACGAACTCAAAGTGCTGGAAACCATCAGCGATAGCGGCTCGGAAATCGAGACCCTCTTTGTCGAGCGTGCGGCACAGCTTGTTCGGCCCGGAGGCTACGCCGCCATCGTCCTCCCCACCTCGATCCTCGACAAGAGCACGAGCTCGAGTTTCATGGCCGCACGCGATGTGCTTTTGAGCTCCTTCGAGATCGTCTCCATCGCCAGGTTTGGATCAGGCACATTCGCGGCCACAGGAACAAACGTCGCAATTATGTTCCTACGTCGCTTTGACGAGATCCCGCCCCGCAATGCGAACGCACTTGATTTCGTTGACGCTGTTTTTGAGCGCAGGAAGCTCACTGGCTGGAGAGACGAAAGCGCTTTCAACGCTTATCTCGGCACAATTAATGTAGACGGAGATACTTACCGGGCTTTTCTCGCAGGAGAGGCTAACTGGAACGAATGGGCAAACACTCGCCACTTCAGCGTTTATTGCCATCTTTTCGAATCATCGAAGGAGCTCAAGACCCTTCGGAAGAGCAAGACTTGGAAGGCGGCCGACAAGAACTCACGGCTCAAAGCAGAGAACGAGCTGTTCTATCGCCATGCGCACAAGGAAGAGCGCAAACGCCTGCGCGTTTGGGGTCTCGTCTGCGGTGAACAGACGCTCATCATCAACTCACCTAACACGACCAAGGAAATCGCCTCTTTCCTTGGCTACAAATGGAGCAATCGCAAAGGCAACGAGGGGATACAGCCCATCGATGGTGAGGGCGTGCTCTATTCGGACAACGAATCGGACGACACGAACTCGCTAAGCGGCATCATCAGAGCATGGTTCTCCGGCGAGCAGGTTGAGCCCGGCGACCTTGCCCAGTACTACTACTATGCCAAGACCGCCGATTTCATTGACTTTGATGCCGATAAGTTCGACGAGACTCTTACGATTCCCCGCTCTTTCTACAAGCCCCGCTCGTTCGCCCAGGGCACCGTAGTCAAGACGCTTAGAGACATCACATCCTACGTTACCAACAGCGTGGCCCAGAGTTCCATCACCACCGACACTTACGTAACAACGGAAAACATGGTCAAGGACCGTGGCGGCATAACCACCTATAGTGGAGAGCTTCCGGCAAGTGCTGGCACCGCATACAAGAAGGGAGACACGCTCGTCTCCAATATTCGCCCCTATCTGCAGAAGATTTGGCTCGCAGACCGCGATGGGGCGTGCTCCAAGGACGTTTTGGTATTCCGAAGCATAAATACCGACAGCCTATTGCCCGAGTTTCTCCATCTGCTCCTGTGGCAGAAGGACTTCTTCGACTACGATATGTCCACCTTCACGGGAACCGGCAGGCCTCGCGGAGACAAGGATGAGCTGCTCAAATACCCCATCCCAGTCCCGACGCTCTCCGAGCAGAGAGCCCTCATCGACGATTTCAATCGCTTAACAGATGAAATCAATAGCAAACGACAGCAAATCGCCGCTCTCAAGGAGAGCGTCAAATCACGGTTTGTCGAGATGTTTAGAACCAAGACACACGCATCATGGCCAATCGAAACAATCGGCAACTACAGCATAGAAATGCACTACGGCACTTCAGCAAAAGCCGGCGCCGATGGCGATTATGTCTACATCCGAATGAACAATATCACCGACGACGGCATCCTTGACCTAACCGATACAAAGCGAATCACCCTAAAGGGCCAAGCTCTCGAAAATGCTACCGTCCGCTATGGCGATATGCTTTTTAATCGAACCAACAGCATTGACAAGGTTGGGAAAACTTGCGTTTTTCATCAGTCAGAGACCATGGTTATTGCTGGGTACATCGTGTGCGTAAGGTTCGCTGACCACAGCTCTGCCGAATATGTATCTGGTTACCTGAATTCAAAGGAAGGAAAGCGAGTCCTTCGTAATATAGCGAAGGGAAGTGTCCATCAGGCAAATATCAGCGCAGCAGACTTGGCCGCTATTCCCATTGCAATTCCCCCGTTGTCCCTCCAACAGGAGTTCGCCGACTTCGCTGCCGAGGCGGACAAATCGCAATTTGCACTCGAGCAAGAGGTCGACGCCCTTTCCGCAGAGCGCGACGCCCTTCTAGACCGATTCCTCGCGTGATACGTTCCTCCCATCCATATCGGGATGGGAGGAACTGATGCACACGACGATCGAAATAGCAAACGCGGTTCTCACAAAAATGCAGGCACTCGTTAGCGGCGAAGTGCTTTCGTATCTCGAGAGCGTCCTTATGAGCGAACTCAGGGGCATCGAACTTGAAGTGAACGCGCTCAGCAATGTCGAAGACGAGGCCTCAAAGTACATGGAGCGATTCCTCGCAGCCAAAACCATCGAGGGATGCTCGCCTAAGACCATCAGGTACTACAAGGCCACACTTACAAGGGCGCTCGAAGCAATCAAAAAACCAATTGTCCGGATTAGTTCAGATGACTTACGAACATACCTGAGCGAATATCCCATGGGTAATAACGCAGGGAGCATCACCGTCGACAACGTCAGGCGCATCCTGTCGTCATTCTTCTCTTGGCTTGAAGACGAGAACCATATACTCAAAAGCCCTGCACGACGCATTAAAAAGATTCGCTCAAAGAGAACGGTCAAGTCCGTATATTCTGATGAAGAACTTATAGCCCTCACAGACGCCTGTTCTTGCAAGAGGGATCTGGCAATCATCAACCTTCTTAGTTCAACAGGGATGAGAATAGGCGAACTCGTCTCGCTCAATCGAGAAGACGTTGATCTAAATCGGCGAGAGTGCATTGTACTCGGAAAGGGCAACAAAGAGAGAGTCGTCTATTTTGATGCGACTACAAAGCTGCACCTAAACAACTACCTGCAAGAACGCAGCGATAACGTCGCCGCGCTATTCTGTAGTCTCACAAAGCCGAGTTCTAGGCTGCAAGTAAGCGGAGTCGAGCTCCGCCTTCGCTCCTTGGGAACAAAAGCAGGCGTCAAACACGTCCACCCACATAAGTTCAGGAGAACGCTGGCCACCAAAGCAATTGGAAAAGGAATGCCCATCGAGCAGGTGCAGAAGCTGCTTGGCCATCAAAAGATTGATACAACGTTGATGTACGCAATGGTCGATCAGGACAACGTAAGGGACTCTCATAGAAGGTATATCTGTTAAGTCAAATCACGGTTTGTAGAGGTATTTGGCGATCCGGTCGATGGTAAAAAATGGCCTTTCGTTAGGCTTGAAGACCTCTGTACCAAGTTGGGTTCCGGAGCAACGCCACGAGGTGGCAAAACGGCATACAAGGCCGAAGGTGTTCCGCTGGTCAGAAGTACGAATGTTCACAACGGTCGTTTCGTGTGGAAGGACCTTGCTTGTATTGATGATGAACAAGCCGCAAAACTAGAAGGCGTCACGCTGATGAAGGGTGACGTGCTTCTGAATATTACTGGCGCTTCGGTTGCTCGTTCATGTCTTTTGCCAGATGAATTGGCTGGTGGACGTGTTAATCAGCATGTCTCAATTGTCAGAGTCGACCAAAAACGGATGCTGCCGGTGCTATTGAACACGGTGCTGATCAGCGATTCGTATCAGAGACTCCTGCTAAACGGCTCAAGAGCGGCTGGAGCAACAAGGGAGGCAATTACCAAAGAAGCTCTAAAGAGAATGACGGTTCCCTTGCCTCCCCTTGAGCTTCAGCAAGAGTTCGCCTCTTTCGTCGCTCAGGTCGACAAATCGCAATTTATCATCCACCAAGATCTTCACGGCTTTTGAAAAGACAGATAGTTACATGTCCAACGCTACAGAAGCCCGAGGACCGTCGCCTTTGATAGCATCTCGTAGGCTCGCGGATATGTCTCTTTGTCGCGCTCGGCCATAAATGCCCAGTTCGCCGTCACGTCAGCCGCCCTCACCATAGCCACCTTGGAGGAGTCGACATAGGAGACTGGAATCTTGGGCAGCCAGTCGCTAAATACAGGAGGGTAGGAGGTCTGCCACGTTGGGTTGAACATGCCGCAGCGCAGCTCCTCATCAACCGATTCTGCCAGGTTGTACTTTCCGTCGATCGAAGTCGAATGCTCGTCAACCACAACAGAAACTGCATCAACCTCGCTCGCGGCAATTCCCTGAAGCCTCAGCGCGTCAACGATGCCGGACTTCACGCCACGCTTTAGAGCGTAGTCAAGATACCTTTGCTTGCGCCTTTTCGAGCTTGAATTCTCAGAGCAACTGCAACACCCCTGAGTAGTGGACCTCGTAGGGCGTCCTGAACCCCAGGCGCTTGTGGGGCCTGCGGTTGATGGCATCGTACACCCGCTCGACCTCCTCGTCCGAGACCGCAGAGAAGCCGGTCCCCTTCGGGAAGTACTCGCGCAGCAGACCGTCTGTGTTTAGTCAAGCCTGATTTTCGGGTTGGGGCTGCGGTGGAAATCCTGGTCCTCTTTTGGTCCAGGATTTCCACCGCAGCCCCAACCCGTAAATTGAACGCTATCAAACACAGATGCCGTCGCGAAGTCGATGTCGCGCGTGACGCGGCCGTCGGGGATGCGCGCGAGCAGCCCGCTTCCGCCCTTGAGGATAAACCGGCCGTCGGGGTTGCTGAACACCCTGCGCAGGAACCGGTCGCGCAAAGCCCGACGACAGCCGTCCCCGGGGTCACCGCCCCTGTCGCGAACGGCCCTCTTCAGGGCCCTGTCGAGCTGACCGCCGTTCTCGTACGTCATTCTTCCCGCCTCCTAGCTAACGAATCGTACAGGCTGGCCCCCGCCGGCATCCCGGCTTTTGCCCCCCGGCGTCGATTTTCTCCCTCAGCGCGCCCTCGTCTTCGACGAGGCCCCTTTCGAGCGCGTCCGCGAGCACGTTCGCGACCAGGCTCAGTTCCTCCCCGGAGTCTATCAGGTCCACCACCGTGAGCCAGGGCCTCGTCGCCGGGATGTCCGAGACGATCGCCACGTCCTTCGGGTCGAGGCGGCGCTTCCTGATGAATCAGGTTCGGGCGCTTAGTCTGCTTTCTCTCGGGCGTGCAGAACTCGTAGGGCGAGGGGCTGACCTCGCCGATGCCGTAGAGCCATGCAGCCGTCGCCCCCATGGCGACGGGGCGCCTCCCCGGGTCGATCGACAGTCAGGCCGCGAGGACGTCCTCCTCCCGCGTGCTCGGCGAGCCGCCCATGCGGTAGACGCCCTTCGCGAGCCTCTCTATGTTGCCGAGCCCTTCCAGCCTCGAGAGCGCGTACCGCTCGACGCCGAGCACCTTCGCCTGCACAGATGTGAAGAGCCCCCTTTGGGAAGAGGCGATGTCGTTGGTGGCTCGTATGACTTCGATTTATTCCATGCTTGCATTGTGGAAAATAATGCAACAATGCAAGCAATACGCTCAGAATACACGGCGTTATTCGACGGCATTCGGGGTCACTGAAACTGCGGAAACCGATTTTCGCATTTCTTTATTCCCATTTGTTGACCTGGGCGAATGCAATTGAAGAGGGCTTGAATCCGCCTCGCAGTTTCAAGTCAGTTTCATCCGCTCGAAATCGGCCTTCGGGGGACCAGAATTGTGAATTATTCCCGCAGGGCCTAATTATTCCCGTACCGCCGAGTACTCCGTTGTACCGCCCAGTAGGGACACACGGGAATAATTGGGTCGTTTTCCCAGGTAGAGATGCAAAAAGAAAGCCCTCGAACCAAAGGGTTCGAGGGCCGTTATTCCCACTATTTCGCTGGTGGCTTTGGTTCTGTCGTCCCGTCATTCCAGTTGCACCCAGTTTTCGGCATCGACACGGAACGCGTGCCGCCGAATGACGCGATGTCGCGTCTCGTCGGCTTCGGGGACAAAAGCTGGGACAACTTCAAAAACTTTTTTCAAACTCAGGGCTTTGAGTTTTTGTTTTTGTCCCAAAGGAGCTTCCGGCCGTGATTCGGATGCCCGATTGGGCGGAATCGCCCGTTTCTGGAACTCAACCGCAGCATCACGCACAAGCCACTCGCAACAACTGCAAATGATTGGTCGAGGGCGGCTTCCAACGCGATTCCAAAGCCGCAGGTCAGGCGACTGCGCTGCTGGCAGGGAAAGGGAGTCGTATCAGGCGGCTTGCCCATGTGTCGACGATGAGGCCTTCACCGAATGTCGAGAACATGCTGGTAAAATAGGCAACACTTTTTATGACAGGAGAACGAGCATGGCCGAACCCCACGATAGGAAGCCGATCCTCACGATCGAGCAGCAGATAGAGCACCTCAAGCAGAAGGGCGTAGCCTTCGAGCTGTGTTCCGAGGAAGAGGCCGAGGACTACCTGCGCGACAAGTGCAACTTCTTCAAGCTCGCATCCTATCGCAAACTCTTCTCGAAATACGAGGGAGGCCCGCGCGACGGCCGCTACGTAGACCTCGACTTCGGCCAGCTACGCCTGCTCGCGGCGCTCGACCAGGAGCTACGCCACGCCCTGCTCGGCATGACGCTCGACATCGAGCACTTCCAGAAGGTGACACTGCTTCGCGAGATGGAGGACCGTGGAGAGGACGGCTACGCCATCGTGGCCGACTACATGGCATCGCTTACCACTGCAAACAGGGAGTACCGCCTGCGCGAGCTCAAGATGAGCGGCCGCAGCCCCTACAGCTCGAGCCTCTACGCGAAGTACTCCGGCGACATGCCTGCCTGGGCCTTCCTTGAGCTCACCTCGTTCGGCACCCTCATCGACTTCGTGCGCTTCTGCGCCAGGCGATGGGGCGACAGGCGCTTCGAGGCCTCCCACTACGACCTCAAGCGCGTGAAGTCCGTCCGCAACTGCGCCGCGCACGGCTCGTGCCTGATCAACTGCTTCGCCGAGAGGGGCGCCGCCCGGGGCTCGGCGTCCAGTGGCGTCTCCCGAAGGGTCGCCGCCGTGGGAATCCCCAAGGCGACCAGGAGGAAGTGGATGGGGAATACGGCCATGCAGGAGGTCGCGACCGTGCTCGTGGCGCACTCCGGCTTGGTACCCGAGGGCTCCTCGCGCTCGCGCGCCGCATCCGAGCTCGCCGAGATGTTCGCCAGGGCCGACGGAGAAACCGAGGCGCTGCCCGACAAGGGGCCCGACGCCGCAGCTCGCTCCGCGCTCGAGTTCCTTCGCAGGTTGACAGAATCGCTCGGGTTGGTAGAATAGCCTGCAGATAGCAAAACCTTCACGGTTTTAGGGGCGGACTTGCGCAAGCGACTCTGCCCTATTTTTATATTCACTCGCTATAGGAGACGGGTGATACCTGGGTCAATGACAGAACTGAGAAGCCCGGAATAATGGAGCCAGTTAGAAACCCTCGGGTTTGCGGGGCGGGATCGTGAGAGCGATTCTGCCCTTTTTTTCCTCCGTCTGCCCCAAACCAAGTAGTTCGAAGATAGCCTGTAGGTGTCCTCCTGGGCGCCTTTTATTTTCAGGGAATCGGCCGCTTCATGAACGAGCGACCGGCTTGACCTAGATCGAACCGCCTTCATCTCCGCCTAGGCGCCGGCGATCAACATCGTAAATCCGCGCGTGCTACAATGCGGGCACCAGAGATGAAAACACAGTCCCCGTCGGGTAGTCGTGGGCGTGCGGGAGTCCGCATCAGTAACCTGCCTCCTTGGTTGTCCCTTCTCTGCATGGTCATCTACATAAAGGAGGAACCAACCATGCAGATCAGTGTGTCATCCACCCTGACCGTATATCATGACGGCCAATTCTGGGTCGGGCTGGCGGAGCATGTCGAGGACGGCAGATACGGCGTCGTCCGCATCGTCTTCGGTGCAGAACCGTCCGATGAGGAAATCCTGCGATTCGTTACAAGCAAATGGGCGAAGCTCACGTTCTTCGGTGACGAGGCCACGGAAACAAGCAAGCCCGCGAAGAATCCCAAGCGACGCGCTCGCGAGGCAGCGAAAGCCCTTAAGCGGCCCGCGGTGAGCACCAAGGCACAACAGGCGCTCGCAGCACAGCGGGAAGCGATGAAGCGGGAGTCGGCTCAAGCAAGAAGCCAGCGTCGCGCGGATGAGGCGGAGGCGCGCTTCGAGCAGCGAAAGCTGAAGCGCAAGCAGAAGCATCGCGGGCATTGATCGCCATGTGCAGCAAGGCAAACCATATACAGCAGTGGGGCCAGTTCCACTTGAAGCCGACGCCGCGTAGACGCTAATGGTGACGGCTATGCACGGGCACGGGCGAGCCACTGCACTTCACAGCTTGTTTCTCAAGTTTCTCAAGTATTTGGGACGCACACGCGGCGTTCAAAAATGCGGAGCGACTCCACATGGCTCGAGACTAAGCCGAGGTGCCCTACTTCTCGCCCTCCAGCAGCCCCACGATACGGTCGATGTCGACGGCGAAGTGGGGCCTTCCCTCGCGCTCGTAGCGGTCGAGGTACGCCTGGCACTCGGAGACAATGCGCTTGGTGTTGCCGTCGATGATGCGCTGGAGCGTCTCGTAGTAGGCCGAGCCCTCGGTCCTGAAGCGGCGCTGGTAGGACTTGGTTATGGGGAACATCTTGATGTAGTGGATGCCGTGGCGGCAGCCGGGGCGCGTCGTGGGGCGGGGTGGCAACGCAAAGTACTGGTCTTTGGGCACGTTGGGGGCGATGTTGGAATGCAGCGGTACGGCGAAGTCCCTGCGCTTCCCGCGGAAACGCAGCCTCACCACCACGATGCAGGGGAGATTGTGCTTAAGCATGAGCTCGCGGTCGCCCTCGACGAGGTCGAAGAAGTCCTGGGAGATGGATACGACCTTCACCGGTTGCGCCCCCTTCATACGAAGCGGGGCCCGCATCGCTGCAGGCCCCTACAGGTGGGCGATATTCTACGCCTTGCGGCACCCCGTCGCCCACGGAGGTTAAACGTACACGTAAGCCGTACTCTGAAAGCCGCGGCTTCCGGCAAGCAGTTTATACCACGAAAGGTCGCTTTCAACGCGCATAGCTCGCAAAATAACACTCGCTGGGCCGTCACCCCTGGCCGTTGCCCTCCAATCTTCATTGGAGTCAGCAGGTCAATTCATATAGTTATGGGGGTGTATCCTAAAGGAAATCAAATTAATACCCCCATAACTAAGGAATTTTCTATTCCCACTCAATAGTTAAAAATTCTCTCCAGTTTGTTCCAGTTTGTCGCAGTTTGTTCTAGTTCGCCCAATTTATACCCAGTCTCAAAAATTGACGAAAATCCATGGGGTCAAATTTGGGTCACGGTTTTTCGGGTTATCTGGGTCAATCTCTGGGGTCACGGGGGTCACGGCGATTCGTGTAAAAATTTAGCTCTGCTTGGCATTATATAACCAAGGGAGGGCGGGGTAGAGCGAACTCCACCAAACCCTCCCCTGGTAGCTAATCGGGATCCTCGGTCTTCGACTTGTACAGTTCAATCAAAAGTTCCGAAGCAATCAATGCCCGCTGCCTCAAAAATGATTTTGAGAGTTTCAATTTTTACCGAAGTGGAGCTGCCTGGGTTGAAGTAGATCCCCTCTCCGACTTTGAAGCAGTAGTCACTTTCTTTCCAAGAGAAATACCTTCCTGGGAATTCGGAACCCTCGGGAACGAGTTTGTCAAGATGATTTTTGTAAGTTTTCTAAATTCAAATATTTATCCGCTGAAAAATCTCCCAACATCTCGTGTCTGCATATTTCTACCTTTTTCTATAAAATCAGGTCTATTATTTTTAATACCATATACAATAGTTTCTATTGGATAATATTGTTCTACAACATCTTGATATTCCTTTGCTTTTGAAATATCAATATTTCCGTATAATCTTAATATATCTTCTCCAAAAGACACGCCAATTTCTTCTTCACTATCTTCTAGCAAATATATGAAATCACAGTATTCATCTATAATTCCAGAATCTCCAAAATCTATTACACCACATAATCTATTTTCATCATCAAGTAATAAATGATTACAACTAAAATCATTATGGCATAAGCATTTTTTACCATCAAATATAGTTGTACTATTTAATCTTTGCATAAATTCTTCTACATATTGTTTTTCAATATCAGTAAGACTATCATATATTGTTTCTTTAAGTAATTGATATTCTTCTAAAACATTTTGTTTATTGTCTATCGTATATGAACTTATTTCACTATAATCTAAATCGTGCATTTGTCTTAAAAACATAGCAATATCTTGCTTTAATAATTCTTGCTTTTCTTTTGATAAGGCAAAATATATTTCTGGTGTTAAAAAAGTTCCTTTAATTTCTTTATATCCTAAAATAGATAATTCTTCACTTATATATGAATATTCTATATTTGGTATTTTAATATTTGTATTTAATTTTTTGTTTAGAAAATCATATATTGCTTTTTCTTTTTCATACCCTTTTTTCTTATTAGCACTAAATTTGATTTTGAAAACATATTCATTATTTACAATGTATGCTTTGCTGTCATAACCCTCACCAATCAACTTTATACTATCAACAACTATATTGCATTTTTCTTCTATTATCTTTTTTATATCCATTAGTTTTTCTCCTTAAAATCATACACATAAATAATTTCATCATCTACTTTATTTATTCCTCCTGCTTTTTCATAACATTTACAAGCAGAAATATTGCTTCTATTCGTTATTAAATACATTTTATAACAATCAATAGTTTTAGCATAATCACGAGCAAATGATATTAAACCCGTTCCATAACCTATAGTAAATGGTTGCAGGGGGTTTGTATGTCCCATGCATTCGTTGTGTTAGACCACTTTGGATACTGGGACTTTTCCTATAATCTTTCTTGCTTAAATAGCAGGCGAAAGCGAAGGAGCTCCTATGGTCACCAAGGATGATGCGTGTTGGATAATCGGCCTTTCCGCAGGTGCGGGCATTGGCGTATATCTTGATGGCGGCTGGGGCGTCGATGCGCTTGTCGGGCGTGAGACCAGGGCTCATAACGACATCGACCTGTTCGTTCAGCGCGGGGATTACCAAAGGTTCGTGGATCTAATTGCTGATGAGGGGTTTTCCGAGGTGGCTGCATCTTTCACCACCGAAGATCACACGGTGTGGCAAGACGAGGCGGGGCGCATCGTCGACCTGCATTGCTTCGATTTCGCCGAGAATGGCGATATTCTGTATCAGGGAGATCGTTTTCCCGGGGAGGTCTTTTCGGGGAGGGGGCGCATCGGCGAGGTGGAGGTGTCGTGCATCGACCCCGAAAGCCAGCTGTTGTTTCACTTGGGCTATCAGCATGACGAGCACGACGTCCACGATGTCATGCTCCTATGCCGTGAGTACGGTTTCGACGTTCCCGAAGAATATCGCTAGCTGTTGCTTTTTGCATCGGGTCACGACTTCAGCGCTTGCCGCAGATGCGCTGCGCCAGACCGCCCTGGACATCACGCCACGCCGTATATGGCCCTCCGCGCACGCGAGTCCCATTTCGCCTGCTTGATCCAGTACTCGTAGAACGGATAGGGGGTCACCTTGTACTGGCGCCAGGTCTTCTCGTACGTGCCGCGGGCCGCCTGCCTCACTATGAGCTCGGCGAGCTCGTCCGCGCTCCTGCGGACCTTGAAGCACCACGTCCACTTGAACCAGGCGAGGTAGTTCTCGAGGCGTCTCGTGGAGACGCCCCGGAACCTGCCGATGAAGTGCCTCATCTGGGAGTGGAGGCTGTTCACCCTGTTGATGGCGTGCTCCTCCCTCTTGCTGGCGATGTGCTCGCCGACGCCGAGGGCGGGCAGGACGCGGCGGTACACGTGCGCACGGTCCGTCGAGATTATCGCGCCGACCGCGAGCTTGTCGGCGAGCAGCTCCCTGGCTGCCGCCTCGTCGAGGCCGCCCCTCCCCGCGATCTCGTAGAAGATGTCGCCGGCGTCGTTGATGCCGGTGAGCACGCATATCTTCTCGTGCCCGTCGGTTCCCTGCGACCTTGCGCGGGGCTTCCTGGGCACGCCGGACTCCGACCTGGAGCGGTTTCCCTTGAAGCTCTCCCTGAAGAAGCACTCGTCGAGCTCGGCCCCGCCGCCGGCCTCCACGCGGAAGGCGGGCATGCGCTTGGCCATGGCCTCGAGCAGCCTGTGGCGCATGAAGAACGCCGTCTTGAGGCACACGCCGCACTTTTCCGCCGACTCGCGCAGCGGGAGCATGTCCACGTGGCACTCCGCGAACCTCATCCAGGCCGACCTGTCGAGCTTGGTGGTGGAGAAGATGCGCATGGTGGCGTCGGTGAAGGTCCTGGCGCACCCTCGGCAGAGGAACCGCTGACGGCCGCGCCCGTCTCGCCCCCTCTTCACGTAATGCGGGGAGCCGCACCAGGGGCAGGCTCTGTCGGGATCGTCTTCCGCCCCCTCGCTTGCCGCGAGGTCGAACAACTCCGCGTCTATCAGCGCCTTGAGCGATCTCAGGACCCTGCTCTTCTCGGCAGCCGTCATCTGCGGGAGGAACTGCCTCGTCAGCTGGGTGAGCACGTCTTCCATTGCAACCTCCATCTTTCCTGATGATGGAATTGTCGCAATTGGGGGTCCTGCTGCGTGTACTGTGCATAGGACACTTATCCAAAGCGGTCTAACACAACGGACGAAGAGGACAACGTCGACGTCCTGGGCGAGACCTACATGTACTGCCTCGGCAAGTTCGCCGAGCAGGAGGGCAAGCTCGCTGGCGAGTTCTACACCCCGAGCTGCGTCGTCAGGACGCTCGTCGAGGTCCTGCAACCCTTCCATGGCCGCGTGTATGACCCATGCTGCGGCGCGGGAGGCATGTTTGTACAGAGCGCGGAGTTCGTCAAGGAGCACGGCGGAAGCGTCCGCGACGACATCACCGTGTTCGGCCAGGAGTCGAATCCCTCCACCTGGAAGCTTGCCACGATGAACCTCGCCATCCGCGGCATCGAGGCCGACCTGGGCAACTACGCGGACACGTTCTTCGACGACCAGCACAAGCGCGAGAAGTTCGACTTCATCCTGGCCAACCCACCTTTCAACCTGAAGGACTGGGGCGGCGACAAGCTCGAGGAGGACGTGCGATGGCAGTACGGCATCCCGCCGGTTGGCAACGCCAACTTCGCGTGGCTCCAGCACATGATCTGGCACCTCAACTCCAAGGGTCGCATGGCGATGGTCCTTGCAAACGGCTCCCTTTCCAGTCAGACCGGCACTGAAGGTGATATCCGAAAGGCTATCGTCGATGCGGACCTGGTCGACGGCATCGTCGCCCTTCCTGGAAAGCTGTTCCTCACCACCCAGATCCCCGTCTCGCTTTGGTTTATCAATAAGAACAAGAAGCAGCCCGGAAAGACCCTTTTCATCGACGCGCGCGAGCTCGGCACCATGGTGAGCCGCAAGCTCTGCGAGCTCAAGCCCGACACCGACATCAAGAAGATCGCGGATGCCTTCAACTCTTTCCATGAGGGAACCCTCGAGGATGAGAAGGGCTTCTGCGCTGTGGCTAGCATCGCAGACATCGCGAAGCAGGACTACATCCTGACTCCGGGCCGCTATGTCGGCATTGCAGACATCGAGGATGACGGCGAGCCCTTCGAGGAGAAGATGGCGCGTTTGACCGGCGAGATAGCCAAGTGCTTCGATGAGTCCAACCGCCTGCAGGAGCAGATCAAGAAGAACCTGGAGGCTATCGGCTATGGGCTCTAATTACTTGATTGGAGAGTTTTGCTCTTTCGCCAAAGGAGCAAGCATCCCCAGGGACAGAATGTTTGATTGCGGGCCATGGAAGTATCTGCACTATGGCGACCTGTATAAGGGTCACAATCTATATATCGATATCGAGAAACCAACCAAGGCCATCCCTTTCATCTCCGATGATGAGCGAATAAAATCCGACCAGTTCGTTTCCGACGGGGACATTATTTATGTTTTAACTTCGGAAACGATCGATGACTTGGGAAAAGCATTAATGGTCAAGGGCGGAGAAGGCGAAGAGATTGTAGCTGGCACAGAAACCACCGTCATGCGTATTGAAAACTGTGATGTCGCAAATCCTGCATATATCAATTACATGCTTCAGACTGAGTTGTTTAAGCGCAAGCTCAGGCAGTATGTCACGGGAATGAAAGTATTTCGTGTTCATCCCCGCGATATCGCCAAGATCGAAGTAAACCTTCCTGATATTGATACTCAGAATAAAGTTGTGCATATTCTCGATGCTATTTACGAAAAGTGCAGCAATATTAATCGGCTAAATGATTATTTAGCTGCGTAAGGTCAACCTTCGAGACGTCGATTTCGCCAGACATCAACTTGGGCAAAAGCGCGTCGCGAAGCTGGGACAAGCTCCTGCTTTCTGTCTCATTGCACCTGATTTGAGCATCGATCGGCGCAACCATTGCTTCAAAAGTAGCAATGTCATCAATTCCGGGAAGCGCAATCTCTAGGCCTTTAAGGGCCTTGCCGTTAATTGAGCCAAACACCGTTCCCTCACCGTTGTACGCATCTAGCTTCTTGCTCAAAGATCTCATGAGATACAAGCAATATGACGGGTAATCGCAACTAATTGCTGCAAGTCCTCGACCAATGCAGCAGTCTTCGTAAGCGAGGTTCAGATCCCCAACTGGTGCACGCACGCTCATTAGCACATCGCCCGCTTTGGCCATGCGTTTAGGTTCTGTCGTGAACAATCTCTGCGTGGGATAACGCCATCCAAACTCTCCACGACCTTGATAGAACACGGTGCCAACACCCTCTTCGTTGTAAGAAGTGCCGGCCGGTGATTGACCCATGGTGATATTAGCGATATCTGAAAGAACCGCGTTGTCTTCAAGATCACCAAATGCATCAGCGAACAAGGCATCGGCCATCTCAGCTAAATAATCATTTATATGAAAGCAAAACGGGTGGCTGTAGGGGCCACCCGTTGTTTAGGAGATGCAAATTGCATGGCCCTCTGTGGTCACTTGAATGGATCTACCATCTATCGAATACCGGAGAGCAGTTAATTGCTCACCGTGGCAGCAATCAAATAATTCGATTCGCGCCAGATAGAAGCAGCCGAGATTTGCTTTATCGGATTCAAGGTCATTCTTGACCAACAAGCGCGCATCGCCGTCGTTTTTGTTAATGGCGGGGTCGGATTTGCGGCCTGGCCAGCTAATCACGAAGTCAGTATCCTCAAATCTCAATATGACAGGGTAGTGCCAGCCAGATTCCTCATCATGAGCATCGCGTACCGCATAAGCTTCTATGAAATACTGAGGAGATGTTCCAGCCACATCAGGAACAGAAGAGCTATCTGACGTATCGCCATACAAGGCGACTGTGATTTCGCATCGCTTGTTATCCATAATCGCTCCTTTCGTTCCTGGACGCTTCGAGGATTTTACGGCGTTAATTTGCTAGCCTTTGTCCCCACGAACGGACACCCTCACTCTCTTTTCAAATCCCATACACTCTGATTCTCAGCATCGATCTCGGCAGGTTGTTCGGATGATTCGAGCCCGGCGAAGATTGTGGACAGGATCAGCAGTGTCTCCTCCATGGAGGCGCTGGTTTCGCCTCCTGCGCGGATTCTGAGCAGTTGCCGGTAGATTTCCGCCATCGTGTCTTTCAGGGCTTTGTAGACCCTCGTAGAGGGCTTCACGACTATCTCGTGGTCCATTAGCTTCGCCATGATGAAATCCTGCTTGTCCATGCCACTCAGCTTGGCCAAATTGGTGATCTGCTCGTATTCCTCCGGGCTCACCCTGAAAGCCATGGTCTTCGACCTCTTGCGTGCGGAGTTAGGGCAGGGCATGGCTAGCCCTCCTTGGAGTAGTCAAGGGCATTGGCTATCTCGGACTGCTTGTTCGGGAAGAGGTGGGCGTATCGGTAGGTGATATCGGTGCTCTCGTGGCCAACGCGATCAGCGATCGCCAATGCGGAGAAGCCCATCTCGATGAGTGGGGAGACATGGCTGTGCCTCAGGTCATGGACCCTGATCCTCTTGACGCCGGACTCCTTGCATCCGCGCTCCATCTCGTGCGTCAAGTAGTACTTCGTCACGTCGAAGATGCGGTCATGGGGACCGAGGTCGTCTCTGAAGTCTTCCAGGTATTCCTTCATCTCCTCGGCGAGGAACTTGGGCATGGCGATCCTTCGCACGGAGTTCGGAGTCTTCGGGTCGGTGATGGTGTCGATGCCCTTCAAACGCTGATACGACTTCGTGATGCTGAGCTCCGAAGTCTCGAAGATGAAATCGGATGGGGTGAGGGCGAGGAGCTCTCCACAGCGGATACCTGTCCAGTAGAGGACCTCGAAAGCGTAAAAGGAAAGAGGCTTGTCCATGATGGCCTCCGAGAACCTCAGATACTCCTGCTTCGTCCAGAAGTTCATCTCTCCGCCTTTCTTCGAGCCCATCTTCGTTACCTTCCTGCAGGGGTTGCCCGTCAGGTCGTAGTAGCGCTCGGCATGGTTGAAGATGGCATTTAGCTGGTTGTTGATGGTTCTGAGATATGTGGCCGAGTACGGCTTGCCATTGGCATCCTTGTGGTCGATAAGCTGGTTCTGCCAGCGGACGACGTCGATGGGCTTGATCTCGGACATCCTCATTTTCCCGAAGAAGGGAATGATCTTGTCCTTGATCATGTACTCCTTGGTCAGCCAGGTGTGCTCCCTGATTCGAGGCTTGATCTCGGTGGCGTATACGTCGACGAAGTCCGCGAAGAGCATGTCCATGGTCCCGTTATGGACAGCAAGGAAGTCCTTCTCCCACATGAGCGCTTCAAGCTCGGTGGCAAAGCCTCTCTTGACCTTATGGCGCTTCGCGCCCCTGCCATCTCGGTAGAAGCACTGTGAATAGAAGGTTCCGTTCTCGCTTCTATATACGGGCATCTTCATCACCGGCAAAGAATCTTGCTTCGAAATGATCGGAGCGGACGCGGCCCTTGACCACAGCGCGACCCTTCTTGATCTGCTCCTCATTCATCTCCTGGATGATCTTGTAGGCGAACCCTTTCGACATGTTCAGCCTCTGTGCGACCTGCTCGGCGTTGAGCATGGTTGGCTTGCCTTCTTCCTGGTTCATTTGTCCTCCTAACATCGTACGAATATGTACGTTATATATGAGCGAATCATAATCGTACGGTTTCGTACTGTCAAGAAATTGCGTACGTTTACGTACGGTGCTAGAATTACGAGGTTTAGATTTTCAGGAGGGAAGATGACGACTGGCGAGAAGATCAGGCACTACCGTAAGCTGCGCGGGCTCTACCAGGGGGAGCTGGGTGAGAGGATCGGCGTCTCCGAGGGCGCGATCCGCCATTACGAGACGGATTTCAGGACTCCCAAGCAGCCTCAGATCGAAGCCATCGCCGAAGCCCTCGACATCTCTCCGCTTGTCCTGAAGGACTTCGGTGTGGAGAACGCCCGTGACCTTCTGGGCCTCCTTCTGCAGCTGGAGGATGAGTTCGGAATCGTGCCCGCTGAGGATGGCTCTGGTCTTTCTATCGACGCGTCTGCTGAGAAGGCGCCCAAGACGACCCAGATGCTCAAGGCCTGGGCTGCGAAGCGAAACGAGCTGGAATCCGGCGAGATCACATCGGAGGAATACGCCGACTGGAAGGCCAAGTTCTAGGAGTAAATATTTACTGAAACGCGAGCAGGTGGCTTTACCCCCGCAATTGGGAGTAAAACACCTGCTTTTCTTATGCCTGAAACCCACCATTCGAAGCGTGTTGAAGCCGATGAAATCGCTTGGGGGAGTAAATTTTTACTCCCCATTGTTGACCTGCGGTTTTGCTGAAAAGCCACCATATTTCGCCCCGTTGAGTTTCAGTTGAGTTTTGGGGCGCATTTTGATCGGCTGGGACAGGCAACTGGGACAATTTACTCCCCCAACAAACCTTTTACTCCCCGTCCGTGGGGTGCCGCCATGTCCGTCCTGTACGGCAATTGGGAGTAAAACTTCCTAAAACAGCAGGTCAAACGGGTAAAAAATACCCCCGATTTTCACCTGAAATCGGGGGTATCTCGTTCAATTTATTCCCCAAAGTTGCTGGGGGCTTTGCGTTTCTCCCGTACGCTGCGACACTCTGCGGTACTCAGCGGACGGAAAATCGACGTTTCAAAATAACCCTTCGGCTACTCCCACTCGATGGTCGCGGGCGGCTTGGACGTGATGTCGTAGCACACGCGGTTGGCGCCGGGAACCTCGGCCACGATGCGGCCGGAGATGCGGGCCAGGACGTCGTAGGGCAGCTTGGCCCAGTCGGCGGTCATGGCGTCGCTGGACTCGACGGCGCGCAGGATAATCGGGCGCTGATAGGTGCGCTCGTCGCCCATAACGCCGACGGACTTGATGTCGGGCAGGACCGCGAAATACTGCCAGCAGCTGTGCTCGGAGTTGCGCTCACCGGTCTGCTCAAACAGACGCTGGTTGTAAGCATCGAGCTCCTCGCGCACGATGGCGTCGGCATTCTTGAGAATCTCGAGCTTCTCCTTATCGACCGCGCCGATGATGCGGATGGCCAGACCCGGGCCCGGGAAAGGCTGGCGGAACACGATATGACCCGGCAGGCCCAGCGCCAGACCAAGTGCGCGGACCTCGTCCTTAAAGAAGTGGTCGAGCGGCTCGATAAGGTCGAAGTGCACGCCCTCGGGGAACGGGATCAGGTTGTGATGGCTCTTGATGGTGGCCGTCTTGCCGCCCGTCTTACGAGCGCCGGACTCGATGATGTCGGGGTAGATGGTGCCCTGAGCCAGGTACTTGACCGGCTTGCCATCGCACTCGAGCTGCTGGGCCACAGCGAAGAACTCTTTCCAGAACTGCGTGCCGATGATACGGCGCTTCTCCTCGGGCTCGGTCACACCGGCCAGAAGTTCGGCATAGCGGTCCTCGGCGTGGACGTGGATAAAGTCGACGTCGAACTGCTTGGTGAAGACCTCCTCCACCTGCTCGGGCTCGCCCTTGCGCAGCAGGCCGTGGTTGATGAACACGCAGGTCATCTGCTTGCCCACGGCGCGGGCGCCCAGCGCAGCCACGACGGAGGAGTCGACGCCACCGGACAGGGCCAGAATCACGCGGTCGTCGCCGACCTTCTCGCGGAACTCGGCCGTCATGGTCTCGACCAGGTTGTCCATGCTCCAGTTGGGCTCCAGGCCGCAGATCTCAAACAGGAAGTTGCTCAGCAGCTGCTGACCGTACTCGGAGTGCTTGACCTCGGGGTGGAACTGCGTGGTGAAA
This sequence comes from Coriobacteriaceae bacterium AF08-21, assembly GCA_027687465.1. Classification (GTDB taxonomy): domain Bacteria; phylum Actinomycetota; class Coriobacteriia; order Coriobacteriales; family Coriobacteriaceae; genus Collinsella. The sequence goes on from JAQCQR010000001.1 coordinate 127,215, forward strand.
ATCTTGCGCTCGACGCACTCCATGGCGGCAACCGGGCACACGTCGGTGCTGGCGGTAACGGTAAAGCCCTCGGGCACCTCGGACACGGCGTCGCGGTGGCTCATCCACACGGTCTGCTCCATGGGCGTGGAGTTAAAGAGCTTGGCGCCAGCCGTGCGTGTGATGGTAGCGCGGCCGTACTCGCCCACCTCGGAGTAGCCGACCTTGCCGCCGAGCGTCACGGCCGTAATCTGATGGCCGTAGCAAAAGCCCAGGACGGGAAGGCCCAGGTCAAAGATGGCGGGGTCGATGGACGGAGCGTCCTCGGCGTACACGGAGGCCGGGCCGCCGGAAAGGATGAGCGCAGAGGCGTTCATCTCGCGAATCTCATCGGCCGAGATGTCGCAGGGAACGATCTCGGAATACACGTTGAGGTCGCGGACGCGACGGGCAATGAGCTGACCGTACTGCGCACCAAAGTCGAGTACGAGGACCTTTGCGGAAGCCTTTTGATCCATGGTTTCCCCCTCTTGTTGGCGGGGAGCCGGTGCCCACCCGCGTGAATGAACGAAAATAACCTCCATAGTGTACACGTTATATGGGGTTTCTCGTCCCTCGCAGCCATCAGCGCACGGCAAACGCACGACCTGGGCCCCTATTTGACAACAATTTAAGTGTTACCAAACGTTACAGATGATGTAATACGTTTGAACATTGGACGCCCTGTGCCACAATACTGCCGAACGACTCCGCCTCTGCGGCGGCAAATACGATAGGAATACCAGCATGAAGCGCATCCTTCTCATCGCCACGGGCGGCACCATCGCATCGACCGAGGACGGCAACGGCCTCTCCCCCGCCCTGACCGGTGAGGAGCTCGCCCAGAGCGTCCCCGAGATCTCAGGCCTCTGCGAGCTCGACGTCGTGCAGCCCATGAACATCGACAGTACCAATATGCGTCCCAGTGACTGGATGCGTATCCGCGACGTCATCGTCGAAGGCTATGCCGACCACGACGGCTTCGTGATTCTGCACGGCACCGACACCATGAGCTATACCGCGGCAGCACTTTCCTATCTGATTCAGGACAGCCCCAAGCCCATCGTACTCACCGGCTCGCAAAAGCCCATGGGCAACCCCTTTACCGACGCCAAGCTCAATCTGTACCAGAGCCTGCTCTATGCGCTCGACGAGCACTCGCACGATGTGTCGATTGTGTTTGGTGGCGTCGCCATTGCCGGCACGCGCGCCCGCAAGCAGCGCACCATGAGCTTTAACGCGTTCATTAGCGTCAACTATCCGCCCATTGCCTACATCCGCAACGACCGCATCGTGCGCAACGGGCTCCACGGCACTCATCAGGGCGAAAACCCGGTGCGTTTCTACAACAGCATCGACCCGCGCGTGTTTGTCCTTAAGCTTACGCCCGGCGTGAACCCGGGTATCCTGGACGCCCTAGCCGATAGCTACGATGCTGTAATTCTTGAGACCTTTGGCATTGGCGGTATTCCCGAGTTTGGCGAGTCCGGCGAGTCATTCCAGGAGGCGATTTTCCGCTGGGTCGATTCGGGCCGCACCGTCGTTATGACCACGCAGGTCCCCGAAGAGGGCCTCGATCTGGGCGTTTATGAGGTCGGCCGTGCTTACGCCGATCATCCGGGCATTCTGCGCGGCGACGACATGACCACCGAGACGCTTGTGGCCAAGACCATGTGGGCACTCGGCCAGTCACGCGATGCCGCCGAAATCCAGCGCCTGTTCTACAGCCAAGTTAACCACGACCGTATCCCGATGGCGTGATCTCTAAGGCAGCTCCACTTATCGCAACCTTAAACGACAGGTGGGCCCCCTCGGGCCGTGCAAAAATCGGAGTATTCTGCAATTTCTCCTCCGGAGGCATAGAATCGGCCGATTGTTAGACGAACTTTTAGGACGAGGGTTCCGTCTAGTAAATATTTATTCCTCATTTTTATTTAGTATGTGGATTAACTACTGCCAAAAAGGCAAAGCCAGCCGCTCGAGCTACCATCTACGGCCAAACTGGTGCTGAATACTCGCGATTTTGCACATCGCAACCAGGGGGACCCGCCCAAAGAGCGTCAAATACAGCGGGGGAACGCCCTATTCGATACCCTCGAGAAGCTCTGACACCGTCATGCCGAGTGCGGGCGCGATCTTAAATAGAACCTTGAGCGTGAAATTTGCCGTTCCATCTTCGATTCGGTCGAGGTAGGGTCGGCTGATTCCTGTCGCCACACAAAAATCAACCTTGGAGATACCAAGGTCCCTGCGTGTCTCTTCGACCCGCCTGCCAAGAATCTGTTTCGCACGTTCGTCCATGCAGCCGAGTTTGAAATGGAGCCGAACATAAACGTAAACTATAGTTTACGTTTTGCCGAATACACAGGAGTTTTCTATGTCGGGTTCTTCGGTCCGCATGTACCGAGCCACGCTTCGCACAAACAGCGCACCGCCCAAGCTCGTCATCGTTGAAGCAGAATGCCTTTCGCCCGATGAGCGCACAGCATTTGCATTGCTATCAAGTCGCGTCGTCGCCGTTCTGGTCCCTTGCCCGGCGAAAGGTGAACTTGCCATCCAATGCCAAGCGCACAGCTGCTCGCTCAATCAGGCTACCGTAATCGCAACCAGCCAACGCGGCCTGCCGCTCCTTTTAGAAGCCGGTATCGCACTCGCCCTTCGCGGCGCCGGATACGAAAACGAGGCCGCCGCCGACATGGTCTTTAAACCACGATCGAGCGGCGGCCTCGCAGCAGCCATTGAATATGCGTGCAGGCTCGTTGCCTAAAGGCGCAAGCTAAAAGCCCAGGCCAAAGCCCATACCGGTAATCGCCGAATACATAAAGTAGACGTTGATTACGTTGAGAAACACACCCGTGATGCAGCCGTTTCGCAGGTAGCGCTCGCACGTCAGACGTGCCATCACAGCGGAGTCTTCGTTGTTCTTTGCTTGACGACCGGCAGTAAAATACGTCGCCACGCCGAGCAGCAGATTGAGCACCGGCAGAGCCAACAGCTCGTAACTCTTACCCCAGCGCGTCACCTCGCCGGCGGCGTTAAACTTCGTTGCCACCTCGGGACCAATGTTGGGGATCACAAACGCCGCTACCACCAGCGGAAGCACCGCAAGCACCAGCAGCGCGATACCCATGTAGCCGGCTTTTTTACCATATTTAAACATGCACGTCGTCCTTACACGTTAAAGCGGAAGTGCACGACGTCGCCATCGGCCATGACATAGTCCTTGCCCTCGATGCGCAGCTTGCCAGCGGCCTTGGCGCCCTGCTCGCCGCCGAGCTCGATGTAGTCGTCATAGCCAATGACCTCGGCCTTAATAAAGCCGCGCTCAAAGTCGGTGTGGATCACGCCGGCGGCCTGCGGGGCGGTCGCGCCCTGACGCACCGTCCAGGCCTTGACCTCCATCTCGCCAGCCGTAAAGAACGACTGCAGGCCGAGCAGCTTATAAGCCGCCTGCGCGAGCACGTCCAGACCGGGCTGCTCCAGGCCCAAGCTCTCCAGGTAGTCGGCCGCATCCTCGGGATCGAGCTCGGAAAGCTCGGCCTCGATCTTGGCGCAGATCGGCAGCGGCTTGACGCCATCGATGGGCGCCAGGTCCTCGTTGAGCATGTCCTCGTCTACGTTGGCCACATACAGGATGGGCTTCATGGTGAGCAGGAACAGGCCCTTGGCAGCGGCGCGCTCCTCGTCGGTCATCTCCATGGACGCGGCGCGCTTACCCTCGTTGAGCCAGGCGAGCAGGCGCTTGGCGACCTCAAACTTGGGCATGAGCTCCTTGTCGCGCTTGGCCTCCTTCTCGAGCTTGGGCAGCTGCTTCTCGAGCGTGCCCATGTCGGCCAGGATGAGCTCGGTCATGATGGTGTCGGCATCGCCGGCGGGATCGACGAACTCGCCCGTGCGGCCCACCTCACGCATGACGTTGGGGTCCTTAAAGTAGCGCACGACCTCGCAGATGGCATCGGTCTCGCGGATGTTTGCCAAGAACTGGTTGCCCAGGCCCTCGCCCTCATTAGCGCCCTTCACCAGACCTGCGATGTCGACGAACTCGACCGTAGCCGGCACAATGCGGCCCGGGTTGACGATGTCGGCGAGCTTTTGCAGGCGGCTATCGGGCACATCGACGATACCCACGTTGGGGTCGATCGTGGCAAACGGGTAGTTGGCGGCAAGGCCGGTCTTTTTGGTAAGCGCGGTGAACAGCGTCGACTTGCCCACGTTGGGCAGGCCCACGATACCGATGGAAAGGGACACGACAGCTCCTTTTGGTACAGGTACTTCAAACTGCATAAGTATAGCGCCGCCGCAGCATCCGGGCGAATCCGGACACCGCGGCGGCGCAAATGAAGCAGAGATGCGTGAGGGTTCGAGACAGCAGTCCTTACTTAAGCTCGGGCCAGAAATCCTTGTTGGCCTCGATGAGCTCGTCCAGGATCTGCTTGGCAACGCTCGCCGAAGGAATGGTCTTGGAGAGCGTGAGCGCCTGCCAGAGCTTCTGGTAGCTGCCCTCGACCCAAGCCTGGACAACGAGCTTCTCGACGGAAACCTGCTGCTCCATCAGGCCCTTCTGGAACTGCGGAATCGGGCCCTGGCAGATCTTCTCAAAGCCGTTGGAACCGACGATGCAAGGCACCTCGACCATGGCCGTCGGGTCGAAGTTGGGCACAGCGCCATCGTTGGGGACGATCAGCAGGAAGCGCTCGAGCGTGTTCTCGGCCAGTGCGCAGGCAAGGTCGACGATGTAGTTGGCATGCACATCCGGCTCAAAGCCACCGTCTTTGGCCGTACCCTTGGCGATGATGTCGCGGCAAGCGCCAAAGACCTTCTTCTCGCGGCCGTCCATAACCTCATTGGCGCGAGTATAGTTGGGGTCGGACGTCTCGACGACATAGTCCGGGTACAGGTAATACTTGAGGTAAGTATTGGGAATCGTCTCGGGATCGACAGCATAGACATCCTTGGCCTTGCCGAAGGTGTGAATCCAGCTCTCCTCGACATGCTGCTCCTTACCGGCCTCGTGCTCGATGCCGTCCAGGTAGCCGTTCTTAGCCATGTGCTCCTTAATCTGCGGCATAAGGTCGTTGCCGTCCTTGTCGTAGATTTTGCTCCACCAACCAAAGTGGTTGAGGCCGTAGTAGCTATACTGCAGCTCGCGACGATCCTTGATGCCGCACATACGGCTCATCTTATCCATAAGGTCGATCGGCATGTCGCAGATGTTGATGATGCGGCTGTTGGGGCGCAGCACGCGGCAGGCCTCGGCGACGATGGCCGCGGGGTTGGAGTAGTTGAGCATCCAGGCGTTGGGGCTGTACTTCTCCATGTAGTCGAGGATCTCGATGACGCCACCAATGGAGCGCATGCCGTAGGCGATACCGCCGGCGCCGCAGGTCTCTTGGCCAACACAGCCGTACTTGAGAGGAATCTTCTCGTCGAGCTCACGCATAGCGTACAGGCCAACGCGGATGTGAGCAAGGACGAAGTCGGTCCCGGTGAATGCGGTTTCGGGGTCGGTGGTGTAGTTGAACTCAACCTCGGGGGCGTTCTCGTGGAAGTAGATCTCGCAGGCCTTGGCCACGGTCTCCTGGCGCTCGGCGTTGTTGTCGTAGAAGGTCACCTTGTTGACCGGGAAGCGGTCGCGCTCCTCAAGCAGCATCAGGGCAATGCCCGGAGTGAAGGTAGAGCCACCGCCGGCAATGGTCACGGCATAGTTTTTCTTGGACATGATGTCCTCCTCATTCTGGCCGCTTGCTCAATCCATCCCCGCACGCGGCCTGTACGGTTTGGAATTGTTACCTAGAAGTGGAGTTTTTTATCTCTAGAATCGGCCTTGCGGTGCATACCGGCTCTGCAAGGCCGATTGTTTCGATGGACGATGGTTTACAGAAGACTCTCGAACTTCAGAAGACTCTCGAACTTCTCGCGAACCTGCGGGACGGTAAGGCCGATGATGACCTGGATTGACTGACCTTGGACCACCAAGCCATGCGTACCGATCGCCTTGAAGGAAGCCTCGGGTGCAACGACGCTCTTGTCCTTGACGTTAACGCGCAGACGGGTAGCGCAGTTAGTTACATCGATGATGTTATCCGTGCCACCGAGTAGATCGAGGATGTTCTCGGCAAGCACCAAGCGCTCATCATCTTTACTCTGGGCGACCGATTTGCCAGCAGCAGCGCCCTGCTTTTGCTTGTAGTCGGCCTTGGACTTGAGCTCGACCTCAACATCGTCATCCTCGCGACCGGGGGTCTTAAAGTCGAACTTGACGATCAGAAAACGGAAGACCACGACCCAAAGGGCGGTAAAGCACAGGCCGACAAGGATGGAGATGGTGTACTGCAGACCGTGTGCGGCCCAAAGGGGCAGCCAGTCCCACGAGAGCATCGAGATGATGCCGCCGTCGAAGATGCCCACGACGCCAAGGAGGTTTTGAGCCATGCAGCCAAGCGCTCCGAGCACGCAGTGGACGACGAACAGGCCGGGCGCGATGAACAGGAAGGTGAAGTCAAGCGGCTCGGTAATACCGCAAAGCATAGCGGTAAGGGTGACGGGGATGAGCAGAGCCTTGACGCGCTGCTTGCGCTCGGGCTTGGCGGTCATATAAAACGCAATGGCAACGCCAAGCGAGCCGAAGACTTTAGTCCATCCAGGGCAGGTATAGGCAGCCCAGGGTGCGGCATCCTTAAGAGCAATGCTCGGATCGGCAGCCAGTTGGGGCAGGATGTTAGCCCAAGCGGCAAAGATGCCGCCATTGACCGCCGCGTTGTCGTAATAGAACGGCGTATAGATAAAGTGGTGAAGGCCTGTAGGGATCAGCACGCGCTCGAAGAAAGCAAAGACGCCCACGCCAAACGTACCGGCGGAAAGGATGAATCCCTGGAAGGCGGAGATAGCAGCCTGAACATGCGGCCACACCAGGCAGGCAATAAGAGCGACCGGAACCATAACGAAGAAACCGATCATATAAATGAACACGGAGCCCGAGAACACGCCCAGCCACTCAGGAAGTTCGGTGTCGAAGAACTTGTTATGCAGCATCGTGGCGATACCAGAGATAATGAGCGCGCCCATGATGCCCATGTCAAGCGTTTTGATGCTTGCGATAGTGGCAAGACCAGTACCGCTGCCCGCCTCGACAGAGTAGTCGACACCAAAGACAGGGCCCCACTGCCCCAAGATTGTGCTTACAAAGTAGTTGAAGGTAAGGTAGATGGCCAAAGTCTCCATGCAGCAGCGAGCGTTCTGCTTGTTCGCGAGCGAGATTGGCAACGCTACGCAAAACAGCAACGGCATCTGGTTAAAGAGCGTCCAACCACCCTGGAGCAGCACATTCCAGCAATCAAACCAAAGATGACCCGCTGTGGCCATCTCGCCAAAGATCGCCTCGGTGGTAAACAACGTACCCAGGCCGACGACGATTCCGGAAAATGCGAAAAGAATTGCAGGCGTGTACATTGCACCGCCGAAACGTTGTATCTTTTGCATCATGACGGGGAATCCCCCTCTCTTCATTCGGAGCGCTGCGGTTTTGGCTTCACTCGAGACCGCAGACGCGCCGTTTGCGTGTACCTCGTGCAATAGGACGGGTGGGCCCGCTTCCCTGACTTCTTGCGCTTCTATTTTTATCATATCACTTATCTAGACAAGTTAGTATAAATACTACGGTCGGTAAACGGTTGATTATTGGCCGTAAACGGTATATGTCCAGTATTTCGCCTGCTAAATCTGATATAGGTGATAGCTGCAATTCATATTTCTTTTTTACTTGTCTAGATATGCTTGTCTATATCTGCAGACATACCTATACTTCATTACAACATTCACCACCACGTTAAGGAGTCACCATGAAAAGCGCGGTCTTCTATGGAAAGCACGATCTCAGGGTCGAGGATTCGACAAAGCCGGCGGTGGGCAAGCGCGACGTTCTGATCAACGTCAAGGCTTGCGGCGTCTGCGGTACCGACGTTCATATCTATGAAGGCGACAAGGGTGCAGCCGACGTTACCCCGCCCACGATCCTTGGTCATGAGTTTGCGGGCGTTGTCGAGGCCGTGGGCAGCGACGTCGCTGGCTTTAAACCGGGCGATCGCGTGTGCATCGACCCAAACCATCCCTGCGGCTGCTGCGAACCCTGCCGCGACGGAATCAACCACTACTGCGAGCATATGACCGGTTACGGCACCACCGTTAACGGCGGCTTTGCCGAGTACTGCTCCGTCGATATGCAGCAAGTCTACAAGTTGGGCGATCACACCAGCTTTGAGCAGGGTGCTATGACCGAGCCCGTCGCCTGCTGCCTGCACGGCATCGATATGTGCAACATCAAGCCCGGCAGCACGGTTGTCGTCATCGGCGGTGGCATGATCGGTCTGCTCATGATGCAGCTTGCCAAAAACGCCGGCGCCACCAAGGTTGTCTTGCTCGAGCCCGTCGAGGGCAAGCGCGAGGTTGCGCTCAAACTCGGCGCCGATCTGGCAATTGATTCCATCCACGAGGACGTCCCGGCCCGCCTGAAGCAGGAGGGCGTCGGCAACGTCGATGTCGTTATCGAGTGTGTTGGCAAGCCCGTCACCATCGAGCAGGCCATCCAGATCGCCGGCCACAAGGCTACGGTCATGATGTTCGGCCTCACCAAGCCCGATGAGACAATCACCGTCAAGCCCTTCGAGGTCTTCCAGAAGGAGCTTGTGCTCACCTCGTCCTACATCAACCCTTATACGCAGCGTCGCGCGCTCGAGCTCATCGACTCGGGCAGGATCGACGTTTCCTCGATGGTCGCAAAAGTGGCCTCCCTCGACGAACTCGGCGCCATCCTGTCAGACCCGGCCCTGCGTGCCATGGGTAAATATATAATCGACCCCAGCAAGTAAATCGATTGACACCTGCGCGGGCGGCCCTCACCCGTCGTTCGCGCACCCAGCTCTAGGAGACCGTCATGGCGCGAGCCATCTTCCAAACTATTTATGACAACGTGAAGCAGTCGATTGACGACGGCACATACGCCTATCAGAGTTATCTGCCTTCGGAGACTGAGCTCACGCAGCTGTTTGACTGTTCGCGCATGACGGTCCGTCGCGCCATCTCGATGCTTGCGGCAGATGGTTACGTGCTCCCCCAGCAAGGCAAAGGCATGCGCGTCATTCGCAACATCAGTGACGAGAAGAGTCGTGGTGGCGGCGGACTCGAGACCTTTAAGGAAATCGCGGTCAACCGAGGCTTTGAGCTCAAGACTGTCACCACCGTCTTTGAGCTCCTCATCTGCAGCAAGGCGCTCTCCAAGATTACTGGGTTTCCCGAAGGCTGTGAGCTCACACGCGCCAAACGCATCCGTTATGCAGACGGACAAGCCGTGTGCTCCGACGACTCCTATTACCTAAGCTCACAAGTACCGGGGCTGACACCCGAGATTGTCAACGACTCGATCTATCGTTACCTCGAAGAAGATCTTGGCATTAAGATTGCCACGGGCAAACGCGATGTAACGATCGAGCATCCCACGCCCGAGGATACGCGTGTGCTCGATCTTGACGACTTTAACGCACTCGCCGTTATACGCGGGCAGACCTACAACGCCGACGGCATCCTTATGGAATACACCGAGACCAAACAGGTCCCCGGGTTCTTTTTGCTCCATGAAACCGTGACGCGCAACGGTAGCGGTCGAACCGGCCACCAAAGCAGCATGAACTAACCATCTATTAGTTGCGGTGGAATAGTTCCTAGAATGGCCAGCTTAAGGGCAAAACAGGAACTATTCCACCGCAACTTTTTTGGCCGGCGGGGCAGTACCTGTCCCACCGGCCATCATTTACGCACTTTTAGCTAGTCCGCGAGCTTTTCCACCTGGTCGAGCACCTTGTTGAGCTTTTCCTTTGCCTCGGCCTTGACCTTCTCAGCTTCTTCGTGAGCCTTCGCCTTCTGGGCAGCCTTTTCCTCGGCCTCGGGGTCAACGACAACCAAGTTGGACGCATCGTGTTCAACCAGCTTGAGCGCATGCTCGGGACAAACCTTGACACAGGCGCCGCAGCCTAAACAATACGTGGACTCCAACGCAAAGCGGCCGCTTCCCACCAAATCGCAGGCGAACGTGGGGCATACATTGACGCACTCGCCGCACGACGTGCACTTGTCAAAATCGCATTCCGGCGTGCTCACCTGCATGTTCTGGGCAAGCTCGGGGTGGTTTTGCAGCGTCGAGAGCACCAGCTGCCGCCCGTGCGTGAGCGAACGGCGACGCTTGGTCGTCGTGGTGCCGCACATGGTGTTGAGCGTACGCTCCAACTGGGTAATCTGGTGGCGATGGGCTTTGAGCTTCTGCGTCACCGAGGCCAGCGCCGCCGTTGCCGGGTTGAGCTTGGTCACCGTCAGGCCCGTGGTGCGAGCGATCTTTTCCATGTACTCCTTGCGCTCGTACTCGCGGCGCTTATGGCATTTGAGGCTCTTGGGGTCGACCTCCAAGCCCATACCCGTGCCAGACCACTCCTCGGCCTTCGCAATGGCCTCGCCCAGAATATCCTCACCGCCGGTGTTGCGGCATTTATCGCACACGCCCAACGGCAGGTACACGCTCACGTTGGGATAGTCGGCCAGTACCGAAAACCAGGTCTCGGCCGTAATATCGCCCACACAGGCAACAACAACCTCGTTCTCGCGCGGCATGCGCTTAAGGGCGCGCGTGCAGGTGACGTAGGCGGTCTCGTGGCTCGTAGCCGCCGAGACAATGTCGTCGTAGACGTTTTTGGGCGCCAGGCGCGGCGAGATGATTGCCTCGGTCGGACAGGCAGCGGCGCACAGGCCGCACTTGCGACAGGAGTCGAGGATCTCGATGGCGTCTTCCTCGACCTCGATAGCGTTGACCGGGCACACGTCCATGCACGCGGTGCAGCCGCTCTTTTCGTTTTTGCAGGTCAGGCACGGAATGGTGTTGCCGCGCGGACGCTCCTTGTAGTCGGCAGGATTCCACTGCGGCGCCGACGGATCGAGTGCATCGGTCACACCGCCAAGCGGGTTTTTAAGAAAGTCGAAACCCTTGCTGATCTCGATAATGTCATCAAACAGATCGTGTTCCTGCGCCATGCGCGGCCCCTCCCTGAGCAGTGCAAACAAGCAAAAGATAATGATACGCTATCGGCCCACGCCTCGGGCAAATTACACGCGGAGCACCTTTGCGGCAAATAGCCCATGGCCTATCGCCGCCTCGATTGCACAAGGTCAATCAAGCGCCAAACTATGCCTCGCACATGAGCTGCACGAGCTTTTGTTTGGTCACCTTGGCCTGCTCGTTGGCCATATTTCGCTCGTTTCTAAAGACCGCATCCGCAACGCTCATCAGGTCGGCATCGGAAATCTCGCCAAGGCCCAGCTCCTCGAGCGTCGTCGGCAGACCAACGCGCTGGCAAAACTCGAGCACGTGATCAAGCTCGGGTGCACGCTCCAGGCGCAGCTGCACCACCAGGCCAAATGCCACGGCTTCACCATGCATGGCCTTGCACTCGGGCAGAATCGTCAGACCGTTGGCGATGGCATGCGCCAACGCCAAGCCACCGCTCTCAAAGCCAACACCCGAAAGCAGAGTATTGCACTCGATCAGGCGCTCAACCGCCGGCGATGTACGCCCCTTTTTGAGATCGCGCTTGGCAGCGACACCGTACTCCATGAGTGTGTCATAGCAGGCACGAGCCGCAACCAAGGCCAAGTGTCCCGGCGCGCCACCGTGCTCGTTGGCGCCGTGCGCCGCGACGCACGAACGCGCCTCGAAGTACGTTGCCAGCGCATCGCCCATACCAGCGACCGTCATACGCAGTGGAGCCGCCGCGACCACGTTGGTATCGACCACGACCAGGTCTGGATTCTTCTCGAGCATCAGGTAGCGGTCGAACGACCCATCCTCGTGATACAGCACCGAAATCGCGCTGCACGGACCGTCCATCGAAGCCGCCGTGGGGCACACGCACAACGGCAGCTCGGCATAAAACGCTACTGCCTTGGCGATATCGAGCATTTTGCCGCCGCCAATACCCACCACCATGTCGCAATACTCGGCCCGGGCTTCCTTGGCCATTTTCGACAACGGCATCTTCCGTACACGGACCGTTGTAAATTTTAAAGAACGGCTCGCTTAGATCTTCATCCAGAAATCCATCGACGACCTGCCTGCACAGCCGATCCTCGGTGCCCTGGTCAAACAAGACATAGGCAGCGCAGCCCAACCATGACAAATACCTGCCCTGACGCGAAAGTTCGCCCGGCCCTTGAACATACCGGCCGGGACCTCCATAAACCATGGGAAGCGCCATACGAGAATCCGCCCTTCATCAAACAACGATTGGTGCAAAGTAACCTAACCCCTTTGCACCATAGCAAAAAGGGGCAAAGCCATCTGTCGGCTTTGCCCCTTCCTTACCTTAGTTTACTCATCCATAAGGTAATAATGACCCAGTGCGTCGGCACCCAGGATGGCGTTGGCGACCATCTCAGGCGTCACCTCAAACGGCATGTTGCACATGGTATCCTCGGGCGCGCACGCGGCCTCGGCAACAATCATGGCCTGCTCGCGTGTAAGCTCGGCAACGCCAAGTTCCTTCATCGTGACCGGCAGGCCCAGCTCAATGCAGAAGCCCAAGACTTCCTCGAGCTTCTCGGTCGGGGCATCCTCGAGTACCAGCTGGACGATGGTGCCGAAGGCGACCTTCTCGCCGTGATACATGCCGTGGCACTCGGGCAGCATCGTCAGGCCATTGTGGATGGCATGAGCAGCAGCAAGGCCCGAGCTCTCAAAGCCAATGCCCGAAAGCAGCGTGTTGGCCTCAATGATGTGCTCGACGGCAGGCGTGAGCGCACCCTTCTCCAGTGCAACCTTGGCCTTGACGCCATCAGCCATGAGCGTCTCATAGCAGAGCTTGGCGAGCGCCAGGCCGGCCATACCGCCCTTGCCGCCGGCGCAAGTGCCACCGTCGGCATCGTGCGTCGCCTGAGCCTCAAAGTAGGTTGCGAGCGCATCGCCCATACCGGAAACCGTCAGGCGCACCGGGCTCGCCGCGATAACCGTCGTATCCATCAGGACAATGTTGGGGTTTGCCTTAAGGAAGAGATATTTATCGAACTGGCCGTCATCGGTATAGAGCACCGAAAGCGCCGAACACGGAGCATCGGTCGAGGCGATGGTGGGGCAAATGATAACCGGGGACTCCAGGTAATAGGCGACGGCCTTCGCGGTGTCGAGAATCTTGCCGCCACCGACACCGACGATGATGTCGCAACCGTTGTCGCGGGCGAGCGCAACCAGGCGATCGACCTCGCCCTTGGAGCACTCGCCGTTAAAGTCCTCAAACAGCAGCTCGGCCTTAGCCTCGGCAAAACCGCCCTCGATCTTGGCACCGACGCGCTTCTTGCCCGAAGGCGTCACGATGACGAGGGCCTTAGCGCCGAGCGGCTCGACATAAGAACCGAGCTTGGCCAGCTCGTCCGGGCCCTGGATGTACTTGCTGGGGCTATTAAAAATTGCAGCCATAACTATCCCATTCTCTAAAAGAAAAAAGAAAGGGGCTCCGTACAGATACGTGCGGAGCCCCTCGTTACGATAACAAGAGTCGATTAGAAATCGATGTCGGTGTCGTAGTAGCAGGCCTTGAGAATCTTCTCGAAGTCGGCAGCCTTGGTCTCACGCGGGTTCTCGGGCGTGCAGGCGTCCTGCTCGGCGTTCGCGGCGATCTCGGGCAGCTTGGCGAGGAACTCCTCCTCGGAAACCATCTGCGGGTTCTCGGCGTCGACCTTCACGCCGCCATTCGCGTAATCCTTGATGGACTGCGGAATGTTGAGCTGGTCGTTGAGGTCGCGAATCTTCTGGACGAGCGCAGCGATGAGCTCCTCGTTGGTCTCGCCGGGAAGGTGCAGGATCTCCTTGGCCACGTAAGCGTAACGCTCGGCAGCACGCGGGTCCTTGGAGTTCCACTGGATGACCTTGCCCAGGTACATAGCATTAGCGGCACCGTGGATGATGTGGCCGTTCTCGAAGGCAGCACCGGTCTTGTGAGCCATGGAGTGAACGATGCCGAGCAGGCCCGAGGAGAAGGCGATACCGGCGATGCACTGAGCCTCGTGCATGTGCTGACGGGCCTCATGGTCGCCAGCATAGGACTTGGGCAGCCACTCGACGATCTCGCGGATGCCGTGCAGGGCGTTGGCGTCGGTGAACATGGAAGCGCAGGTGGAAACGTAGGCCTCCATGCAGTGGGTCAGAGCGTCCATACCGGTGTGAGCGCACAGCTTGGCAGGCATGGTGTAGGTGAGCTCGGGGTCGACGATGGCGACATCAGGGGTGATGTTGAAGTCGGCCAGCGGGTACTTGATGCCCTTGGCGTAGTCGGTGATGACGGAGAAGGCAGTGACCTCGGTAGCGGTACCGGAGGTAGAGGAGATGGCGCAGAAATGGGCCTTCTGACGCAGCTCAGGGAAGCTGAACGGCTGGATGATGTTATCGAAGGACTCCTCGGGATACTCGTAGAAGACCCACATGGCCTTAGCGGCATCGATGGGCGAGCCGCCGCCGATGGCGATAATCCAGTCGGGCTCGAACTCGCGCATGGCCTCGGCGCCCTTCATGACCGTCTCGATGGACGGATCGGACTCGACGCCCTCGAACAGCTTGACCTCGAAGCCGCCCTCTTTGAGGTCGGCCTCAACGTCCTGCAAGAACCCGCCGCGGCGCATAGAGCTGCCGCCAGAAACGATGATGGCCTTCTTGCCCTTGAGGTTCTTCACCTCGTGGCGAGCGCCCTCACCAAAGTACAGATCGCGAGGATTGGTAAAACGTCCCATACTGTGCCTCCTAAACAAGCCCCTCTTAGACTTGCGTATATAACGGAGCACCCGATTGGCTCCGTTAGGACCGTTTTGCGCGTTGCCGGCGATGACAATGCGCGATGTCTAAACATCTCAACGCTCAGACAAACACTATTTTACCGTTCTGGTTGGTCAGTTATTCACCTAAAGCCAACAATGATGAAACGTTTTTTCTATCCCTGAAGACCCTTGTGGGGCATTCATACTCCCAAGCTGGGCAAACGTTTTATCAAGGTTGACCACATATCCCGGGCAGGACTGTGCCCCTCCAAAATGCACCCCGTTCGCCGCCAAAAATCGACCGTTTGCGGCACCGTGATACCACTCAGTCGTCCCAGGTGCCGACATTTGTGCGGCATCCGTCTTCGTGGTGCAAAGGTGCATGTCCAAGTGCGGCACCCCCGGTGTGCCACATGCGGGTAAACTAGAACCTTATATAGAGACATTTGAACCCTAACCGCAGCAAAGGAGGCCCCATGGCATTCGATCCCATCCAAGAGGATTGCCATCGCCTCGTTCTTGAGGCCTTGCGCCGCGACAATATCCCGCTCACCGACGGTGCCGCCGTAGAGCGTCTGATGGAACAATTCACTCGCAACCCCGCGCCGCTCATCGTGCACGACCGCGACCGCGCCGGGCACCTCATTGCCAAGGTGGTCGAGGCTGTCGACTACCGCATTCCCTTTATCCCTGACGACAACCAGGCAGAGCAGGAAGAGACCGCTGCCGAGAACATGCTTCGCGAGGCAGCCGCGCTCGACCCCACCAACTGGGACGCCCAGCGCATGCTGACCGCCCTCACCGCCAACTCCAACGAGGAGTACGTACAGTACTTGGTATCCAAGCGCGATGAAGTCGAGCACGACCTGGCACTCAAGATCGCCTCGGCGCAGGACCCCTACGAGCGCGAGGCCGCTGGCGACCTTATGCGCCGCCCCTACCTGCGCTGGCTTGCCGCCCTTGCGTCGCGCGCCCTCATTAGCGGCCGTTATCGCATGTCGCTCGAAGCCGCGAATCGCAGCTTGGACTTTGCGCCTAACGACCCCGCCGGTGTCCGCCACACCGCGATGCTTGCCATGGCAAAGCTCGAATACCCCGCCGAGGAGCTCAAGCGCTTTCGCTCCGCTCACTCCGTGCCGTACCTCGCGAATACCCCGCTGCGCCGCCGTCCCAAGGATGCAGAGCGCGACTTGGACCCGTGGACGCTCATCGCACTGATGAGCGCAGCCTGGCGCGAGCTGGACTACGAGGGTGCCGAACACTACCTGCGTATCCTTGTGCGTTCGTGCCCCCACGCCGCCGAGGCGCTCTACTTCCAAACCGAGTTTCCCGATGGCGTCTATGCCCGCGTTAACGTGGGCGTGGGCTCCACCGACGAGCTTGTCCTTGCGCTGTCCGAGGCGACGCCGATACTGCAGGAGGGCCTGGGCGCTCCCGACAACGCCAGCTTTGCCGCCTGGGTCGCCACCAACGACATCGTGCGTTCCCAGATCGACGAGCGCATCCTGCGGGCGGCCGAGCAGGGCTTGCCGTTTAAGGGAGGAGACCTCTAATGGATCCGAGCGTCTACATCCCCGCCTACCTGGAGCGCGCCTACGTTGCGTCGCACCCCGAACTCACCGATGCAGCACGCGAGCTTGTCCATAACGACATTAGCGCGAATCCCCAAAAGTATGCGCAGTCCGAGCATGCCCAGGCGCTGCTGTCCTATGCCGGTGTTCATCGCCACCTGCTCGACGAGCTCCATCGCATCGAGGACATGGGCAGCGACGAGGAGTTCGAGCAGACGCGCAATCGCCTGTTCGACGACATGCGCGACGAGCTGCTCAAGATTGTCCGCGTCGATGCACTGGCCGTCGACGCGCAGCTGCTCGCCATCATCCTGGCCGACACGCCCGTTGACGCCTGCCTGGGCGACCTGATGAAGCTCGAGGTGACCACGGCCGATTACCTGCAGCAAAGCGTGCCCGGGTTCGATATGGAGGCCCCACGCTACTGGGCCAACAAGGTTTTGACGGACGGCGTGACAGCGGCAGATCTCACCGTGAACGAGCCGGCTCTTATCGGGTGGCTCCACACGCTCGAGGCTATCTCGCAGCTGTGCATGGCGAGCGCTCGCTACCGTGCTGCCGCCGACTACGCCCGCCGCGTCCTTAAGGCAGAAGGCTATCCCACCCGAGCCGCAGGCACCGTGCTGCTCGCCCTCGCTCGCTTGGAAGATCAGGACGGCTTTTTTGCCCTAGCCCACCAGCTCGAGGAACAGGTGGGAGCCGATGCACTCGAGAACTCCCCCTGGTACCTGCTCGCCCGCACAATCCTCTTGTTCAAAACGAACAAGATGCGTCCAGCGGTGCGTGCACTACGTGAGTTCGCCAACCGCTGCGAGGGCGGCGCGTTCTTCTTGCTGAATCCCATGTACCAGACACCGTACCTTCCCTGCCGGCCCGAGCCACGCGATCCCTGGGATCTTTCGCACCAGGCCGTTTGGGAAGCGGACGGCATTATCTCGGACACTCCCGACTTTGCCCCCTGGGCCAATGCCTGCGAAGACGTGTCGCAGCTTGCCCAGGAATTTGCGCGCCGCTATGGATTTTAGTGACGCACTCGACCCGACCATGTCGTTTACGTTAGGAACGGTTTCATGAACCTCCGCTCATCTCTTGCCTGCACCTCGAGCGATATCGCTCGCTGGGGACTGCGCTCCGTCCTCAAGCGCCAGGGTGGCGTACTCCCCGGCCGCATTGCCATGAAGATCGACCCCGAGCTGCTAAGCGACCTCGCGAGCCTGGTCGACCGCAGCGTGGTGATCACCGGCACCAACGGTAAGACCACCACCTCCAACCTCATCGCCGACGCCGTTGCTGCCAGCGGTGCTACCGTGGTGTGCAACCGTGCCGGCAACAATATGGAGCCTGGTGTGGTGGGTGCCCTGCTCGAGGCCCGTGGCGGCCTTAAACACACCAGCAGAGGCAAGCGCGTGGGCGTTTTTGAGTGCGATGAGCTTTACACCGTACGCGTTCTGCCCAAGCTCAAGCCGACGTACTTTGTGCTGCTCAACCTGTTCCGCGACCAGCTAGACCGCTACGGCGAGATCGATCACACCCAGGAGGTCATCGCCCACGCGTTGGAGCTCTCGCCGACAACGACGCTTATCTATAACGCCGACGATCCGCTGTGTGCCGCGATCGCCGCGCGCGTTCCCAACGCGAGTATTGCCTTTGGCATCGACGGCGCCACCAACACCGAGTCTGACCGCATTAGCGACTCGCGCTTTTGCTCGCAGTGCAACGCGCCGCTGGAGTATGACTACGTGCAATACGGCCAGCTCGGCGCCTACCATTGCCCCTCGTGCGGTTGGGCCCGCCCCGCGCTTGTCCGTCGCGTGACGGGCGTGAAGCTCGGCTGCGACGGCTACGGCTTTGACCTGGTCTTTGGATCTGCGCCCGACGCGGGCGCCGGACACATTGTCACACGCTACAACGGCCTGTACATGGTCTATAACGTTGCCGCTGCCTTCTTTGCCGCGCACGAGTTGGGCGTGGACACGGCGCTTCTACAGCCTACGCTCGATGCCTATGTGCCCGCCGGTGGTCGTATGGGGCGCTGGGATATCGCCGGCCGCACCGTCGAGGCCAACCTGGCCAAGAATCCCGTAGGCTTCGATCGACAAATCCAGTCCATCAAGACGGCAGACGGCAGACTCTGCGCTTTCTTCCTCAACGACAACGATGCCGACGGCCACGATGTATCGTGGATCTACGACGTCGACTTTGAGCGCATCGCCGACACGCCGGGTCTTGTCGCCTTTGCCGGCGGCACGCGCGCACACGACATGCAGGTGCGCCTCAAGTACGCCGGCATCGATGCCGCGATTATCTCGGACGTCGCGCAGGCAATTGGCGCCGTGGCAGACGAGGCCGCCGATGACACCTTCTACGCCGTCGCCAACTACACGGCCTTCCCGCCGCTGGTCAAGGAGCTCGACGGACTGAAGGGCGCCACTTCCGACGCTGTTGCCGGGCGCGCCGTAGCCCGTGCCGACGGCAGCGCTCTTCCTGTCGGCATCGCACCAGTCGAGCTTTCGCGCCCGCTGCGCATCGTCTACCTGTATCCCGATGCCCTTAACCTCTACGGCGACGGCGGCAATGTTATCGCGCTCGAGCGCCGTTGCGCCTGGCGTGGCATTCCCGCGCGTGTAGACGAGGTCCGTATGGGCGAGGTGCTCGACCTGACGGACGCCGACATCGTCATGATGGGCGGCGGCTCCGACCGCGACCAGCTAGCCGTGGCACACGAACTGCTCGCCCAAAAAGACAAGGTCGCGGCCTATGTTGAGGATGGCGGCTCGCTGCTTGCCATCTGTGGCAGCTATCAGCTGCTCGGCCGTTCGTACTATATGGGCGAGGATCGCATCGAGGGTCTGGGGGTCATTGCCGCCGAAACCGTACGCGGCTCCGACCGCCTGATCGGCAACGTAGCCGTCAAAACCGACCTGGCACCTGAGCCCTTTGTGGGATTCGAGAACCATGGCGGCCGCACGCTTTTGGACGCCGATGCCACGCCGCTCGGAACGTCCGTCGTCACGGGCACCGGCAACAACGGCGATGATGGCCTTGAGGGCCTCATCTACAAGGGCGTCATCGGCACGTACCTGCACGGACCGGCACTGCCCAAAAACCCCGAACTCACCGACTGGCTGATCGCGCACGCCCTCGAGCGCCGCGGCGGCGCGCAGGCCAACGCTCTGCTGCCGCTCAAACCCCTCGACGACATCTACGAGCACGCCGCCCACGACGCCGCCATGAAGCTCCTCCCCTAACGCCCCAACCGCCACAAAGGGGACAGGCACCTTTGTGGCGGTTTTGACCCGTCCCAGCGGTTTGTCTCAATCTGTAACATCTAGACCGTTAAAAGTCGTCTTACTGTTACAGAATGAGATGTTCGTCCCGACGCCTGCCTTTTGTCTCGATCTGTAACACATAGAGCCGATTTATCAGCCCAGATGTTACAGGTTGAGATATTTGAAAATCGGAATAGAAGCCTACTCCTATGTGGTGGTTTTCCAGTTTGCCAACGATATACGCGCCGGCAAAAAAGTCTGCTATACTCTTTCCCGCTGTCCCCATCGTCTAGCGGCCAAGGACGCCACCCTTTCAAGGTGGATATCGCGGGTTCGAATCCCGCTGGGGGCACCATTTAAACTGAGAAGCCCGTTGCCCTCGCGGTAACGGGCTTTTTGCTGCCGATATGCCGGGATTCGAACCCGACAGGGTGCAGAGCTGAGGAAACGCGTAAGCGTTTTCCAGCGCAGCACGCAAGGAGCGGAGCGACGCAGCGAAAGCGGGCGGCGCCAGCCGCACGCGGACATCGCGGTAGCGGGCTTTTTGCTACCCATACGCCGGGATTCGAACCCCGAAGGCATAAAATCACACTGTCATCCAAGGGCCCGTGGACAAAAAATAGCAAATATGAGTACTGTTACCAATTTAGTAACAGCGATTTCATGCCATCAGAAGGCGATTTGGACACAAGGCGTCCTACGGCGGAGGAATTGCAGGCATTTATCAGCTAAGTACTTGGACATATGTTGCGTAACACTGCATATTTTGCAAAAAGATAATGCTACAGGGCTTGTGACAGTACTCATATTTGACGTTTTTCGCCCACGACCCCTTATTGCGTGGGCGAATCAGTTGCAAAGCGGGATCCAAAGCGTCCTTCGCACACAAAAACCGGAGCCCGCATGATGCGGACCCCGGCTCAATACCGTGACGATATGTCGGTTACGTTCTACACGTAGAACAGAATGTCGTCGTAGGTCGGAACCGGCCAGTAGTCGGCGGCCACGATCTCCTCCATTGCGTCCACGGCGGCACGCAGCGTATCCATAGCGGGAACGACCTCGTGCGCGTACACGTTGGCCTGCTCCTGGCCATCGAGGGCCTCGGCCTTCTGATGCACGGCGTCGAGCGCCTTGATGGAGTCGTTGATGGCGGTGATGCCGTTGCAGAGCTTGTTGAGCGTGTTCTGCTCGCACTGCATGGCGGCATCGGCACCGGCGGCACGGATTGCCTCCAAGCCCTTGGCGACCTTGGTGGCATAGGCGGTGATGACCGGACGATAGGTACGACGTGCCTCGCGAATCATCGTGGTAGCCTCGATGTTCATGAGCTTGTTGTACTTCTCGAGCTTGCAGTCGTAGCGGCACTGGGCCTCGGCACGGGTCAGGACGCCTGTCTCCTCAAAGAGCGCGATGGCCTTATCGGAAACGAAGGCGGGCAGAGCGTCGGCCGTGGTCTTGTTGTTGGCAAGGCCGCGCTTCTCGGCCTCGATGGGCCACTCGTCGGAGTAACCGTCGCCGGAGAACAGGATGCGCTGGTGATCGGTCAGCACCTTCTTGCAGTACTCGAGCGCGGCGTCCTGGAACTTATCCTCGGGCGTACCCTCGAGTGCGTCGGCGAAAGACTTGAGCGACTTGGCCACGGCGGCATCGAGCACCAGATTGGAGTCGGAGACGTTCTGCTCGGAGCCGCAGGCACGGAACTCGAACTTGTTGCCGGTGAAGGCAAACGGGGAGGTGCGGTTGCGGTCGGTGTTGTCCTGCATCAGCTTGGGCAGGGTATCGGCGCCCAGGTCAAGCACGCCGCGCGTGGCATGGACGGAAGCCTTGCCATCGATGATCTTCTCGACGACCTCGGTGAGCTGGTCGCCCAGGAAGATGGACATAATCGCCGGAGGAGCCTCGTTGGCGCCCAGACGATGATCGTTGCCGGCCGAGGCAACGGAGGCACGCAGGAGTTCCTGATAGTTATCGACGGCCTCGATCACCGCGGTGAGGAAGACGATGAACTGCAGGTTGTCGAGCGGAGTGTCGCCCGGGTCGAGCAGGTTCTCGGACTCGGTGCCAAGCGACCAGTTGTTGTGCTTGCCCGAACCGTTGATGCCCTCGAAGGGCTTCTCGTGCAGCAGGCAGACCAAGTCGTGGCGGGAGGCGATGAGCTTCATCTTCTCCATCATGACCAGATTCTGGTCGATGGCCTCGTTGACCTCGCCGTAGACAGGGGCGAGCTCATGCTGGCAGGGAGCGACCTCGTTGTGCTTGGTCTTGGCAGGAATGCCAAGCGCCCACAGCTCATCGTCCAGGTCCTTCATATAGGACGAGACGGTGGGGCGGATAGCGCCAAAGTAGTGCTCCTCGAGCTCCTGGCCCTTGCAGGGAGCAGCACCAAAGAGGGTGCGCCCGGTGATGACCAGGTCCCTGCGCTTGCGGTAAGCGTCCTTCTTGATCAGGAAGTACTCCTGCTCATCGCCCACGGAAGGAACGACCTTCTTGGGGGTCTTGCCAAACAGCGCCAAAACGCGCTTGGACTCACGCGAGAGCGCGGTCATGGAGCGCAGCAGCGGGGTCTTCTTGTCCAGGGCCTCGCCCGTGTAGGAGCAGAAAGCTGTGGGGATGCACAGGACATCGTCCTTAATGAATGCGGGGCTGGTGGGATCCCAAGCGGTGTAGCCACGGGCCTCGAAGGTGGCACGCAGGCCGCCGTTGGGGAAACTGGAGGCGTCCGGCTCGCCCTGGATGAGGTTCTTGCCCGTAAACTTGGTAATGGCGGTGCCGTCGTGGTTGGGCTCGAGGAAGCTGTCGTGCTTCTCGGAAGTAATGCCCGAAAGCGGCTGGAACCAGTGCGCGTAGTGCGTCGCGCCCTTGGAGATGGCCCAGACCTTCATGGCGTGGGCAACGGCGTTGGCCACATCCAGGTCGAGCGGCTCACCGTCCTCGAGGGTTGCAGCAAGGCGCTTCCAAATGTCCTTGGGGAGGTAGTCCTTCATGACTTCCTCAGAGAACACCATGGTCCCGAAGCGGTCAGTAAGTTCGGCCATACGGAACTCCCTTCGTATCGGCACCGCGTGAGAAGCGGTGTTGATTACTAACGAACGAGTCATAGATTAGGCTCGTCGTGTTTCCGCAACATTACCGTTATGTTGCTGTCACGAAACCAATCAATGAGGTTACCGCATCGCGGCGGCGTTGCCGCCCTCAACAGCCAATCAACTGTATAAATTGCAGACCTCTCCCCATGGTTTAAGGGTAGTCAATTTGGGATGGGGCTCTATTAACTGGTATTTCGCATCAGATACCAGTCTTTATAGCCCCATCCCAGATTGACCGCTCTGCTATAGGGAATGTCGATAGCAAGGCATCTTTGATTGGTATCCCCGAATAGCGAGTGAAACTCCACCGTGACACAGTGGTGCTGTAGAATCCTTACAACACATCACACTATTACGTATCTAAAGGAGCACGATATGCGCGTCGACGAGGTTTTTAAGCAGGCAGCATCCCAGGGCACCGCACCCGTTTCGTTTGAGATGTTCCCGCCCAAGGGCGAGCTTACCCTCAACACGGCTCGCGAGGTGGCAGGCAATCTGTGCAAGCTTTCGCCGAGCTTTGTCTCGGTCACCTGCTCTGCCGGCGGCTCGGGCAATGGCGCCACCACCGCCCCCATCGCGCATATGATTACGAGCGAATTCAATACGCCCTCGGTGGCGCACCTCACCTGCGTGGGCCGCTCGCACGCCGATATCGTCGCCAAGATCGACGAATACCGCTCCGCCGGCGTAGAAAACATCCTGGCCCTGCGCGGTGATCTGCCCACTGGCGCGACCGAGGATGACAAGCCCGCCTCGGACTACGCCTACGCCCGTGACCTCATCCCCGAGCTTGTCGACGCCGGCTTTTGTGTGGGCGCCGCGGCCTACCCCGAGGGCCACATTGCCTGTGAGGACCTCAACGCTTCGGTCGAATACCTCAAGCAAAAACAGGACGCCGGCGCGAGCTTCTTTGTGACGCAGCTCTTCTTTGACAACGAGTGCTTCTACCGCTTCCGCGAGCTTGCCGACAAGGCGGGCATCACCGTGCCCATTACCGCGGGCATCATGCCGTTTATGGGCAAGTCGCAAATCAGCCGCATGGTCTTTATGTGCGGTGCGTCGCTGCCCTCCCCCGTCATCAAGATTCTCGCCAAGTACGAGAACGACCCCGAGAGCCTGCAGGCAGCCGGTGTAGATTATGCCGCCCGTCAGCTTTGCGACCTCAAGGAGCACGGTGCCGCCGGTCTGCACCTGTACACTATGAATCGTCCTGCGATCGCCGCGACCATTATGGAGCGCCTAGGGTAATGGAAAAACCGCACATCGATACAACCGTTGTTGAAGTGCCGGCCGACCTTGCGTCGCCGGCGCTTTACCGTATCGACGCTGCCCACCACCCTCGTGTCGACCGTGCCGAGATGCTGCGGTATCTGGGCTACGGCGGCCAGCAGATTGAGCCCGAGCTGTCCCGACGAATTGAGCTTGTAGTCGAGCGCCTAGAGCTGGATATCGAGCCCCGCGGCGTGCGACGCGTGTTTGCCGTCGATGCCACGGGCGTCGACGAGCAGGGCGAGCCCTGCATCCGCTTGGTTGGCACCAATGTTAAGCTGCGGGGTCGTGATATCTATCGCCACCTTAAGGACGCCCGCCTTGCCGCACTCATGGCATGCACCCTCGGCATGAACGCCGAGCGTCGCCTGCGCACCACGGGAGCCCAGCAGCCTCTGGAAGGCGCCGTGCTCGACGCCGCATGCTCTGCCTATGTAGAAGCCGCCGTCGAGCAGATGGACCAGCAGGTCAAGGCTGCGGCCGCTGCACACGGGCTCGCCGGTAACTGGCGCTTTAGTCCCGGCTATGGCGACTGCCCGCTCTCGGCCCAGCGCTCAATCGTGGCTGCGCTCAACGCTACGCGGCTCATCGGGCTTACCGTCACGCCCACCAGCCTGCTCATGCCCACCAAGAGCGTGACCGCGGTGATCGGTCTGTTCGACGGCGAGGTCCACGACGCCCAGAGCCGCCCCACCTGCAATATCTGCCGCATGCGCGAGCACTGTCGCTTCCGCGCCGCCCACACCACCTGCTATTCCAGCCATTAGGAGCTCATTGATGTTTACTCCGCTTATCACTCATGATCTGGACGGTGCCGCGCTGGCGGCGCCCGTTGATGCCGCACGCCGCAATGGCGCCACGTACAAGACGCGCACAATCGACGACCTTCGCATTAAGGACGATCGTCTGCGCGCCGCCATCGAGGGCACGGGACACCTGCTGTTCGACGGCGGCATGGGTACCATGCTGCAGGCGGCCGGCATGAAGGCCGGCGCCCTGCCCGAGCTGCTCAACTTTGAGGAGCCTCAGGTCATTACCGACATCCAGCGTCAGTACGTCGAAGCCGGCTGCGATGTGATCACCGCCAACACCTTTGGCGCCAACGCCCACAAGCTCGACGGTACCGCCACCGTGGCAGATGTCTTTGCCGCCGCTGTCGCCTGCGCCCGCGCGGCCGGCGCCCACTACGTCGCCGGCGATATCGGCCCCATCGGCGCGCTGCTTCGCCCCTTGGGTACCCTCAGCTTCGACGAGGCCTACGACCTCTTTGCCGAGGAAGTGCGCGCCGGCGTCGCCGCGGGCGTGGACCTCTTTATTATCGAGACTATGACCGACCTGGCCGAGATCAAGGCGGCCGTCCTCGCCTGCCGCGAGAACTCCGACCTGCCCGTCTTTGCCACCATGACCTTTGAGGAAGACGGTCGCACCTTCCTGGGCACGAGTCCCGAGGTTGCCGCCATCACGCTCGATGCCATCGGCGCCGACGTTTTGGGCATCAACTGCAGCCAGGGACCGGCCGAGCTCCGAGGACTCGCCGCTCGCATGCTCACCGTTACGGACAAGCCCGTTATGGTGCAGGCCAACGCAGGACTGCCCCACGTGGACGACGACGGCAACACCGTCTTTGATATCCAGGCGCCCGAGTACGCCGTGGCCGTCGCCGGTATGATTGAGGACGGCGTAAGCGTCGTGGGCGGCTGCTGCGGCACCACGCCGGCGCACATGGCAGCGCTGCGCACG
This sequence comes from Coriobacteriaceae bacterium AF08-21, assembly GCA_027687465.1. Classification (GTDB taxonomy): domain Bacteria; phylum Actinomycetota; class Coriobacteriia; order Coriobacteriales; family Coriobacteriaceae; genus Collinsella. The sequence goes on from JAQCQR010000001.1 coordinate 153,006, forward strand.
CTTATCGATAACCACACGCCCAGTCCGCGCCACCGCAAGCCCAGCATGTCGGTCACAAGCGCCCAGACCGTGGTGGACCTCCCCTGCGACGGCCACAAGATCGCCGTCATCGGCGAGTGCATCAACCCCACCGGCAAAAAGCGCCTGCAGCAGGCCCTGCGCGACGGCGACCTGGACTACGTGGTGAGCCAGGGCATCAGCCAGCAGGAGCAGGGCGCCGACATCCTGGACGTCAACGTGGGCCTGCCCGAGATCGACGAGGTCAAGATTATCCAACAGGCCACCGAGCAGCTCCAAGGCTCCACGCTGCTGCCGCTGCAGATCGACTCCACCGACCCCGCCGCCGTCGAGGCCGCCGTACGTCGCTACGCCGGCAAGCCCATCATCAACTCGGTCAACGGCAAGCAGCAGATCATGGACGAGATCTTCCCGCTGGTCGCCCACTACGGCACCAACGTTGTCGGCCTTACGCTCGACGAAGGCGGCATCCCCGATACCGCCGAGGCCCGCTTTGCCATCGCCGAGCGCATCGTGGCCGAGGCTGCCCGCTACGGCATCGGCCCGGACCGTATCCTCATCGACTGCCTGGTCATGACCGCCTCGACCAATCAACGCCAGGCCGAGCAGATCCTGCGCGCCATGTCCCTGTGCAAGGAGCGCCTGGGCGTCAAATGCGCGCTCGGCGTGTCGAACATCAGCTTTGGTCTGCCTGCCCGCCCGCTGCTGGGCTCGGTCTTTTTGGCCGCCGCCTTTGGCGCGGGCCTCGATGCCCCCATCATGAACCCGGGCTCCAAGCGCTTTATGGACACCGTCTACAGCTATCGCGTCCTGAGCGTTGAGGACGAGGGCTCGACCGGATACATCGAGCGCTATGCCGGCTGGACCGATCCGTATAAGATCGCCGCCAACCCGGCAGCAGCTCAGGCCGCATCGACCGACACCGTGCCCGCTGCCGGCACCGCCGGCACCGACGGCAACGACGACCCGATTCGTCGCATGGTCGTCTCGGGCCGCAAAGGCGAGATCGCTGCCGAGACCGAGCGTCTGCTGGCAGACCACGACGCCATGGACCTTATCAACAACCACTTTATCCCCGCCCTCGACGAGGTGGGCGTCCTCTTTGACCAGGGCAAGTTCTTCTTGCCGCAACTCATGGCCTCGGCCGAAGCCGCACGCGTGGGCTTCGACACCATCAAGCGCCTGATGCCCGCCGGCGAGATTGCCGACAAGGGTAAGATCTGCGTGGCCACCGTCAAGGGCGACATCCACGATATCGGCAAGAACATCGTCAAGATGCTGCTCGATAACTACGGCTACACCGTCTTTGACCTAGGCCGCGATGTCGACCCGCAAGAAGTGCTCAAGACCGTGCAGGAGCGTGACATCAAGCTCGTCGGCCTCTCGGCGCTTATGACCACCACGGTCGTCGCCATGGAAGAGACCATCAAGTTGCTCCATGCCGAGGTTCCGTGCGTCAAGATCATCGTGGGCGGCGCCGTGCTCACCCCCGAATACGCCAAGCAAATCGGCGCGGACTACTACGCCAAGGACGCCGCCGAGAGCGCTCGTATCGCCGAAGAGGTCTTTGGGAAGTAACACAACGGAAACAACCGAGCACCAAAACGTGCCGCACGCGCCACTTGGCACGTGCGGCACGTTAGAATAGATAAGACTATGCTCGTTTTGGCAGATAGGAGCGCAAGGATGGCGATCACGCCCGCAGAAATCGCGGAAACCCGCGGCATGGTTGAGGAACAGAACCTCGACATCAGGACCATCACCATGGGTGTTTCGCTCATGGGTTGCGGTGACGAGAACCTCGACCGCATGTGCACGAAGATCTACGACCATGTGACGCACACGGCTGAGCATCTGGTCGAGACCGCCGAGAACCTCGAGCGCGAGTACGGTATCCCCATTGTCAACAAGCGCGTTTCCGTCACCCCGGTGGCGCAGATCGCCGCGTGCTGCAAGGATGAGGACCTCACCCCCATCGCGCATGCCCTCGACCGCGCGGCCGAGACGCTCGGCATCGATTACCTGGGCGGCTTCTCCGCACTCGTCCAGAAGGGCATCGGCGACGCCGACCGCCGCGTCATCCAGTCCATCCCCCAGGCGCTCGCCACCACGAGCCGTGTCTGCTCCAGTGTCAACGTCGCCAGCCTGCGCGCCGGCATCAACATGGACGCCGTGCTTATGGCCGCCCAGACCATCATCGATGCCGCTAAACTCACGGCCGACCAGGATTCCGTCGGCGCTTCCAAGTTTGTCTGCTTTGCTAACATGGTCGAGGACTCCCCGTTTATGGCGGGCGCCGTCCACGGCGGTGGCGAGGCCGACGCCGTCATCAACGTAGGCGTCTCGGGCCCCGGCGTTATGGCCGCAGCCCTGGAGACGCTGCCCGATTCCGCATCGATGATGGAAGTCGCCGAAAAGATTAAGCAGACCGCCTTTAAGATCACCCGTGCCGGCGAGCTCATGAGCCGCGAGGCCGCCCATCGCCTGGGTGTCGAGAAGGGCATCGTCGACCTGTCGCTGGCTCCCACGCCTGCCATCGGCGACTCCGTCGCGCGCATCCTCGAGATCATCGGCGTGGGCACCTGCGGTGGCCCGGGCACGACCTGCGCGCTCGCCATGCTCAACGATGCCGTCAAGAAGGGCGGCGTCATGGCCAGCTCCAGCGTGGGCGGTCTCTCCGGCGCTTTCATCCCCGTGTCCGAGGACGCCGGCATGATCGCCGCCGTCGAAGCCGGTGCGCTTTCGCTCGAGAAGCTCGAGGCCATGACCTGCGTGTGCTCCGTCGGCCTGGACATGATCGCCATCCCCGGCGACACCCCGGTCGAGACCATCGCCGGCATCATCGCCGACGAGATGGCCATCGGCGTCATCAACAACAAGACCACGGCCGTCCGCGTGATTCCCGCCATCGGCAAGGGCGTGGGTGACTGCGTCGAGTACGGCGGCCTGTTCGGCCGTGCACCCATCATGCCGGTGAACCCCAACGCCGGCACCGTGCTTGCCCACCGCGGTGGACGTTTCCCGGCGCCGCTGAACTCGCTGAAGAACTAGCTGAGGGGGACTGGCGAGGAGCCCCGGGGAGGGCAAATATATAAGGTCGCCTGCTCGGACAGTCCTGGCTCGCACGGAGAGCACATTAAGTGCTCTCCGGCTCGTGCGGAACTCGCGATCGACCTTATATATTTGCCCTCCCCGGGGCTCCCGCACAACGGGCCCTCGGTTGGGTTCTATCCCTTTGGCAGTCGCTTCGCTTCTGCCCTACTTTGCTGGTATGACGGTTTGGCGTTGGATCGGTTCTTTCTGATATATGCTGGTTGCGGCTCTTCTTTTGGGAGGAGTCGCTTTTTTGTTGCTAGGAGGTTGGCCCGTGGCTGATGGGGAGAATCGTTCTGAGCTGCTTTCCACAGATTGGAATCTGGAGTGGATGCGTCTGCAAGCTGATCGGCGGCGGGCTGACGATTCTTTTGAGTGGGATAAAAGGGCTCGGCATTTTCGGCCGTTGGAGACTGCCCCTTATGCTCGGGATTTTATAAAGCTGCTGGCGCTTGAGCCCAGCGAGTCGGTACTCGATATGGGGTACGGGGCTGGGTCGATTGCTATTCCGCTTGCTCAGGCTGGGCATCCTGTGATTGCTGCTGACTTTTCCCCTGCCATGTTGGGCACGCTTGATGCTGGCATTGAGTACTATGGGCTCGAAGATCGCATTACGCCGCTTGAGCTTGCTTGGGACGATGATTGGGATTTGGTTGGGCCGGTTGCCAAGACTGTGGATGTTGCCTTTGCCAGTCGTTCCGTCACCACAAATGACCTAAAAGGTGCGCTTGCCAAGCTCGACCGTACGGCTCGTCGCCGTTGTGCTGTCACGATGGTCGCCAACTCCAGCCCGCGCTATGACCTGCACGTGATGAACGCTATCGGCGCCTCGGTTACCTGCAGCAATGGCTTTGTGTACGCCTTCAACATCCTCATTCAGATGGGTGCGTTGCCGCAGGTTACATACTTTGAATCGCCTCGTCGCGATACCTTCGATAGCCTTGAGGCAGGCGTGGCGGATTTTTCCCGTATGCTCGAGCATGGCAACGAGGATAAGATCGACCGCCTGCGCGACTATATCGCTCAGCACATGATCGAAAACCCCCATGCCGGCGAGCCGGGCTCCAAGGGCGTGCCGCAGGGGCGCTATATGCTCGACCATATCCGTAAGGTTCGCTGGGCGTTTATTGCATGGGAACCGGTCTCTGCGCCCAGCTCATAGCCTGTTCGCAGCCCGCACCGCCCACTCACTCGGCATCCGCATTCTTTTTGAACTGGGCAAACGCGCTCCACACCGCGCCGTTCCTGCGCTATCGTGGGACAGCTCACGTAGATTAAGGCCCCGTCGCGGGGCGCCCCATACATAGAAAGCGAGAACCCATGGCACTGACAGGAGCCCAGGTCAAGCAGCTTCGCAGCATGGCCCATCACCTCAACCCCGCCATCATCATCGGTAAGTCCGATGTCAACGAGGGCACCGTCGAGCAGACGGTCGCCTACCTGGAGAAGCATGAGCTCGTTAAGTGCTCCGTGCTCGATGGCTCCAGTCTTTCCGCCCGCGAGGCCGCCGAAGAGCTCGCTGAGCGTTGCCACGCCGAGGTCGTCCAGGTCATCGGCCGCAAGTTCTCGCTGTATCGCGAGTCCTCGCGCAAGGACATCGAGAAGATCAAGCTCGTCTAAGAGTCAATGATCCGGCGAACCAACACATAGCAAGCTTACGGGTGCCCAAGTACTTCGGGCGCCCGTTTTTTATCGCTCGACCAGCACGCGATTGAGCCGCCCCTCCACCAAGCGCTCGTATAGACGCCGCGTCTCGGGCTCGGGCACGCCATTGACCTGCTCCCTCAGATGGTGCATATGCCCACTGTATAGCTCGACGATATCGCGCCTCCGCCCCGCCGCACTGTAGACACGCATGGCGCAGCGCACCATATCCTCACGCGCCGTTTCCTGTCGAAGACCCGACTCCGCCAGCCAAATCGCCGACTGCAGATCGTTTTCTTCTAGAGCGGCATTTGCTCCCTTAATCATGCAATCGATGTACTTTGACTGCATAATGCGTCGCATACGCAAAAAGTAGGTGGGATTACAGCCATTGGGAACATACAGCGGTCCGGCATAAAGCTGCTCAATCTTAAGGCACAGCTCAACTAAATGGGGCCCGCGCGCACCCGTGCGATTTCCCAAAACCTCGCGGCTTATCTGGTCAAACAGCCGTACATCGGTCTTGACGTAGTCGCCGTTGAGTCCGATGCATTCATTTTGGATGAGCACACACGACTTGCCATCCGGCGTCGGTCCCAAAGCCGACCGCAAGCGCGATATCGTCGAGTACAGGTTATTGCGGGCGCTATTGAACTCGGCATGGGGCCACAGCTCCATGGCCAGCGTCTCACGATCGACGAGCGCATCCATGCCCAGTGCAAGCCGCTCGGCAAGTGTCGCCGCCTTCTTGCGGCGCCACATTTTGTCCGTGATGGGAAACCCGTCGCGCTCGGCGCGAAACGCACCAAACATGCGAATCTCGATATGGTCGATGGTATCAACGGCTTCAACCTCGCCGGCCTGGAACAGGCGCTCGCCCTCCCCTTCCAAATCGTCGCGCAGCGAGTACCGCGACAGCTCGCGCACGGGAAGCTTCTTGCGTATCCTGGCCGCCGGCTCGCCCAGACAATGCATGGCAAGGCGCGCAAAGAGCCGATACGATGGCTCTAGAATCCCCGCACGATTCATGGACATCCAGGCCGCAAGGTCGCTGTCTCGGCCCGCACAGGCCAAATGCAGCGCCACCATCCAGGCTTCTGCGCCACCAACCTGCGTCTGGCTTATATCGAGTAGCTCCGCTTCCTCGCGCACCGAAACCATCGAGGTGTTACGCAGATATGCCGCGCGCTCCAGCAGCAATGCGTTATCGCGCATATACGCAATCGACTCCTCGGCAAGTTTGAGCACTTGGACCGCACGGAACTTTGCATTAACCGGCCGTCCCTCTGCCAGCGACTGCCAGCCTTCTAGCAACAGGCCAAACAGCTGAATCTGGTTGTCGCGCATGCGCACGGCAAAACGATCGAGCTCGTTGAACGCCGCGTCGTCGGTTACCGGCAAGCCGGAAAGGAGCCGCCGTGCCGCCAACACCATGCGCACCCAGATAGCCATCGCCTTAAGCCCGCGTACGTCGAGCGCCTCCCGCACCACCGTCATCTCGTCGTCGCGCTCGTCGGTTCCCGCAAACGACCCGTCAAAGAGCTCCACCAGCATGCTATCGGCCCGTATAACAATCCCCGCGATGTCGAGCTCGCAATCGTAGGCCTTGCTCGTTTTGAGCTGCTGTAGAACGCCGCCGTCATCTCCCCGTTCGGTCAGGCATCGCTTGACCTCGATATGCGCAGACAACATATCGAGTGCGGTATGGGATGTCTCGATTTCTGGCACGGCCAGGTTCATAGGGAGCCCAAGCCCGTTGTCCCCATAGCAAACAGCCGTCAGTGTCTGGGCCACCCTCCATGAAACAGGGTCTATTTCGCAGGCCGCCCGTTCGCCCCCGCGCTCGATAACCGATGCCATATAGCGAGCGAGCTTTGTATTGGACACGCTGACCGCTGCCAGATATACGCCAAGCGCCTCGGCAGGCGTTGGCTCTGGAGCCGAATCGTCGGCATCGATCGTGCCCAGCGCCGCTCGGCAGATATCGGCCCCGTGCCCCGTCAGAGCCAGATCGACCCCATACTGCCCAGCAAGTTCAAGGACCGCATCACGGTCCAAAAAGGCGTCCGCCAGGCCCATCGCCGCATCGCATCTACCCGCCTTAAGCAAAATCCGGGCCGCCCTCGGAACAAGTTCGGGGCGAACCTCGGCCACCAACTTACGCAAACGCAAGCGTCCGTTATCCTCCGTGCCCAGACACGTAAAACTCCGCTCGGCGGGATCCAAGCCAAAGATCGGGTAGTCGCGTACAAAGTAGGACTGGTCGACCATCGACAGCCTCACCCCGCAAGCCTCGAGTTCCGCGATATTGCCCTCGCCCATCAAAACCATGAGACATGCCACGCAAAACAGCGCATTATTGTCGAGCGAAGCCAGATCGACAAGTGCCGCGCCATATACGTTGACAATCTCGTTTTCGAGCAGACCGGCTACGTCGCCTTGGCCATACAGACCCGTCTGCAATGCCGAAACGAGCTCGGGCACGCCCTGCGTGAGCTGATAAAAGTCGAGCGATGTGCTGATCGAAAACGCCGATGCCCACGCCGAATACTCATAGGCATGCACCTTGAGCATCTGCGCATTGATCTTAACCGAATCGCCCAGCCCATGAATCAGCTGACGATTTGAAGGACGACAGGAGATAAAGACCCCTATCCCCATAGCGCGCAGGCCGCGAATCCTGTCGATGAGGTCTTCGGTATCGTGCTGATCGAGGTTTGGCACATTATCAATCGCGATAAGGGAGTGCGGTTTGTCTTTGAGTTCTTCGGTAACCACCTCGAGCTGCATAAACACCTCGCGCCCAATGGCGCGATCGGCCTCGATAATCCGCACGGGGCCTCGCGTCGGGTCGCATTTAACCTCATGGGTGTACTGCAGCAGCACCGAGGTCTTCCCAAACCCGTCGGGCGCATAAAGAACCACGATGCCGGCCTTTCGGCCCTTGGCGATAAGCTCATTCATCAAGCGTTCGCGTCGCACCATATAGCCTCCGCCCAGCGGCATCAGCTCGAGGTCGCCTATACCGCTCAAATCGTTTACCATGCCCGCTCCTCAACTCGACCGTATGGACACTGTAGCCGCAAGACCATACAAGCCGCGCTATGAATAGAGCGACCTTGTGTTTTAGGTTGTCTTTTGGTACGCAAGCGGCAAGTTTTTGTACAGCGAGGGCCGATTGTTATTAATCCCCCGACTAATCGGTCTTTAAGCAGGTAAATGAGCTTGTCAGCTTGTCCCATCTAAGCGGCAGTGTAACGCAAATGAACAAGGTTCAGCTATGTCATTCAACTCGCCTAGCACCCGCTACCGTCTACGACCTTTTAGTGGCATTTTTGCATAGAATCTGATATGGAATGAATCAAACTGTTGGGCATCCGGCATTCGTCAAGCTTGCGGCAAGATTTTGGTCAAGTGGACAGAAAGGGATAGCAAAAAGGCCCCCGCAAAGCGGAGGCCTTAGGCAAGGCTATGTCGAGGTGCAGGATTCGCGCTACTCGCAGAGCGAAAGGGCGGCCTCGTCGGCAACGACAACGCAGTTGGTGTGCAGCTGCAGGATCGAAGCCGGGCACTCGGGCGTAACCGGACCATAGCACATATCGTGCACGGCCTGAGCCTTGGCCTCGCCGTTGGCGACGACCAGGATCATGCGGGCATACATGATGGTCTGGGTACCCATGGTGTAGGCCTGACGGGGAACGTCGTCGATGCTGTCGAACAGGCGGCTGTTGGCCTGAATGGTGCTCTCGGTAAGGTCGACGCAGTGCGTGCCCTTGGAGAAGTGGTCATCGGGCTCGTTGAAGCCGATGTGGCCGTTGTTGCCAATGCCAAGCAGCTGCAGATCGGGATAGCCGGCGGCAGCGACGACCTTATCGTACTCAGAGCAGGCAGCGGCGGCGTCGGGGTTGGAACCGTCGGGCACATGCGTGTTGTTCAGGTCGATGTTGATGTGATCGAAGAAGTTCTCACGCATGAAGTAGTGATAGCTCTGGGGATCGTCGTGCGAAAGGCCGCGATACTCGTCCAGGTTGTAGGTGCTGACCTCGGCAAAGTCGACGTCGCCCTTCTTGTACCAAGCAGCGAGCTGCTTGTAGGCACCGATCGGGGTGGAGCCGGTGGCAAGGCCCAGCACACAGTCGGGCTTGAGGATAACCTGCGCCGAGATAATATTGGCGGCCTTACGGCTCATATCCTCGTAGTCTTTAGCTTTAATGATCTTCATTACGCGTCCTTTCTCGTACAAGAGAGGCAAGGCTCCCCTTACAAGCACTTGCCCGCGGCCCGCGTCGGCCGCAACCAACGTGTGCGGCCACCAGGGCGAGGTCGCGTAATGTATGTGTCTCGTGTCTAGCCGCGTCGAGGCCCCTGCCCGTCCACGGTGACCCGAAGCCTTTTAGCTTCGGACAAATCCCATCTTGCCACGGAGGGCGTCCTCTTTCAAGGGCGCCCTCCGTAAACGTGTTTGAATTGTAGGCTAATGGCCACGTGCACTTGCTAGCGCTCGCGAGCAACGATGAGCTGGTCCATCTCTTCGACATGCACGCCAACGGAACCCTTGATGCTCGAGAACTCAACGGAGTTGCACACCAAGATGGGAACCGTCACATCGTAGCCCTCGGCAGCAATTGCCTCGCGATCGAACTCAATGAGCACATCGCCCTTATGGACGATGTCACCCACTTGCGCATGTACGGTAAAGTGCTTGCCCTCAAGCTGAACAGTGTCCAAACCAACGTGGATGAGCACGTCCAAGCCATCGACCGTGTTGAGCGCAACAGCGTGACCCGTGGGAAAAATGGCCTCGACCTTGGCGTCTGCCGGCGCAATCACACGCGTGCCGGTAGGCTGAATCGCCACGCCCTGGCCCAAAAGGCCGGTGGCAAACGTCTGGTCGTTTACCTCGGAGAGCGGAATGACGTCGCCCGAGATGGGAGCATCCAGCGTAAGGACTCGACCACGCATACCAAAAGACCTTAGGACTTTAGTGAACATGCTCCCCCTCGGACATACCAATCAATCAAATAACCTTAACAGTTTACCACTTGGCACCCGTTTTTGACCATTAGGGAAGTTCGCGCTTGACAACCTCGACGATGTCGTCGACAACGCGCTGGGTCAGCTCGTGCGTCTCGGCCTCGGCCATCACGCGGACCAGCGGCTCGGTACCGCTCGGGCGCACCAGAATGCGGCCGCGGCCGTCAAGCTCCTTCTCGGCGGCAGCGACGGCATCCCAGATGGGCTGGCAATCGTCCAGGCCGGCCTTGTTGTCGGAATGCACGTTGACGAGTACCTGCGGGTACTTCTTCATGATGCCGGCAAGATCAGTGAGGGTACGACCGGTGCGCTTGAGCACGGCCAGCAGCTGCAGAGCCGTCACCAGGCCGTCACCGGTGGTGTTGTGCTCCAGGAAGATGATGTGGCCGGACTGTTCGCCGCCGATGACGGCGCCATCCGCGAGCATGCGCTCCAAAACGTAGCGGTCCCCCACGGCGGTCTGAACCATCTCGAAGCCCTGCTCCTTCATAGCGATGGAGAAGCCAAGGTTGCACATGACGGTCGAGACGATCTCGGAGTTGGCGAGCTTGCCGCGGGCGGCGAGGTCAGAACCGCAGATAGCCAGGATGTAGTCACCGTCGATCTCATTGCCCTCGCCGTCGACGAACAGCACGCGGTCGGCGTCGCCGTCGTGGGCCAGGCCGATATCGGCGTGGGTGCGCAGCACGAGCTCGCGCAGGGGCTCAAGGTGAGTGGAGCCGCACTCAACGTTAATGTCGGTGCCGCAGTAATCAGTGTTGATGGCATGGACCGTGGCGCCCAGGCGCTGCAGCGCAGCGGGCGTGGTCTGGCAGGAAGCACCGTGGCCGCAGTCGACGGCAACAACCAGGCCATCGAGCTTAAGGCCGTCGAGCGTGCTGATGGCATGATCGACATAGGCCTTGCGGGCGTCTTTCATCTTGATAATGTGGCCCACGCCGGCACCGGTCGGCAGCGTGTCGGCAGCCATGGCCTCCTCGGACATGACCCAGGCGCTGATCTCTTCCTCGACAGCATCGGGAAGCTTCATACCCTTGCGGCTAAAGAACTTGATGCCGTTGAACTCCGGCGGATTATGCGAAGCAGAGATGACGATGCCGCCGTCGAGCTCGTTTTGGACGGTGAGCAGCGCCACGGCCGGCGTAGGGATAACGCCGCAGCAATGCGGACGGCCGCCCTCTGCCATAATGCCAGCGGTCAGAGCACTCTCGAGCATGGTACCCGAAAGACGCGTGTCGCGGCCGATGCAGATGTCCGGGCCAAGGAACTTGGTCGCCGCGCGGCCCAGGCGAAACGCGAGGTCGCACGAGAGGTCGGCATTGGCGACGCCACGGACGCCGTCGGTACCGAAGATGTTCTGGGGCATAGGATCGCTCCTTCCCTAGCAGGCGATATACAACCGCCCACCCTAGTCGAAAAAGAAAAGCGGGACCCGCCGAGGAATCGGCAGGCCCCGCTTGTACATTGTATCTCGAAAGGAGATAAAACCTTAGCGCTTGGAGAACTGGGGAGCGCGGCGGGCCTTCTTGAGGCCGTACTTCTTGCGCTCGACCACGCGAGCATCGCGCGTAAGGAAACCGGCCTTCTTGAGGTCAGCACGGTAGTCGCCAGCGTTCAGAAGAGCGCGAGCGATGCCCAGACGCAGAGCGCCGGACTGACCGGAGATGCCGCCGCCATCGCACAGAGCGATAACGTCGAACTGACCGGCGGTGTCGGTCACCTTGAAGGGAGCAAGGGCGTTCTCAACGAGCTGATGACGGCCGAAATACTGCTCGGCGTCACGCTTGTTGATGGTCACCTTGCCGGTGCCGGGGACGAGACGGACGCGGGCGACGGCGTTCTTACGACGGCCGGTACCCTGGTAGACAACGGTGTTCTCAGCCATCTTTAAGCCTCCAGCTCAATCTTCGTGGGGTTCTGGGCAGCATGCGGATGCTCGGCACCAGCGTAGACCTTAAGCTTGGTCATCTGGGCACGGCCGAGGGTGGTCTTGGGCAGCATACCGCGAACGGCGCGCTCGATGACCTTCTCCGGGTGCTTCTCCATAGCCTGGCGGAAGCTCTCAGCCTTGAGGCCGCCGTTGTAGCCGCTGTGGCGATAATAGGTCTTCGTGTCGGCCTTGTTACCGGTAAGCTGGACCTTATCGGCGTTGATGACGACAACGAAGTCGCCGCAGTCGCTGTTGGGCGTGAACTGGGGCTTGTTCTTACCGCGCAGGATCATTGCGATCTGGGTGGCAAGACGGCCCAGGACAGCACCATCGGCGTCGACGAGAACCCAGTTGCGCTGGACCTCGCCCTGCTTGGCGTAGTGAGTCGATTTCGAAATCACTTAGACTCCTCCATGTACAGTACGTGTTGTTACAGAGATTCACGGGGCTCTGCAAGTAACCCGTCCATATTACCCCGCTCGCCGTACGAGTCAACAGGTATTTTGGCTCCGACCAGAGTTTCTGCACATGTCATCCACGAGCCGTGATTTTTCCAACTCTTTAGCTGTTGTCATTTTTTGAGGGTTCGCCGTCGCTAGCGCTCAACGAACTCTTGGATTTCCGCGAGCAGGCGCTTTGCCTCCTGACGGCCCTGGATATACAGGTCCAAAAGCTTTGCCGGATCGTGCTCGACATGGCCGACCTCGACCGGCTTTTGCGGAGCGATGACCAGCGCGCGGCCCTCGCGCTCATACTTCCACAGGTGCATGCGCTGGAGGTTATAGCGGTCGTGGCGCGTCTCGATAGCCTCGAGCAGGTAGGGGTAGTCGGCATAGCGGGCGCGCGCGGCAGGCATAAACTCGTAGGGCTTTTTCTCGTACGAGCGGTCCTGGGTGACGATGACGACCGCACGGTCGAAGCCCGCCTCCTCGAGCACATGCTCGATAGGAACCGAATCGGCCACGCCGCCGTCGACGTATTTGTGCCCGTCGATCTCGACCGGCGGCGTCACCAGCGGCAGCGAGGTGGAGGCGCGCACAGCATCGAGGTCGAGCACGGCGCTTTTGACCGGCAGGTAGGCAGCGGTTCCAAACAGCATGTCCGTCGCGACGGCGTACATCTCGATGGGGCTCGCGTCGAACGCCTCGTTGTCAAAGGGATCCAGGCGGTCCTGGATATCGTTGAAGATAAAGTCGTAACCCACGATGGAGCCCGTGGATGCGAAGGATGCGGCACCCATGTAGCGGTTGTCATTGCAGAAGGTCAGGTTGATGCGATTGACGCGACCGATCTGGTGTGACTTGTAGTTGACGCCGTTGAGGGCACCGGCCGATACACCGTAGACAGTCGGAATCTCGACGCCGGCCTCCATAAGAACGTCGAGCACGCCTGCGGTAAACTGCCCGCGAAAACTACCGCCCTCCAAAACGAGCGCGACCTTGCCGGCGTTCTTTGCCTTATCTTCTGCAGTCATGTTGACCTCCTGCGATTGCGTTTTGGCTTTCTTCTACCCAGTTTTGGGATGGAGGGCGCGCAGGTTTTTTGAGGCGGCAGGTGAAGCGGAAAGTGCGTCCCAGTTTGAGGCGGGATTCCGGGATGGACTTTCCGCTTGGACCGCCGTTAGGAAAGCGTGTCCCGTTCTGAGCGCGGATTCCGGGATGAACTTTCCGCTAGCCATTCATTTGGAAATTGCATCCCATTCCGAATGAGGATTCCGGGATGCAGTTTCCGCTTGAAACGTCATCCGGAAACCGCATCCCAGTCTGAACCGGAATTCTGGGATGGATTTTCCGCCTGGGGCGACGTTGATGCGGGGCATGGCAGGTTGCAGTCCGATCGGCATCGCATCTGCATAGGGTTGAAGCTTTGCGCGGAGAATCCGCGTATTTGCTTCGCAAATCCGCACCGGCTTCGGCCGCCTGCTGGCGTCCTCGCCCGCGGGCTACAAACGCTTCGCGTTTGCTTAACGCTCGCGCCCTGCACAGAGTTCGATTCTCCGCGGTATCTATAAGTAATAAAAAAGCAGGTAGGTGCGTTTACCTACCTGCTTGTAACTATTGGTGGAGCTAATGAGAAAAACGGCGAACTCCACCAGTACCGCCAGCCGCGCAGCTATCCAACTTGATACTTGCGTTGTAAGAGTATCGAAAAACTGGTTTGTTGTCGTTGGGACGTGCCAAAAATAGCCATTTCCGGTGTTTGCAAAATACCAGATGGGCGGCTTGCTGTAAGCCCGTATAACGGCAGAAAGCGGGGCACCCCTTGTCAGGGTACCCCGCTTGAACACTAATAAGAAAGCTTCTGGCCGGGGTAGATCGTATAAGGTGCCCCAATGCCGTTCTTGCTTGCGATGGTGTGCCAGTCGATACCGAGCGAAGCGCCAATCTCGCTGAGCGTGTCGCCGCTCTTGACGGTGTAGACGCGCGCAGCGCCAACGCCCGCCCTCTGGTTGACGATTGCCTGAACCTCGCTGAAGCGGTCGCCCAGAACGTCGCTGCGCGTCGGCACAACGCCGAACATTCCGCGTTCCACATCATCTGCGAGCTGAGAAGCGGAAGCGCCGTCAATGTAGTTGATGAGGTCTTGCACCTCTCGGTAGCGGTCGCCGAGCTTTTCGCGGCGCTCATCGTCAACGCCATACTCGCCGCGCATGACCGCTGCTGCAAGGTCAAACGTCGTGCCCTCCGGCGAAGGCTCGGCGACCTCTGCGGGCGGAACGTCGGGCGCTGCCGCGCCGGACGGGTTGGCAAACTTGCCCCACGCTTCGCGCGTCATATAGGCGATATCGAGATCAAGCGGCGCATTGAAGCCATTGAGACGGCCATTCGACGTGTACTGGTGGATTGCGCAGCTACCCCAAGCGCCGAAGCCGCCATCGGGAAGCCACGGCGAAGACTGGTAGCCGGTGCGGTTGTTGTTAGCGTACTGTGCAACCCAGAGCGCGTGATTCGGCGCGATCTTCGACCAATCCTCTTCGGTGCAAACGCTACGGCTCATATAGACGATGCAGCGAACGCCGGTCTGATCGTAGACGTAATCGAGGAACTGCTTTGCCTTGTCGGTTCCGATGCGCCCGTACATCTCATAATCGAGAACGGGAATGCCGTTGCCGAAGTAGTTACGGCAGCTTGCGACGAAGTGCTTAGCCTGAGCGATGGGGTCTTCTCCGTTCATGAAGTGATAGAAGCCCCAGAGCTTGCCGAGCTTGATAGCCTGCTGAATCCACGGGTTGCAGGTGTTGTGAACGATGGTGGTTCCCTCTGTCGCCTTGCAGATAACAAAATCGCAAGGCACCTGCGCGAGGTCAAGCCCGCGCTGGTAGTTAGAAATATCAATGCCGTTGAGTGCCATAGAAGCCCCCTCTGATGCAGTAGAAGTAATGAAAATCGACATGCTCTAGCTCTTCGAGCGTGAAGGCGCGCGCTGAGTTCCCAGCGCTCGCCGGGTCGCGTATCCAGTAGCCGTCATCGTCGCCGCGCCAGATAAGCACGACGTGCCCGCCGTAGTCCCTATCGCCGAGCGTTCCGCTCATGCCAGCGAAGGCAAGCCACCCATCGGACACGTTTTGAAGGACGGGTGCGAGATCGTAAAAAATCGGCGTGCTCTCGATGCCGTATTCCGGGTAATGCTCGGCAATCCACGCGCAGAACTTGCCGGGGTCGTTCACGCCATCGGTAAGGCACGTGTCGCCCACGAACGATGCGAGCGTGAGCGGCGTAATGTCCTGAAGCGTCATGTATTTGACAGCCATAGCCGCGCATGTAAGGCCGCAACCGTGGTCGCCGATTGTTCCGCCCGCATAGGGTATGTAGTCCCATTGCGGGTCGGTCTGAAGCCATAGCGGCATGCTGTTTCCCTCGGCAATCGGCCTATCGACAACGATTGCAAGGCGGTCTTCCTCAGCCGCCGCGTATCCCTCTTCGCGCGCTTCGGCGAGCGCGCCCGCGTCGCTCTCGATATGGCCGACGATGAGCCAGCCGCAGAAGAGCATTGACGCGAGCGCGCCGGAAAGCACGAGGGCGACAGCCTTTAGCCTACTCATCGCGCTTCGGCTCGGTGTAGGTGAGCGCTTGCGCGGAATCGCCAACGCCAGCCGTGGTCGGGTCGGTCACGATGCCCAGAATCGCGAGC
Source organism: Coriobacteriaceae bacterium AF08-21 (assembly GCA_027687465.1). GTDB lineage: Bacteria > Actinomycetota > Coriobacteriia > Coriobacteriales > Coriobacteriaceae > Collinsella. Next base: position 168,856 of record JAQCQR010000001.1, read on the forward strand.
ACGGCGAAAAGCGCGTTGATGATCGCGGCCAACTGCTCGTTCAAAACGCCGAAGTCCCACTGGTAGCCGAACGGTGCGGCGACCACCTGCACGAGCAGCAGGACGGCGGGAATGAGGGTCAGCCAAAAAGTCTTGTTTTTGATTCGTGCGGTGAAGTTAATCATTTCAGTTCTCCTTTTCATAGATGAGGTCTACGCGGTCGTAGATGTGATCGACCTTGTTTGCCATGTCGTGCGAGTGCTCGCGCGATTCCCTGATTTCGTCGTGCAGCGCTGCTGTGGATGCCCTGAGAGATTCCATAGCGGCTTGCAGCCCTTCCGAAATGTTGTTGCTTCGCTCCATCTGCGCAGCGATACGGCCTTCCATTTCCGAGCGCTCGCGGTCGCGCTGCGCGCGCTCGTTGAGTTCGTCGCGCTTGCGCTCTTCGCGCTTCAGCTCTAGCTCTGCCTGTCGCGCTGCGTTTCGCTCTTCAAGCTCCGCCTTGCGCTCGTTGTTGCGCTGGTACTCGTTAAGCAACTGCTTTGCGAGGATTCCGAAGCCGATAGCAACGAGGAACGCGAAGAACCATTCGGCACCGAAGGCCGCCGCATGGTCTAAAACGCTTTCCGCCACGTCAGCCCTCCGTCACCTCTCGCCAGACGGTTTCGGTTCCGACAGCCCCCGGCTCCCAGACGTTGTTAGCAACGAGGGATTCCCAGACCTTGCCGTTATGGCGCACGACAGCGCCCTTCGGGTAAGGGTTCTCGTTGCTCGGCGGCACCCACTCGGGAATGCTCGACGGGTCATCACCGCCACTTGCATACTCAACGACCTTCGCCCAAAGGCTCGGAGCTGCCGTGGGCGACCAATCGGGTTGCGACGTGTGCGCCTGAAGGCATACGTAAAGAACTCCCTCGTAACTCACGCGCTCGCCCTCTGCGTAGGCGTGGCCGTCCCCGTCCCACTCCGCGAAAAGCACGGAGCACTTGGCCGCAACGTCCGACGATAGGGACGGGGCTTGCGCCTTGAAGATTGCGATGATCGCGCGAACCATGCCCTCTTCGTCTTCGGTAAGTGCCATCATTTCCCCTTTCTCTCGGTAACAAAAAAGCCCCCGCTAGTGCGAGGGCTTGGGTGCCTAATTTCGTGTTTCCTTTTAGCCGAAAAGCTCCTTATAGAGCGCGTCCATGCGTTTTACCGTCTCGTGCGCGTTCAGGCGCTTCATGCTGCCGCGCCATGACTGGTAGGATTGGTTGACCTGCTCGACGGTCATAACCCCTTTGGCGACCAACGCGGCTTGCTTCTTCAACTTGCGCCGCTGTCGCGTCACGGAGGAACGGCACGGGCGAACAACCACTTTTCCGCCCTCGCCATACGAAAACCTCTTCTTAAGGAACGTGAATCCGCGCGTGAGCTTCACAACGCGCGTCTTCTTGCGGTTGATGATGATTCCCAGATCGTCGCAGAGCGATTCGATGAGCGAAAACGCGTCCCAAAGCGTCTGCTTGTCAAGAGCGATGCAATAGCTATCGTCCATGTAGCGCCCGCTCGCCAAGATGCCCGGAAGGGACAGCATCAGATGGTCAACCGGAGACGGTAGGGCGACCGCTAGAATCTGATTCGGCTCGCTGCCAAGACCCAAGCCGCGCGCTCCGTGAGCGTCTATCTGGTCTGCCATGACGCGCTTAACCCGCTCATCGTCAATGGCGCGGTCGATAAGGCGCTTGCAAGCGTCGTGGTCGATGTTTGCGAAGTAGTCCGCGAAATCGACCTGCAAGATGTAGCCTTCCGTTCCGTGCTTTCGGTGGTGCTCGACAAGCTGGCGCTTCATCCGGCGAATCGCGTAGTCGGTTCCGCGCCCCTTGACGTTCGCGGCGCATCCTTCGGTGAGGGTAGGCCAGATCGCGGGAGCGAGGGCGTGACGGCTCAAAGACTTCTGTATCACGCGCTCCGAGAAGTGCACAGAGCAGATGTGGCGAAGCTTGCCGCGCTCGAACAAGTCGAACTCGATGAAGCCGCGCCGGAAGTCGGCGCCCGTGAGAAGGTCGCGGCGCGCCCTCATGATGTTTGGAACGACGCGCGCCATGTAGCGCTGCACGCTCGATTTCCAGCGAACGCCAGCGGCAGCGCCGTTGGCGGCATCGTATAGGTTATCGAGGTCGGCGACGGCTTCCAGCGTGCATCCCTCGATGCGCCTAGCCCGATTCTCCGCGCGCTTGGCATCGCGCCTTGCGCGTCGCGCAGCCCTGCGCTCTTCAGAGTTCATGAGGGCACCCCGCGCGGCTCACAACCGGCATCCAGCAGCCGCTTGACGGTTGACCATGAAACGCGGTCGGAAGCCGAGAACCGCGCCATGCAAGCAGCGAACGGCAACCGTCGCGGGGTGCATATTTACGGGCTTGCGCCCGACGGTCGCCCCTTCCTTCCTCAAATGCACGGCGCGCGGCGCTTATGGCCGCACGGTCTGGCAAGGCTTGGGAATCACGGCAGGGGGCGTATCCAGTCGTTCGTCGGGGCATTGTTGTTGGCATTGCCGTTGCTGTTGACATTGCACGCGTTGGACGAAGACCCGCCCATGACGGAGCGCAGCCACCAATTGACGCGATGATTTCCAAGGGACAACGCGCGACCATCTTACCCCTTCCCAATGAGCTTCACGCCCGCGCGAGCACCCTTTATCAGCTTTATGTCGCTCTCTATGCTCTCTGATATCGCTTCGAACCGCGCGACCTTCACCGGCAGATTCATAGCCATAAGGCATTGCAGGTCTTGGTATAGCTGCTGCAAGTCCGCTATCGCAAGCGTCATGTAATGCTTGCGCTCTTCGACGTTGCGAGCCGTGTTCGGGTAGAAGGCATCAGCCTTAACCAGATTGAACACCAAGCTTCGCGCCGTCTCCGCCATGGGGACGGCGAGGATGAAGCGATAAGACTTCGGCACCGCCGACGAAGCCACAAGACGCGTCACGTCGTTTCGAATCGAAACAGCAGTGTTGAAATACTCGAACGAGCTTAGGTTGCGGTTCCGCACATATACGCCGCTCAATTTTCAACATCCCCCCCTCCGTGATTTTTGAAAATTGCTTCGCCCGCGCTTCGCGCGGGGACGCAAAGGCGCATGCGCAAGGCATGCGCCAGACCAGTACCTAGTACGGCTGATTTTATCAGCCTAGGAGGAAGCACGGCAGGGGGCGTATCCAGTCGCTCGTCGGGGCAAGGTGGTTGGCATAGCCGTGGCCGATGACAGAGCACGCGTTGGACGAAGACCCGCCCATGACGGAGCGCAGCCACCAAGCGACGCGACCGCCCGCGATGCGGCTTGCGGTGTCAGTGAAGATGGGGAACTGGCTATCGAAGCCTACAGAGTAGCCCTTGCTTCCCCAGACCGGGCACCCGTAAACCTCCATCTCTGAGGGCGACCAAATCTTGCCCAAGTCTGCCCAGCTCCAACCGCTCGCTTCTGTGAGATTTCCCGAAGACGAATATCGCTCTTCGAGAAGCACGCGCTGCGAGAGAATGGCGCTCTGAAGCGCAGTCGGCAGCGCTGGCAGGAAGTCGTTGATTTCCCAGTCGTGCAGCTTCGAAACCAAGTAAGGGTGCTTTTCCTCGGCGGTACCGTTGTTGTCGTTCGTATCTCGCCACTGAAGGTAGCTGGTGTTTGATGCCTTGTCTCCGGTGACGCTCACGGGCGCGAGCGGCACCATGACGATATGGTGCCCCTTGGCGGTGTCGCCGCAGTTGTAATACTGGTCGATTGCTCCGATTCGGTAGCGCACCGTCTGCGCGGGGACGTTAGCGCCCGCCGTGATGGGCACGTCTATATAGTCGCCGATGCGCAGACCGGCGAAGTTGGCGTTTCGCGCGCGGTTGCGAAGCCACGTGTAAATGTCGGTGCTCCCGATCTCGTTTGCGAAGACCGAAGCGAGCGAGCGCCCAGCGTAAGAGTTTGTGTTGTGCTGTCGGTCGTATTCCTCGGCAGTCGTTACGGCGTTCGCCGTGTTGCGCGCAGAAGAATCCTTCAGATTGTAGGCGGTTCCGCCGATAGAGAACTTCGACAAGTCGGCCATTGCTTTTCTCCTTCCTTAGTTGAGCGTCGCCGTCTCGCCGCTCACGGTCGCCTGAGCGACGGTTACGGTCTCGCTAGAAAGTGCGGTGCGTCTGTTGGTGGGCATGTACGCCGTTTCGCCAAGGACTATGTAGCCGTCCTGTAGCTCCACAAGCGCCGTCGCAAGCGTCGCGTTCTCTTCGCGCAGCTCTTGCACCTCGTCATCTGAGGGCGGCTCGATAGAAGCAATAGAGTTTGCGATGTTAAGCGCGTTCTGCGCAGCGGCGGTGGCATCCTCCGCCGCGCCGTTTGCCGCAGCAGCGGCGGCGTTGGCGCTTGAAGCGGCTGTGTTCGCCGCGCTCGCGGCGGCGTTGGCGTTGGATGCTGCCGCGTCGGCGTTCTGCTTCGCGGTGTTGGCGGCTGATGCCGCGTTGTTTGCAGCCGTGGTTGCAGCGTCGGCGTTCTGCTTGGCGGTGTTCGCCGCCGAAGCTGCGCTTGTCGCCGCCGCTGCGGCATCGTTTGCAGCCTTCGCGGCGTTGGTCGCGCTCGTAGCAGCCGAGTTCGCCTTGCTCGCGGCGCTGTTCGCCGCGCTGGCCGCGCTGTTTGCTGAGCTTACGGCTTGATTGCCACGGTCGATGAGGTCTTGCACGGCATCGTCCCAGTTCTGCGCGGGCTGCTGCCCGTCAAGAGCGCTGCGCAGGATTTCGATTGCGAAGCGCTCCGTCGAATAGGTCTTGCCGCTCTTCGTGATCGTGAAATAGGCTTCGTCGGTGTAGCCGGACACGCTGCAAAGCTTGGATTCGTCAACCGTGATCGTGGCGGCGTTACCGCTCACCGAGCACTGGCCGCGATAGTAGTTGCGCTTGTTCGGCAAAAGCACCACGAGCCATGCCGTAGCGCCCGAAAGCGCGAACTCAGCGCCGTTGTCGTAGATAAGCGCCTTGATGGTGGTTCCGCCATCGTCGCCCTGACCCACCTTGACGCAGGCTCCCGTTCCCTCCTTCGAGATATCGAGTTCGAGCGTTCGCGTGTTGCTCATTGCTCGCCGCCTTCCTCGACCGATATATTGCTTATTCCTTGAATGACAGTAAGCGCCTGAGAAACAAGTTCCGCAAGCCGCTGAACGGCGGCGTTTGTATCAATGACTGCTTCACGCAGCCCGTATTCCTGAGAAGGCTCGCTCATGACGGGCTTTTCATTGATTGGCTCGTTCATATTCATCAACTCCAAACCAGGTTTTCATGGAACTGCCCGTTTAGCCATCCGAAACCGTTGCTCCCACATCTGCACTGAACGCCGTCGCTGGTGATGCGCACGTAATGCGTTCTGTCAAACTGAATAACCACATCGTTAGCGTCAAAGAACAATCCTCGTTGGCCAAACCCACCGCCAAGCAGGTTCACGTACCAATCGCTTCCCGATCTCATTGAAAGGCGCTCGTTCGAGTTCGACATGAACCCGTCAACCTCGGGGGTTTCGAGCACGACCTGCCTGTAGTACGTGCTCGCATCTAGAAACGCCTTATTAAACGTCTCGAAACCGACACCGTTTATAGTGCCGGACGGAGAATCGACAGCATGAATAGACGCGATGTTCAGATAGTTGTTATTTCTCGTGAAAAAGCTTGCTCCCGTGTAGTTGTCAGAGGTCGTGCCAACGTTTACGTACGTCCCAGAGTTACGCGTGGTTTCTATCCTGTCGGTCGATATGGTGTTCGCACGGATGTACTCGCCGTTGATGTAAATAAGGCCGTTTGACAGGTAGATTCCCTGTGTCTTGCCGTTGTTGGTCAGACGGTTGAAAACGTCTCTCTGCGTGAGCGATGCATCCAGATCGTCCGTTGACTGGTTGCCGGACGTGAGGGCACGAGCCAAAACGGGCGTTGTGTATGTCACTGTTCCGTCTGACCATGTTATAGCGCTCCGCGTCCAGTAGTAACGGCCTGAAACCCACGCGGGCTGGTAGTATTGCCAGCTACCGCCCGTCTGTGTGCTGCTGCTCGTGCTCAGATAGTATTGCTCGCGCACCTGAGACACGCCGATGCCGTCAGTATCGGCCATGCGCCGTGCTGATGTGTACTCTGTTGTTCCATCGGCGAGCGTGAGCTTTAGGCGCGTCCATAGGTACTGCCCCTGCTTCCAGTTCGCGTAGGTTGTCCACGTGGTCGGCGCTGTCGATGAGCTAGAAGAGTTTCCATATTGCACATCAACGGCGGTTACCGTCTTGCCCGCCGTGCCGTCCCCAACCGTGGCGTCGCCGGAAAGCGCGAACTCGCCGGTTGTCAAATCCCAGTAGTTCTTTCCCGCCTTGTCGGCGATGATGCCAGCGGTCAGCAGGTCGGCGTCGAGAACGCCTGTGTCGATATAGGTTCCGTTGATGTAAACCTTGCCGTCCTTCAGGTAGATACCCTGAACCTGACCGTTGTTCGTGAGACGGTCGAAGATGCTCTTCTGACCGAGGGATTCGTTGAGAGCGTCAACGTAGAATTGCGCCTGCTTCTTTGCGTCGGTTCCTGCCGATGCAGCCTGCTCCGATGCGTACTTCTTCGCTTCTTCCAAGCGTTTAGCGTCCGCCTGCTCAGCCGCTTCGACAGCAGCCTTCTGCGCTTCGCTCGCGGCATCGCTCGCGATTTGATCCACCGTCTCGCCATCAACTGTCGCCGAAGCGGAAAGCGCGAACTCGCCGTTGGTCAAATCCCAGTAGTTGTTTCCCTTCTCGTCGGTGAGCAGACCGGCGCGCACGCGGTCGGCCTTCATGGTGCCAGCGTTGATAACATCGGCAGTCACCATGCCGCCCGTGAAGAACGTTCGCCAATCCCATTGACCGTCTGACGTAAGGCCAGCGGCCAACCGCTGACCGCGCCCGTTGACGTTGATAGCCCACATGTCGGCGGTAGCCTTGACCGGCAAACCCGTTTCGGGGTTCAGCGGTACGTTGCTCCAGATCTCGCCAAGCTCGAACGTCTCGACATGGTAGGTGCCAACCGCGTTGAACTGAGCGTTGAGCGCTTGCTGAAGCTGAATGAGCCACGATACCGACGTGCCAGCCGCCGCGTCGTAGAGCGCGTTTTGCTTGCTGTTGCTCTTAAGCGCGTTGTTAACACTCGCCCACATGTCGGCCATCGTGTCCGTAAGCGTGCCGAACGTAACGGTAGCATCGCCGGTGAGCAAGTCGCGCTCAATCTGAGACACGCGGCCATGAAGGCGCACGCCCTCGGCAGAAAATCCCTTGTCGATGATCGCCACGTCATCGCCAACGCCCACGCCCTCCCACGAGCGCCCGAACGCGTATAGGTCGATAACGGAAGCGGTGTAGGTTACTTTCGGCTCCTTCACCTGCTCTAGGTAGTCTTGCGTTTCCCGCAAGAGCTGCGCCGCGTCCTCGCACTGCTCGTTGACGTAGGCCGCTACTGCGGGCAGAATGCCGCCCTCGCCGTCAGGGTGCCCCCAAACGGCGGTGGCTTCGGCATCCTCCACGTAGTCTTTTCCGTCGTTGATATCGCCGAAGGTAAGGCGGCGACCGTAGCCGCCGCCCTCAGTCTCAACGCCTTTGCCGTAGCCGTAAACGCGCGTCTTCGGGTTGTCGCTCGCAACCGAGCGCTTGACGGAAACGAGGTCTTTAGTCCATGTGAACCGCTTAGCGCTGCTCTGGTTGCCGCGCTTCGCGCGCACGCCAACGCGACGGCTAACGATGCTCGAGCCGTCGTGGACGATGAGCGTTTCAAGCTCGCCGCCCCACGTCTCGATGATTCCGGCCAAGCCCTCGCGCACGCTCTCATGGTAGAAGGTGCGCGAAGCGCTGCCGCCCTGATCGCACGTGCCAACCTCCCAGCGCGTGTCTGCGAGAATGGACGTGAGGGCTACCGACACTCCGCCAGAAGGCCGCTTATCGTCCAACCAGTCGTCCCACGTCTCGTTAACCGAGTTGATGCAAACGGCTTGCGTCTCTGGCGCGCCGTCATCGTCGTGTACGCGGTCGATGGTGTCCACGATGTGTTCGTGGCACACGCTATGAAGGTCAATCCAAACTACGCGGTCGCCCTTCACGAGGTCTTCGGAGCACGTGATCTTCAGCTCGTCCGTCCCGTCAAGAGCGTCCGTGTGCGTTGCTTCGCTTACCGTGAGCCTGCCTAGGTTGTCGCCCCACCTGCTGAACCGGGTGAAGCCTATTCGTCTGATTAAAGCCATCTCTCCACCCACTCAAGAATCGCTGTGCCGTTGGTGATGTTCAGGTGGCAGCGCCCGTTTATCTCGAAGTAATCCGAGTCAATCGTTACCGGTGCGGTCTGGTTGTTGACCGTTGCTCGCTCGGTCGCCATGTCAAGCCGTATGGTGCTCGAAGACGTGAGCGCGGTGTTGATAGCCACGAACTCGCCGGTATCGACGTTCGTAATCCGCCACGTGCTTCCAGCGGCGGGCTTCGCCGTTACCTTCAGATGTGCGGGTCGGTTTCCTCCGGCGTTGACGTAGACGTTGCCCGCCAAAACCTCCATGCGGCGCTTCTGGCCGTAATAGTCGGGGTCGCCGATGTGGAACGTAACGGTGGTTGTCGGGCAATCGTCCGTGATCTCGTCTAGGTCGGTGCTTCCGCTCACGATTGCGAGCAGGTAGCGCGTCGGGTCATCGGGAAGGTAGAGCGGCGCGGGTTCGTCAGTCCAGAGAGCCGCCGCGAGCCTGTGCCGCATCTCCGCGACCTCGCGGCGGTCTTCAGTCCTAAGCCAAATCTCAACGGGAAGGTCGTAGCCGCCACGGTAGGCGCTCTTGAAGACCTCGCCGTGCCGCCCCGGCACGCTCTCGAACGTCGCGTTGACGGTCGCCATGATGGGGCGGCGCACCTTGCAGTAGACCAGCTTCGACAGGTCGGTGCCGTTGAATATGATTCGGTCGTGCTGGTTCCTAGTCCGTCTAAGTTGCAACTGGCACCCCCCTTTGCTTCAGCTTGCTTGCAATGCCAGCGCCGATCTGCTGGCCTGTCTCGTATGCGTCCACGCCATCACGAATCTGTGCGTTAAGCTCGACGCTCACGGTTACGACCTGAGTTGGCGGCTGCTTCCCGAAAGCCCCGATCTGCGTCAGCGCATCGGCCATGAGGTCTGACAGTCGGTCAATGGGAAGAACTGCCTCCCGTCCCGCTTCGCCAACGCCGATGATCGACGGCGCGTCGAAGATTCCGCCTTTCGCGTACCAGCTCACGCTGACGCTAGGCAGCTTGATTGGCCCGAAGTCGTTCCAGCTCACGTTGAAGTGCGGCATCTTCGGCTTCGGGATGCTGATTCGAATACCGCTGAACGCGTTCATGATCTTTCCCGGAATGCCGGAAATCGCGTTCCACGCGCTTTCAATCGGGTTCTCGATGAAGCCCCTGATGCCGTCGAACACGCCCTGAACCTTCGAGCCAAGGCCGGGGAACCCCAGTTTGTCGCCGATGCGGTCTGCGATGCTAACCGCCGTGCTCTCGGCAGCGTCAAGCTTCGAGCCGATGTTGTCCTTGATGGCGTTGAAGGCGTTTGCCGCTTGGCTCTTCGCCGTCTCCCAATCGCCGTTCATCGCGGCCTGCAGAGCACCAGCCGCCGAGCTGCCAACGGTCTTCGCGGTGTTCATGTCGTTCTGTACCGTGGAAGCGATTTGCCCGAAGGCCGAATCGGTGTTGCCGGTCAGGTTGTTCCACCCGTTAGACACGGTATCGACCGCGCCTTGCGCGAGGTTCCCGACGTTGGTTTTCAGATCGTTCCAAGCGTTCGAAGCTCCGGTTTTGATGTTCTCCCAAGTGTCGGAAGCCCCTTGCTTCAGCTGTTCCCACTTCTCGCCAACGCCGGTGCAGAAATCCGAAACGCCAGTGCTGACCTGCTCCCAGATTCCGCCCCAAAACTCAGGAACGCCCGCGAAGAAATCCTGCACGCCTTGCCACTTCTCCGAAATCCAGCCGGTGAAGTCAGACCACATCTGCTTGCCCGTCTCGGTCTGAGTGAAGAACCACGTAAGGCCACCCACGGCGGCTGACACGGCGGCAACGCCAAGGCCGATAGGATGGGCGGCGATAAGCCCGGTGAAGCCCGTCCAGCCGCTAGAAAGCGTGCCGGTGAGCATGGTTCCCAGACCGCCCGCCTTGCTGACGATGTTTGAGAACCCGGTACCTATCTTGCTCAGAAAGCCCGTATCTCCCATGAGCTTCTTAGCGCCGCCCCAAAGCTCGCCAGCGGTCTTGAAGGCGCTTCCCACGCCCTCCGCCGCTTCCATCGTCTTACCAATGGCGGTAGTCACGCCGCCGAAGGCGACCGCGCCGAGCGCGAGGTTGTTAACAAGCGTCTGCTGCTCTGGCGACAGGCTCTTGTACCAGCCCGTGACGGTTTCGAGCGCGGGCGCGAGCGTGTTAAGAAGGCTTGTCCCGATCTCGGTTACGGCGGTCTTGACTGGCATTGCCGCTTCGCCGAGTTCCTGCATGCTCTGGTTCATCTCGTTCTGCGCGTCGCGCGAAGCGAGAAGGTCTTTGTTCGTCTCTTGGTACTGCCGCCCAGCGTCGGCGTAAAGCCCGGTGAGCGTCTCGGTGATGAGCTGCGACCGCTCCTGCTCGCTTCCGCACGCGGCAAGCGCGGCATTGAAGGCATCTTCTTTCGTCTGGCCTTCTGCGACGGCCTGATTGAAGGCGGCCTGAGCCGAAGAGTGCCCGGAAAGCGCCGCGCTCCACTGCTCGGCTGATGCCGTAGACCAGTTGAGAGCGTCGGCAAGACCGCCTGTGACGGTTCCCGTGTGCGCCGTCTCCTGCGCGGCTTCCGCAAGGTTTTCGAGCGGCAGCGCGTCGCCGAACGTCGCGTATGCGCCCGCAGCAATGTCAGTCCACTGCTGAAGATCCTGCTGGTTGGTGGTAAGGCGCGCTAGGTTCTGGCTCGCTTCCGTCGCCGTGTCGCTCTGCCCAAGGATGCGGTAGAACATCGCGTAGGTCGATGAAGCCTGTTCGGCAGTGCCGCCAGCGCTCACCCAAGCGGTTTCCAACTGCCCGCTCTGCTGTATGGCTTCCTCTTGGCTAGATGCAAGGCCGGTAAGTGCACCGGCAGCGCCGATGATGCCGCCAGACAATGCCGTTCCTGCGCTCGACACCTTGGAACCGGCGTTTGAAATCTTGTCGGCGTTGTCCTCGATGGTCTGGCCGAGCTTGCCAAGAGCCGTCTTCGAGCCTTCGGCCTGTCGCGCGGTGTCCGCAAGCTCTGTGCCGTAGCTGTCAAGCTGGCGCTCGCACTGCATGATCGCGCGTTTCAGGCTGTCGTACTGCCGTTCTTCCTGAGCCGTGAGCTTCGCGCCGCTCTGCTTCTTGCTCTCCAACTGAGCGAGCGCTTGCTTGTAAACGTCAAGCTTCTGCTTCGTCTCGTCGTATGCCGAGTTGAGCGCCTTTACCTTCTGCTCTAGCAGCTCGGTGTTGCCGGGGTCGAACTTCAGCGCCTTGTTGATATCGCGCAAGTCGCTTTGGGTGTTGCGCGATTCCTGCTGAACCTTCTTCAGGGCGCTTTGAAGCTCGGTCGTGTCCCCGCCGAACTTGATAACAAGACCCTTGTAGGAAACAGCCACGTAATCACCCCTCTTCGTTTGTCAAAGTGCCCATGAGTGCTTGAAGCAGCGCGCCCGCGCGGGTGCGCTGCCGTCAAGAACTCACTTCATGTCACGTCATGACCAGAACGCGGCTTCGGCTTTGCACGCCTTCTCGTCCTCGTCGTAGTGCTCCGCAGCGTCGGCGTAGAACGCGTTGATCTCAAACAGGTCTTGCACCTGCCGGTAGCTCATCATATGAAGGTCTGATAGCGTCAGGCCGCATTGCTGGCAGTTGTAGATGTATCGCGCGTCGCACGCGTCGCTAAGCTCGCTTGGCAGCGGCGGCGCTTTCCTCTTCGGCGGGCGCGGCTTCCACGTCCTCGGTCGCCGAAGGAAAAAAGTTGTCCTCGACAATGCGCATCACGTCGGAAGCCCAACCGTCCTTGCGCTCCAAGTTGTACGCGTCCAACGGGAAGGACGAAACCCACTCATCGAATCCGGTATCGAACTTCGGCGTTGCGGTCTTGATGCACGCGTAGAAGATTTCGAGCAGCGGGACGATAGCAGGCACGTCGCTAGTCATGAGAGAACCGGCGATCTTAGAAACCGCGTCCGCTATGTCCTTCGGGCGCTTCCTTCCGCCCTCGACAACCTCGTTGAAGCATCGAGAATAGGCAATCGGTGTGAACGCGTTGAAGGTCGCTTCGTAGCTCTTTTCGCCAACCTTGATAAGCAATCGCTACCTCCTAGACGGTCGGTTTGGTCTTGTGTGCCAGCTCGATATTGACCGCATCAAAGAAGGTGTCGTAATCGGCAAGGCCGGTGAAGCTGTCGTAGCCACTCGTGCGAATGTCGGTGGCGGGGATGGTGATGGGTCGCCACGTGAACGGGTAATCGAGCTGCGTAATCTCCGGCGTGTCCTGAACGGTGTTAAGCTCCTGCGTCGGCTTAGAGAGCTGGCACATGAGAAGGCAGCGGCGGCGACCGAGCACGTGCCCCGGCTGCTCGCACATGAAGGCGAACTTTTTAGGCGTTCGGTCTGCGCTCAGGATGGTTCGCCCGTCCTGCGCAATCTCGTAGCCCACGAGGTCTGCGATGAGCTGGCGAAGCTCTACCGTTCCCTCGGTGTCGTAGAAGCTCATGGTGCCGCTTCCGCCGTTGTCCTGCTGCTTGTCAAGCCAAGGCTCGTTGTCGGCGTAGCTAGTCGCCGTCTCAACGGTCGGCTCCATGCTGATAGCGACTGTGCCCGCGACGTGCACGGGGTCTTCGTAGGTAAGCGCGTCTTCGTCGGTGCAGATCGCGAAATGCGAGTTCTTCACGCCGAAGAATCCGTTTCGTGCCATTTGTTTTCTCCTAACTCTCGGCGACGTTCACGGTGAACGCCGCTTCGGTAAGCTCTTCTGAATCAATCTCTGTGATGCCAAGCGTGTAAGGGCACTCGGCGGCTTCGAGCGCGGCGCGTATGCGCTTCTCGGTCGCGTAGTCCCGGTGCCGCGTGTAGAGCGCGATATCGTAGGGCATCCACGATAGGTAGGTATTGTTGTCGGCGTATGCCGATTCGCTGTATCCCGCGACAAGGCAGATGAAGGGCGGTGCCGGTTCCTCGCCGTCCGCGAAGCGCTGGTTAGCCCACGGTATGCCCAGCGAATCGAGAGCGGCGCAAAGCTCGTCTAGCCCGATCATCTGCCATCGCCCCCCATATCCGCGAACTCGCGCGCCACCTGGTCTGCCACCTCGGCGATAACGCCGTCGCCGGGAACGTCGCCGTAATACTCGCCGGTCTGGTTCGTGATCTTGTGGCCGTTCTCCAGAAGGTGCGTTAGCTGGTATCGCCGGTTATGCACGGTGCATTCGGTGCCCGTCTCGTCGGTCGTTACGTCGGCCTTCCAGCCCTTCTTGTAAGCGCCGGTGCGAACCTTGCTCTTCTGCTTCAGGAGCTTCACCGCGCGCTTTCCGGATTCCTCCAAGTTCTCCGCGAGCGCGGAAACGTTATCGTCCACGCACTCTTTCATGCAGCTTCGGATGAAGCGCTCGATGCTCTGCTCAGCCACGGTCGCCCACCACCTCTGCGAGCGTCAGCCGCACGAAGTCGGGGCTCGACCTGTCAACGCGCGAGACCGTGAGCCGCGTATCGTCGAACTCGACTAGCCGCTCCCCGTTGTAGGCGCTCTTCCGAATCTGCAACACGGCTTCGGGGTGGATGCCAGCGGCGGCGGCTGCGTAGTATGCCGCGTCGCCCATGCTGAACACATTGCAGAAGACCTTGCGCTTCGTCTCCTGCACCTGCTGCACGCCGTATTCGTCCTTCTTGACGGTCTTAGTGATGAGCTGGCACGTGCCAGCCCACATGCTCATTTCACGCCCCCGAACTCCGAGCTGCCGCGCATCATGGTTAGCAGATCGTCGAAGCTCTGAGTAAGGCGGTCGGCATCGGGGTTGTCCATGCCGAAGTTCGCCTTGCAGTAGACCTTCACCGCGAGCCGAACCGTGCTGTTCGAATCGTCGGCGGCTACGGTATCGGCAACGCCGCCCGCGCGCATCGCGGCGCGGGCGGCTTCGATGAGGTCTTCGATCTCAGCGTCAAAGTCGGTGCAGTCGGCGGGAATCCTCAGCGCTTCGCGGCACGCGTCAAGCAGCTTCGGCTTCTCTGTCATCTGTCACCACCTCGTTACTTTGCGGCGGTGCCGATGGTGAGCTGTCCGAAAGCCTTAGGCACGACAAGCCCGCCGTCAAAGAGCAGGTAGCCGTCAAAGCAGCGCTTCTGCGTACCAGGCTCGACATAGGGCGTAACGTCCACGCCGTCGAAGATGTTTCCACGGAACAGGTCGGGATAACCAGCCTTGATGATGCCATCCGCCATAGAATCGTCGCGCTTAACGAGCTTGCCAAAGATATGACCCTCAACGGCGGGGTCTTCGGTCTTCTCGTCAACGAAGTAAGAACGCCCGTTGGCATCCTCGACCATAGCAATATGGTTCCAAATGGTGTTGCCGTTGGCATAGATAATGCAGCCCTTCGGCGCGGGGTTGCCGTAGGTGTAGAGCATGCCCAAAAGCTTGGTGATATCAGCCTTCTTCAGGGTGCCAGCGGTTGCGCAGTTAATCTTGTTGCCGGAATCCATGCCAAGCGTGGTGTCAACCGTCTTGGCGTGAACTCGCGCGTTGGCAGCGACGGCAAGGCGCGCGCCAGTCTCGTTGACGATGTACTGCTCAAAGCCGTTGATAGACTGAACCGCCATCTTGCGGCTCATCTTGACGGTCTTCTTGATCTCCTCACCCGTAAGGGTGATGGTGTCGAACTCGTTCTGCTCCTCATCGGTGGGCGCTGCGCCCTCATCGGTCTTCGCCGCGTCGCCAGCCGTGATGCCCTTATGGCGGATAAGCTCGAACTGATGCGGGAAGTTGTCCTTATGGATGTCGCCGTAGAGAACAGCCGTGTTGTCAATCAGCGTGAAAATCTGCGTCTGAAGCTCGACGGGGATAACCGCATCGGTGTTGCTGGTCAGATGCGTGAACGCGGTGCGGCGCTCGACAAGCGCGTTGTAAGCGTCGCGCTCAACCTGCGTGAAATCGGTACCCTCGATGAGCTGCACGCCGCTCCGGCGGGCAATGTCCTTCACCCAAGCGCGGCGGGCGGCGGCGTTGTAGTCGGTCGTGTCGCGCACCTGCGGCAGAGCTCCGCGAGCGCTCGCGGAAGTGCCCAGCGGCACGGCATCGACGCGGCGGGCGCTGCCGTTCTCGATAGCGGCGCGCGCGGCGGCGACGGTCGCGGCGTGGCTGTCGCGGCGCTGCGCTGCGGCGGCGTTTCGCTTCTCAATCTCGGCGGTAAGCGCGCTCATGCGCTCTGCGTCCTGCTCGCTCGGCTCAGCATCGGTGCCGTCATCGGCCTTGTACTTGTCAACAAGCCCCTGAAGCTCGTTAAGCAGGTCATCCATAGTCAGTTCGTCCATTGTCCTAAACCTTTCTGCTCTTGGCGATTGCCAGCGTCGCCCTCGCGATTGCAAGGGCACTCTTACGGCGCGCAAGCTCCTTGCGCGACTGCTCAATCACTCCGTTGAGCAGGTTTCTTGCTGAAATCTCCGTATTGGGGTCAGCCGGAAGGCTCACCGCCGACACGTCGAAAACCTTTTTGACGCGCGTAATGGTCGTGGTGTGCGTGTCCCGGTCGTATTCGTCCGCGCCCACGCTGAAAGCCCACGACATGCGCGTAATAAGGCCGTTAGTAATCTCTTCGTAAAGGTCGCGCGCGGCCTGAGATCCGCTAAGGTCTGCCGCGATGAAAAGCCCGTGCTTGTCAGGCTCGACAATGAGCGTGTTGTTGCTCATGCGCGCAAGCACCTTGCCCGCATGGTCGTACTGCATGATAACGTCGCTCATGTCCGCGCCGTCGAAAGCGCCGGGGTCGATGATCTCGCGATACTCGTTGCCGTCCCAGTCGGTGAAAAGCACGTATGGGTCGTTGAATGTCGATGCGTAGCCCTCGACGTAGTAATCGGTGTCAAAGCGCTTGTTCGCGCTTCCGTCAGCCGTCCGCACGTTGAGCGGCACGGCAAGGGAACGGTATTGCCGCTCACTCGGTTTCGCTGGCATCGTCTACCTCCTTGCTGGTTCCAACGCCGCTGCTCGCGTCGATAGCGGCTATGTTCGCGTTCGTCTGCGCGGCTTGCGCCGCCTGTTCCGCCGTGTGCTCGCTGATGAGCGCAAGGTCGATATACTCGCCGCGTATGACGTGGCGCTCGCCGCCGCCGTAGTGTTGGGATTGGAAAACATCGGCAACCTGATTGCCGTTCCAGATACCACGGTCGAAGAGCGCGACCGAGACGTTAAGCTTCGTAGTGTTGCTGGCGAACTCTAGTCGGTTCGCGCTGAACATGATTGAGTTTCCGTGCGCTATCTCGTTCGCCGTGTACGTCATGGATGTGATAACGAATCCGAGCTGAACAGCGAACGGCTCGATGCGTCCTTCGTAGTAGCTGTTGAAGGTGTCTTCGTCCGCGCAGTTCGTGACGATATCCTCATTGGAGCCGAAGAAGCGGTAAGCGCTCTTCTCGATTCGCTCCATCTGCGCCGCATCGACCGTGTAACTGTTCGGCGTTATCTGTTGCACGTCTGAAAACAGCTTGTCATATACGGCGATGCCGCCCGCGTTGTCTGCGGAAAGCTGAGCGTTGAACGCCTTGCGCGCCTTCTCTTGGTCGCCCTCGTTGCGGTTCTGGCTCAGCTTGCCGATAAAGCGAATTGCCGCGCCCTGATTGATAGCCGACTGCTCGGCTTCGTTCTGCGCGTGCATCAGCTCCAACGTCGGCTGAAGAACGTTCGTGCCGTCGCCGAACAAATCGCTTTGGTACTGGTGGCGTGTCATAACGCCCACGCGCGACCACTCGACAAGCACGCTGTCGCCGGTCGGGAACGTGAGCATTAGCCAAAGCTCGCCGTCAACGTCGTATGCTTCGCACTGGCTCGGAAGAACGGGGTAGTAGCCCGTTATAGTGGTGCCGTCTCCCGCGTCTATCGGGATGATGAGCGCCGTGTCGTTGACCTGAAGAATCGTCCAGATGCGCTTGATAAACTGCGGGGTTGTCATCCACGGGTTAGGCTGCTGCCTGAGAGCGCGCGCCGCGACAGGCTGAGCAGAGCCCGAAACCTCGGGCTTCAGCTTGCTAGCATGGTCTGCGCCGCTCTCGATGATGCTTCGCGTCAGCTCGGCTTCGTAAAGCCCACCCTGCCATGTTGTGAAGCTCGGCGCATAGGCCGTGAACGTGCTGAAGTAGCCGTTGACAGCTTGCATCTGCGGACGGTGGAACACCGCATCGAAGAGCGAGCGCACGAACGGTTGTGATCTGCTCAACTCTAACCTCCTATCATCGCGCGGTAGTCGTCCGCAATGTTCTTCATCGCGATGAACGCGTCGCACTCAGCAGCCCACGCGTCTATGCGGTTGCGCGGGTCTTGGTTCTTCTTGTCCGGCTGAATGTTTCCGTTCACGTCGGTTCGAATGGCGACGTTCGAGCGGCACCATTCGGCAATCGGGTTGGCGTTGTCCACGATGCGCCCTTCCTTGTAGAGCGCTCGAAGCTCCTTCATCGGCATTGAAAGCGTTTGCGCGCCCTGAATTACCTTTTGCAGGTTGTCAGCCCCGAAGTAGTCTTCGTATGCGTCCACGGTGGGAACGTCGCGCATGTGCCACGGGTCGTAACCGCACGCAACGGCATAGATTCCGTACTTGTCCTGAATTTCTGCCACCCAATCCAGAACGTCGCGCTTGTCCATGATGGGCGTTTCGCACGCTCGCATAAGCCCGCGCGCAATCCACGCGTCGTAAGGCACGCCGTCGCGCCCTCCACGCCGCCCCTCACGCTCTGCCTGTTCCAGCGCGCGAAGCGGAATCCAAGCCATGTGAAGCGCATATATGTTCGGGTCGTTCGGTCGCTGCATGAGAAGGCACGCAGCGGTGAGGTCGGTCGTATCCGCCGCGTCAACTCCTAGCACGGCATACGTAAACGTTCCGTCTCCGGGGTCGAATGTCGCTTCGTTGTGAATCTCAGACCACGTGAGCCAAGCTTGCGACTGGTTTTCAATCAGGTTGAAGTCTTTAACCAGCAGCGTAGGAAGGTAGGTCGCATCGTCCTTCGCTTTGGAAACGTTCTGGCGAAGCGCCGAAAGCGATTTGATGGTGCCTAGGCCGGGGTTCGCCTTGACCCAAGCGCCTTCGTCCTGCCATTCCTCGCGCTCGTCAAGCTCGAAGATGAACGCAATGAAGCGCTCTGCCTTCTCGCCGGTCGCCTTGCCGTCAAGCCATTTGGTCGCATACTCGTATTGGGCATCGAAGATGCTGTTTCTGACGAATCCGTTAGTCGTGATCTCCAACACGAGCGGTTGGCGGCGCGCGGACGTTCCCTGCATCGTCAGGTCGTATAGGTCGCGGTTCTTCATCGCGGCCAGCTCGTCAACGATAGCGCCGGAAATGTCCAATCCGTCAAGATGGTTCGTGTTGGCGCTCAGCGCGCGGATGCTCCCCATGTTCAGATCGCAGTAGAGGTCTGCAACGCGCTTGCGGATGTGCTTTGCGAGCGCGGGGCTTGTCTGAACCATGCGCCACGCGTTGTTGAATCCCTTTGCCGCCTGATCGTGGGCGGTGGCGACGTTGTATACCTCCGGCGCGCCCTCATCGTCGTTCACGAGCAAGTCAAGCTCTATCGCAGACGCAAGCGCGGTCTTTCCGTTCTTGCGCCCCATAATCCAGAGCACTTCGCGATATTGCCGCACGCCCTCAGCGTCAACGAACCCGAAAACGACCGACAGAATGGCGCGTTGGAAAAGCTCTAGCTTGAAATCGTGCCCTAAGCGCCCGGACGGTAGGCGGCAGAAGCTTTCGATGAACCGAACGTGCTTCTGCGCGAACTCTTCGCGGTAGTGGTACGGATAGAGCGGGTCGGTGTTGTCCATGTCGCGCAGGACATGGGCGGCAACCTGCTTCATCTTCTCGCACGCTATGATCTCGCCGCTCAGTATGCCGCCGAAGTATTCGCGTATCGCGCGCTCGCACGAGCCGCCCTTAGACTTCGCCCTAGCCGTACCGCGTTTCATTGATGAAGTCAATGAGCGCGTCGGCAGCGGCGGTGCCGTTCGGCATCATGTCGGTAAGCTGCTTCACGCCGCGCGAGAACGTGGTGAACAGCTTGTTGTATGCGCTGAAGCCGGGGTGCTCGCGCAGCCCGGTTTGCCCGCCGCCGTTGTCGTACTCGGTGAAGATATCTTCGTAGAGCAGATCGGCGCGGGCATCGTCAAGCTTGACCTTCAGAAACGCGAGGTTCGCTAGAAGCGGCATGACGGCTTTTCGCTTCTCGTCGGGAATAGCGCCCTTGGTGATCTCGCGAAGCTTCTTCAGCTCGCTCTCTACGCGCTTCTGCTTCGAAACCGGGCGCTTCGGCGGGCTGCTGCCCGCAACTCGCGGCGAAACCTTCGAAGTATTGTTTACTTTCGCCGTCATCGCAAGACCACCCCCTTTCGAAAATCCGGCGCGCGCATGAAATTACCTCCCGGCGTTGGTGCCCTAGGCACCGTCTGCGTTTTTCAGACCGGGGGGATTGTCACGCAGGTCTACCTGCGGTTTTGCGTTCGATTTCCCGCGCTTGCGCCGCGTTGTGTCGTGTTTGTGTGTCAGTCTGAAAGCGATATCAAGTTCCCGTCGCTGTCGAAAGCCAACCCTTGACGCGTTGAGCCTTGCCTTATCCAACCATGCACCTTCTTATGGCATCGGTCGCAAAGGCTAACGAGGTTGTCTAGGTTGGTCGCAACGTTCGGGTCGTTGACGTTCGCTGGTGTCAGCTCCGTGATGTGATGCACCATGACGGCGGGCGTGATCTCTCCTTGCTGCAAGCAGTGCTGGCAAAGGTGAGCGTCACGCGTCAGCGCCGCGTCTCTGGCGTGTTCCCAGTCGGCGGATGAGTAGAAGGCGCGCGAGAAGTCCTTAGCCATCGCGCACCCCCTAAGCTGTCACGGCATGAAAAAGGCCACGAGCGCGATTGCCCGTGGCCTTGACCTAATCCACCGTACCGAACTTTAGCATAAGTAGGAAAGTGAACACAAGTGGCGTTTATCAGGCGTTCTTCACGTGCGCCCATCCTACCTTGTCTATATACACAAAACCTGCATTGCAAAGCTCATGGCACCACTGCTGAGAGCACTGCATGATATCGGCGATTTCAGGCCACGGTTGAGCTTGCAGGTATCCCATGCAGATTGCGTCTGCGTACCGCGTGCCCTTCAGCTTCGCAAGCCCTCCGCGCCCGTCCTTGCCGTAGAGCACTTCGCAGGCTTCGTCTAGCGCTTCCTCTGCGGCGGCTATGCGCTTCTCTAGCCGCCCCTCGAAGTCGATGCGCCTCGCGATGGAATCCATCGGGTCTGCCGCGTACCCGCTGCCGCCACCAGCATGATAGCTCTGCGCCTTGGCTCCCTCACGCGCCCTCATGCGTTCGAGCATTTCCCGCGCCCTGTCGGTCTTCACCACCTCGGCACGGATACCCTCGAAATACTCCTTGGCCTTCAACGTTGCTTCACCTACTCAACGCCCGTTGAACCGAAGCCGCCAGCGCCGCGCTCGGTGTCGCTCAGCTCATCGACCGGCACGAGATCGCACGGCACATAGGGCATAACGACAAGCTGGCAGACGCGCGTACCCGCTTCGAGCGTCACCGTCTCATAGCTCTGATTGATGAGCGCCGCGCACACCTCGCCGCGATAGCCGCTGTCGATAACGCCAACGCTATTCGAAAGCGTGATGCCCTGCTTCGCCGCAAGGCCGCTGCGCGGGAACACCAGCCCCACACAACCGCTCGGAATCTCGACGGCAAGGCCACAACCGACAACGCACTTCTGCATCGGTTCGAGCTTGACAGTCTCGGTAATGCGAAGGTCAAGCCCAGCATCGCCCTCATGCGCATATCGCGGCATCTCGATTCCCTCATTGACCTTCTTAGCGCGAAGCTTCCTGCCAATCATTAGCGCACCCCCAGAACATGACGCGTGACGCGCACGCTTCCAGCCTTAACCCACTTGCCGCCGTAAGTCTGACCCTTCGGACGGATAACAACCTTGTTTCGGTGGCTCATCGCGACGACCTGATATTCGCTGCCCTCATGCTCCACCGTGTCGTTGAGAAAAACGAGCTTACCCGCCGAATCTACCGGGAACGAAGCGGCACTGGCGTATGCCGCGACCTCCGGCACGAGCACGACATAAACGGGCTGCTTGATCTCTGCGCCCTTCTTCTTGATTCCGAACATCCTTCTCCCCCTAAAACGGTACGTCATCGTCGTAAAGGTCTGGCGCTGCCGGTTGCACTGGCGCAACGGGCGACGGGTCGCCGGTAGCCATCGCAAGACCGGGCGCGGCTGCGTTGGCTGGTGCCGGTGATTGCGCGTCGCGCTTGTACTGCATAAGCTCCACGTCATCAACGCGAACTTCCCAGCGCTTGATGCTCTGGCCGTCCTTCTGATAGCTGCGCGTGTGGATGTGACCAATAAGCGAAATCTTGGTGCCCTTGCAAAGCCACGGCGCGAGCGCTTCAGCGCGCTTTCCGAACATGACGCAATCAGGCCAGTTGGTATATTCGCCCCATGTGCCGTCGCCGTTCGGCGTGCGCTCGTTGACAGCAAGCGAGAACGAAACGACGGGGTTTCCGCTCTTCGTATAGCGCAGCTCGGCATCTGCGCCGAGATTGCCCGACAGCGTGATCTTGTTAAGACTCATCGTTATCCTCGCCCTTCCTCGTTATGAACACGTCGATGTTTCTTGGGATAACCGAAAAGTTATGCAAGTTCCTTATCGCGTGGAGAATGTCGGTGAGCCGACAAGCAATGCACGTCAAACACGCAAGCATAGCAACAGTAAAAATGAAACTGATGATGTACTCGACACTATCAGCGTTCATGCGAACACCTCCATGAGCGCCGCGCGCTGGTTAGCGCCAAGGCCGCGAAGGCGGCGCGATTCGGAAATGTGAAGCTTGCGCATGGTCTGCTGCGTGCGGGCGAAACCGTAGCCCGGTGCCGCCTTGATGAGCGTAAAGACCTTCATTCGCGCCACGGTGTCATCAGTGCAAGCCATGTTGAGCACGTCGGGCACGCTGTAAGAGCCATCGGCAACGCCCTTCAAGATCGCGTGGCGGCGCTGTCGCGCGGCCTTCGCCTTTTCGAGGTTTTCGCGGCGCTGCTCAGTTGTCAGATTCGGAATCATCTTCGTAACCTTCCTTCTCGTAAGTGATGTATTCGGTGCCGTGCGTCAGCTTGACGGGCGGCGTGTAGTCCTTCAGGGCATCGTCAACGCTTCGCGTCATGAGCTTGCGTTTGAGCCGTGCCCAGTCATCGTCGTTAAGCTCAACGGTCTTCATCGCACCTCATTTCTTCGTGACGCGGTAGGTGCCCGAGAGCCGAACGCTTTTGAGCGTGCTTAGCACGTGCTCGGCGCACTCCTTTCCTACGATGGTCAGCGTTTGGGCGGGAATAGTGATCTCGTAGACCGTCTTCGCTTCCTGCTTCTCGCGCTCCCACATCTTCTGCAAGGCCGCATGCGTCTTCTCTAACGTCTTCTGCATCTCTCGGCTCAACTTCACTTCTCTTGGGCTGAAATCGACCTCTTGCGGCTCCACTGGCACCCTCCCTTCTCACGACTGCCTGATAATTACTTCTTATCTGGCACGGGCGGTTCTAACCCGTACCGAAAGCGGCGGTTTATCTCGCGTTTCGTCCTCGGTCGCCGCGATGCCCGAAAACGGCGTTTTGGTTCACCTTTGGCACACCTCCTAACCCGCCGCGCGGCGCTTCGCTTCGCTGAAGAGCTGAGCCGCCGCCGCGTCGCGTCCGGGCATCAGGTGGCCGTAGATTCGAAGCGTCGTTGCTTCGTCCGCGTGCCCCATGCGCTCAGATAGCGTCTTCAGGTCGCAGCCGTTGGCGATGAGCCATGAAGCGTGCGTGTGACGCAAGCTGTGAAACGTGATCTCTCGCGGTAGTCCGCACGCGTCGCGTATGCGGCTGAAAGCCCGTGAAATCGTCGTTGGGCGCATATATGAGCCGTCTAGCGTCACCAGTGGGCAATCTGCGCCCAAACGTCCCAGAACGGCGCTCTGAAGCTTCGTGAAGGCATCAATGACCGCGATATCGTCTTGCGTAAGCGCGACGTTGCGGCACTTGCGGCCTTTGGTGACGTTTCGGCGATAGGGCTTCTTGCCCTTGCCCTCAATGACGTTTCCGCCGACGTGGACGTAAGACAAGACGCGCTTAACGTCGATGCGCTGCACCGCGCACACCTCGCCAACGCGCATGCCGGTAACGAGCGACAGCCACGAAGCGAAGGCGTAGACGGCGGCGCGGTAATCGGCCTTCGTCTTGATCTCCTTGCTAAGCGCACCCTCTAGCTTCTCGTTGAAGCCCTCGAAATCCCATTCGGTGAGCGCTGAAGCTTCGTGCCGTTCCGGCGACGGTTTGGCGACGTACACCAGCGGGTTAGCGTCGCAAATACCAGCGTCTACGAAGTGGTTATAAGCTCCGCGCAAGAAGTTGTGGACGTTGATAACGCTATTGCGGCAAAGACCTTGCCCGCCTTCGTCCTTAGCCATGAGCAAGCGTTGCTCAAAGCGGTTGAAGTCCATCACGCCGAGATCGCGCGCGTTTACGGTCTTCAGGTAACGTGCGACGTAGCGGCAGAACAGCCGATAGCTCTTAATGCTGTTCGGGCTTGCGCCGTTGCGCTCGCGCAGTTGCACGTAGTCTTCGAGCAAATCGGTCAAGCGGGCGCTTCTAACCGTTCCGTCAGCCGTCACGTAAGCCGCCCACGTCTCAGCGAGGGCTTGCGCTTCCTCTTCGGTAGCCGCATTCGGAAACCGCTTGTAAGGGCGAATTGCCTTGCCGTCGATGCTGCGTCCAAGGTACAAACGGCACTCGAAAACGCCATCCGCACCGCGCTTGACCTTAACGCCCATCATGACCACTCGCAGTTTTCACGAATCCGCGAAGGGCAGTTATCGTCGTGGCAGTCCGCGCAATCCAACGGATCTTTCCTGATGTTGAACTCAACGATTCGGTACTTCAGGGAAAACCGGATGAGCAGCAGCAGGGCATGAGCAAGCGAGTTGGTAAATTGGCCGTTCCAGAACGGGCAAAGTCCGCTCATCGCACCGCGAACCTCATACTTGCCACCCATGCTAATTACCGGCCTTCTTGAAGGCTCGAAGCACGCAGACCGTCGCAAAGACGATGAAGAGAGCGTAGGCGAGAAGCCCGAACCCAACTCCGAAGAAAACTCCAACGGCGACGCTAGCCACGATAGACAGGACGGAGAACAGCACGACTGCCAAACAACCGTAAACACCGCGCTCGGTGATCTTGCTTTCGTCCATTACTGCTCACCGCCTTCAATCTCGTTGCGAGCTATGGCGGCGTTAGCCCACATGATGCACTCTTCGAGCTTCGTAAAAGCAAGCGATTTCTCGCGGCTTTCCGGGCATTCGCCTTGAATGGTAACGGCAAGCCCTCGCGCGGTGCTGCGCAAAAGCTCGAATCTCGCGGGCTGGTCGCCGTGCGGGGCGTGGTAGGTGAAATTGCGCGTAATGGTCTTCGTATTCACGTGTTACCTCCTAAAACGAAACCGATATGAGCGCTAGGAACACAAGAAACAGGGCGATTGCCAGAAGCGATTGATAAGCCCAGTAGCAGACGCACCAGAAGGCGGCTATAGTCGCTACGGTGGCAATCGCGCAAAGAACTATCTGGTAACGCTTCACTTCTTGCCTTCAATCTCGGCAATCAGGTAGTCAAGGCACTGCTTGCACTTCTGCAAGTCCTGAACACCGCCCTTGCGCCGCCAGCGCCAGATGTACTTGAAGGCTTCCGCCCACCAGTGGGCGGCGATGGGCGGCAAGGCGTACTGGTCGCCGCTCATCATTGAGCGCATAGCGTCCATGCACTCAATCTGACCGTCGCCCGCGTAATGGTCGGGATGCTCGACGGCGTTTCCCTGCGAAAGCTCCGCAAGGCTCTTGGCGTTTTTCGTCTCAATCATCGGTAGACAACTCCAATCATCCATTCGCAAACCCACCTGTAGAACGCCCGTAGAAATGGCTGAACGTTCGTGTCATCAGCCCAACCGGCAATGCCAATGAACCCGTCTTCGTTGAACGAGATTGCTTCGCGCCCTTGGAAGTAGAAGCCGCTCACGCGCAGGAAGGCGCTCTTGATGCCCACGCCGTCTTCGGCGAGGTTGATTTGCGGCTGGTACTTCTTGCGGTACGCCGGGCGCATTTCCATGTGGTGCCCGTCGCGCTCGTGCCGCGCGTACTCGATTGCAAGGAATCCTTCGAGCGCTCGAATGTCGTTCCAAGCAATCAGCTCGTATGAGAGCTTGCTTGCGAACAGCTCACGCGCAGCGTCTCGTGTTGTCGGTGCCATCATGCTTTCACCCCCAATTCGCCTGATTGTGGAAAACTCTGTTGAAAAGCTGTGTAAAACCGCTCTGCTGTCGCACGAATGAGCCGCACAAAACAAGGCCGCAAAGAGAAGAAGCAAGAGAAGAAACCTTGCTTGATAGGTTGACCAACAAGCACGTTCGGCGGGTTTTGGTTTTGGTTCAAGGAACCAAAACCCGCCTTATCTTGTTTTGTTTTGTTTTGTTTTATGGTTAGGCGACCATTTGCGAGTGGGTTTAGCCAACCTAAAACCAGCGGTTTTGCATTGGGTTTACAAGTCATGTCTTTACACCTCCTGACCTGCTGAATCGTTGTTCTTTGCGTTTTTGCGCGGCCTTCCGCCCTTGCGCCCGTTTGCGCGTTGGCGACCGAAATAAAGCGCGTTTTTGAGCATCCGAAAGTTCGTCAAGAAGCCGTCAGGATCGCGTTCGAGAAGCCCGATATCCAACAGCTCAGAGACGAAGGATTTGCAATCCTCAATCGCCATGAACTCATCGAACGCGCCGGATTGCCCGAAGCCGAGAACGCCCGCGAGAATAAGCGCGTCTTCCTCCGTCTCGAATGCGATGCGGTGCCCTTTGGTCGCCGCCAGATACTCGCAGAGCCGCCACCAGCGCCCGTATCCGTCATATCCCCGGCGATGTATGAGCCTTTGGCACTTAACGTCCTGAGAAGCGTTTGAATCGTGCGAGAAGAAGGCCATAGGCTCTTGCGCGGCGGTCGTTTCCTCCCTTGTAGGCACGTTGTCACCCCCTAACCGTCTTCCTCGTCGCCGAACTCGCACGCCTTGCCGCTTTGGTGCCATCCGCTCCATACGCAGCGCCCTATCTCCCGGCAGTTCGTCCAAATGTCGCGCCCGCGAAACGTGCAGCAGGTCTTGCCCTTCCAGCGCAGCGTTTCGAACTTGCATGCTTCGGGGTCTGGCATCGGCGGTTCGCCGAAATAGAGCGGCAACGCTTCCTGCGCGCTATTCCGTCTCATCGCTCGAAATGTCGTAGGCGATAGAGCCGCCAACGTAGGTGAGCAGCTTTTGCATGTTCTTAACGGCGCTAGGCTCAGGCTTCGCGTCCTCTTCAAGCAGCGTGTCAACCCATGCGAGGGTTCCGCGAATGATCGCGAGCGTTGAGGGCATGTCGATATCGAGCGCTTCGCCGGTCTTCTGGTTAAGGAGCGTCATGCTCCCGTTCAGCGCGAACGTCGATGCGACGACCTTGGCGATGGTGCCGGTGATTTCCTTACGCTTCATCTTTCTTCTCCTTGTCGAACATGGACGTTCTAAGCTCGATGCGCATTTCCGGGTGCCGCTCTAGCAGCCATCGCGCGAGCAAAGAACTGTCGCTGTTGTTGATTCCGTAGGTGTGTTCGTTGCCCTGATCGTCAACGAAGGGAACGCCAACGAGCTTCACGGTGCCTTCGTAGCGCTGCTTCTCGATGAGGTACTTAGTTGAGACGCGAAGCCCGCGAGCGTCGATTGCGAGCGCCGTAAGCTCGATTTCGCGCAGCGCCTTCGGGTTCTTCTCGCACCACTCAGCGAACAGGTAGCGCCTGTCTGCTACCTTTAGCGGCATCGAGTAGACGCGCTGGCGCTCTTCGCGCATGACGGCTTCGAGCGGGCGCGTGTAGTTATCGATGTCCATGCGGGCACCTCGATTCGCGCACGATGATGCGCCGCAGCTCTTCTTCGGCTTCCTCCTTGTTCGCCGAGTGCGGAACTGGTAGAACTACGCGCCTGAAGAGCGCGACAACCCCGCTGTTCTCCGGCGTGTAATTCGTTTCCTCGATGTGAGCCATCCAGAATCCGCAGTCGCCGCGATAGACGTATGCCTTCATGACCACATCACGCGCCAGAGAGCGCGCCCAACCACGACGTAGAGTGGAACGAGAAGCCACCAGCCCACGCTTTCGCATATCCAGATCAGCGCGTTGCATGCGAGCGCCGGGATGATTCCCGACATGGTGAGAGCCGCGAGCGCATACAATCCCCAGCGCTTCCAGCGCGGCATGCGCGCTATACTGTCTTCTGTCAATTGCGGCCTGCAATTTGACGCGCCCGTTCGAAGTTGCCGCTTCGGGCGGGCATCTTTCTTCGCAGCCATTCGCGCGTTTTCGCAACGGCGCATCTGCACCACTGGCGCTGCGCAGCGCTTAGGCCGCACGGTTTGGGCATTCGTAATACCACCTCCAAAACCAACGGTTTTCTTATCGGTTTTCACGTTTCGAAACCTCCGCTTTAGTTGCTCGAAAGAGCGACGATGCCCAAAAGCTCATCGGCGGTACACTCATAGAGTTTGCAAAGCTCTATGAGCATGGGCGCTGTCGGCGAAGTCTTGCCCGTCTCCCAATTGCTAAGCGTCGTGATGGAAACGCCAAGAAGAGTCGCGGCCTTCTGAGCCGTAAGACCTTTCCGCTCGCGCGCTGCCTTATAGTTCTCGCTCATTGTTCACCTCCAATCATCCGAAAGAGAGATGAAATAAACCATACGGCTTATTTCGGAGCAAGCAAAAGAGTAAGCCGTTTGGTCTAGCGTGTCAACAATAATTTGTATACAATTAGCCGAGACGGTTACGTTTGATAGGGGTTGCTATGGATAGCACCGAAACAAAGAAGCTCATTGGCGCTCGAATTGCCATCGCACGCAAGGCTAATGGCTTCAACCAAGATCAGCTTGCAGAAGCGGTCGGCGTTCATAAGCAGACGATTTCTAGATGGGAAAGCGGGAAGCGCGCACCCAACGGCGAAGAAGTCAGGCTAATTGTTGAGACCCTGAATTGCTCTGCTGACTTCATCCTTGGCTTGACGGATACGCTAAAGATTGGTGGCGGAAATGACTAGAAAAGAGAAGTTACAAGCGATTGACCCAAAGAAGGTAATCGTTTTTGATACCGAGACAACCGGCTTGAACATCGGCGGTTCTCGCCGCGATGAAATACTGTCCCTTGCTGTCATGAATCTTGAGGGCGACGTTCTGTTTTGCGACCTGTTGAAGCCATCAGATCGCAAAAAGTGGCCTAAAGCAGAAAGCATAAACGGAATAACCCCGTCTATGGTGAAGGACAAGCAGACGATTATAGAAAGGCGTTCGGAAATTGAACCGATTTTCAAGAGCGCTAAGCTATACGTCGCATACAATGCCGATTTCGACCTAGGATTTCTTCGAGCTTCAGGCTTGGATATACCAGATCGACAGACGTTTGACGTGATGAAGGAGTTTGCGAAGATACACGGGGCATGGGACGGCACGCATGATGAATGGTCATGGTGCAAGTTGGAAGATTGCGCGGCTTTCTACGGATATCGTGACTTCGGAGCGCATGACGCGTTGAACGACGTAAGAGCAACAGCGCATTGCTTCAATTCGATTCTCGATGATTTTCTTTTTGGTGATCCGCGCCGCCGCCCGAAGCGCGTAAAGGATGAGTTCGGCGATTCCTATTTCGAGTATGGCGACGAAGAGTTTAGAAGCATCGTTTGCAGCGGCTATGCTGCTTCATTGGCTGATGCTGGCAATGCAAACAACGCACCGTTAGTTAACGAAAACCAGCAGCAAACAGAGCATGAGAAAGACAGTGCGAGCAATCAAACAACAAGCAATCATGCCGTGTCAGGTCGGCGGAACACGAATAAAGCGTTGGTGTTAATCGGCTCCGCTTGCGCATTAGTTGGGCTTGCAATCGCTGTTTTAGGCGCTGCAATTGTCGGCGTTCCAATTGCGATATTGGGCGCATTGCTTGCCTTTGGGTCAAAGGGAAGGAAATAGAAAACCCTGCGCGGCTTCTTGGCGGTCGGCGCGCAGGGCAAGTGCAAAGAACGAAGCGCAATAGCGCACTCGTTCTAAGGGGTGATTTTAGCATGGTGAAGAACCGAGCTGCCATATACGCGCGGTTCAGCTCGCACAACCAACGCTCAGAAAGCATTGAAATACAAGTTGAGAACTCGCGCGAATACTGCGAGCGCGAAGGCTTGCAGGTCGTGCGCGAATACTGCGACTATGCGCAGACAGGGCGCAACGTAGATCGAGCAGAGTTCCAACGGATGATGAGCGATGCGAAGCTTGGTCTATTTGATTTTGTGGTGATTTACAAGGTAACTCGCATAATGCGCAACCGCGATGAAATGGCATTGGCGCGAATCATGTTGCGCAAGGCCGGTGTAGAAATACTTTATGCGGGCGAAGAGATAGCGAGCGGTTCGAGCGGAGTTCTTCAGCTTGGAATGCTCGAAGTTCTCGCAGAATGGGAAAGCGCAATAGACAGTGAGCGCATTAGAGACGGAATCCAGAAGAACGCCGAACGGTGCATGGCTAATGGTCGCACTCTCTATGGATGGGATATCGTAGAAGGACGATACGCCATCAACGAACGAGAAGCAGCAGTGCTTAGGCGCATGAAGAACCTTTTGTTTAGCGGTAACTCAGTCGCAGAGATCGTGCGCGCCGTTGACGGTGAGCGCAGCAAGCGCGGCGCTAAGTTCAATCAGGATACCGTCACGAAGCTTCTAAAGCGCGTGCAGAACGCAGGTGTCTACAAGTACGCAGGGCATGAGGTAGAAGACGGCATGCCCGCCCTATGGTCACAAGCAGAACAGGACATGATAAACAGCATCCTTGGCGACCGTCACCGCCCACGAAGGAAGATTGACAGCGCATTAGAGTTCCCGCTTAGTGGAAAGCTCTATTGCGCTCGATGCGGTATGCCAATGGCAGGAACAAGCGGAACCTCTAAAAATGGCTCTGCATATCACTATTACAAGTGCCGAAAATGCCGCAGGACGGTTCGCCGAGACTTGATAGAAGATGCAGTGGTCGATATGACCTATGAAGCCGTAAAGCAAGCAGACGTGAGAAAGCGAATTGCAAAGACGCTTGCTGGCTACGAAGCTGAGCGGGCGACCGAAGAAAAGCCTGAAAGCTACTTCATCAAGAAAGAGATTCGGCGTATAGATACGGCATTTGAACGCATCTGGCAAGCGATAGAAGACGGAATAGCGCCGCCCGGTGGAAGAGAGCGCACAACCGAGCTGAAGCGCCAGAGAGCGGAATTAGAAGCCCGCTTGCGCGTTGCCGAGCAATCGGAAGCACTAGAACCATCGGTTGACGATGTGCTTTTGTGGCTTGATGATCTCGCTAACGACACAACACCTTTGGAAATTCTCAATGAGTTTGTCCGATTCGTTGAGATAGACGGAAAAGATGTAACCGTCTACTTCATGTTTGACGAACTGCCGGATGATTTCACTCCAAAACAGAAAAAGGCCGAACACCCTTGCTACCAAAGGTGTTCGACCAATTCTCTTATGGTGGAGGCGCGGAGAATCGAACTCCGGTCCACGAAAGCCCCCTGATTGGCATCTCCAAGCTCAGTCGCTGGTTTAGTCTCGGACGCTTTGCGCGCAGCGACACGCTCGCGGCGTCCTAACCGGTTCGGTCTTAGCCTGCGCCATACCGATTACGTGCGCAGGAGCATTCCCCTAAAATGACGTCGCGCCGGTGTCGGGGAAATCACCGGGTTGACGCGCCGCTATAAATTAAGCAGCGAGAGCCATAGGCTCAAAAGAAGAGTTGTTGTCAATTCAATTTGACGGTACCCCTGTTTAACGAGGCGAGGAGACCTCGGCTTGCTTCCTCTCTCAGAGCTATCGTGTCGAAACCAGTCGCCCCCGAATGTCGGGAAAGTCTGGATGGTATCGGGCCTGCAAACACCCGATAACCGTCGACTTTTCAAGGAACATACGGGGCGAGCCCCGCTTGTGGAGTGTTATCTTACCACGTTCTGAAAGCGGACAGCTGTTCTATGCACGAGCTGTGAAGACCCCAATGTGCACCATACTTCGCACTTTTGCTACCGAACGCCTCACGTATATTTTCGCCAAGCAAAATTGACCCGTCGAAAGGACCGTTATGGATACCAAACAGCAACTCGTCAATGCCCTCGCAGGCCTGGGCTCAACCATTACCGAAGCTATGGATGTCATCGAAGGCTTTGTCCCCTGCGGACATCCCGCCCTCACGGTTTCGAACGCCCTTGTTGCGCTGGACGCTGACGATGATGCAGCTCTCGCCCAACAGCTTGAGACCGTCGAGGGCTTTATCGACCACGTGAGTGAGAACCGCGGCGTGGCCGCCTACCACGGCATCGAGGTCGAGCTCACGGGTCCCAAGGCCGATCTGTTCGCAGCAATCCGCGAGGTAGGCGCCCTTATGCAGACCGTAGGCGTCAAGAACACCCAGGTCAACGAGTGGGTCTACCGCAGTCTGGCAGCACTCGACAGCTCCGACGAAAAGGCAGCCGAAAAGCTCGCAGAAAGTCCCGCCATTAAGGCCGAGCTTTTGTAAATAGCAGACGCGGGCCCCTTGGCGCACCGTCGTCCAAGAGGCCCGCAAACAGTTCGCGTCAACCGATTGCCGCGCCGCCGCGTTCGGCCAAAGCCAGGATCGGCATCATTTGGCGCGGGGTCTTTGCTGCAAGATCGGCATGTTCGAGCAGCTTGCGGTCGTTGGTCACCAAGTAATCGACCTGCGCGCGCTTGCACGCGGCGAGCACCAAGTTGTCCTCGTAATCGCGATGGAGCGCTACGTATTTGTCGGCCAGCCAAAGGTCCGACGCATCTGCACCCACAGCCGTGGCGTTTTCGGTCATGTTCCGAACAAACGCCAACGCCGCATCGCCAATTGCGCGGGCAGATGCCTCGTCGATCGCTCCCCCGCTGGCAAGAACGCTACGCTTCAGCTCGTGTTGGACAACGTACAGCACGTCCTTGGCAATATGCACCGGGAAGAACAGCAACGCCCCCGTCTCCGCCGCCTGCCCAATAAAGGCACGAGCAGCGAGCGACTCGGCATGGTCGACGCAAAACGAATCAACCCATACGTTAGCGTCCACCATTATTTTGAGGGGAGCCCCGCTCACAGGATCATCCCCTTTTGGCGATAGCGATCGTCCATGGCCTCGGAATAGATTGTGTCCCAATCGCGATCGTCGGATACGGGCGACGTAGCGATGCCCAGGTCCGCGTAAAGCTGATCCGCCGCCGCCCATGATGCGGCGAACGGAGTATCGGGCGCGACGGTCTGCTGCCGGTCGTCGACGGCCGCAAGCACTTCCTCGCACTGCCCGCCACCCTGCGCGACCTTGGCCACCACCTTTTTGATGAGCTCGGGCAGTGACCCGCCCGAAAGCCGCAACGCTTCCTCCGCATGGTCCTTGACCTGGCGATCCACGCGAACGTTCACCTGCGCCATGCCGCTAACAGCACCCATGTCGATCTCGCTCCCTTCAATTGCTAGCCTTGCTAGCAACACTATATAGAGAAGCTAGCACATGGTCAAATGCAAAAGGCCTGCGCCCGGACGACACCGATGCCGTCTGGGCGCAGGCCAGATAACGTGGGCAAACAC
Organism: Coriobacteriaceae bacterium AF08-21; assembly: GCA_027687465.1. GTDB lineage: Bacteria > Actinomycetota > Coriobacteriia > Coriobacteriales > Coriobacteriaceae > Collinsella. The sequence continues at coordinate 201,751 of JAQCQR010000001.1, forward strand.
GTCTGCTAACGCAGGTACGCCTTTGCGTTGCTCAGGCTGTAGGCAATTGTCGAGCCGTTGTGCAGCAGCGACGACGCCTGCGGGGTAATCGTTCCGGTAATGCCCAGTGCCAACAGCGCTGAGTTGGTGAGCATCACCTTAGAGTAGGAGCTCGTCAAACGATCAACGAGGCCCTGACTCATGCGGCGCAGACGCACGATCGCGGCCAGATCCGTATCGGTCAGGATGATGTCGGCGACCTCCTTGGCGATGTCGCTTCCGCCACCCATTGCCAGCCCCACGTCGGCCAAACCGAGCGCCGGCGAATCATTGACGCCGTCGCCCACCATGGCAACGTGGCGCCCCTCGCGCTTAATGTGCTCCACATAGGCGTACTTATCCTCGGGCAGCAGCTCGGCCTTAAACTCGTCGACCCCTGCCTCTCGCGCAATGCGCTCGGCCGTGCGCTCGGAATCGCCCGTGAGCATAACGACATGCTTGACGCCCAACGCGTGCAGGTCGGCGATGGCCTCGCGGACCCCGGACTTGAGCGGGTCCTCGATACCGAGCACGCCCACAACGGTACCGTCGACCGCCAGATACAGCGGCGACAGACCCTGCATCTGGAGCTCGATTTGCTCCTTAATGTCGGACTCGAGCTGCGCGCCCTCATCCTCAAACACAAAGTGTGCGGAACCGATGATGGCGCGCCGCCCCTCGATGGACGAAGCGATGCCGTGCGCCACGATGTACTCGACGGCGGCATGGCGCTCGCGGTGCTCGAGCCCGCGCTCGCGAGCAGCGTTGACCACGGCACGCGCCACCGGATGCGGGAAATGTTCCTCCAAGCAAGCGGAAAGGCGCAGGATCTCGTCCTCGCTCCAGCCATCGGTGGTGAGCACACAGGCAAGACGCGGCTGCGCCTCGGTAAGCGTGCCGGTCTTATCAAACACAATGGTGTCAGCCTTGGCAAACGACTCAAAGTACTTCGCGCCCTTGACCATGACGCCCATCTTGGCAGCATCGCTCATGGCAGTCATGACGGCGACGGAACCCGTGAGCTTGAGCGCGCACGAGTAGTCGACCATCAGCGCCGCTGAGGTCTTGATGAGGCTGCGGGTGGTAAGCGCAACCAAGCCCGCGAGCAGGAAGTTCCACGGGACGATCTTGTTGGCGAGGTCTTCCATGTGCGACTGACCCTCGGACTTGAGCGAGTCGGCCGCCTGCACGAGCGAGACGATCGAACGCAACTTGGTTTGAGCCGTGTTGGCGCGCACGCGCACCAAGATGTTGCCGTCTTCCACGACGGTACCGGCGAACACGTCGTCACCTGCGCTGCGCTCGACGGCCAGCGGCTCGCCGGTCAGGGTCGCTTGGTTGACCATGGCGCTCCCCTGTTCGACCACGCCGTCAATGCAGATGGACATGCCGGTGCGCACGGCTACCAGATCGCCGGGCTCAAGCTCGGTCGCGGCAACGCTCACCTCGGTGTCACCGACGACCTTTTGCGCCTTGTCGGGCACATCGAGCATCGAGTTGATGAGCTCGTTTTCGCTCATGGCGCGGGTGTAGTCCTCGAGCAGCTCGCCCACGTTGAGCAGGAACATCGTCTGGCCTGCGGTGTCGACATCACGTTTGACGAACGAAATGCCGATGGCCGAAGCGTCGAGCACGGGAACGGTCAGGCGCGGCTGCGCGAGCTCACGGAGGGCGGCGCGCAAAAAGGTCATGTAACCGGCCACGACAAACACCGCACGCAGGGGCGTGGGCAAAAACCATCGGCGCGCATAGTGGGCGCCGATAAGTGTGGCAAGATCCATGACGAGCTTGTGCTTGCGTGGCTCGAGTTGCATCACGTAGCCCGTCTTTGCGTCGGCAATGGCCTGGGCATCGAGCGCACCGACGGCGGCCAGCACGGCATCGCGGTGCGGCTCGTCGTATTCGAGCGCCATCTGGCCGATGCGGCCGTAGACGCGCACCTTGCGCACGCCGTCGATGTCGCCGCTGAGCTTAAGAAGCGCATCGAGATCGCTCTCTGGCACAGGACCCGCCAACTGAAGACGGGTCCTGCCGGGGATCTCGCTGATAATCGAGAATCTCATAGTTTGTGCCTGGGAGTGCTACTCGGCCGCCTTGTCCGCAGCGGCCTCGCTCTGGGTGAGATAGGCAGCCTCGGCAACCATATCGTCGACCTCGGCCTTGGCCTGCTCGACCATGTCCTGGTAGCCGTTCTTGATGCGCATGCCGCACGCGATACCCTGCACGCAGGCATTCTTTACCGGAGCGCTGGTAAGCAGCTTGATGCCGGCCGTGCCAAGCAGAAAACCGCCACCGACAAGCAGGGTGTTAAACGTCGACTTCTTCATGTTGCTTCTCCCTTTTGCCGCATCGGACGCGGCACGGTGCCTCAGCACTCGAGTAAATAAGTTTGCTCGAGCACACTTTTGGAAAATAGTTTAGTTTATCTAACTATTAAGTTCAACAAAGGTTAACTTTTTGGAAATCTTGAGGCGCGGAACAGCCGACTTCTGGCGATCCGCCTGCCGCAACGTACATCTCCGGCATCCAAGAAAGGCTCTCCCCCGACCCAACAAATCGAGGTCTAATACTTTTCCGCGAAGTGAACGAGTGAAATCGGACCCCCGAAACATCTGCATTTTTCACCAGCAAAACCGCAGGAAACCGAGCCAAAAAAGCATTGATGTTTCAGGGGTCAAAAATAGGTCGTTCACTTCGCGGAAAAGTATTCACCTTCGTTTTCCACCACCCCTCACAATGTGACAAAGGGACAGTCCCTTTGTCACATCCACAAAAATGGGCGTGCCGACGGCACGCCCATTCACTCTATTCCTATCAGCCCCGCCTGACCCGAACGGCCGAGTCGTTGCAGAACCCGGGAGCCCCGGCAGGGCGGGTGCTTGCTCAAAATAAGTTCCGCACGCAAAGAAGGCCACTTAATGTGGCCTTCGTCTTGCGCAGGACTGTTCGAAATTTTGAGGAAGCGCCCGCCCTGCCGGGGCCCCTCGGTTCCCGTTTACGAGAGCGACGTTCTCAGCAACTCGTTGAAGAGCTTCGGGTTGCCCTTGCCGCGGCTCGCCTTCATGCACTGGCCCACCAAAAAGCCGATGACCTTCTGGTTGCCGTCGCGGTACTGCTGCGCCTGCTCGGCACAGTTTGCCAGCACCTCGTCCACGATCGGCTGCAGCGCGCCGGCGTCACTCACCTGACGCATACCACGCTCGTCGACGATCTTGTTGGGGTCGTCACCGGTCTGGGCCATGGCCTCAAAGACCTCGTGCGCCTGGTTGGAGCTGATAGCATCGGTCGCCAGCAGCTTGGCAAGGGCTGCCACCTGAGCCGGCGCGATGCCGGACTCGGCGAGCGACACGCCTGCGCCCTTAAGGTAGGCGATCATCTCGTTCACCAGCAAGTTTGCAACCGTCTGGGCCTCCTTGCCGGCCATACCGGCAGCGGCGGCCTCAAAGAACTCGGCAAACTCCGGGTCGCCAGCAATCTGCTCGGCATCGGCCGCCTTAATGCCAAAGTCGGCCTCAAAACGGATGCGCTTGGCATCGGGCAGCTCGGGGATCTCGCCACGGCAGCGGTCGATGAACTCGTCGTCCAGGTCGAACGGCGCCAGGTCGGGATCGGGGAACAGGCGATAGTCGTCGGCCGTCTCCTTGACGCGCATGACCACGGTGCGCTTGCGGCTAGGCTCCCAGTGGCGGGTCTCCTGGTAGATGATGCCGCCCTCCTCGAGCACCTCGGCCTGACGGCAGATCTCGTAGGCAAGGCCGTCGTGCAGGCTCTTAAACGAGTTGAGGTTCTTGAGCTCGGTCTTGGTGCCCAGCTTGGTCTCGCCGCGGCGGCGCAGCGACACGTTGCCGTCGCAGCGCATGGAACCCTTCTCCATGGAGCAGTCGGAAATGCCCAGCGTCACAAAGATGCGACGGAGCTTTTCCATAAACAGGCGCGCCTCCTCGGGCGTGCGCAGATCGGGCTCAGTCACGAGCTCAATCAAAGGCGTACCGCAGCGGTTGTAGTCGACGAGCGACTCGGCAGCGGCGGTAATGCGGCCCTCGGCGCCACCCACGTGCACCATCTTGGCGGCGTCCTCCTCCATGTGAATGCGCAGGATGCGGATGGGCACGGTGTAGGAACCGTCCTCGCGGCGCTCGGGCATCTGCAGGTTGGAGGCATCGTAGCTGGCCAGATGGCCGGCGCGCTGATTGCCCTCGCGCATCGTGGAGGACATGGACGTAGACAGACCCTCGGCATTGGCTGAGGCGCTCGCCAGGCTCTGGGCCTCGGCCTCGCCAAACGCGCAGTCGGGGCGTTCGGCGGCACCGCGACCGGTCACGTCCAGATTCAGATGACCGTACATGGCAAAGGCGACCGGACCCTGCGTGGTCTGGAAGTTCTTGGCCATGTCGGGATAGAAGTAGTGCTTGCGATAAAACATCGAGTGGCGCTGGATCTCGCAGTTGGTGGCCAGACCGGCCTTGACGATGCTCTCGATGGCGCGTTTGTTGGGCACCGGCAGGGCGCCGGGCAGGCCCAGGCACACCGGACACACGTTGGCGTTGGGCTCGTCATCGTGGCTGAGCTTGCAGTTGCAGAACATCTTGGTATCGAGTGCGGTGAGCTCGGTATGGATCTCCAGGCCGATCACGGCCTCCCAATCCTGCAGAACCTCGGAAAGCTCCTTCATTACAGCTCGCCTCCCTTCCCGGCAAAATCGGGCGCGACGGAAAGCGCGGGCGCACCCGTGGCGGTATCGGCAAAGCCGCGCTCCAGGGCGCGGGCAAATGTGAGCAGCTGACGGTCCTTAAAGGCCGGACCCACCAGCTGGGCAGAAACGGGCAGCTGAGTATCCTCGCCCAGGCCCAGCGGCACCGAGATGCCGCCGTTGCCGCAAATGTTGAGCGAGATGGTGTACAGGTCGGACAGGTACATCTGCGTGGGGTCGCTGATCTCGCCAAACTTAAAGGCCGTGCGTGGCGAGGCGGGCATGAGGATGGTGTCCACCTTGGCATACGCGGCGTCGTAATCCTGCGTGATGAGCGTGCGGGCCTTTTGCGCGGCATAGTAGTACTTGTCGTACACACCCGAGGAGAGCAGGTAGGCGCCGAGCATCTGACGGCGCTTGGCCTCGGCGCCAAAGCCGTGGGCGCGCGAAAGCGAGCTCTGGTCGGACAGGTTGGCGCAGCCCTCCTCCTGATAGCCGTAGCGAATGCCGTCGAAGCGAGCCAGGTTGGAGAACGCCTCGGCCGGGCCGATGACATAGTAGGCGGCGATGGCGGCGTCCAAGTGCAGCAGATCGACCTCCACGAGCTCGGCACCCTGGTTCTGCAGCTCCTGGGCGGCGCGCTGAACAGCGGCGTTGACCTCGGGCGTCAGGCCCTCGGCCTCCATAAACGCGGGGATGATGCCCACGCGCTTGCCCTCGATGCTGTCGTTGAGGTGCTCGGTAAAGTCGACGGCGCAATCTTGGCTGGTGCAGTCGTACGAATCGTGGCCCGCGCCGGTAAGCGCGTTCATGGCCAGCGCGATATCCTCGACCGTGCGGCCAAAGGGTCCCACCTGGTCGAGCGACGAGCCAAAGGCAACCACGCCGTAACGGCTCACGGCGCCATACGTGGGCTTAAAGCCCACCACGCCGCACAGCGACGCCGGCTGGCGAATGGAGCCGCCGGTGTCCGAGCCCAGCGAGAGCGCGACCTCGCCCGCGGCGACGGCGGCAGCGGAGCCGCCCGAGGAGCCGCCGGGCACGCGCTCGGTATCCCAAGGGTTGTTGGTGCGGTGGAACGCTGAGCTCTCGGTGGAGCTGCCAAAGGCAAACTCGTCCATGTTGGCCTTGCCCATGGGCAGGCAGCCGGCATCGAGCATGCGCTGGACGCAGGTGGCGGTGTAAACGCTCTGGTAGTCCGCGAGCATGCGGGAAGCGCAGGTGGTGCGCGTGCCCACGAGGTTCATGTTGTCCTTGATGGCCAGCGGCACGCCCGCAAGCGGGGGCAGCGGCTTGCCTGCGGCACGGTCGGCATCCACGCGCGCAGCAGCCTCGAGCGCAAGCTCGGGCGCCACCTGCAGGAATGCCTGGACCCCGCCCTCGCGCGCCTCGATGGCGGCAAGGGAGGCCTGGGCCACCTCGGTAGCGGTAAAGTCGCCGGCGGCAACGCCCGCGGCGATCTGGGCGGCGGTAAGGGAATCGAAGCTTAGCGCCATTACTCGCTCTCCCCCTCTCCCAAAATGGACGGCACGCGGAAGTAGCGGTCGCGCGCGCTGCCGGCGTTTTCGAGCGCGACGTCGAGCGGCAGGTCGCGCTCGGGCTCGCGCAGGTCATCGCCCATCACGTTGGACAGGCTTCCGATGGGATGGAACGTGGGCTCCACGTCGGGCAAGTCATATTGCAAGACGGGCTCGAGCATCTGGACGGCGTCGTTCATGTAGGACGTCATCTGGGTGAGCTCGTCATCGGTCAGTGCGATCTTTGCGTACTCGGCGATGCCGCGCACGTCTTTCTCGCTGAGTGCCATAAGCGCTCCCTTCCGCATAACAGATAAACCGCTCTAGTATACAAGGCAACGCCACTTGGAGCAGGTGCTTTACCCAAATGCAGCGAAAACGTAACGAGGGCGGCGGGCTGGCAGGCGGCAGGCTGGCGGTTCTGCAGCGAAACCGCACCGCCCACAGCAAAAACCGCGCCGACCACAACGAAAACCATCCCGCCCGCAACGATAACCGTCCCTCCCACAATGGAAACCGTCCCGTCCACAACGAAAACCATCACAACATTCGACACTTTTCGCCAAAATCGCGATTTTCATCGAATGTTGTGATGGTTTGGAAGTCCCGACCACCGCAAAGGCGCCCGTCCCCTTTGTAGTGGTTCCGAACGATGTCCTATGCCGAGGCCTTGGCCTTGCGGCGCTTGCGGACCGCGTGGATCACGATGTCCAGCAGCAACAGCACAATGGCCACGACCACAATGAGCACGGCAAACTCGCGCTTGCCCCAGTGGCGGCCGGCCAGCGACTTTTGCTTGTCGACGTCCTTCTTGTTGTACTTGGTGCGCACGCAATGCACCAGCAGACGATGGTCGTTCACGCCGTAGGGCGTGCAGGTGACGAGCGTCACCTTGTCGGCGCCGGGCTCGATGGTCAGTGACTCCATCTCCTCGGGCAGCACGACCTCGGAGTCCACCATCTTGTAGGCGAGCGTCTTGTTCATGGTGTGCAGCAGCACCAGGTCGCCGGGCTCCAGCGAGTGGATGTCGTCGAACATGCTCAGGTTGCGCATGCCCGAGTGCGCGGTGAGCACGCAATGCGTCGAGGTGCCGCCCACCGGCAGGCTCGTGCCCTCCAGGTGGCCGACGCCCGCCATAAGGACTTCTTCGCTCGTGCCGTGGTAGATGGGCATACTCACGTCGATGGAGGGGATCTCGACCCAGCTCATCATGGGGTCGCGGTCAAAGATGAGCTGCTGAGCATAGGGCTCGATCTGGTCGGCGGGGAGCTCGGTGGCCTCGCCCGCAAGCTGCTCGTTAAAGGAGCGCGCCTGGAGCAGGATGCGTTCGCGCTCCTCGGCAGACAGCGCGTCCACGGTGCTGGACACGGTGCTGATCTGGTCGAACACGCCCGAGGCCTCGAGCCGGTCCAAGATCCACGGCCAGGTCATAAGGCCCACGCCAATAAGGATGATGACGATGGTGATGAGCCGGTCGGCCCAGCGAGGCAGTCGCTTGCGGCGACGCTTGGGCTTGGGCTGAGGTTTGGGCTGAGGGCTTGAGCCGCCGTTGTCCGCGGCGTTATTGCTCTTCATATGTTTGGCGCCCTGCACCATCGCCGGTCACTCCTCTACAACTCAAGTTGTCTAAACAAATAATAGCCGATTAGCGAGCTCATGCGCCGAACAACGCAGCCTGGCAGCATTGCGCAGCGCGAGTTGGGCGCGACTTGGGCCAGCATTTGAGTTTTCAAAATGTCCTGAATCGGCTGGGCGATTCGGGATACAATATCAATAGAAAACGACGCACCCCGCGTAAATGTTTGGGAGCGCGGACGGCCTAGTTTTCAGCTTTTGTTAAATGCCCGGGCTCCGAACCCCGGGCATTCTTATTTGCGCTTGTTGCGGCGCAAATGCCTTCTACCGTCCGCACCGCGCGTGCGCCTACGGACCTTAAACCGAACCTCATACGAGTCAAGAAACGCGATGACGAACGTGCCCACCGCCGCGAGGGCGGCGAGCGCGTTAAGGAATTTCAGCATTTGGGGACCTCCGATCGAGTCGTCGGCCGCCCGCGCACGGGATGCGTCGCAAAGCCATTTTACTGCGAGCGTATGCACCCACAGCCGGTAAACGCGATTTTGACAAACATTTGTTCGATATTCATACGCTTGATCCATCGGACGGTGGAGGCTGGCTGCGTTATCCCAAAAAACGGGGCAGACTCCAGCGCGGAGTCTGCCCCGAAAAGAAAATGGCGAAGCAAGAACGTGGATGGACGAGAAAAGTGTCCGCAAGTCTCATGGCCATCACATCCCACCTGCCAAAGGGATGGGTGAGTGAGCGCTACTCCTGCTCGGACTCCTCAGCCTGCTTACGGCTGCGGATGAGGTGCGCCACACCGATGCACAGCACCGCGCCACCAGCGATCCAAGTGAAGGTCACACCGTTGAGGCCGGTGAGGGGAAGGCCAACCTGCTTGGTATCACCAACGGTGATGTTGAAGGTGCCATCATCGGTGTTAATAAGGGTGCCTTCTTTGAAATCAAGCTTGTTATCGCCAACCTTTCCGGCACTTGTATCGTTGAGACCGGCGATAATCTTGTCGCCCTGGTTCTTAGGATCAAGCGTGCCAGCGAGCCCAGTAAGGCCGGCACCCGGATCATCGGCGGTCATGGTCGGCTTGATCTCGAAGGTGAAGGGGTCGACCGCAGTGTAACCAGAGGGGGCAGAAGTCTCCTTGACGGTGTAGACACCGGCATCGAGACCGGTAAGCGTAATGACGCCCTGCCTGTTCGTTGAAAGAACAACCTCGGTGTCACTCAATGTGCCGTCATCCTTGACATATTTAACGTCTTTGCTGCTCTCGTCTCCTTGGGTCGTAATGGTGAACTGGGCATTTTCAAGTGCCTTCTCGGTACCCAAATCGACCTTGTTGATCTTGAGGCCGTAGGTATAGTCCTTGACCGTGTCAGGGACGGTCTGACCTCGTGTCGAAGTCATAGGGTTGTTGGAGTAGTGAAGCGTTACGGTGTTGAGGTTGCCCTCTTTGCTGTTATTCAAGCCAACAACGGCACTATCATTAATCCGTGCAGTATAGGAAACGACGATGCAGGAGTCCTTGGTGACGCCAGCGACGTTCTTCAGGTTATCGCAGGTCCACGTCGTCGTCTTGCTGCCATCGGCGGCAGCCTTGGCGGTCGACGGCGTGAAATAATTGGTGATATCCGTGACCTTCGCGTGATTGAGATCGGCCTTCGCGACATCCTTGTTCGCATACAGGTAGACCTTCGCGGCGCCCTGCAGCGTCAGGCCCTTGGAGATCTGGTCGGAGAACTGATAGTAATATGTGTTGTACTTGTCGAAGTTCTCGGCGACGGTGCCGTAGAGGTTGTACGTCACGTCCTGGCCGATTTGGGAGTCGGCGGCATCGCACTCATTGTTATCGGCATCGCTCACGATCTTCTTCTCGACGGTGGGGATTCCCGTTTTCTCGGTTACTTTAACGGGTGTGTCACCCACGACAGTGAAGATGGGGGACGTGCCTGCCTCGCCCTCTCCGATGGTGTCAGCTTTGGTCACAAAGAGCCAGTAACCGTGCTCAAGACCGGAAACGGTTTTGTTGTTCGTAGTAGCGCGTGTGGCAAGACCGTCTACGGCGTCAGCAATCTTGTACGCAGCGGAATCAGGCGCCACGCAGGTCGTAGCATCGGTTCCCTTTACCTCATTCGTGATCCAGTCCGCGGCGTCCTGGGCGGTCGTTCCCGTATAGGACTTGTCCTCTGCGTTGATGACGCCCTCGACAGCATTCTGCACCTCTGTGTTTACCCACGCGATGTTGCTGACTTTCCCACCGTCAACATCGGCCTTAAAGATCTGATAGCCCTCGAACTCGGTAGTGTTGCCCTTAACGTTCGTGATGGTCACCGAGCCATTCGCAGTCTCAGCACCCTCCGCAGCAAACGCCATACTCACCGGGGCCATGACTCCACCGAAGCTCAGGGCTGCGGTGAGGCCAGCGGTTACTGCCAGGCGTGCGATGTTCTTGCTCATGCTCATCTTCTTTTCCTCCATTTTCCGGTTGGTTCTCATTCGATCGGTCATCATCTGTCTGTGTCTTAGCATCTACTTCGCTACGTCTCGCCCCGCTCTCTGTGGGGCTGCCAGCTACTCTTTATGGCTGCCACCTCCCCGCTTGACCAGGAGCGCGGCCACGATGAGCGCGGCTCCGGCGACCGCTGCGGCGGCCGCGGCGTACATTGCCATATCGCCAGTCGAGGGCATAAAGCCTCCGGTGGTAATGCTAGGGGGTGTGCCGGTGGGCGTGTTGATGAGCGACGCCTCCAGGCTGCCCGTCGACCCGTCCGCGCTGTCGGCGCGCAGGGGCGACTCGGCCGTGATGGTGAGCTTGGGCTTGGCGGCGGCCACCTGGTCGACGTCCAGACCCTCGGCCTTGACCGTCACGGAGCGCGTGCCCTCAAAGGCGGTGTAGCCCTTGGGCGCCTTGAGCTCGCAGACCTCCAGCTTGCCCGAGTCCACGCCCGAGACGGTCACGCGGCCGTCCTCGCCCGTGGTGACGGTGGCCTTGCCCTCCGCATCCCACGTGCCGTCGGCCGCCAGCGTGCGACCGCGGTCGTCGGCGATGCTCAGGACCGCCCCGGCAAGCGGCTTGTCGCCGTCGCTGCTGCGCTTGGTGAGCGCGAGATCCCAGGTGTAGGCGCACGCGTCGTCGCTCGGCGTGCGGGTGAAGCCGGCGTCGCCGGACTGGTCGGCAAAGGGAGAGCGCGGGTAGCACAGGTAGGCCTCGTTGGGGTTGCCCTTCGCGATGCCGTGGTTGCATGCGCTGTTGAGCGGCGCGTTGTACACGGCGACCACGCGGGCGCCCGCGGTGAAGGCGTCGGCCCCGCCGAGCGCGGCGATCAGGTCGCCGGTGCGCACGGTGAAGGTTCCGTCCGCCGCTATCTTGGTGGCGCACTGGGCCGTGATGTCGGTCCAACCCTTCGCGGGCTCGGTGCCGACGCGGCCGTCCTTGTCGGCCGAGACGGCGTCGAAGCCGCCGTCCGCGCCCGCCGCCACGTACACGCGCATGCTCGCGGCCACCTTGGAGGGGTCGAGCCCCGCGCCCATGGTGTCGACGAACCGCACCGCATAGGTGTCGTAGGCGGTGAGCCCGGCCGGGACCGTGGCAGAGAGACGCCAGTACAGGTCGTCTGCGACCGTGGCGTCGGCGGCCTTCTGCCAGGCGGCGGTGCTGTCCTCCAGCACATGCTTGGACACCTTGGGGGTCGCGGCCTTGGGCTTGACAGTGACGGCGCCGCCGCCCACCAGGGCCATGATCGGCGCGGTGCCGACCTCGCCCTGGGCGATGGCGTCGTCGTCGGCGACGATGAGCCAGTAGCCGCTAGGCAGCTTGGCCGCCGTGCCCGCGTTAAGGGCCACGGACACGGCGCCAGAGCTCTGGAGGGAACGAGCGAGCTGTGCGCTCAGCGCGCCCGTAAGGTGGGAATCGGTGTTGAGCCACTCGGCAGCTTTCTGCGCGGTGGTCTGGGAATTGGGCATGCCGGCGCTGTGCAGCACAGGCAGCGCGGCGTCGCGCACGGCGTCGCTTGCCCAGACAAGGTCGGTGAAGGTCTTGGCGTCGCTGTCGCCGTCGACGACGTTGGCGCTAAAGATCTGGTAGGCATCGTAGCTGCTCGCCACGGTGCCGCTCACCGTGATGGAACCGGTCGAAGTCGGCGCGGCCTGCGCGGAAGCGGGGAACACAACCGCGCAGGTGCCGATCAGGAGGGCAAGCAGCGCAAACAAGATCGGGAAGGAGCAAACTTTCTTATTCACGACGCTCGCCTCCCTTCGCATTCGCCTTGCGACGAATGTGCATCCAGACCGCAGCAGCGCAAAGCACCGCCGCGCCGGCAAGGTACGTCAGAGTGACGCCCGACATACCAGAAAGGGGCAGAGTGGTGGAGTAGGTGTTGGTGAAGGTGGGGCCGTGCTCATTGGGATTGTTACTGTTAAAGACAATGGGCTCCTGGTCGTCGATAGGATTACCGCCAGCGTCCTGGATCTTGGTGTAGGTTACCTTGGTGGCCTTGATTGTTCCGTCTTTTTGGTCCGTCATTGTGACATCAAATCGATAGACCGACTCGTCGTACTTGTAGTTCGTAAACGGCGTGGTCGGCCGCTGTTCGCGAACGTAATAAGGAAAGGTTTTGCTCGCACCGCGACCCGTGGAGTCGGACGCGAGTTTTTCGAGGTCTTTTAGTTCGTACTTAATCTCGTCGAAGCTTAAGGTCTGGGACTTACCAGCGTCGGTCTTGGTCGACTTATTCTGAACGTTCTTCGTGAACTCTTTGTCGGTCGCAAGCTGAAGCGTAAACTCCTTCATCTCGCCGCCCTCAACGACCTTAGTCGCCTTAGGAGTCCAGGAGCCGCTGGAGGTGTACGGAGTGTACTCGTTGGTGAAAGTCGTTGAGCTATCTTTGCAGGCAATTGGATAATAGTCATCGCTCTTCTGCAAGTTGTCCCATGATTTTGTGACACTCCACATCCCAGATGACTTGTCGAGTTCATGCTTGGTCACTTCGACCTTTTCAATCGTGTAGTTATGGATTTTGAGAGCTATCTGTACGTTCGGCTCGTTCTTTTTCGGAACAGTCATGAGCTCGGTCGGGTTATCCTTGGCGCTTACCACAATCTCATACACAGCGGAGTCGTACGTGATACCGGGTTCAGCGCCGGAATCTTCGACCAAGTAGTATGTGATAGTGGTTGTGTCAGCTGTACCACTCGTTGCGAACAGTTCATCAAGATCAAACGTGATGTTACCGCTTGCGTCATTTTTTGCAGTTCCTACCTCAGTGCAAGCGTCGCGATTGAATGTTGCGCTAGCCAAAGGGTCGGTTGAGTCCTTGCGGTAGACCCTAAAGGTAAACTGATTCTCTTCGAGCTTCTCGTTCACATTTGTCTGCGAATTACGTAGCACCTTGGTCGCCTTGAGCTTGAGGCTCGGATAGACATACGTGTCCTCAGGCGCGCCCATGTACAGGTCGCCGTTCGACATGATGCCGCCGCCATGGTCCCAGGAATAGTTGCCGGTGATGAACGTTGTCGCAACTTTTTGCGCATTGATCGCGGCTTCGTCTTGAGCTGTAACACCCGAGCTCAGGCCGATGCTTTTATATACCTGCACGCCACCGTTAGCGGGGATAGTAATGGCTTGCGTAAGCTCTTTACTTCCCTTGTATTTGGCGTCACCGCCGCCAAGCATTTTGCCAATCACCGCCGCGATCGGGGTCTTATGATCCTCCGCCGCAAGGAAGAAGTCCGCGTGGCCGTTTTCGCGAAACTCTTTGGCATTGTAGGCGTCAGTATCCTGGTTCTTTTTGTGGTCAAGGCCTTCGTAGCCACCAGCGGATAGGTGAGGGGTGCCTTCGTTACCGCTATTCTTTTCAGAATTATAATCAGCTTTTGCGTCCTGCTGATCTTTGGCAGACGAATTGCCAAAGATTGCTGTGCCCTCAGTGTTCGTTACCAACGTCTTGCCCGTAGGGCAGACTGCAACGCCACCGCCATAGCCGCCAGCGGTATTGGCGCTAATGTACGAGTTATATATGAATAGCCTACCAGCAGTCTTCTCCTTGCCCAAATCCGAGTTTCCCTGGACAAAGATACCGCCTCCGCCCCAGTCAAAGCGAGACATGCAAGAGTTATTAGTGATGTAGACTGGGCTATCGTTTGACGACCCATTTATCATCGCGTCAACCATCTGGCCCACTCGAATGCCAGCACCTTCAGATCGGTAGCTCACGTTAGAGGCAATAATTCCTCCCGTGATTTTCAGCCACGCCATACCCGTACGGGATTGCTCATTACGGTCGACATCCGTGACATAAACACCGCCGCCGGCTTCCTTGGAGTAGTTGCCGGTAATCCGGCCGCCCGAAATGGTGACATGAGTACCGTTTCTAGCGGCAAGTCCAGCGCCGCCATGATTGCCATAACCATCTTTGCCACAGAAATTGGCATATTTATTGTTAGTGATGTAGCCACCGGAAACAGTGACGCTGCCGCCTTCGGCCATGATGCCGCCGCCGAATCCAGTGCCAGAAGGAAGTGTGCTGTTGCCGGAGATTACGCCACCAGTTATGGTGACCGTGGAACCTCCAGCATACACACCGCCGCCACTAGGAGCGCTGTTGCCGGCAATTACGCCACCGGTCAGTTTTAGGGTCGAGGCCTTACCTTTATCGTTGGACACCTTAATGCCCGCGCCCACACCCGAGCTAGAAGCGCCACACACATAGCCACCGCTCATGTTGACGGTAGAGCCGTTCTCGGCATAGATGAGGTTGCCAACATTGCAATTATACTGTTGGGTAATTACACCGTTATCAAGATTAAACGTACCGCCCGCATAAACGTTGATGAGCCTCATCGTGGAGCCGGCAGCGGTACCCACGATGGCACCGTTGATGCTGACCTCGTGCCTATAGAGAGTCTCGGTTGTCCCCGTACCGCTCGGCGTCGATTCGGTCACGTAATACGTGAGTTTGGTCGGAATGCCAGAGCTGGTGTCGTAGTCCATCGAGGCAACTCGCCCATTATTGTCGCCATCCGAAGTCTGCTTTTGATCAGACCCTTGGTTAGAATCTTTAACTGTAAGCGCCGCGTTATTGGTGATGTTGAAGAGCGGCTTATTTGAATTGTCGCCCGAATGCGTGATTTTATGGCCGCTTAAGTCCAGCGTTATATTGCTGCCGCTCTTCTCAAGTTTGATTTCGCCGGGATAGTCGATATCGTTTGCAAGCTCAAAGCTAACAGCTTGATTTTCCCCAACGCCCTGAAGCTTATCTCGCAATTCACCGCCATTAGCAATAGCCGTGGCTGCTTCTTCGTTCTCCGCAGCTTCTTCGGCTACCGAGACAGTGCCATCGTCGACCACTTCATTATCTTCTGCCTGCGACTCGTCCTTGGGCTGCTCCTCCGGTTGGGCATCGCCCACGCCGTTTTCGACATCGTCACTATTCTGGTTTTCGGTATCCCCGTTGTTGGTGTTGTCTACATCAGTAGGCTTACTTGAGGAACCCCCCCCATCACAGCTTCCTCAGCAGAACCCGTCTGGGAATCGTTGGCAATGGCCTGCGAGATCGGAGGCATGACGAGCGACAGTACCAGGCTCAAAACGGAGGCTCCGCACAAAACGCCTGCCAGTACACGGCGCGTCGCTTTATTACTTTGCTTAGATTTGTCTGAATTTGCTTTCATCGATGTCTCCTCCCCAAGAGACCGCGATCCTGCTCTTTCACCATCAAACTTGGGCGCGCAACCTATAATTGCTCGCGCTCGATATGCATATTATTATTCTTTGTTTAAACAGCGCAAGGCTAACAATGTCAATTTTACTTCGCGTTGCCTTAACTTCTTGACAATTATTCAAACTATGCGTTGTTTTTCGAGGGTTAAATTTCGGAAAGACGCTGGTAAACTCGTTAGCAAATCTAGATAAATGACACTTTACCATTGTTTGTACAACATTTTGTTTTAACCCGCTCAATCTGTGAACGGTCAAAATTGCGCCGTGAATGACAGTATATCTACCTGCAAATATTAGTTTTGAGCTAATTGGTCAATTACTGCACAACCAGCGTGTGCCGACATGTTCATACATCGACACTTGAATGACATCGTATGTTACCGGCTGCAAATCTCCTCGCTAAAAAAGCGTTCCAACAATCGACTGTTGGAACGCTTGGAAAACCACCACAAAGGCGCTCTGCCCTCTTTGTGGCTGCCCCCAGGCGCTACAGAAGATGTTCCTCGATAAAGATCGCAATGCCGTCTTTGTCGTTGCTGGCGGTTACAAAATCGGCGGCGGCACGAGTGGCGTCGCTGCCATTTGCCATGGCCACGCCCACGCCGGCGTCAGCCACCATGCAGGTGTCGTTGTCCGCATCGCCAAACACGCAGATGTCCTGGAGCTCCATGTCGTTGAGCTCCGCCACGCGCACAAGGCCGCGCGTCTTGGACACGCGCGGATCCATGAACTCGTAGAGCCGCTGCGTGGTTTGCAGAGCCGCCGCCTTAACAGTATCATCGGCAAACGTCAATGCTCGCTCAATCACCCGCGGCATTACCTCGGGCGCCATGGTAAACATCACCTTGGGCTGCGGCTCGCGCAAAAACTCGGCGAAATCGACCACCTGGTAGGGCACGCCGTCGACGCGCGACAGGTGCTCGACGCATGCGTTGCTCTCGGGCACGTAGAACACGCCGTCTCGGGGGCAGACGGGCGTTGCCGGAAGGTCCGCCATGTGCTTGCAGATGCGCGCGATGGTCTCGCCCGACAGCGGATAGCTCAGCTCGTTGATGTCGTGCGCGCGGTCGATGACCTCGGCACCACCGCAGCCCACGAGCACGTCCACCAAGCCTTCGATGCCCCAGAGCTCGTACATGGCCTCGGTCGCGTGGGCGTCGCGCCCGGTGCACAGGCCAAAGAGCACGCCGCGCTCGCGCAGGGCGCGGATCGCCGCCACGGTGCGCGGGGACACCGTGTGCCGGCTCGTGAGCAGCGTACCGTCGATATCGCAGAACACGGCTTTGATGTGGCTGAAGGTGGCGTCCATGGGGGCCTTTCTGAGTTGTGCGGCGGTGTGGGGTGTATTCGCAAACGGCGTACATGGTATACCAAGGCACAGGCGCGGCCCGTCAAAGCAAAAACCACCACAAAGGTGCCTGGCCCCCTTTGTGGGGGAAGTGGCGTTTGTGGGCCAAACCATCACAACATTCGATGTTTTTCGGCAAAATCGCGATTTTCATCGAATGTTGTGATGGTCTTTACTGCCTTGCGGCACGATCAAAATGCCGGCGCCCAAACAGCAGCAACGCCGCGGGGACTGCCGTCACGACCATGCCTGCTCCGATGAGCGTCTGCTGCACGCCAAACGTCGCCGCCAGCCACGGAGCAATCGCCAGCGGGGCCACGCCAGCGAACATATTGCCAAAGCCCATGACCGAATTGACGCGACCAAGCTGCTCGAGCGGCGCCGTCGTTTGCACGATGGTGTTGTGGAGCGGGTTGACGACACCCCAAGCTATGCCCAGGGCGATCTGGCCGACGAGGGCCACGCCCACGTACGGTGTCCCCACATAGAGCAGACTTCCCAGGCCCACGGACATGAGCGCCACGAGCAGTGTTTTAAGGTTGACCAGGTGCGGTGGCAAGCGGAGCGCGAGCACGGCACCCAGCACCGCGCCGACACCGCTGGCCGACGAGAGCCAGCCCATCCACTCAACACCGACGTGCAGGACATCGCGATAGAAAAACGACTCGAGCGGATCGAAGGCTCCGTAGCCAAAGTTCGAAAGAAAAATGATGCAGAAAAGTAGCGCGAGGACGCTGTTGGTGAAGACTGTCTTGATGCTGGCTGCGAAGGTGGCGCGGGCGGACGTGCTGGGGTTGGAGCTTTGTCCCGCACGCTCCCCTTCCTCTGCCGAATCGGCATCCGCATCCCCGGCGACATGGCTGGTCTGCGGCCTAAAGCCCCAACCGACGACGAACGCCAGCACGGTAAAGAGCATCATAAGCACAAACACCGCGCGCGACGACGCAGCCGCCGCGACAAAGCCGCCCAACGTGGGTCCGACGATAATACTCACGTTTGAGAACATGGCGATGGCGGAATTGATGTCTTTGAGCTCGACAGGATCGTCGGTGAGGTAGGCCGGATAGGACGTGGCAATGGGCTGGGCGAATCCCATCGTAAAGCCCAGAAACACCGCGCCGAGCAGGACGACGCCGGTCGCGCTACCAAAGGCGATGATTGCCGTGCCAGTTGCAAGCGTGCCGACGATGCTCAGCAAGAAATGGTGGCGCGGACCCCATGCGTCGAGCGCAGCGCCGCCCGCAAAGGATCCCAGGATCACAAATACATTCATAAACAGGACGGCCAGCGATGTCGCGACGACCGAGGCATCGTCTGCATAGGTGAGTGTTCCGATAACGCCGATAAAATAACTGGTCTGAAACCCGGTGTAGATGAGAAAGCGCATCGCCACCAGGCGCTTGGCCTGCACGGACAGCGACGAGCGGACTTTTGGGAATACAAGCGTAGGCATGGGTGCTCCTTATCGCATACGAATAGCGGGCAGCGGCCATTCATCCGCTGTCCATTGGCTCAATCTATCCGTATGCCTGACTAGGGTCGCATCGAACCCCTTCCGTCTTTCCGCCCAGCATGAACTACTTGGTAGATTTTAAGGCATGTCCCAAAAATCTACCAAAGAAAAAACCACCACAAAGGTGCCTGGCCCCTTTGTGGTGGAAGTGACGTCTGCCCAGATAAAACCCGCTAAAACAAACCTGTCCCTTTTTGGCGGGTTTTAGGCCAGATGGTCTTGGATGAGATCGCAGATGGCTCGGGCGTCGTTGATGTTGATGGCTCGGGTCGCAAAGCCGGCGTCGAAGGCCTGACGCGCCAGGGCCTCGTTGCAGGCAAGGGCCAGCGTGTGACCGTCGACCAGGTCGAGCGAGCTCTTGCCGCGCAGGCGGTCGACACCGGAGCGCGCGACCACGATGTTGTCGAAGCCCTCGGTCTTGTAGCCCTCAATGATCACCACGTCGACATCGTTGTAGCGCGACAGCAGCTCGCGCGCGGGCATCTCGTCCTCCTCGCGCGTGTCGGCGTACTCCGCCCAGCGCGTGGCACAGATGAGGCCCACGTGCTTGGATCCGGCTTGGTGATGGCGCCAGGTGTCCTTAGCGGGTACATCGATATCAAAGCCGTGATGCCCATGATGCTTGAGCGAACCCACGCGCAGGCCGCGACGGGTGAGCTCGGCGATAACCTTCTCGACGAGCGTGGTCTTGCCCGAGTTTTGATAGCCGATAAACGCGATCGCGGGGACGGCCGGGGCCGGAGCTGCGGACGCGACGGCGACAGGCGCGCTTGCGGGTGCGGCACCGTCAGCGGCCACGGACTCAACAGCAGCGGCCTGACGCTCTGCGCGATCCCACACGCCCGAGCGGCCGCCTTCCTTGTGCAACAGGCGCACGTCGACGATCTCCATGCCGCGGTCGACCGCCTTGCACATGTCATAGATCGTAAGGCACGCAGCGCTCGCGCCGGTCAGAGCCTCCATCTCGATACCCGTCTTGCCCGTCACGCCCGCCGTAACCAACACGTGAAAGCCAACTTGTCCGTCCGCGCGCGCCGGCGCCCAGCCCTCGGGCACGTCCTCGGTCGGCGTCCCCGCCGGAGCGATGGGCGCAATGTCGCACTTGCTCTTGGTAATGAGCAACGGATGGCACATGGGGATAATGTCGCTCGTGCGTTTGATGGCCATAATGCCCGCCACGCGCGCACAGGCAAGCACGTCTCCCTTCTTGGCGCGGTCCTGCAGCACCATGGCCTGCGTCTCGGGGTGCATGAGAATGGTGCCCTCGGCGATAGCAATGCGATGGGTCTCGGCCTTGTCGGACACGTCGACCATGCGCACCTCGCCCTTGGCGTCCACGTGCGTCAGCTCGTCGCGACGGGCGTCGCGGGCGGGCTCGGTGGCAGCACTGGCAGTCGGCTGCGTGCCTGCAACGGCATCGCTGGCCGCAGCCGTGACTTTGTGGGCAGACATCGCGGCCCTGCGAGCGGCCTTGGTGGCATCGGCGTACCTGCTCTTGGCCATATGATCATCCTCCGATTTGGGACATAAATCGTTGCGTGCCCTCAATTATCGCGTGTTCCTGCGGTTTGTGGGCCACGGCATCGCGCCAAATCGAAAGTACCTGCATATCATCACCACGACGCAGCGCCTCACGCACCGAATACTCGGCATCGCTGAACAGGCACGGACGCACGTTGCCGTCTGCCGTCAGGCGCAGACGGTTGCAATTCGCACAAAAATGATTGGACATGGCGCTGATGAAGCCAACCGTTCCCGCCGCGCCCGGAAAGTGCCAATAGCGTGCAGGGCCCGCGCCGGCAGGAGCGTCGTTGATGTCGAGCGGTTCGAGCTCGCCCAGACCCACCGCGGCGGCCCCGGCGTTGACGCGCGCCCGAAGCTCGTCGCTCGGCACGGTATCGCTCGCGTCCCACAGCTCGGGATTGAGCGCGGGAGCATGCGGGTCCACAGCGCAATGCGAACTTGTGTGTTCGTCGCCGATAGGCATGTATTCGATAAAGCGCAGGTGGATGGGGCGGTCGAGCGTGAGCCGCGCGAGGGCCGCCACATCCTGGTTGAGTCGGCGCACCACAACGCAGTTGACCTTAACGGGTTCAAAGCCCCAAGCCAGCGCCGCGTCGATGCCAGCCATGGTCTGCTCGAGTCGACCCAGGCGCGTGATCTTTCCAAACAGCGTAGGGTCGAGTGTGTCGAGCGAAATGTTGACGCGGCTAAGTCCTGCGTCTTTGAGCTGCGGCGCCAGCTTGGGCAGCAGGGCGCCGTTGGTGGTGAGCGAAATGTCCTCGATCTGCGGAATCGCGCGGATGTCGCGAATGAGCGGGATGATACGGCGGCTAACCAGTGGCTCGCCACCCGTCAGGCGTACGCGGCGAATGCCCTCCCCCGCCACCAAGCGCACAAAGCGGGCGATTTCCTCGGCACTGAGCAGCTCGTCGTGTGCGCGGGGCGCCACGCCATCGGCCGGCATGCAGTAAATGCAGCGGAAATTGCACTTGTCGGTAACGGCAATGCGCAGGTAGTTGATATCGCGGCCAAAGCCGTCATGTTGCACGTGCCCGTCCACGCAGCCCTCCCCTCGCGCAGGTCTTTATTCTTTAGGGAATATAGTACCTCACGCGGGAATTGGGTCGACATGCGTACGACACAAGGGCCCCGCGAGCAAGGTCGACGTTCCGGGCCCCATCCTCGGCACCCAAACCGTCCCAACATTCGATGCTTTTTCCAATTTTGGCAAAAAACGCCGAATGTTGTGATGGTTTGCCTACCCACGGCACCCCGTAGAAGGACCAAAACGCCCCTAAAGACCGCCGTCCCAGTGCCGAATCACGAATTCTCGCAGGTCGTTCTGCCGCTTTTGGAAAGCTTCGCTTCGGGCGCACTGAAGGCCCATAGCGAGTGCAATGGCGTTCATCGCCCGGTGCAATTGCAGCTGGTGGGCAAACTGAGTCCCGGTGAGGACGATCATCCTAAAGCCCAGTGCGCACAGCACAGTCATACGCTCCGCATCCGACGCGCTGCGCTGTTTATCAAGATGGTCCGAGCCGTTATATTCAATCCCCGCACCGCTCGCAGGCGCATATACATCGATCTCGAAATACCCGGCCTTTGCGAGATACTTGAACTCGTTGGGGACATCGACCCGATGGTTGAGCTCGATCTTGGCGTATCCCAGCCCGCCCTGAGAACGCTTTGCTACGACCATGATTGCGGTGGCCGTCTCCATGGGCGACCGCGCGCCATCGTGCACGCGCTTGAGCACGGCGGCCGCGCGCATAGCCCCCTGACGAGATCGGTTCTCATTGCAATAGGCAATCAAGTCGGCAGCGGTATACCTCTGCCCCATCTCGATATAATCGCCTGTCGACAGATGATTCAAATGGTATCGGGCACAGATTTCATAGCCGTATTCCAGCTGCTCGGGCTCGCTCATCCACGAACCCGCTTGGACAAAGCACATGACCTCATCAACCACTAGAAGGCCCTCTGCCACCTCGATAAGATGGCCTGGAGGTACCGGCGCTCCAAACACGTGGCACCTGAATCCAGCCGGCGTCGAGCGCTCAAAATCGAAGTTGACGAGCGTATCGATATGATCGAGCTCTTCTCGTGGAATACCAAGCGAAACCAGATAGTCGGTAACGATCCCAACTGCCGTTGAAGCCCTCAGCCCCTTGGCATCGAGTCCCAATTTGGGCAGGCTCGCGGTCGACTCCGTCTCGTTAGCAAGCGAGTCCTCATCGTATAGGCTGCTTGCTCGCGAGAGCGGCTCGGACGGGCGCGCCACGTTGTGGTACAGCCAGGCAGTCTTATGGGACAGGACGATCGGCAGGTCCATGAGCTCTCCAATGAGTCGGATAACCAACCTTATTCCCCTGCACGCGGCTTCGCACACCTTTGCGTGCAAGAAAGCGGTTCCATCCCGTCGAGCGACAGAAAAACCATCACAACATTCGATGCTTTTCCCGATTTTGGCAAAAAACGGCGAATGTTGTGATGGTTTGAGGCTAGGTGAGGGGCATGGAGGGGTCAAAGCATCGTGCTTGGAGCGTGACTATTTTCGCCCCGTCGTCATCACAAACCTTGACTCTACAATCGTTATAGGGTTTTCACTACACTGGTACGTAAACAGACCAAGCCAGAAAGCCCCGCCCATGGAACACGACCTCACACGCGGCAATGTCCTTAAGACCATCGCGGTCTTTGCCCTGCCTTATATGCTCTCGTACTTTTTGCAGATGCTCTACGGCATGGCCGACCTGTACATGATGGGGCAGTTTAGCGGCGCCGCCGGCATCACCGCCGTGGGCAACGGCGCGCAGACGCTCTATATCATTACCGTGACGCTCGTGGGCCTGGCCATGGGAACGACGGTTATCGTCGGCCACGCCGTGGGTTCGCGTCGGTTTGACCGCGCCGAGACCGCCATCGGCAACACCATCACGCTCTTTATGGGTGTCTCGGTGGTGCTGGCCGCTGTCCTGCTCGCACTGTGTCCGCAGATTGTGGCACTCATTGGCACGCCGGCCGAGGCGGTCGAAGGAACCGCCGCCTACCTGCGTATCTGCTTTATGGGCATTCCCTTTATCGCCGCGTACAACATCCTCTCGGCCATCTTTCGCGGCCTAGGCGATTCGCGCTCGCCCATGTACGTGATTGGCGTGGCATGCATCATCAACATCGCGCTCGACTTTCTGTTTATCGGCCACATGGGGCTCGGCCCCGTAGGCGCGGCACTCGGCACAGTCATCGCGCAGACGGCGAGCGTGGCTC
Source organism: Coriobacteriaceae bacterium AF08-21 (assembly GCA_027687465.1). Classification (GTDB taxonomy): domain Bacteria; phylum Actinomycetota; class Coriobacteriia; order Coriobacteriales; family Coriobacteriaceae; genus Collinsella. The sequence continues at coordinate 224,899 of JAQCQR010000001.1, forward strand.
TCGCGCTCGTGTGGCTCAAGAGCCGCCGTACGCACATTCACCTCAAGCGCAGCGACCTACGCCCCCAGCCCGAGGTGCTCGGCAGCATCCTTAAGATCGGCGTGCCCGTAGCCGTGCAGGACGGCTGCATCCAGGTGGCGTTTATGTTCATCACCGTCATCGCCAACCACCGCGGCCTGGTTGATGCCGCCGCCGTAGGCTTGGTCGAAAAGATGATCAGCTTTTTGTTTATCGTGCCGAGTTCCATGGGCGCTACCGTCAGCGCGCTCACGGCGCAAAACGCCGGCGCAGGCAAGGGCGACCGCGCGCGCCAGGTGCTCAAGGATGCCATGACCATCTCGGTGGTGTACGGCTGCCTGATCACGGTGCTGATGTGGCTGGTGGCGCCGGCGTTTATCGGCTTTTTTGCCAAGGACCCCGCGGTGGTCGCCGCCGGCACCGGCTATATGCGCAGCTATATTTTCGACGCGATTTTTGCCGGCATCCACATTTGCTTTAGCGGCTTTTTCGCTGCATACGGCAAGAGCTACATCGGCTTTGCGCACAACGTGCTGGCCGTGGCGCTCATTCGCGTACCCGGCGCATGGCTGCTGTCGAACGCCTATTCCGACACGCTGTTCCCCATGGGTATCGCCTCGCCGTGCGGGTCGATTCTGTCGGCGGCCATCTGCGTGATTGCATTTACCGTGCTCAACCGCCGCGGAACTTTTGACAAGCTGATGGCGTAGCGGGGCAACGCAGGCCTAGCGCCTCTCCCCTGTTTTACCGAAAGGAGCGGTCCTGTGACCGACATGCCAAGCGAACACACCGAGGGCCTGCTCCGCATTGGCGAGGTGGCGCGCTTGCTCAATTTGAGCGTGGGCACACTGCGCCATTACGAACAGATGGGGCTATTGGAACCGGCATATGTCGATCCGACGAGTGGGTACCGCTACTACGGATCGCGGCAGCTCTCCACCCTCAACACCATCGGCAACCTGCGCGTTCTCGACTTGCCGCTGGCGCAGATTCGCGAGTTTGTCACTACGCGCGATATGGATTTGATACAACGGCAACTGACCAAGCAACAGGAGTTAATTGAGCACAGGCGGCGTGAGTTGGAGCGCATGTCGCGCAAGATTGACCAGCGGCTTGCCTTGCTTCATGGCGCTTTGAATGCTGATCTCGACACCATTAGCGAAATCGAGGAACCCGAACTTCGCTGCGCCACGCTGCACGAACGCGTCAATCCCACCGACGCCTATTCGCTGGGATGGCATATCCGCCAGCTTCAGCAGGGGCAGCACGAAACCTTTGCCTATCTGGGCAATCTGGGTGTGGGCATCGCGCCCGAACGCCTCGCCGTCGGCGACTTTGATGGCTACGACGAGGTCTTCCTGCTGCTCGATGACACCGATGATTACTTGGGCGACGTTGAGACGCGGCCTGCCGCGCGCTGCCTGACCATAAGCTTCCGCGGCACGCACGGGCAAGCAGCCCCGCGCTATAAGCAGCTGCTCGGCTATATGCGCGAGCACAACCTGGCGCCCACCGGGCCTTCGCGCGAGATCGCCCTTATCGATGACATCATCAGCGACGACCCGGCAACCTACGTAACGCAGATCACGGTGCCGGTTGCCCCAGCAAAGTAAGAACCGCCCGGAAGGCATCGTGCTTCCGGGCGGTTCTTCAATTTGGCTATCGATGCCTTACGCCTCAGGCACCTCGCCAGTAGCCAAAATCTGCTCGAGTGCGTCCTCATCCAATACAGGCACGCCCAGCTGCTCGGCTTTGGTGAGCTTGGAGCCCGCTTTGGGGCCGGCGACCAGATAGCTCGTCTTCTTCGACACGCTGCCCGAAACCTTGGCGCCGAGCACCTTGAGCGCCGCGCCTGCCTCGTCGCGCGTGCGGTTGACGAGCGTGCCGGTGAGCACGAAGGTCAGACCCGCAAGCGGCTGTGCGTCGGCGAGCTCGCCCGCCACGCCAGCTTCGGCCGCGGCTTGCGCATGAGCGGCGCCCAAGTCGACCTCGAGCGAAAGGCCCGCTTGGCGCAGACGTTCCAGCACGGCGAGGTTCTCGGGCACGGCCAGGAACTGCTTGACGCTCGCCGCAATCTTGGGACCGATGCCCTCGCACTCGGCGATATCCTCTTCGCTCGCCAAGATGAGCTTGTCGATCGACAGGAATCGCTCGGCGATGACCTCGCCCACGCTCTTGCCCACGTGGCGGATGCCCAGGGCAAACAGCACGCGACCGAGCGGCTGGCTCTTGGACTTGTTGAGCTCGGCGATGATTTTCTCGGCCGTCTTGAGGCCCACCGGGATGGGGTCGCCCTTCTTGACACCCTTTTTGCTGTTGGAGCTAGCATAGGTGCGGCCCGTGTCCAGGCCGGCGATGTCGTCGACCGTGAGCTGGTAGAAGTCCGCGACATCGTGGATCAGGCCGGCGGCGATCATCTTGTCGACAATCTCATCGCCCAGGCCGTCGACGTCCATGCAGCCGCGGCTCACCCAGTGGAGCAGGCGCTCCTTGAGCTGTGCGGGGCAGTCGATGGACACGCAGCGGTAGGCCACCTCGCCATCCTCGTGAACCACGGGGCTGCCGCACACGGGGCAAACCTCGGGCATGTGCCAGTCGACCGAATCAGCCGGGCGCTTGTCGAGCACGGGACCCACGACCTCGGGAATCACGTCACCCGCCTTGTGCACGATGATAGTGTCGCCCTCGCGCACGTTTTTGCGGCGAATCTCGTCGATGTTGTGCAGCGTGGCGCGCGCGATGGTAGAGCCGGCGACCGTCACCGGGTCGAACTCGGCGACCGGCGTGAGCACACCGGTGCGGCCCACCTGGATGCGAATTTCGCGCAGGACGGTCTGCTTTTCCTCGGGCGGGAACTTAAAGGCAATGGCCCAGCGCGGCGCGCGGGCGGTAAAGCCCAAGTCAAGCTGCTGCTGGAAGCTGTCGACCTTTACGACCACGCCATCGATGTCGTAGTCCAGGTCACCGCGATGCTCGAGGGCCTGGGCGCAGAACTCGTGGACCTCGGCCGGCGTGGCGCAGCGCGCCACGTTGGGGTTGACGCTAAAGCCGGCGCTACGCAGCCAGTCCAGAAACTCACGCTGGCTGTGGACGTGCAGCGGATCGGTATCGGCGATGGCGTAGATAAAGGTGGCCAGATCGCGGCGCGCCGTGACCTTGGGATCCTTTTGACGCAGGCTGCCGGCGGCGGCGTTGCGCGGGTTGGCGAAGGGGTCGCGGCCCTCGGCATCGGCCTCGTCGTTCAGGCGCACAAAGCTGCCCTTGGGCATATAGACCTCGCCGCGCACTTCGATGGTACGCTCGCGGTCGGCGCCCATGTGGGCGAGCGCCGGCTCGGACAGGTGCATGGGCACATCCTTGATGGTACGGACGTTGAGCGACACGTCCTCGCCCGTGGTGCCATCGCCACGTGTAGCGGCGCGCACAAAGGTGCCGTTTTGGTAGGTAAGCGCCACGCCCAGACCGTCGATCTTAAGCTCGCAGGTATAGGTGACGCTGCCGGCACCGAGCGCATCCTCGGTGCGCTGGAGCCATGCGTCGAGCTCGTCCAGATCCATGGCATCGTCCATGGAATACATGCGCGCCATATGCGTGACCGGCGTAAACTGCTCGCTCACGTAGCCGCCCACGCGCTGGGTATAGCTGTCGGGCGTCACCAGGTCGGGGTAGGTCGCCTCGATCTCCTGCAGCTCAACGAGCATTTTGTCGAAGGCGGCGTCCGTGATCTCGGGCGCATCGAGCATGTAGTAGCGATAGGCGTGGTAATCGAGCTCGTGGCGCAGCTCGGCCGCGCGCGCTGCCGCCTGGACACGGGCGTCGGTCGGTGCGGCGGCATCCGCGCTCGCGGGCGTTTCGGTATCGATGTCCACGCCGTCACCAAACAGGCTCGATTGCTCCATAGCGGCACTCCTTCGCTCGATTTCAAACGGATACAAGAGTACCACCGGTCGCAACGGGGCCGAATAGCGGTCTCAAACCGCACCGAATCGGCAGCCGCCGGACCGGGGTGGACAGTTAGTTCAGATACGTATAATTCTGCGAGCCTGGTCGTGTTCAGACGTCGCCATTCCAGCCAATTTGGCCGCCCCGGGGGCTGCACGACCGACTCGTCCCCCTTCTAAACTCCCATCCGAACCCCTCCCCCATCCCAAACAGCTCAAAACGCATGCCGAACCGCCTCGGGTTTATACGTATCTGAACTAACTGTCCAGACCATTCCGAACCAGGCCTCTTGTCAGCTCCATGTGATCCGTTTTCCTCCGTCCCCAAAGGGTCACTATAATAAGGATAGAAAGGTCGTGAAAATACAAAACAGGAGGTTACACACATGAGGAAGCAGGAGCAAAAGGGTAAAATCACAGCATTGTACGAAAGGTTATCTCACGACGATGGGCGGTCTGACGAGAGCGTGTCCGTAGAAAATCAAAAGCGCATCCTGGAGGACTACGCCCGAAAAAATGGCTTCACTAATGTCCGCCACTTCACCGATGACGGGGTGCGGGGAACGACCTTCAAGCGGCCCGGCCTGGACGCTATGGTGGACGAGATACGGGCCGGAAATGTGGCTACCGTCATTGTCAAAGACCAGAGCAGAATAGGCCGTGACGTGGTGGAGGTCGGCTTGCTCAAACGCACCTTTGACGAGTACAACGTCCGCTTTATCGCCGCCAATGACAACCTGGACACCGCCAATGGATTTGATATTATGTCCATCTTCCGGGATGTGATAAATGAGTGGTACGTTGCTGACACCAGCCGCAAAATCAAGACCGTTTTCAAGTCCAGAATGGAAAAGGGCCTGCGCTGTTCGGGGGCCGTCCCCTATGGCTATCTCGCCTCAAAAGAAGAAAAGGGCGAGTGGGTGATCGACGAGGAAGCTGCCGCCGTTGTGCGCCGCATCTTTCAGATGGTCATGGACGGTCAGAGCGTCAACGGCATCGCCCGAACGCTGCGGGCCGAGCAAATCCCCATCCCTTCCGAACACCGGAAGCGTATCGGCTGTCCTGTTCGAGCCAACAGCTACCGCGACCCCTACGCATGGTCTGCCACCACCCTGGGTTATATTCTTAAAAGGCCGGAGTACCTGGGGCGCAAGGTGCTGGGCAAGACTGTCTGTGAGAACTACAAGACTAAAAGCACCCGCAGGACAATGCCAGAGGAACAATTTGTATTTGAGGGAGCCGTCCCCGCCATCATTGACGAAGAAACGTGGCACAATGTTCAGCGTTTGCGGGAAACCAAGCGCCGGACACCCAAGCGGAGTAATGCCCCTAACCGTTTAACCGGACTGCTCTACTGTGCCGACTGCGGCGCAAAGCTGACCCACCACAACAGTCTTGTCCAAGGCAAGTACATTGACGATGCTTTCACCTGTTCCAGATACCGGGCACCTATGGAGGATTGCACCATTCACTATGTTGCCACGCAAAAGCTGGAAGCGGCGATCCTCTCCGCCATCCAGCGGATAAGCTGGTATGTCCGCAACAACGAGCAGGAGTTTGTTCAGCGGGTTCGAAAGGCATCCAGTCTGCGCCAGGAGGAAGCAGTCAAGGATTGCCGGAAACAGATTGTCCAGGCGAAGAAGCGCCACGCCGAACTGGACGGACTGGTGAAGAAGCTGTACGAGGCCAACGCCACGGGCAAGCTGCCGGATAAGCATTTCAGCCGTCTCCTTGCCGAGTATGACGAGGAACAGGCCGCGCTGGAAGCCTCCATGACGGAGTGGCAGGGCTTGCTGGACAACTGGAACGCCGACCGGGTGAGAATGACGGAGTTTATCGACCTTGCCAAGCGGTACACCGATTTTTCGGAACTGACTACGCCCATTCTCAATGAGTTTATCGAGAAAATCGTTGTCCATGAGGGCAACGGACGGGGAAAGCAGCGCCGTCAGCGGTTAGATTTCTATTTCAATTTCATTGGCGCGTTTGAGGTTCCCGCCGACATTGTGACCCCGATGGAGCAGGAGGAAGAACGCCGCCAGCAGGAGGAACAGGCAGAGAAAGAGGAACGCTCCCAGGTGCTTGCCCAGGTTCGGTATGAGAGGTACAAGCAGGAGCGCCGGGAGTTTACCGCGAGGAAGCGGGCGGGCCTGTTGACCCCGGAGGAACAGGCGGAGGAAGAACGGCGGTTAGAGCGCAATCGGGCCTATCAGCAGAAGCAACGCGACAAGAAAAAGGCCAGTCAGCCAGAGAAGCCTCGCAAACGCTCACTGAAGGAACTCGCCAAGCTGGATGGAGCCGATCTCACCCCGGAGGAAGCGGAGCGGCTTGCGGCGCACCGCCAGAAGAAAGCCGAGCAGCACAAAGCGTGGCGTGACAGGCAGAAGTCCGCACAGCCCCCGAAGCCCCAACAGCGGACGTTGAAAGAACTTGCCAGATGTGCCGAGGCAGGTTTGCCTCTCACCCTAGAAGAAGCGGAACGGCTGGAAGCCCATCGCAATCGGAAAAAGGCGGCTTTGCAGGATTTGAAAGCCCGCGCCGAAACCGACCCGGTAGCGGCGGCAGAGTTGGCGCAGCAGAGAGCGCAACAGTCAGAAGCGGTAAAGAAGTCCCGTCAGAAAATGTATGCGGACGCTGCCGCCGGAGATCCCGAAGCCCAGGCCCGGTATGAACGTATGCTTGCCGCGAGGCGGGAGAACTACCACAGGAAGAAACAGGCAGAAGCCGAAGCTGCTCAAGTCAGCTAACGTAGATACAGAAAACGCCAGGGACAACGATAGTCCGTGGCGTTTTTGTCATTACTGCCGTTCCAGCAAATCCATATATTTCTGACGTTCGCCCTCCGGGACTTTCAGCGCCGCCATAGCCTGTTCAATGGTCAGCCCCATCGTTTCCATGAGGTTTTTGATAGAGGACAAGATACCTTTAGCAACGCCTTTTTCCTCAACGCCCTTGCTCAAATTACACATGACCGACACCTCCCTTTCCATTGTCTGCGTCATTTGAATGTCGTAATCGTCCTGCAAAATTTTCCGCTTTTCCGCCTCGCTGGTTTCGTTGGAGAGAAGCACATCCAGCATCCGCAATACGCCGTCATAATTTGACCCATCCGGCCCGCCAAGGCACAGCATGATGATGGACAGCAAATCATAATTCCTGATGGGTTCTTTGCCCTCGCCGACCAGATATTCTTCCACCAGCCGATACCGGGTAATGGTGTTCTCTCGATACTGCGGCGGTTTCATGCAAATCCAGATGGAGTAGACCTTCTTGATTTTCTCATAATGGGAGCCAGTGAACTCCCTGCCGTACTGGGAAGAAATCATGCGGCAACAGTAGTATATGCCACGCTTTATCAGCGGATAGCCGGGGTAAAAATCGTTCTGGGCCTCCACGTTGATGATGAGGGCAATTTGTTCCTCGGAGTCGGGAACGATGGCGCGGAAGCGAATGTCATAGGTGACTGTCCCCTCGCGCACCGATTTGTCCTCGGTGTCCATGCCGCTGATGACTGTGCCACCCTCGTCCGGCAGCACCGGGACGGCGGACACCTGGGGTTGGCCCTCAATGTACTTCTCGGCAATATCATTGACATCGCAATCCTTGTATTCTTCCAGGCAGGACTTCATAATCCGCGCCAGGATTGCCTTTTTTTTTAGGTTGATTTCCGATCTCAGCCGAACACATTGAGCAAATAGGTCGTTCCCGCACCTAGCCGAACGCCCCCGCGGCCCCTCCCGGGGCCCGGGGGCGCCGTTTTCCCAGTTGAAGGAACGGTGGAGATGTGTTTCGATGGGTCCGGTGGCCATGCTCCGCCCACCGCCCGGCGCCTCTTCCCAGACCCAGCCGAACGGTCGGTCCGCCTATTCCGTTTTTCCCTTTCAGGCTAGGCCAGCGGGGCATCGCCCCTTTCCTCGCGCGCCCGCGCGATGAGCCCCGGCGTCAGGTCGAGCTCGCCGACGGGCACGTCCTCCACGCCGTACGCATCCAGCAGCGCCTCCGCGTCGGCGCCGAGCATCGCCCGGAAGGCGCGGGCGGGCGTCGCGAAGCCGAGCGCGCCGCGCGGCTCGGAGTTCACGTGCGACATCGCCAGCGACAGGTCCGCCGGGGCCAGCCGGTCGAACCTGAGGCCGCGGCCCTTGGGCAGCAGCTTCCTGATCTCGACGTGGTTGCGCTCGCAGGCGCCCTTCTGGTCGCTGCGCCCGGGGTCGCAGTAGAACAGCCTCGTCTCGCCCGGCCCCTCGCCGATCAGCCCGGCGATGGCGCCCTCGTCGGAGAACTCGGGGCCGTTGTCGGTTAGCACGGCCCGGAAGACCCTCCCCGTGCCGTCTGCGCCCAGCACGGAGCGAACGCCCCCGAGCGCCGCCGCCACGCTCGCGGCGTCCTTCGCCGCGAGCGGCAGCGCGAGCTGCAGCCTGCTGGGGCGGTGCAGCAGCGTGAGCAGGCAGGCGCTGTCCTCCCGCGCGCCCTCGACGGTGTCCATCTCCCAGGCGGCGGCGCACGCGTCCTCGCCCAGGCCGAGGAACGCGGCGTGCGACCTGCGGGGCGAGTGCGGCGTCGCCCTCTTCGGGGCCCGGTGCGACCTGGGCCTGTAGCCGACCTTCCTCCTGAGCTCCATGTTGGTCATGCCGTCGTAGCCCGCCGCGACCCAGCGGTAGATCGTCGAGGGCGACAGGTCCACGGGCCCGCCGTTGCGGGCGGACAGCTGCTCGGGCGAGAGCCCCCGGCCCAGGCCGTCGCGGATGAGGGCGAGCGCCTCGGCCGCGGCGGGCTCGTCGGCGTCTATCCCGCGCCTGGACGAGACGAGGACCGAGTCCGCGCACAGCTGCGCGGCGCGGGCGTCGTAGAAGACGTGCGGGCGGCGCTTGCAGCCGACCGCGCGGTACCGCCCGCACCCGTTGCAGCAGCGCGGCCACGCGGCCAGGCGCGGGCATGCCGCAGACAGGTCGGCGGAGGCGTCCACGCGCTCGCCGCGCCTCTCCCTCGGCGCCGTCACGAACCTGTGCGCCGCCACCTCGGAGCTCACCGTCGAGGGCGACCTGCCCAGCTCCCTCGCGATCCGCCTGCACGAGGCCCCTCGCTCCAGCATCCTCTGGACCGTGTTCCGCTCGTGCCTGGTGAGCCTGCCGTAGGCCCTCGGGGCCGCCTTCCCGGCCCCCTTCTTCCTCTTTCCGGACATGCCGTCCTCCGATCTCCCGGGGCCGGCCGGTCCGGCCCTCAGGGTATCGGATTCCCATATTCATCCGTACATGTACGGATGAATATGGGAGGTGTTCGGATGAAGTTGCCAATCAAGG
>JAQCQR010000010.1 GCA_027687465.1 Coriobacteriaceae bacterium AF08-21
GGCGGGGCATGCCCCGCCTCTTACACCACATCTCTGTGCGCTACCGGTCCCCCCTCTCGCGACGTGCAAAATCGCGAGTATTCTGCAAATTCCACCGTCCGGATGCCCCTCAGAGACGAAAAAGCAAGAAACAGCCCCCGTTTTAGCGTCATCAGAGCCAAAACGGGGGCTGTTCCATGCTTCACCCAGCTGGTAAAAGCCTTTACCTTGCTGAATACTCTCAATTTTGCACGGCGCAGGCGGGGGTACCTTTGTCCGCGGCAGGATATGGAAGCCTATCACCAACCTACCGGCAAGTTCGTGTCGGCAGCCCCGGCCTTTCCTTTGCCTAGCGCGACCCTCGCGAAGCGCGTGAGCGATAGGGAAAGGAAAGGCCGGGGCGAGCAGCCCGCGGCGTAGTCAGTGTTCGCGTTACGGCAGAATATGGAAGCCCAGAGCGGCGATATCTTTAGCAAAACCGCGCACGGTGTCGAGCGAGACCTCGTACGGATCACGGCCGATGTTCTTACGCTTGGCCAGGATGCTGTTGGGCACCGTAATGATCTGGCAACCACAGGCTTCGGCCTGGTAAATGTTGATAAGCTCGCGCGTGGACGCCCACAAGACCTCGCAGTTGGGCTTGGCGGCAGCCTTCTTGACCGACTCCGTCATAAACGGAATGGGATCGACACCCGTGTCGGCGATACGGCCGGCAAAGAGCGAGATGATGGACGGCGTCTCGGCGTCAACGGCGTCGACCATCTCGTCAACCTGCGTAGGCGTGAAGATGGTGGTGACGTTGACCTTGATGCCGTCGGCGGAAAGCTTGCGGACCAGCTCGGCGGTGGACTCGCCCTTGGTGGTCACGCACGGAATTTTGACGTAGACGTTCTCGGCCCAGGTAGCGATCTCGCGGGCCTCGACCTCCATGGTCTCGACGTCGTCGGCAAAGACTTCAAACGACACGGACACATCGGTGATGTGGGCCAGGACCTCCTTGGCAAACGCGCGGTAATCCGTCACGCCGCCCTTTTTCATAAGGGACGGGTTGGTCGTGAAACCCTGAACGTTGCCGTTCTCGTACATGTCGAGCATGCCCTCGAGGTTTGCACCGTCAGCGAACACCTTGATTGCCATCTGCCTGATTCCTTTCGTTAGCATACGGCCGATAAACTGCTAAACACTTTACCTACGTTTATCAAGGCGTGAGCTGCGGTTTTTTATCTTCTCGGCGAACGGTATAAACACCTCAGTGTTTGGATTGATAAATCGATTGAGCATGCAAAAGCAAAGAGTCGCAGTTTGAGCAAACGTCAGAAGGCGAGATTCATTAGATGAGGCCAAAATGCTGCATCGCGGTGACGGTGCCGTCGTGTGCGACATCGTCGGTCACGTAGTCGGCGACCGCCTTGACCTCGGGCATGGCGTTGCCCATGGCCACACCCGTCTCGACGGCGGCGAGCATGCCCAGGTCGTTGCCCGAATCGCCGAAGCCAAAAGTGCGCTCGTTGCCAAGGCGGCCCAGATACTCAAGCGCTCGCGCCACGCCCACGCCCTTGTCAATGCCCTTGGGGCTCAGCTCGCGATTCTGGCCGCCGGTGTTGCACAGCTCAAACTCGCAATCGATAAAGCCGTCATCGTTGGCTACGCGAGCCAGGTCGCACGCGTTAATGCACACCTTGCCTACGCGCAGATGGCCATCGACGCGCATCTGATCAACGTCGTGCACCACGCTGGCGCCCAGCAGAAATGACCGCTCAACACCAACTGGTTCAAGTGAATAGGTGACACCGTTCGTCTCGAACAACGCCTCGCCGCCCGCTGCGGCAATGCGACGCGCAAGCTCCTCAACAATGTCCTCGTCAAAGCAGTCCTCGTGTACCACGCGGCCCTCGACCTCGAGCGCGGCCCCCGCCATGGCAACGATACCCGCCGGGTTCAGCGCGCGCAGGCCATCGGCAATCAGCCACAGGGGGCGGCCCGTGCAGATAAATGCCTTGTGCCCCGCATTGCGCAGACGATGAAACGCCTCGATCACCGCCTGCGAAGGGCGAACCGCCGAAAAGTCCTTATCGGTCATATCGTCGGGATCAAACGACGTCAGCGTGCCGTCCACGTCAAAATAGAGCACGGCGGAATCGGGGCACGCATCAATCATATGAGTTCCTTTCGAGGATAAGGGCAAACGAAGCTTCCATCATATAATGGAGCGACGCAACCAGAGAGGTCACCCATGGAATTTTACGCAAGCTGCCCCGAGGGCTTTGAGTCCGCACTCGCCGACGAGCTTAAACGGCTCGGGCTTTCGCATGTCCGCCGCCTCAAGGGCCGCGCCACGTTTGAGGGCGAGCTCGAGCAAGGCTACCGTGCATGCCTGTGGTCGCGCCTGGCCAGCCGCGTGTTTGTGGTGCTTGGGCGCTTTGAGGCGCAGGATGCCGACGAGCTGTACGACGGTATTTACGACATTGCCTGGGAAAACATCGTCCGCCCCGGCGCCACCATTGCCATCACCGCCCGCGGCGTGACCGAGCAGCTGCGCAACACGCGTTTCTCTGCCCTGCGCGCCAAGGACGCATTGTGCGACCGCCTGGCCGACACCACGGGCCGTCGCGCCGATGTCGATGCTGCCGACCCCGATGTTCACCTGCTGCTTTCGCTGCGCCAGCGCCGCGCGAGTATAAGCCTGGACCTTTCGGGCGACCCGCTGTTCAAGCGCCTGCCGCCAGCCGCGACTCGAGCCGGCGAGGGCGCGCACGTGCTGCGCCCCGACTACGCCGCCCTGGTACTGGCGCAGGTCGGCTGGACCGCGCTGTGCGAGCGCGAGCTGACGGCCGATGACTACGAAAACGAAGCCCTGCCTACGCTGATCGACGCCTCGTGCGCCGGTGGCGGCCTGCTGCTAGAGGCCGTGAACACTCTGACCGACCGCGCCCCGGGCGTCGTACGCGAGCGCTGGGGCTTTGAGGGCTGGCAGCTGCACGACGCTGCCCTGTGGGAGCAGCTGCGTGCCGAGGCGCGCGAGCGCGAGACGGCAGCGCGCGAACGCCAGGCGCGCATCGTGGCCGTGGACATCGACCCCGCCGCCCGCAAGACCGCTGAGCGCATGGTTAAATGTGCCGGCTACAAGCGTTTTGTCGACTTTTGCGCCGCCAAGTCCGCCACCGTGCTGGACCATGCAGGCGCTGTCGCCGGCGCCGCCGTGGTCGCGGATACGACCGAGACACCGCTTTCGCTCATGCACGACGCCATGACGCTGGTCGGTGAGCTGCGCCGCGCGCCCGAGCTTGCCGCGGCGCCGGTCGCCGCGCTCACCCGCGACGGATTGCTGGCCCGCGCGCTCCACGCCGAGCCCGAGCGCTCAATCGCCGTTATGCCCAACAACGAGGAGGCGACCGTCGAAGTCTGGCCTTCGCTCGACCACGCCGCCGCAGCGTTTGAAGCTGCGACCAGTGCGGATGGCGAGGCCGAGGTTGCGAATGCCAACGACGTCAACGACAAAGCCACCGCTTCCGCCATGCCCGAACCTGCCGCCACGCTCGACCTGGGCGACGGCAAGCCGTTGCCCGTGCTCATCCCGGAGTCCGAGCAGTTCGCCAACCGCCTGCGCAAGAACGCCCGTCTGCGTCGCAAGTGGGCAAAGCGCGAGGGCGTGAGCTGCTACCGTGTCTACGATGCTGACCTGCCCGATTACTCTGCCGCCATCGATCTGTACGAGGGTTGCCCGCAGACGCCGGGCCGCTGGCTCGTCATTGCCGAATACGCCGCGCCCAAGACCATCGACCCCGCACTGGCCCAGGCCCGCATGCTCGACATCTTGGCCATCGCGCCGCGCATCCTGGATGTTCCGGCCGAACACGTGCACGCCAAGGCCCGCATGCGTTCGCGTGGCGGCTCGCAGTACGGCAAGCAGGGCGCCGGCAAGGGCGGATCGGGCGAACGCGCCAATATCGCGCGCCGTCGCCTGCCGCTCATCGAAGAGGGCGGCCTCACCTTTGCCGTCAACTTTGACGATTACCTGGACGTCGGCATCTTCCTGGATCACCGCGTCACCCGCAGCCTAGTGCGCGAGCACGCCAAGCAGGCGCGCCGCTTCCTCAACCTGTTTGCCTACACCGGCACTGCCACCTGCTACGCGGCCGATGGCGGCGTCGAGGAGACCGTGACGGTCGACCTCTCCAACACCTACCTGGACTGGGCCGAGCGCAACATGCGCCAGAACGGCTTTGTGGGGCCTCAGCATCATTTTGTGCGCGACGACGTGCTCGCCTGGATTCGCGACCAGCGCCAGACGCGCAACCGCTGGGACTTGATCTTTGTCGACCCGCCCACGTTCTCGAACTCGTCCAAGATGGGCCGCCGCACCTGGGATGTCCAGCGCGACCATGTTGAGCTGTTGGCCGGCGTATCGCGCCTGCTCGCGCAGGACGGCCACGCCATCTTTAGCTGCAACCTGCGAGGCTTCCGCCCCGAAACGCGCAAGCTCGCACGCGCGGGCGTGGTGCTGGAGGACATTACGGCGCAGACCATCCCCGAGGACTTCGCACGCAACCAGAAGGTGCACCACTGCTACATCGTGCGCCGCCTGCCCATCGAGGACGCCATGGCCGAAGTCGGCTTTAGCGCCGAGGAAATTGCCGAGCGCGTCGAGGAGCTGCGCAACCCCGAAGCCCGCAAGCCTCGCGCAACGGCGCCCGCGCACGCGCAGGCAGGCGACCGGGGGCCGCGCGGCAACGGCAAGCCTGACTCCGCCGGCAAGCCCAAAAAGAAGAAGTTCTACGCCAGCAAGCCCAAGGGCAAATAACAAAGTTGCGGTGGAATACGGACTGTTTTGCCTGGAATTAGGCAAATTTAGACCGTATTTCACCGCAACTCATATTGGGATGGTGGTTGGCGATCTAGCCTTGGATGACCAATCGGTAGCCGATGCCCACATGCGTCTGGATATAGCGCGGATGCGCGGCGTCGGACTCGATTTTCTTGCGCAGCGTGCCCATAAAGACGCGCAGGCTCGCCAGGTCGCTCTTGGTCGCCGTGCCCCAAATCTCGTGCAGGATAAACTGGTGCGTCAACACCTTGTCGGCGTTGTGCGCCAGCAGACACAGGAGCTTGTACTCGATCGGCGTCAGGTGCAGTTCCTCGCCATCCATCATGGCGATGCCAGCATCAAAATCGATATGCAGCTCACCGGTATCGAACGAGCCCTCGGAGGCAACGCCGCCCGTTTGCGCATACGAAAGGCGCCTGAGCGTCGTGCGAATGCGCGCGAGCAGTTCCTCGACCGAAAACGGCTTGGTCAGGTAGTCGTCGGCACCGGCATCGAGCGCGCGGATCTTGTCCGCGTCCTCGCTGCGCGCCGAGACCACGATGATCGGCATGCCCGACCACGTGCGCACCGACTCCACCACCTTGACGCCGTCCATATCGGGCAGGCCCAGATCGAGCAGCACAATGCTCGGCGCCTGCGACGAGGCGGCGGCGATGGCAGCATGTGCGGTCTCCACGGCCATATGGCGCAAGCCGTGCGCCTCGAGCGCGGCAACGATGAGGTTGCGGACGGCGGGATCGTCCTCAACGACTAAGATGAGCGGTTTCACGGCAGAGTTCGGCACAGCGCTACTCCTTATCAAACGAAACGTCGGCGGCGGGAAGCTCGATCGTAAAGACCGAGCCGTGCGGGTCCGCCGCGGCAACCTCTATGCTACCGCCATGCGCCAGCGCAATGGAGCGGCAAAGCGAAAGCCCCAGGCCCACACTGCGTCGGCTATCGGCCAAACCATGGTTGGCGGTGTAGAACGACTCAAAGATACGCTCGCGGTCCTCGGGAGCAATGCCCGGGCCGTCATCGGCCACCGAGCACGCCACGCGTCCATCGCCGGCGTCAATCGAGATCACGATATGCGAGCCTGCGGGCGTGTAGGTAATGGCATTGTTCACCAGGTTTACCACCAGCTGCACCATCAGGCGCGCATCGACATTGACGAGCGCCGGCTCATCGCTCGCCACCACCTTAAGATCGTGCTCGCGCACGGCCGGATTTACATGGCGCAGCGCCTCCTCGACGATATCGTCCATGAGCTCGAGCGTGGTCGACAGATGCATGCCGCCGCCCTCGAGTTTGGTGATGGCGAGCAGGTTCTCGACGGTGGCGTTGAGCCACAGCGCATCCGAGCGAATGGATAGCAGCAGGCCGCGGCGCGTCTGGGCATCGAGCACCGCGGTGCCGGTCGAGCCCTGGTCGAGCAGCACGTCGGCATTACCCGAAATACTGGTAAGCGGCGTGCGCAGATCGTGCGAGATGGAGCGCAGCAGATTGGCGCGCAGCTGCTCATTTTTGGCAAGCACCGCCGCCTCCTCGCGGGCCTCCATGGCGCGAGCGCGATCGAGTGCCAGCTCGCCTTCGCTCACGATGGCATCGGCAAGTGTCCGCTCCTCGTGCGTCAGCACGTCGGGCTCGGCAACGATAGCCAGCACGCCCACCACCGAGGCGGGATCGCCCGCGCGCACCATGGTGTCGCCCGAGCGCACGGTCAGGTAGATGCCGTAGAACGCCGAGCCGCCGTAGGTGGCATCGAGCGGCGTTCCCACATAGGCGGACGCCGAGAGCCGCGGCGGCATCTGCGGCGCCAGTTCATGCACCGGCGCGACATCGCCCACGGCCGTGTATGTCGCACGCGGCAGCAGGTCATCGCCCTCGGCGTCGGCGCTGTACCACACGACAGGACAGCCCGAAAGACGCGCCAGCTGCGTTGCCATAGCATGGACAATCTGCTGCTGATCGGCGCAGCGCTGCAGCATGCGGTTGGTCTCGAGCACCATCTGCGTGCGGCGGTCGCTGGCGGCGGCCTGCGCTAAGGCACGGCGCAGGGCAAGCGAAATCGAGCTCGACACGAGCGAGACCGCAAACATGATAAAGAACATGCCGGGATAGACGCGGTCGATAAACGACAGCGAGTAGCGCGGGTCGACAAACAGGAAGTTGTAGAGCGCCACGGCGGCAGCCGAACTCAGCAAGCAATACAGGCGGCTCCAGGTAAAGAACGCGCACAGCTGCACGGCGAACACATAGACGATCATGATGCTCGGCGCGAGACCCGGATGGTCGAGCAGCGCGCCCACAATCGTCGCCGCGACCAGCAGCCCCGCCGACACGCAGGCGTCATACAGAGGGCTGCGACGCGTCAACGTCGTGCGCCGCCACCAAAAGTTCTCGGCCATATCGCCGTCCGTACGGACGTCCATCAGCGCCCTGCCCCTCTCTCAAAAACAAAAACCACCACAAAGGGGACAGGCACCTTTGTGGTGGTTTCCCCTTGTGGTGGTTCCAAGTGTATAGCCTTTACAGCCTGCGGTCGTTAGACAAACAGCACGTGCGCGAGCAGGGCGCACACGCACACCGCTCCAAATACCAATGCCACGATCGAAATCACGCGATCGACCATGTCCATGTTGGCCCGATTCGTAAAGAACCGATCTTCGGCGGCGTCGACGCGCGCCTCACGAACGTCAAGTGTCCTTGCATCCATGTTTACCTCCCCGGCTTTAGTTTTGCTCATCGATAACCAACTCCGTGTAGTCTCCGTCGGCTACGGGCGCTCGTTGGGGGCAAGGCGCTGCATCTTGCTCACGGCCTTAAACTTGGTGAACAGCGGCACGTACTCAAAGCTCACGTTGGAGTTCTCCAGGCCGTACCAGCGCGCGGGCGTGCCGGCGGCGCGGCGGATGATGTACTTGAGCGTGATGGCCGTGCGCTCGCTCGGCTCCACGTCGCTTTCGGGCGCCAGCAGCTTGCGGATCATGACGAACTTGAACGTGCCAATGTTGCCCGGATCCTTATAGACCGAGTAGTCGTGCGTCTGCGACGGCAGCTCGCCGCTAGCAGCCAGGTCCTGAACAACTTGGCGCAGGTAGGCATTGACGCGTTGGTTAATCTTGTAGCCCAGGTACAGATGCACGCGGAACACGTAGTCGGTGCCGAACGTCTCGACCGAATAGGCAAAGGTATGCGGCTCGTCCATGGTCTCGACGTTCACGAACCACCAGGCGCGAGCGCGCTTGGGATGCTTGTCCAAGATCGAGTAGACAATGTCGCGGTCGATGTAGTCGGTATGGGTGTCCTTGGTCAGGTACACGATGTTGTCGCTCATGCGCTCGTAACGGTCGTCGTCGCGCAGGCGCTTGAGCTGCGGCAGATAGCTGCGCAGCGGCAGCAGCGTAAACTGGCGCTGTTCGACCGCCGTGCCGTTGTACCAGCACACCATAATGCCCATGATGAGTGCAGCCATGAGGATGGTGAAGTAGCCGCCGTGGAAGAACTTGGTGAGTGAGCTCACGAAGAAGAAGCCTTCGAGCAAAAGGAAGAAGGCCGCGAAGATCCACGGAGCAACCTTGAGCTTGCGCTCCTCGTGCAGGTAGAAGAAGAGCAGCAGCGTGGTGCACATCATAGTCAGCGTAATGGCAAGGCCGTAGGCGGCTTCCATATGAGCCGAGTTCTGGAACAGCAGCACCACGATGACGCAGCCGACAAGCATGACGTTGTTGACCATGGGGATGTAGAGCTGGCCTTTGGTCTCGGCCGGATAGAAGACCTGCATGTGCGGCATGAGGTCCAGGCGACTGGCCTCGGACACCAGCGAGAACGCGCCGGTAATGAGCGCCTGCGAGGCAATGATGGCCGCGATGGTTGAAAGGCCGACGGCAAACGGACGCAGGCCCGGGGCGAGCATCTGGTAGAACGGGTTAAGGTCGGCAATGCCCATGAGCTCGGGGTTGGCAGCGTTGTTCATAAGCCAAGCGCCCTGGCCCATATAGGACAGCAGCAAGCAGCACTTAACGAACGGCCAGGTGGCGTAAATGTTGCCGCGACCCACATGGCCCATGTCGGAGTAGAGCGCCTCGGCACCGGTGGTGGCGAGGAAGCAGCTGCCCAGAATCATGATGCCCGCGTGGTTGTTGGGGCTCAGCAAAAAGGCGATGCCGCGCACCGGGTTGAGGCACAGCAGCACGGCGGGGTGCTGGAAGACAAAGAACAGACCCGTGCCGCCCAGGAACAGGAACCACAGCGTCATGATGGGGCCAAAGGCGTGACCGATCTTGGCCGTGCCGATGCGCTGCACCAAGAAGAGCGCAATGATGATGGCGAGCGTGATGGCGACAACGCGGCCCTGGTCATCCCCGAGCACGGCGTGAACCGCAGGGATGGTGCGCAGGCCCTCGATGGCCGTGGTAACGGTAACAGCCGGCGTCAGGATGCCGTCGGCGAGCAGCGCGGCGCCACCCAGCATGGCGGGGATGATAAGCCACTTGCCGCAACGCTTGACCAGGCTGTACAGGGCAAAGATACCGCCCTCGCCGTGGTTGTCGGCGCGCAGCGAGATCAGCACGTACTTGACGGTCGTCAGCAGCGTGACCGTCCACACGACAAGGGAGAGCGCGCCAAGCACGAACTCCTCCGTCACACTTCCGATGCCGCCGTTGCCGGCAACGAGCGCCTTGGTTACATACATAGGGCTGGTGCCGATATCGCCGTACACCACGCCCAGCGTGACGAGCATCGCCGAGATGCTCACAGGAATCGCAGCGTGCGAGGCTGCCTCCTTGGCCTTTTGTTCCATAAGCCGGTTTCCTCCCAACTTTAATGTTCGAAGGAATTATAGGTAATCGGCCCATGTTTGAATGGCACTGTTTTCCCAGCTAAATAAACATTTATACGGCCTTTAGGCCACCTCGGCGATATGGAATGTGACAAAGGGACTGTCCCTTTGCCACATCACCGCATTCGTTACTTGCCGAGCCAGTTTTTGAACCACCACTCCATGGAACGGCTCATCTCGGCCATAAAGGGGCTCGTGTGCTTGCGGGTGTAGATATCCACCACGCGCTCGCCCACCTCGCGTGCGTGCGGGCGAAACATCGCGTCCATCTCGGCCACCTGCGCGTCCATGGTCGCGGCATCCGCGCGGCAGTAGCGCTCCTCGTGCACCAGGTTCACCACGGGGTGCGCGATTGCCGGGCGCTCCTTACGGGGCGTGCCGATGATGAGCATCGACAGCGGCATGGTATAGGGCGGCAGATCGAGCAGCTCGGCAACTTCCTCGGCATTCTCGACGATATCACCGATATAGCAGCTCCCCAAGCCCAGAGCCTCGGCGGCAACCACGACGTTTTGCGCGGCGATCACGGCGTCTTGGGCCGCGATGGCAAAGTCGCCCAAACCCGGCGCGCGGCGGGGCGCCTTGCCCGTGCGCTCGACAAACTCGGGCTCAAAGCAGCCCACGTGCTCAAACAGATCGATCCACTTGGCATAATCGACCACAAATATTAGTGCCCAGGGCGCCTTGGCGATCATGGGCTGGTGGTCGCACAGGTCGGCCAGACGATCGAGCGTGGCCTGCTCGCGGATGCTCACGATGGAATACATCATCATGGCGCCTGCCGACGGCGCACGGCTCGCCGCATGCAGAATCGCCGCCCGCTGCTCGTCGGTCACCGCCACGGGACGATCGCTGTCATCGCGCGCGAAGGCGCGCGTAGACGAACGGTGCTCCAAAATGTCCAGCACCGCGTTGCCCGTAGTCTCGACCGGATAGCCGCCCGCGTCCATGCCGGCACCCACGTCGCCCGCACTCGTCATACAAACCCGCTCGTTCATCGCCTCATCCTCGCCATTTCTTTAAGAAGCCTTTACGTTTCCGTGTAATTCCCGTCCATTATCGCGCAGGTCGCCACTACATTGCGCCACACCGCCACACGTGCGCGTTAATATGGCTGGTTGTTGTGCGCAGCCACCAATTGCAGCGCATATCTTGGTAACAATCGGGTAAACCCCCGCTTTCGTAGGTTTTAAGTTTGTGAGGAGTCTCAGCATGTTCGCTGCCGCCATCTCGCTCGTCGGTCTTGCGGCGACCGTCTACCTTGTCTTGCGCGAGGCCAAGGCCATTCGCGCACAGTCGGGCACCGTCGCCAAAGGCGCCATCGCCTGGAGTGTCGCCTTCGGCCTGTTCCAGCTCTTTTTGACCATTTGGGGCGCCATTGGCCTCGTCGCCCAAAACGAGCCGCTCGCCTTTGTGATGCTCATCCTGACCAACGCCATCCTTACCGGATGCGCCTGGGCCAGCATTGCCCGCGACCGCATCGCCCCGCGCGTCTTTGCGTTCGCCGGGTCCGATGCCCCCGTCCCCACCGGCAAGCTCGCCCGCCTGCGCGGAGCCTTTGTGGGCAAACCGCTCGTCGCCGCCGTCCTGTGCCTGCTGCTCGCCGGCGTCTTTGCGCTGCTGGGCATGGAGGTCTCGTCCAACCACGACTTTACCTGGGTCTACCCCCTGTGCATCCTGCTCGAGTGGGCCATCATCGCCACACTCATGACTGGCTTGTTCTTCCTATTCCAGCGCCACGGCGCAGCTCCCGCGGTCCTGGCCTTTGCCCTCTTTGTCCTGGGCATTGCCGAGTTCTTTGTCATCACGTTTAAATCCATGCCCATCCAGCCGGGCGACCTTTCGGCCATCTCCACCGCCGCCGCAGTCGCCGGCACCGGCTACACCTTCTCGATCTCGCTGTTCTGCGTGCTATCCATGGGCTTTACCGCCATCGCCATGCTGCTGTGCGAGTACGCCGGCCTGGTCGCGCCGCACCGTCAGAAGGGCGCCGCCAACGCCAAGCGCATGTTGCTCACCAACCTGCTCGTGGCGGTGCTGTGCCTGGGCGGCGTGACCGCGCATGTCACGCTCATCGACTACTACAACACCCTCGGCATCACCGTCTACACCTGGCGTCCGCTCGAGAGCTACTGGCGCGAGGGCTATCTGCCTGCCTTTATTAGCGCGGCACAGTCCATCAAGCCGCCCAAACCCGCCGGCTACTCCGTCGACGATGCCAAGGCCACGCTCAAAAAGTACGCCAAGGCCTACGACAAGTCCGACGCGGCCAAGAGCGACGAACGCGCCGCCGCCCAGGAGCAGTTCGACAGCGAGAAGCCCACGGTCATCGCCATCATGAACGAGACGTTCTCGGATCTGTCGATCTACCAGAACATGCGCGCCGGCTACGAGGGTCCGCAGTACTTTAAGAGCCTGTCCAACTGCCTCAGCCGCGGCAAGCTCTATGTGAGCGCCTACGGCGGCGGTACCGCCAATACCGAGTTTGAGTTTATGACCGGCAACTCCATGGCCAACCTGGGCTCAGGCGTGTACCCCTACACCATCTACAACATGGAAACGACTGGGAACCTGGCAGAGCAGTTCAAGTCGCTCGGATATTCCACCACGGCCATGCACCCCAACCACGCCACCAACTGGAACCGCGAGAACGTCTATAAGGACTTTGGCTTTGACCAGTTCCTGTCCATCAACGATTTCCAGGGCGCCGATACCCTGCGCGGCATGGTGACCGACCAGGCTACCTACGACAAGATTCTGGAGCTGCTCGACCAGAACGCCGATCCGCAGTTTATCTTCGACGTGACCATGCAGAACCACTCAGGCTACGACACGGGTCTGGTGCCGATCGACAAGCAGATGCACCTCAACATCGACACGACCGATCTGGACGCCAAGACCGTCGAGGACGGCACGCTGTCCGATGTCGACGAGTACGTCTCGTGCATCGAGCAGTCCGACCAGGCGCTTCGCTACTTCCTTAACGCCTTGAGCAAGCTCGACCGCAAGGTGGTCGTGGTGTTCTGGGGCGACCACCAGCCGTTCTTCCCGTCCAAGTTCAACGATAAGTGGTTTACCGGCGAGGACGACGCCACGCACCAGGAGCGCTTGTGGCAGACCGACTACATCATCTGGGCTAACTACGACGTCGCCGGCTGCGACCAGACGAGCGAGGTCGACGACCTGTCCACCAACTACCTGTCCACCCAGCTGATGCAGCTGATCGGCGCCCCGCTGACCGACTACCAGAAAGCGCATATGACGCTGCGCGAGTCGCTGCCCGCCATCAACTCCGTGGGCTACGAGGACGCCAGCCTGCGCTGGGCGCTCTCCTCCAACGTCACCGGTGACGACGCCGCTGCCGCAGCCGCCACCAAGGCGCGCGAGGATTACGCCAAGATGCAGTACTACGAGATGTTCCGCGACGGCAAGAACGTCTATACGGAGCACTTCCAGACCGAGGCCAACGAGACCGACCCCAACCTAGCGCCGGGCACGACCAAGATCAAGTAGCGACTAGCTGCGAGTTCATAACTGAAACGCCTGTCCGGGCGGAGGCATATAAGGTTCCCTGCTCGGACAGTCCTGCGCAAGACGGAGGCCACATTAAGTGGCCTCCTTTGCGTGCGGAACTCGCGATGAACCTTATATGCCTCCGCCCGGACAGACGCCCTGTTGCTGGAGCGCGGCTTGTCATGGGGGTACCCGCAACATATATAAGTTGAAGGCCACATTAAGTGGCCTTCTTTGTATTCGGAAAGTGTGTCCCGGAATCTGCCTTCGGAATGGGACGCAGTTTCCGCTTGAGGGCCTGTTGGGAAAGCGCATCCCACTTCAAGAGTAAATTCCGGGTCGCACTTTCCGCTAAGGCTCTCAACCGGAAAGTGCATCCCATTCCAAGCCTTAATTCCGGGACGTAGTTTCCGGACAAGACATCAACCGGAAAGTGGGGACCACTCTGAGCGCCGATTCTGGGACACACTTTTCGAAACCCCGCCCATCCGGAAAGCCCGTCCCACTCCGTATACATCCAGGCATGAAATCATCAGCTTATTAGGCCTTCTATCAATAAAGAGACACCCTCCCGGGCGGCGGGCACGAAGTTCATCGCGAGTTCCGCACGCAAAGAAGGCCACTTAATGTGGCCTTCGTCTTGCGCAGGACTGTAGAGCAGGGAACTTCGTGCCCGCCGCCCGGGAGGGCGTTGCGTTTAGAAGATGAACCTAGCGCTTATCCCTCCGGGACAAAAGAAGTGCGGCTATAAATGCGATGATTGCAAGTGTCAGCAACACCAAAAGCAACGTGAGCGTGTTGTCGCCTGTTGCCACCAGACCAAGCAAACCGGGCTTCTTGCTGTCAGCAGACTGCATGGGGATCTTCTCGCCATCGTCCTCGGCGGTGATTTCCCAGCGAATGGTCTTGTTTGCGTCGGCAACTTCGTTGCCCACCGATGTCGGAACGTTTAGCTGCAAATTAAGCACCGTGCTGCCATCGCTCGTAAACGTGGCGATTTGCGTGGGATAAGCGAACACGCTGCCCGGTGTTCCCGTCTGGAGCCAGCCTGCAGACGCATCGCCCGCCGACGCCGTTAAGGTAATGGGCGACAGCAGGCGTGCCGTCTCGTGATCGACAACGGCCCGCACAAACACGCGTACCTGGGACTTTACACCCGTGGCACGAACCTCAATCTGCTGCTCGCGCACATCGCCGGGCATTAGATCTTTAAAGGCGGGAAACAGATCGGGCTCCCCCGAGGAGCCCGTCGCCCCCGAGACCGTCAGCTGACGCGCATTTCCGTCATAGGCAATCGCGGTAGTATCGGCAAACGCACGGGCGGGAACAGCGAGCGCGACCACGCAGAAAATGGCCGCGACCATGCAACGCAAGGAGCGCGCAACACCTTTGCGAATTGGGAACGCCATACTTACGCACCTCCATGCGGCGGCACCAGCACGCCATCATTGACCGTGCAGTCCCATGCATCGCGCACGGCCTCATCGGGCGTCGCCTGGACCGCCTGAGTGGAGATATCAACGACAAGATTGCGACCTTTGGTTGTCTTGAGCTCGGTAACTCTATTAATGAGCACGCCGGTTTCACCGCCGGGAGCAACGGGCGACGTCCAGTAATAGAACCCGTCGCTCGCCTTAACCCAGTTATCAGCCGAGTTCGCGTCCGAGGCATCAGCCACGCTCCACGCAATCTCGTAATCCGCCTCCTCCTTCGGCTCCTCCCACAGGCGGGCACCGTTTCCATCCTGCCAGTAGATATCCACTGCAGCACGAATATAGGCGGGCGCAGTACCCGTGTTCTGTGCCTTGACATCGCTTTTCACATTGCCGTTGAGCGTTTCCTGAACCGATGGCGTCACCGATCCGATGGCGAACTGGTTGACCAGCACGCCCGTAACCGAAAGCCAGGCCAGCGTGCCTGCCGTACCGGCCAGGAGGATAACCCCCACCAGCAAGGCGATGATGCGCTTGCGCTTGGACATGCTAATCCTCCTTCTTTGCTACGTTGCCGTTGCTCCAAACGTTATGGGCACGATCGCTGCCGTCGATCCATTTGTCGTTCACACGCGTGTTCGTGCAGGTGAACGTGGCATCGTTCGCGCTCGATGCAGACGAAATCGTCAGCTCGGCAGTTTTACCGGGCGCCTTGCCCGGCGTGCTCAGCTCGCCCCGGTAGCGCCATGCCCAAGCCGTGTCTTCCTCGACGGTATAGATGCCCGCCGGAGCGGCGAACTGCACGCTGCCGACATACCAGGTCTCACCGTTTTCCGGCTGCTGCTTATCGACCTTCACCTCGACCACGCGCGTCTCGGGAGAGGCTCCCTCCGCCGTCTTCGTCACCTTAAAGCGGAACGTCTGTCCCATGGCACTAGCATCGGTGGTCTTTTTGACGATCGTCAACGCATGAGTCTGGTCAAAGTTGAACACGGCATTGCCGTCGCCTTGGCCGTCTTCACCCGTCTTTTTATACTCCAGACGGTTGGCCAGGTCGAACGAACCATTACCCGAACCCAGACTGTAGAGCGAGACAAACTTGCCGTTTACGGGCTCTTCCGTCACGAATGCACCGGGACCATAGCTCGCCTGCGTCACCGTAACGGTCAGCCGCGTTCCCATAAACGGCTCGGCAAAGCAAACCTTAAACGGCGCCTCGTCGGCACCGTCATCGACGGTGTTGGCTGCGGCGGGATCGAGCAGCCATTTAAGCTGCGCGGTCATGGTTACGGGTTTCGCGGGATCAGACGTATCGTTGGCAACCACGCGATACGTCACGGGATACAGGTCCATGTCACCCTTAACTGGCTCGCTCTTAAACTCATCCCAAGACTTCGGAGTGCCATCCGCACCCACATATCGCCACTCCAAGAAGAGCTCGCGCTTATCGCCATTGGCAGCAGCCTGTTCATCGAGCAGCGCGACGATCTTGGAGTGGGCGTCCGGGTCGTACGCCACGGATTTTTGCTCCATCACAGGATTGCCGTCGTTGTCATAGACCGGGTTGCCGCTCTCGCCCATTTTGGGAACATCGACCGTGTAGACAAAGCCAGGCTTACCGTCCTGCGCACGCTCGTCGCCCGAGTCGACCGTCGCCGTAAAGATGACCGCCCCGTCGACGCTGTGATAGCGCACCTTATACGGCGTGACCTTGTACACCGCGGTATACGTCGCGCCCTTAAAGGGTTCACTACCCTCGAGGGGATACCTATCGTCTTCGGTCATCAGAGTGTATTTACTATCGGATTCATAGTCACGCGACCAGCCGACAAAGTCGTACTTGGTGCCATCCTTGCCGACAACCTCAGCTGTAGCTCTTACTTCCAGCGAAATTTGATCGCCAGAGTCGGTGCGCGAAAGAGAACGCACAGAATCGGGGTTATCCAGATTGGCATCGATATTCGATTGGACAATTACCGCGCTGGCACGGTAGACCGGGTACAGCTCCATGGGGGCGTTAACCACAGTGTTTGTATTCACCATGGGGAGGCCGTCCGACCAAACGACATAACCGTTGCCGGATGCCGGTTTAGTTTCCGTCCAGCCTACGAAGGCATTGTATGCGTTCGTTGCGGCATCAATCTCGCCGACGTTATACGTAGGCAGCGGCATGCCACCCGTAAGGTTGCCGAGTCTATCGCCCTGCTGAGCAACTTTGCCATCCACATCTTTGGCATTGAGATGATACACGACCGCCAACGGCGAATAGTACGCCACAAATGTATAGGCCCCGCCGGGTTCCACCTGATGGGAATACGAGTTATCGCCGTTAGGTTCGATCTCTTCAACTTCGCCATTCGGAAGCTCGATCTCAACCTTCTGCAACTTATACAGCTCACCGCCTGCTTTATAAACCGGAGTCGTGACGTCAGGGGTCACCGTTGCCGTAGCAGGGTCGGTGCCCGCGTTGATAACGGGATCGATGTCGTACCTAGGCACATTGACCTTGTCCGTGCCCTTGAAACCGGCGCGATACAGGTTGGTGGTGTACCTAACATCGTACTTCGCGTACACCGGATAGGCATCCTGCCACTGGGTGACCTTAAAATCTGGTTTCACCAGATACGGTTCGGCCTTATCCGGGTCAGAAGTAGTGAAGGAATCACCCTTGACATCGTAGATATAATTCCAGACGGGAGAACCCATCTGGACCTCGGCGGTCGAAATCCAGCCCAGGAACTTATAACCCGGCACCGCCATCTCCGCATCGGTCGGAGAAGACTCAAGGGTCAAGGGGCTTTCATAAGAACCAGTTAGCCCGTCCTGCGGCTTTCCTTTTGCCTCAACCGAGGTGTTCACATGCGGGTAGTAATACGTGAACGTCGGATCCGCCCCGTTCACCTTGGTCTGCAGCAAGTTACTCTCATAGCGCCGCGTGGCAGTCCTCACGACATTATCGCCCTTGTTGTAGAAATTAACGTCCGTGGTAATCATCGCGCGAACGTAGTACTTCTTATCTGTACGCACCATGCTCTCGATGGGATTTTTCACATATGTCCAATATTCACCATCGCGCTCAAGCGTCCAGAAATTCAGGCGATAGCGATCATTCACCGGTTTGACCGTTACGTTCAGCGAAGCCGAAGTCCAAGTATCGCTTAGCGTTGCAGCGCCTGGAAAATCGGTATCGGCATAGAGGTTTTTTAGAGTATCGGCTCCCGTATCGTTTTTAACGTTGTGCGAGTACGCGTTAAGGGGACTCACGACAAGGGTTTCCTTCGTGAAGCGCGTGCCACACGTTTCATAACTATCCTTTATACCGTGGTCAACATGCTCCGGGCCCCAGTGGACGACGTTTTCACGCACGAAGGTACTACCGACGTTTTCCTCAAAGGGCGTTTGATAGCGATTCCAAACGGAACAAAGTAGCTTGCTGTCCGTAAACTCATGGTTGGTATAAGCCCGAACGTAATAATCCACTCGGTACTCAAAGCGGGCGATGTAGGTATGCGGCGCGGTTAAATCGACATCGGCGGGGAGCGTATAGCTGGGGTCGCGGCTTACGCGCACCTCGAGCGGGGCATCCTCGGTTCCCTTGTTTTCATACCAACCCAGGAAACGATAGCCGTCGGGCAGCTGGCCCTCCTCGGATATAGCTTTACCGGATACGTCGAGCACCTGTACGGTATACGCGCTTGTGCCATCTTCTGCAGTCTCAACCTTAACGTCAGTTTTGCCCACACCGTCGCGCCGAGTCTGATCGTCGGTTGCATCCTGCTCATTGCCCTCAAACACCGTCATGATGTTCGACACATAGTCGGTGTACACCGGATAAAAATCGGTAGGACCAAGCACAGTGATCTCGGTGCCGGCAGGATAGAACGCACCGGCGTTTTTTAGCTCGGCAAGCTTAGGCGAGGTGATGGCCGCGTAACCGCCATGCATCCCGGCCTCGCCACTCGGCTGCGTCGTCCAGCCGATAAAGGTGGCACTGGCAGACAGAGTACCGCGGTCCGCAGGGGCAGCCGGCTTTAAACCGACACCATAGCGATACCAATCCGTCGACTTGTCGTGCGCGGCGCCACTCTTACAATCAAGCGTCTCGCCCTTAACGTTATAGAACAGCACCTGCGCCTCGTACGAAGCGATAAACAGGTCGTTGCCCTTAAAACCGTCGGCCCCCTTGGCATTATCGGCGGTATAGGTTGACGTTTTCTCGTGCGCCTCGCTCTTCTGGACCTGCTTGCCGGCAGTCACCGCAGCGTCATCGGTCTTGCCGTTAAACCAGCTGTTGTCATGATCGATGCGGTTCACTTTAACCCCGGGCTCGCGGAACCAGCCCATAAAACGGTAGCCGCCGTTCTCCTTGGTCAGGCCATCAGGCTTTGCGGAGGTATCCTGCTTAAACGTTACCGATGTATCGCCCTGGGCCAAGCCCTGAGCCGTTCCCGCCAGCACGGCGCTCACGGCAAAGGCATACGGATCCGAGGTCGCCTGATCAATACCGAGTCTGGTTGCCGTAATAGTCGCGGTACCCGCACCGGGAAAATCGATCGTCGCCTTAACGCTTTGGCCATGCACGGGGATATTCAGCTTGTAATCCATCGCCCATTCGTTTGCATGGTCGCCGCCCAGATAATCGTTATTGGCAGTCGAGCGCATGGTGCCGGCACAGAAGTCGTAGTCGTGCTCTTCCCATAGCTCACGCGTGATGTAGCGCTCGTCATCCCACGGACCATAGCTGTCGCCCTTGGTGGTACCGTCGCCGCCAAACGAAGGGATCTTCTTTTTGGCAGGATTGCCCTGGCTATTGCCAGAAAGGCTCACGCTCGGCTTAAAGTAGCACTCGGTGACCGTCGCGTCGCCCTTGTTGGCGCGCGCAGCAATGCCGCCCAGGTTCACGTCGTTTTGAATGATGGGGATCACGGCGATGGGATTGTACTGGCGCGAACTCAAATCGCCCGCAAAATGGCTGCGGACGAGCTCGTTGCCCTCGGCCGTCAGAATACGACCCGCCAGGCCACCCGTCCATGCGCGCGTCACGGAGACAACGCCCACGTACGACGCGGCATAGCTGTAGCACTGCGCCGTCGAGAAGCAGTCGATAATCTTGGCGTTACCCGCCATGCAGCCCACAAAACCCGAGGCATACACGTTGTTGCCGCCCAGAGCGCCAACAGCCACGTCGTACTTATTGGTGACGTCGGTCATGCCATTCGCGGCAATCGAGCCGTCCTTCTTGCGCGTAGGTGTAACGCGGCAGTACTCAATCGTCGAATTTGTAACATAGCCGGCAAACGCCGCCATATACAGACCCTCACCGCCGAGCGCCTGCACGCCCGAGGTCGCATTGTTGACGGCACGGCCGCCACGGACCTCACAGTTGTAGAGGGTGCAGCCGTCGAGCTCGCCGGCGATGAGACCGCCCTCAAAGCCTGCGTTGGTAATGAGGTTGAGAGCATTGTTGGCGCAGGTCACGTGCAGCGTGCTCTCCATGACCATAACGTTTTCGAAGCGCGTTTTGACGGCCTTGCCCACGATAATGCCACCGCGGAAGTCCGCCCACACGTTGGCGTCCTTGACCAGGAAGTTTTTGATGGTGGCACCGTTGGTCTCGGCAAAAAATCCCGTATCGCGCTCGGGGTCAAAAGCGTCTTTATCGTAGCTCAGGCCCTCAACGGTGTGGTTTTGACCATCGAACACGCCCTTAAACGGATGCTCCTTGTTGCCAAACGACAGATGCTTAACGGTGTCTGCAACGATGGCTTTCATGTCGTCGCTGTCGAGCTCAATGTCGTTATCGAGATAAACGTGCCAGCCGGACGTATCGCGCTCGCGCGACAGCGCCACACACGTCAAAAAGTCAGCCTCGTTTTTGATGTGGAATTCGGTCTGATCCTCGGGCGCAGTCTCGGCATGTACCGCCATCGGCAGCGCCATAACGCAGCAAATGGCAATCGCTGCGACGGCAACCAGCCTGCTAAGCATACCCCGGTTCATATTCTTGATCTTCATAGGCTAGTTCGCCTCCGGCCAACCCACGACGTCAAGCACGTCGAGGACGGTATCGCTTGCCTGCTGGTTTTTGGCCTGCACGGCCTGAACATCGATATCGAGCCTGAATGAGCCGCCGCGCGCGGCATCGTGGTAGTCGCCCACAAAGCGCAGCGAGTCCATGAGGCTTTCCGTCATGGCACCGGGGTCGAGCGTGCCGCCACGCCCGGCCAATCCGCGGTAGTAGTACCACCCATCGCCGCCATCGATCCACGGGGACCCCTCGCCCGCGTTCACATGAAACGCAACGCTGCCCGAAGCATCCGCGCTCGAACCGTCGGGCGCCACCGACGTCATGCGCAGACGCGCGCGAACGTACTCAGGCTGCGTGCCAGCGTTCTCCACGCGCACAATGCGGCTGATGTCAGAGCCCCCGGCCTTGGTGTCGGGATAGTCCCCGTGCTCGTTGGGATCAAACGGAATCTCCTCGCCCTGCACGTTGAGGGTGTATTCGCAGACTCGTACCTTCACGCTGCCAAACGATAGGACGTTGTTCGCCGGAACCATATCAACGGTAAAAGCCAGCGTGCCACACAGGCACGCCAGGGCCAACAGCGCCATCGCGGCAAGCGCCAAGGTACGTTTCTGATTGTCGGAAAGATTGTTGAGCATTACGTTCGCCAATCGTCGGATACAGGGGGCGAGACCCCGGTCCGAATATAGGGGTGGGGCGGACCGGGGTCTCGACGGAGGGGGTGGGATTACTTCAGGTGGTTGCTCGAGTCGTTAACCCAAGCCTTGGCCTGCTCGATGGCGTTCTGGGCATCACCCTGGTCAGCGCCGAAGATGTAGCAGGAGACCGTCATAGCGGGATTGGTGACGACATCCGTGCTGTTCATGGCAGCCGGGATATGCACGGTGCTGAACAGCTCACCGGTGTAAGCAGCCTTTGCCTCGGTAGTCTCAGTCTTTTGAGTAGGAGCAAGCTTGGCAGGGGTGTCGGTGTTACCAGCGGTATACATGAACAGACCGCTCACGTACTTGCCATCGGCGTTTGTAGTCACCTGATCAACGGCAACCGGCTTCCAGTTAGCGTTAAGCTCGAAGTACGGGGTCTTGGCAAGCGCGTCAGTGGCGTCTGTCTTCACAATGGCGTTCTTCACATAGATGAACACATAGGAGCTATCGGAATCCTTGCCGATGCCGACGTTGGGGTTCTTATTGATGTCGGTGTCGGGAATCATCTTGGAGTCCTTCACCCACTTGGTCTCAAACAGATAACCATCCACTGAGGGGTCCGTGGGATCAGTGCCGGGCTTGTCCGGATGATCGGGGTCGGGCTTCACTTCGGGCTTGCCGATGCTGCCAACCGTGAACTCATTCGTCACCTGATCGGTTGCCTGCAGCCATGCATAGGTACCCACACCGGCGGCCAGCACCAACAGCAGCAGGGCGGCAATGATGCCGTAGCGCTTTTTCTTCTTGTTTTCCATCGTTCTCTTCCTTTCGAAAATCGACTTCCCCGGCAACGGCCCTTGCCGTTGCCGACACCTCTCCCCTGCCGCTATGAACGCCGCTCCCTCGCATGCGCGCGGGCATGCTTGCCCGCAGGCTCGTCGGGAACCACCCGATCGAGCACTATCGACGCCGCGACCAGCAGCGCCAGAACGGCCACCACAACAAGCAAACCGGGCATCGTCGTGCAATATGCGTTAACGAAGCCCAGGTAAGGGACACAAAAAGAGACAGTGCCGATCACGCGTGAAAAAGGCGTCTGCTCGGCATCGTGCATGATGGTTCCATCTGCATTTTTGTTTGCGATTCCCTGCGTGCCGATCATCTGCGCCACAGGGTCGATCTCGTACACCTGGTGCGTCACCACAGCACCGTCCGATCGGTAAAAGATTGCATTGTCACCCACGGCAATATCCACTGGCTCAACCTGGCGGACAAACACCATGGAGCCAACGGGAAGATCGGGTTCCATAGAGCCCGAAAGCACAGCAAAGGGCATGTATCCAAATGCGCGAGGCACAAAAGAAACAACGGCAAGGGCTATGACAAGCGCGAACGCCAAGCTACTCAAAAGTGCAATAAATCGTTTGAGTCTACGCGCAGCCAAAGTGATAATTCATCCCCCTTGAGGACGTATTCGACCCATCCAAAGGTCAGCAAGTTTCAACAGGAACCGCAAGGCGCTTGAAAAGTGAGTCCGAAATAAGCCAATTTGGAATCTTTTCGTAATAAAAACATAGCGATGTGCTACACATTTTTCAATATTTTGTCGCTAAATGCTACCTATTTTGGCGTAAGTGGTCATTTATCCCCAAATTAGTCTGTTTTATCCAATATCTGTGACTAACCCCCTACGCAACTTCCCCATAGAGGGATCATTTTTTTGCGAAACTAAAATAATGGTACCCCCCCCCCACATTAAAACAAACTGCTGGAAGTGCCATTTATTTCCGACCCCCTTTTACTGGAGTTTTATGACAGCCCCATGTAGTTCGCAGCCCATAATCCTCTGAGAACCGTGTCCCAGGATTCACGTCCGGAGTGGGATACGGCTTCCGCTTGTGGCCCCGTTGGGAAGCCGTATCCCGCTTCGATCACAAATTCCGGGTCGCACTTTCCGCCAAGACCCTCAACCGGAAACTACATCCCATTTCTCGACCGAATGCTGGGATGTAGTTTCCACAGAGCCCTTCACCGGGAAACCGCATCCCATTCCAAAGGCAAATTCCGGGACGCAGCTTCCGCAACTCCACCCATCCGGAAATCCCATCCCACTCCGCACACATCCGGGCGTAGAGCAATCAGCTTATTAGGCCTTCCATCAATAAAGGGGCGCCCTCGTGTCACGAAAAAAGCCTCGAGAACTTCGAGGCTTTCACATTTGTATTGTTTTGCACGAAGGACCGCGAACGGCGAAGCTACTCTCCCAGCACGGCCTTCTTGGCGGCTGCAGCCATGTTGTCCAGGTCTTCCTTGGTGGGATGGTCCTTCGCGGCAACCCAGTTGTCGAGCAGCATCTTAAATCGGGCGTTTTCGGGATCTTGCTCAAGCATGGCCTCGTAGCGCTGCTTGACCGCGGGGCCCATCTTGCCCTGGCACATCGCCCAGCCCGCAAGCTCGGCATCCCCAGCCAAATTGGAAGTTACGCGGTCGATAATCTGCTGATAATAGCTCTGGTCGGCGCCAAAACCGCAGGTGCCAAACAGGAAGACGCGCTTACCGTGCAAGGCGGAGAGCAACGCCGCGACCGAAGGCGTGCAGGCGCCCTTGTCGCACCAAAAACCAACGAGCACCGTATCGGCAGTGCAGGCACCCTGCGCCTCTTGCGCGACCTGTTCCGGATCTGCATCATCGCTCAGCGCAGCGGCATGGATAAACTCGACGCCCGCAGCCTGCAGCGCGCGCTTGAGCGCCCCCGAAACCATCCTGGTATTACCGCTCTTGCTGTTGACCACCATAGAGCATGTCATAGTCACGTTGCCTCGTTTCCCCCGAAACTCGAGCCATTAATGCAATTTATTAGATGAATATCTTAGTACTAACGTGACAGATGTAAACCGCCGTCTGTCGATTGGCGACGCAGACGACATCTTTGGACAGATTTCGAACAGTATGTACTTCGGATTGAAACCGCCGCAGAACGTTTCACGAATGGCCGAAAAACTGTTTCACAAAACGCCGTCAAATTGTTTCATATAATATCGTCAATTTGTTTCACGAAATACCGTCAAATTGTGTCATGGTTTTTCGTCAAAATGTTTTACGCGCTGGTAAGATGCTATAAAACGAGATGTTTCTTTGAATGGTGGGAAGTACGATGACTAGGTATATGAGTAGATGTATCGATCGCTCAATCGAACGCGATCTTGGCATTTTTGGTGCCGTGCTCATTCAGGGACCGAAGTGGTGCGGAAAGACGACTACGGCCCAGCGATTCGCTGAATCATCGCTGTCTCTCTCCGACCCTGTCGGAGACTTTGCCGCACTGCAGCTTGCCAGGATCGATCCAGCTCAAGCAATAGTCGGCGCAACGCCGAGACTCATCGATGAGTGGCAGGAAGAGCCAAAACTGTGGGACGCGATACGTTTCGAATGCGATCGTCGGACCGGTGAGCCAGGGCAGTTTTTGCTTACGGGGTCAGCAACACCAAACGACGCCGACCAACCGATGCACAGCGGCATCGGGCGCATATCACGCTTGCGCATGGAAACAATGACTCTGGCCGAACTCGGGGTTTCCTCAGGGGCGGTCTCGCTCGAATCGCTGCTTAACGGATGCCCCATCAAAGCGGCACTTGGATCCATCAACGGCATCGCCGATATTGCCGATTTGCTATGTCGTGGTGGTTGGCCTCAGGCGGTTGGCAAGACGACTGCCGATGCAATGCGTATATCCGCTGCCTACATCGACGGTGTCTGCGAATCGGATGTTTCGAGGGTTGACGGCGTGAAGCGTGACCCGGAGAAAGTCAGAGCTCTTCTGTCTTCGCTTGCGCGCAACGAATCCACTCTTGCCGGCGAAAAGTCTCTTGAGAAAGACCTCGGCGGTGATGTATCGAGAAGTACACTGCGGCGCTATACGGATGCCTTGCGCAGAATACACATCATCGATGATATCCCGGCTTGGCATCCGGCGCTCAGGTCTCCGGTAAAGCTGCGGCAAAGTGCGAAAAGGCACCTCGCCGACCCTTCGCTTGCCGTCGCACTGCTCGGAGCAAATCCGGAGTCATTGGCATCCGACCCGAAGACGCTGGGACTGCTCTTCGAATCCCTCGTCCTGCACGACCTTAAGGTCTATGCAGCCGCAAATGACTCATCGGTGTCCCACTACCATGACGCCGACGATCTCGAGGTTGATGCCGTTATACACAGGCGCGATGGAACTTGGATTGCCGTGGAAGTAAAACTCGGAAGTCCGCAGATCCCCGAGGCATCTGCAAACCTGCTTCGACTCGAGCGCAAACTTGTCGAGCGTGGCGAGAGACCACCCGCGGCCAAGCTCATCGTCATCGGGTTCGGCATGCCGGCCCATACAACGCCCGAGGGCATTATCGTTGCCCCCGTTGACACGCTCGCGCCCTAGCGCTGCGTTACATGCCCCACGGGCTTCCTCACTGGGCGAATTGGCTGCGGTAGAGCTCGGCGTAAAAGCCACCTGCCTCGAGCAGTTCATCGTGCGTGCCGCGCTCGATAATCTCGCCATCGCGCATTACCAAGATGCAATCGGCGTTGCGGATGGTGCTCAGGCGGTGCGCCACGACAAAGCTTGTGCGACCTGCCATAAGCTTGTCGAATGCCGCCTGAACCTGCAGCTCGGTACGCGTATCGATGCTCGAGGTCGCCTCGTCCAGCAGCAAGATAGCTGGGTCGGTGAGCATGACGCGCGCGATGCACAGCAGCTGTTTTTGACCTTGGCTAAACGTGCCGCCGTCCTCGCCGATCACCGTATCGTAGCCGCCTGGCAGCTGCGCGATAAACTTGTGCGCGTGCGCGCGCTTGGCGGCCTCGACAATCTGCTCGCGCGTGGCATCGGGGCAACCGTAGGCAATGTTTTCGGCCACCGTGCCCTCGAACAGCCAGGTGTCCTGCAGCACCATGCCAAAGGCGCGGCGCAGGCTCGCGCGCGTGTAGTCACGCGAGGAGCGACCATCGACCGCGATGCGCCCAGCATCGATATCGTAAAAGCGCAGCAGCAGATTGATGAGCGTTGTCTTGCCACAGCCCGTGGGACCGACCAGGGCAAAGCGCATGCCGGGCTTGGCATCGATGCAGATATCCTGCAGCAGTTTGCGGTCGGGCACATAGCTAAAGTCCACATGCTCAAACGAAACCTCGCCCTGCGGGGCGGCAAGCTCTACGGCGTCCGACGCGTCGGGCTCCTGCTCGCGCGCATCGAGCAGCGCAAACATGCGGCGCGCCGAGGCGTACGCGGTCTGGATCTGCGTGATGACGTTGGTGACCTCGTTGAACGGCTTGGTGTACTGGTTGGCATAGGACAGGAAAATCTGCACGCCGCCCACCGTAAGCGCCGCTGGCACGCCCGTGATCACGCCCACGCAGCCGATCACAGCGACCACGGCATAGATGATGTTATTGATAAAGCGCGTGCCGGGGTTGGAGAGCGAACCCATAAACTGCGCGCGTTCACCTGCTGTATAGAGCTCGGCGTTAAGGGCATCGAAGCGCTGCTGAGCGTGCGGGCCGTAGACGAAGGCGTCCACCAGCTTTTGCTCACCCACATACTCCTCGATATGACCACCGAGCTGCCCTTGAATACGCTGCTGAGCCGTAAAGCTTTTGTTGGAGAGCTTGGCGATGGCGCCAGCTGCAAAGATGGAAAGCGGCGTGACGAGCACCACCACGAGTGTCATGGTCAGGTTAATGGAGAGCATAAACGCAAGCGTGCCCACGATGGTGATGACGCCGGTAAAGAGCTGGGTAAAGCCCTGCAGCAGACCGTCGCCCACCTGATCGACGTCGTTGACCACGCGGCTCATAAGGTCGCCGTGGGCATGGCTGTCGACAAAGCTGAGCGGCATGCGGCTGAGCTTGTCGCTCGCCTCCACGCGCATGTCGCGCACCGTTTCGTAGGACAGGCGGTTGACGCAGTAGCCCTGCAGCCACTGAAAGGCCGCTGCACCCATCACGACAATCGCGAGTTTGGTAACGAGCGGCAGCAGCGCATCGAAGTCCACCTGCCCGGTGGCGACGATCAGGTCGATGCCCTCACCAATGAGGATGGGCGTGTAGAGCTGCAGAATCACCGAGATGGCGGCGCTCACAAACGACGCCGTAAACGAAATACGGTGCGGGCGAACATAGCCCAGCAGGCGGCGCGTCACCGCGCCCACGGGATAGCGCTCGGGATCACCGGGTTGGCGCGGGCCGTCGCCCAGGTCGTTGAGGTTATCGTTGCCGGACACATTAGCGGTCATCGTGGCGACCGAACCGGAAGAAGTATACGGGTTCATCTAGCAACCCTCCTTTGAGCAAGTAGGCGCAGGGGCAGTCGGGGCGGACGCGGGCACCGTGCTCCCCTGCTGGCCCTCGAGCTCCTCGCGGCGCAGCTGCGACTGGCAAATCTCGCGATAGAGCTGGCAGCTTGCATACAGCTCGTCATGCGTGCCCAGGCCCGCAACCGATCCGTGGTCGAGCACGCAGATCATGTCGGCATCGCGCACGGTCGAGACGCGCTGGCTCACGATGACCGTCGTGAGCGGCAGCCCGCCCTCGGCGGCACCGCGCACGCTGCGCTCGCGGATGGCATGGCGAAGCGCCGCGTCGGTCTTAAAATCGAGCGCCGAGGCGGAGTCGTCCATGATCAATATCTGAGGCGAGCCCACCAGGGCGCGCGCGATGGTCAGGCGCTGGCGTTGGCCACCGCTGAAGTTCTTACCGCCCGCCTCGACCGGGGCATCGAGCCCCTGCGGCTTGTTGCGCACGAATTCGCTGGCCTGCGCCATATCGAGCGCCGCCCAGAGCTCATCGTCGGTCGCTGACTCGTCACGCCAGGTCAGGTTGCTGCGGATGGTGCCGCTCACCAGCGACGCGCGCTGCGGGACGGTCGCGACCACATGGCGCAGCTGGTCGAGCGGCCAGGCGCGCACGTCGGCGCCCATCACGCTCACGCTGCCAGCGCTCGCATCGTACAGGCGCGGGATAAGCGAAACGAGCGTGGACTTGCCGCTGCCCGTGCCGCCGATAATGCCGAGCGTCTTGCCCAGCGGCAGCTCCAGCGTCACATCGCTCACGGCATTTGCCGCGCCCACGCCAAACGAAAAGCTCGCATGGTCAAAGCTCAACGCAGGAACGGGAGCGACATTGCCCGGCTCGGGCAGTGCGACCGGCTGGTTGCCCTCATCGGTAATGCTCGGCACGCAATTGAGCACCTCGTTGATACGCGACGCGCTGGCGCTCGACTTGGTAAAGACCACGACCAGGTTGGCGACATACACGATGGAGGTGAGGGTCTGCGTCATGTAGTTGACGAACGCCATGACCTGACCCTGCGTGAGCTCGCCCACGTTGACCTGGATGCCGCCGACCCACAGGATGGCGCACACGCCCAGGTTCATCACAAGAAACGTGACGGGGTTGAGAATCGACGAGAGCTTGCCCACCGCGATGGCAGTATTGGCCTGGTCATCGGCGGCTTGGGCAAAGCGCTCACGCTCGTGATCTTCACGCACAAACGCACGGACCACGCGAGCGCCCGAAAGGCCTTCGCGGCAGATAAGCGCGATGCGGTCGAGCTTTGCCTGCAGCTGCTTGTAGTACGGAATACAGCGCGCCATGACAACCCAGAACACCAGGCCAATGGCGGGCGTGCAGATCAAAAAGATGATGCCGAGCTTAAGGTCGATGGCAAGGGCCGCGCACATGGAGCCCACGGCCAAGAAGGGCCAGCGGATGAGCATGCGTACGCCCAGCGCCACAGCGAGCTGCACCTGGTTAACGTCGTTGGTGATGCGGGTGATGAGCGACGGCGTGCCGAAGCGGTCGAGCTCGGCGTAACTCAGCTTGTTGATGTGCTGGTAGAGCGCGCCGCGAATGTCGGTGCCCATGCCCTGCGAGGTGAGCGCCGCCATCTTTTGGCAGACGAGCGTAAACGAGATGCCGATCACAGCCATGGCGCCAAGTACCATACCGTAGTGGACGACGGCGTTCACGTCGTGTGCGCCGATACCCTTATCAATCATCTGGGCAATCACCAGCGGCGTCAGCAGGTCAAAGATCACTTCGATCAGCTTGCACGCAGGACCAATCACCATATAGCGGCGAAACTTACCGCCAAAACGCCTGAGCAGCTCAATCATGTATAGGCGCTCCCTATCATCATCCACATTCAATTCGAACCATGATAGTACCGCCACCCCAAAAGAAGCGTAAACAACTCGTCATTTCTAATGGGATTCGGTTTCCAAAGAAGCGGAAAGGCACGCGCACATCCGACCAACGTCGGGTCGACCACTTGGTATACTTACATTAGTGCTACCAAGTTAGTCGCCAACCCTTGAAATGAGGTGCCGAGATGAACGACATTCTCGCAAGAAGAGCAAGACGAGCAACCGTGGGCATCGCCCTTTCCGCGGCACTTGTCGCGGGAATCGCCCCCGCAACGGCGATAGCGGCAGAAACCAGTTCCCCCACCGGTGCGGCCGTTTCGCAGACGAGCACCGCCAACGGCAATTCGGGCGCCCCGCAGACAGAAGACGCGGCCGCCACAAAAGAAAAAGCGTATGCAGCCATGCAGGAAGCGCTCAAAAACCTCGAGGCCGCAAAAGACGCCGCAAGTCCCGAGAAACTTGCGGAAATCGATGATGACATTGCCGCTTTTCAAGAGATCTACGACATGGTGGTGACGGAAGCCGCCAAACGGAGGGAACCCCTTCCCGCCATGCAAGCGAACGTCGATGCAGCCCAAGCCAAATACGATGAGGCCCACAACCGGACAAGCGGCCTTCAGGCAGAATTAAATAAGGCAATCGACGACGGAGCTTCTAACGAAACTATTAAGCAGTTGCGAAGTGAGATCATGTCGGCAGAAAGGCGAGAAAAATCTTGTGAAGATGATCTTCACCACTGCCAACGCCGGCTCGAAAGCCAGGAAAGACAGGTTCAGTATTTCGAAAGTGAGGCAGAGGAAGCCAAAGCCCACATCGACGAGGACATAGCCAAGCGAAATGCGCTCCTCGGCGATTTGGAAAAGGCGCAAGCGGCCTATGACGACGCCTGCAAGGCATACGAAGAGGCGAAAGCCGCGGCAGACAAGGCCACCTCACCCGAAATAACGAAACCCGCCGAGACGACAAAACCCTCCAGCTCAGCGCAGCCGGCCGAAACGGCACAGCCCGCCAGCTCGCCCGCGACCGGCAAATACGCTCCATCGAGCTCCACCAAGCAAGCAGATACGACCGCCGGCAAGCTCGCGAACACGGGCGACGCAGCGCCGAGCGCAATCACACTCGCAGGAATCGCCGCCGCAGGGTTCGAAATAACCGCCACAGCCACACGCCGCCTCAAGAACTCAAAATAGCCGACAGAGCATTCTGCCTTCACCAATCCACAAGCCCAGAGACAAAAAGAGGCCCGTTTCCCCAACCCAGGGAAACGGGCCTCTTTACTTGTAAAAACAAATGGTAATGCCACTGTCTCTTGAAGCACATCGCCACCGCGCTCCAAACAACGCCAACGAGCAGCATTCCTTAAGGGATAGATTTAATTAGGCTAACGCGCCTTTACGGGTGATTTTTAGACGAAGTGGTCCCGGTGCCGGCGGGCTGTTTGGTAGTCGAGCGATCCCGCAGGCAAAGCCGAGGACCAGCGAGACACCAAACAGCCCGCCGGCACCGGGACCGCATCGCGGCACCAAAAAAGCGCCCGTGCGCTCGATGGATTCGGATGCCCGACAGAGGCTCCTTATGGCTGCTTCCTTCCGGACCTGACCAGATTCGGAACATGTCGTCATCCGAACCCATCGAACGCGCTAGGCGCTTGGTATATCTTACCTGCTCCCGCCCGCCACGGCAAGTGGGGCGAACCCATCGGATGGATTCGCCCCACTCGTCCATATCGCTAGCGACGCCTGCGGTACAGGACCGCGCCGCCCGCGACGGCCAGCGCGCCGATGCCGGCCATGGCGCCGAGCGCCTCGACCGGCAGGCTGCGGTCGCCGGTGTCGGGCATACCGCCCTTGGAGCCGTCGCCGCCGGAGCCTCCGCCGGAGCCGTTATCGGAACCGCCGCCCGAGCCGCCGCCCGGCGTGCCGGGGTTCTCGGGGGTGCCGGGCTCCTCGGCGTAGCTGTTGGTGAAGACCGGCGGCAGGTTGGTGTCGCCCTCGTAGGAGACCTTCGCCGACAGATGGCCCGTCTTGGTGCCGTCTGCTGCCTCGTCGCTCACCGTGACGACGATCTTGTGCACCGCCTTGTCGTAGGTCACGTGCGCCTGGCCGTCGTCGACCTCGCTCACCGTGAAGGTGTAGGTGCCGGCCTGCTTGAAGGTCAGCGCATCGAACGTGACGCTGCCATCGGCGGCATTCTTGGCGGTCGACATGACCTTGCCGTCCCGGCTCTTGAGCTCAAAGCTAAACTGGCCCGCCTTGAGCTCGGCGCCCTTGAGCACCTTGGCGGCGCCCAGTTTGAGGGTGACGGGTGCGGCCTCGTAGCCGTTGGTAAAGGTCACCGAGGTGTCGCCCACGGCATTGCCCTCGGCATCCGCCAGCTCGTGCTTGACGGCGAGCGTGCCGTCTCCGGCATCGGTTACCGTCGTGCGCACACGGTACGTCGCCCTGTCGTACGTCACGCCGCCCGCCGTGCCGGCGACCTCGCGCAGCTCGTAGCCGTGCGTGCCGGGCGCGGTGTAGGTGACGGGGCTGAGCGCGACCGTGCCGTCGGCGGCGTTCTTGCCCGTCGCCACGACGCTCTCGCTGCCGTCAGCGGCAATCTTGACCAGCTGGAACTCAAACTCGCCCTCGGCCAGATCACGGCCCTCGAGCTTCTTGTTCACCTTGATCTGGTCGGTGACGGAGCTCAGCGTCGGATTCACGGCGTAGGTGTTGGTGAACTCGAACGCGCCCTTGCCCTCGGGCGTGCCCTCTGCGGGCAGGACCTTCGCGACAAGCGTGCCCGCGGCGGTGTCCTCGACCACCCTGACCGTGAAGGTCCTGGTCGCCGTCGCGTCATTGACCACGCCGTCGACCGAACCGGACTCGCTCACCCGGTAGGCGAACGTCTTGGTGCGCAGGCCGTCGCCGTCGATCTCGACGTCATCAAGGTCGCCCGGCTGCTTAAACGTGACGTGGCCCAGCTCGACGTTGCCGGCGGCGTCGTTGGTCGCCTCGGTCACCGTCTTGCCCGAAGCGTCGACCGGCGCGGGCGCGCCGTCCAGCGGCTCGATCTTAAAGGTGTACTTGCCCGCGATGTCTCCCTGCGTGAGGCCGAGGCCGGCCTGGCCGAACGCCAGCGTCTTGGTGCCCGCAAGGTCGACCGTCGCCTCGCCGGCGCTATAGCCGTTCACGAACGACAGCGTGCCGTCGGAGCCCTCGGGGTAGGTCACGGCCACATCCAGCCCGCCCTTGCCGTTATCGGTCACCTTGACCGTGATGCCGAAGCTCGACGTGGCCGCCGTCACGCCCGCGGGCAGCCGGTCCGTACCGTCCTCGGAAACGGTATAGGGAATGACCCAGGAGCCGTCGGCGGCCTTGGTGGCGGTGCCGTCCGCCACCATCTGCTTAAGTGAGTCGGTGGTGTAGGCGATGGGCGAGAACGCGAGCCCCGCGGCCACGCCGTCGCCGGAGGCCTGGTTGGTCGCGGTCGCGACCGCGTCGCCCCGGGCATCGCGGACGGAGAACGAGAACTCGCCTGCCGCCGCGGCGCGGCCCGCCAGCGTCTTGGTGGCGTTGATAACCGCGCCGCCCTCGCCGCCGAGCGTTCCGGTGGCCTCGTAGGAGTTCTGGAACGCGACCGTCACGGGCGCGGGCGCCGCCATGGCGTCATCCGCTGTGGAGACCTCGCTGCGTGCGACCTCGACACCGTCCTTGGCAACTGTGGTCGTGACCGTGAGCTTGCCCGTCGCGGCGTCGTAGGCGGGCGCGATGGTCACCGTGCGCGGCGCGGTGTCGTTGGCGTAGCCCTCGCCGCCGAGCTTGGTCTCGGTGACGGTGAAGCTGTAGGTCTTGCCCGCGTCGGCGTCGGTGAACCTCACGTCGCCCCCCGCGGTCCCGCCGATGAGGTCGACCAGGTCGGCCGCACCGTCATCGGCCGCGGCCACGGCGTAGGCGTCCTTGCCGGTCTTGAGGCCGAGCTTGGCGGCCGTCTCGGCGTCGGCGGTCACGGTGAAGGCGAACTGCCCCGCCTCC
Source organism: Coriobacteriaceae bacterium AF08-21 (assembly GCA_027687465.1). GTDB lineage: Bacteria > Actinomycetota > Coriobacteriia > Coriobacteriales > Coriobacteriaceae > Collinsella. Next base: position 33,441 of record JAQCQR010000010.1, read on the forward strand.
ATGGCATGGCCGGAGAGCGTCTTGGACAGGCGCACGCCCGCGCGGGCCGAGTAGTCGAGCTCGGTCGTGTAGGTGTTGACGAAGTCGCCGCCGCTCGCCTGCGCGATCGCGGGCGTCGTGGCCGTGAGGTTGCCGGAGCCGTCGTCGGTCACGGTCACCGTCATCGTGGCGACGTGGCCGTCGTAGGCCACGCCGGCGATGGCGGAGCCGTCATCGGGCCTGGCCTCGCGCACCGTGTAGGTGAAGGTCTTGGCGCGCACGCGCTTGCCGCCGACCTCGGCGAACCCGGCGTCCTTGATGTCGTCGAGCGTGTAGCGGATGGAGCCGAAGCCGAAGGCGACCCTATCGCCCGCCTTGGTGCCGGCGGCGGCCGTCACGCTAACGGTCTTGGAGCCGTCGGCAGAGCCCTCGGGCATGGGCGCGTCGCCCTCGCCCGCGAGCGCGAACTGGAAGCTGTCGCCCTCCGCCCAGTCGCGACCCTCGAGCGTCTTGGTGAAGAGCCCCGCGGTGGAGACGTCCCTGCCCTCGGTGGCCGTTCCGTACGTGTTGGTGAACGCCGCGGTCGCGCCGGCCTCGGTCACGGCGCCTTCGGCCTTGGAGCCGTCAGCCCCGTTGACCGTGGTCGTGTAGCCCTCGGCGGCGTCCTCGGTCACGGTGTAGCGCGCGCCCACGGGCAGGCCGGCGACGGCCTTCTCCTCGCCGTCCTTAAGCGTGAAAGTCGCCTTGCCGTCCGCGAACGTCACGGCGTGCTCGCCCTTTCCGAAGGTGCCGGAGACGGGCTCGCCGTCCCCGTCGGCCAGCGCGACCGTGAAGCCGAACTCGCGCTGGCTGTCGCCGCCGACGACCGTCTTCTTGACGGTGAGGCTGCCCTCGCGGGACACCTTATTATGGGTCGTCGTGGTCTGGGATTTGTTCTCCCCCACCTTGACCGTGGCGGTGTTGGAGATGTCATCGACCGTAGCGGCATCGGCAGAAACAATCACGTCGAAGCTTAACGTACCCGTAGCGCCTGCATTCTGTTGACCGAGAGACCAGGTAAGGGTGCGCGTCGCGGCGTCGTAGGCGGCACCGTCGGCAGAACCCTCAACATAGTTAACGCCCTTGGGCAGGACATCGGTCACCGTCACGTCAGCCGCCTGCGCGGCGCCCCTGTCGTCGACGCTGTTATTGGCCCAGCCGATGGTATAGGTGAGGGTATCGCCCACGCCCACCAGCCTGCCATCCACATTGACCTTGGCACCCGAGGCGTCCGCCTTGGTGACGGTCTTGGTGTTGTCGTGCGGCGTGAAGGTGTTGGTGAAGGTCTTCTTGCCCCGCTCGTTGAAGATCTCGGCCTTAAGGCCGGCACCAGTCTGAGTCACTGCGATGTCGAAGGTGTAGGCATGCGCATCGTCCTCAATCAGGACATCGCCGCTTGCTTTCTCGGTCACGGTCGCGTGGTAGGTGCCCAGATTGGTGAAGCTGAGCTCGCCAAAGGAAACCTTGCCGTCCTTGTCATTCTTCGCCTCGATTGGGTAGCCCTCGAGGACATTGCCCGCGCCATCGGTGAGGGAGAGCTCGAAGGTGAATTCCCCCTCCTGGAGGCCGGGCTTGCGGCCGCCCGCGAGCACCTTGGTGAGCTCGGGGACGGACGCCGTGGCGGGGGCGGGGTCGAAGGTGTTGGTGAAGGCGGCGGAGGCGACCTGATCGGCCGAGATGGAGCCATCGGCCCTGGATCCCTCGGCTCCGTTCACCGCGGCTTTGTAGCCATCGGCGGCACGTTCGGTCACCGTGTAGGCGGTTCCCGCGGGCAGCCCCGTGATCCTCGCCGTCTGGCCATCTTTGAGCTTGAGGGTCGCCTTGCCGTCCTCGAACGTCGCGTCACCGTAGGTGCCGGACACTTTGTTGCGGCCTGCGGCATCGGTGGCCTCAACCACAAACTTAAATATCTTGTCCGCGTCGACCGCCAGGCCCTCGCGCGCCACGACGGTCTTGGAGACGTCGAGCTCGCCCGTCTTCACAGTGTTGGTCACGGTGAAGCCGCGCTCGGCGTCGCCGGTGACCTTCGAGCTGTAGCCCTCGACGGGCACCTCGGCCACGGCGTAGTCGATCACGGAGCCGGACTTGGAGTACTTGGGCAGGCCCTCGAAGGAGTGCTTCCAGCTATTGGACTTCGACAGCTCGGCCGACTCGCCGGTGTCCTTCCCGTCGGCGAGCAGGCGCACGGTGGCCTTCTCGGCCGCCGGGCCGACCCACTTCTTCTCGACGGGCACCGAGACCTTGGCCGTGGAGGTGTTGGTCACGGTGAAGCCGCGCTCGGCGTCGCCGGTGACCTTCGAGCTGTAGCCCTCGACGGGCACCTCGGCCACGGCGTAGTCGATCACGGAGCCGGAGGCATCACACTTCGGCAAGTTAGAGAAAACACCCTCCCAGCCGTCAGACTCGCTCAGGGTGATCGAATCGATGACGGTATCGCCGTTCTTGAGATTTGTTTTGACCTTATTAGGATGGGGGATCTTAGGGTTCTCCCAGACCTTTTTGACTGGAATGTTGATGTTCTCGGACCTGCCGATGACAACACCGCCGTTGGCGCCGATGCCGCCTCCCAACGGCGCCGTATTGCCAGAGATCGTCAGCGACGTCTGACCGCGGCCGAGGTTATACACATCCTCGCTCATCACAGATTTAAGCGCGACGTTCGGCGTGGCGTCGGTAAAGGACAGGGGCTCGCCGTTGCCACCGTCGGGAGAGAATCGCGGGATTTCGGTGTTTGTTTCCGCATAAGTGCCTTCGGGGTTAAACAGCCCACCGTCTCTGTACCAGCTGACCTTTCCGCCGCCCGGAGCGCGGTTGGCCAAGGTCAGTTTGTATTTGGCGTCTTTGAAGCCGGTGAAGACGAGGTCGTCTCCCGCCTCATCGGCCGAGTTCCTGGCGATCAGGCCACCGTTCTGGACGTAGACCTTGGCATCTCCGGTCGGGCAGAACCACATGCCGCCGCCCTGCTTTTTCGCATGGTTATCAACAACGAGAGCGTTTTCGATATGGAGCGTGCTATAGACGAGATACTCGTTGCCTTCGCTATATACGCCGCCACCCATATTCCGAGCAGTATTGTCCTTGATCTCGCCCGCACTGAGCTTGACGTCATCTGAATAGGTATAGATGCCTCCGCCGGCGGAAGCGGAGTTACCCGATACGGAGCCACCTTTCATAGTGAAAGCGGTATGGTCCCTACCACCCTGCTGCAGGCCGCGATCGACCACGCACACTCCGCCGCCTTTGCCATCAGAATACGCAATATTGTCCTCGATCTTGCCGCCCTTGAGGGTAAACTCGGCATTCCCTTCGACGTGCACTGCGCCGGAGGGAGTTCGATTCCCAAGCTTATAGCCTCTGTTGCGCACAAGCTGACCACCGGTCATCTCAAAGGAGGCTCTCTGGTTACGAGCCTCGCTGTACATGACCACCGCGCCGCCCTGATAGCCGGCGTTATCCTCGATACTGCCGTTACTCATCTCAAGGTGGGCATCGCCCATCAGCATGATGCCGGTAGACGAAAGGTAATTACCATCGCCGTCTGCGGAGAAAGACACGTGATTCTTACGGATAACGCCGCCCTTCATGACAACATGAGCGCCGTCTTTCGCGTGGACAGCGCCGCAATACGCGTCCTTAAGTTCGCACTGCTCGATAACGCCGCCCGTCATGGTAAGCGAAGCCTTGTCTCCCGACACGTCGATGACACCCGTATTGACGGTGTTCGCAGCGCCGTCGCACACAACGGCCTCGTCAGAGAGCACAACCGCTCCCCTGCTAGAAATAATGGCGCCCTTGTTGTAGCGACCACTCAGGGACACTTTCCCCGACAGCTCGAGGGATGCCCCCTCGGCAACATTGACCAGTACGGAGAAGCCGCTTTTCTTTGCCAAGATGGTATAGGGCTCATCCGACGTGATCTTAATCATCTTCCCGGCAGGAATCGTGAGCGTGGAGCCAAGCTTCACGTGCTTTTTCAGGGTGATGACGGTTTCCTTGTCATAGGGGGCCTCGTCGACCAGATCCTGAAGGGTCTTGGTGCTGTCATCGCTCACGGTACCGCCGACGCCGTCATCGATGGACTCGCGCGTGTAGACGATATCGACGCCAAAGAACGGGAGGTTCTCCGAGCCTTTGATGTCGTCCATGCTGTTTTCGATTGTGATCTTTTTAACCGTGCTGCCTTCAAACATACCCGAGGGTATTTCGGTGAGGCCGCGCCCGATCGTCACATCCTTCACGCCACCTACGCCCGAGAAGGCCGCCGTGCCAACGGAAGTCACGGAATCCGGAATGGAAAGCTGCTCCGGCAACGTGCCGTAATAGAAGGCGTAGTTGCCAATTGTCTCAAGTGTCCTGGGAAGCTGGACGGCGACGTTGCTCTGGATAAAGGCCCACTCACCGATACTCTTCAGGCTGTCGCAAAGCCCCACGATCTTAACCGGTGTGTAGCAGAACGCATTGTCCGGAATGTTCTGAAGCGAGGACAGATCCACGGACGCCTGCAGATTTTTGCACTCGTAAAAAGCCCCCCAGCCCATCTTTGTCACCTTGCTTAGATTGGGCACGCTCACCAGGCTGGCGCACCCCTGGAAAGCAGAGGATCCGATGCTCTTCAATGTGCCTGGGAAATCGATCCCAGTCAAACTCGAGCAAGTCCGAAACGCCCCATCCCCGATGGACTCGATTTCGCTCAGCGCGGTGACGGACGTGAGAGAGGTGCATCCGTCAAACATGTGCGAGGGGATCTTGGTAACCGAAGCGGGCAACGACACGCTTGTCAGAGACGTGCAGTCTTCGAACACGCCCGTTATGGTGTCGGAGAAGGCGACATCTTTTGGAAACTCGATGCCTGTGAGGGCCGTAGCCCCCTCGAAGGCGCCCGAGCCCGAAATCATTTTGAGGGTTGAGGGGAGATCGATCTCCGAAAGGTTGCTGCAGCCATAGACCATCATGTTGGCGCTAATCTCCTCGACGCCCTCATCGAAATAGAGCTTTTCGAGCGAGCCAGCGTTTTGCAGCGAGCAAGCGAAGTTCTTGATGGAGCCAGGGATATGGAGCTCCTTGACCTTTGCGAACCTCCGGAAATTCCCTCCGTACATTTTTTCGAGCGTGTCGGGAAGCGTCAGCTGCTCAACGTTCTTGGCCACGATACCAGACGAGAAATAAAGTTTGGTGACTTTGTAGGTCTGGCCACCATGCTCGATGGAGCTGGGCACACTCACCGCGGTCACACTGTCGTCGGCAACAATACCTGTGATTTCCGCCGTGCCCTTATCCGTGGTCTCGCACGAATAGGTCACGCCGTCCTGGGTGATCTCAAACTCCTCCGCAGTATACGCAGTCCGCGATTCCGTGGCCGCATATGCGACACCGGCCGTCGCGCCAACGGATAAACATCCGAAGCCGAGAACCAGCGCAAGGCAGAGAGCAGCGACCCTCTGCCCCCCCGCCGAAAACTTTCCTCTCCAATTCCCTTCTCCCCCTCTGGTGTCGCCTTCTCTTCCCACGAGCGATCTATTGATTAAGGACAGTTAAAGACAACATTATGACCGAAGAGGCCCATCATGGAGATAATCCACGTCTTCGCCCGAAATGGTAATTAATTGGCATGATTAATTGGCGAACAACTGAACGAAGAGCAATCTACTAATGGCACATAAATGGCGGCGTCAACACCTGAAGTGCAAAAAGACTACTTTTCTAGATGCGGCCGAGGTCGTAGGCTCGCGCGGCAGACTCGCCGGCGCAGATGAGGTTGGTTGCGGCTTCTTGCGGATCGAGCGCCCGCTCCAGGTCCATGGGCTTGCGACAGATCGGCAGGACAAGGTCGATGCCCTGCTCGTACACCGCATCCAGGTTGTCGGCGCGACCGCCCACGACAGCGGCCACCGGCTTGCCATATCGCTTGGCACGGCGGGCCACACCCACCGGCGCTTTGCCGGCGGCAGATTGCTCGTCCATATTGCCCTCGCCCGTTATGACCAGGTCGACATCGCGCACATGTTCGTCAAACCCAATCAGATCGAGCACCGTCTCCACGCCCGAGCGTAGCTCCGCACCGAGCGCCAGTAACGCCGCGCCCAAGCCACCGGCAGCGCCCGCTCCGGGCACGCCGAGCACCGAGCCAAATGTCCGTGCGCCCTCGGGTGTGCGCAACAACCCCTGGGCCCGAGCCTCGACAATTGCCGTATCGAGCAGACGACCGTAGCCGACCATCCAGCTGTCGCACCTGCTCAGCGCCTCGGCGTCACCCATCGGCAAGCCTTTCTGCCCGCCAAACACCGCCAATGCGCCCCGACGCCCTACGAGCGGATTCTCGACATCCGAAAGCACAACGATACGAGCGCCATCCAAAGCCTGCAGCGCTGGCGCCAAATCAACGCTCGCCACCTGCTCAAGGCCGGCAAGACCGGGGGCGACATCGCAGCCCCGATCATCGACCACACGCGCGCCCAGCGTCTGCAGTATGCCGGCGCCGCCGTCGTTGGTGGCGCTGCCGCCCAAGCCAATATAGATAGTCTTTGCACCCGCGCGAACCGCATGAAGCATCAGTTCGCCCACGCCATAGGTCGAAGCCGCAAGCGCCGACGACTCCGTGCAAGGCGAATACCCAATGCCGGCCGCCTCGGCCATCTCGATGACCGCGGACTCGCGCTCGACATCAACCAGCATCCGGGCAGGCACACGCTCGCCCAAGGGACCTGCAACCTCGCAGGTCACAACCTCACCGCCGCACGCGGCAATGGCGTCGAGCGTTCCCTCGCCACCGTCTGCCAGCAGCAATGTGCACACCTCGGCATCGGGCCAAACGCGGCGCACGCCTTCGGCAACGACCCCCTCTGCCTGCGCACTCGAAACGCTGCCCTTAAAGGAATCAATCGCCAGCAGCACACGGCGAGGCCGGCGCTGCACGGGACCAAAGTCGAGCGTCTCGCCGGCAAGATCCTCGCCGTCAGCAAGGGCCTCGGCGTGAGCGGCGTGTGCTTCAAGATCGGCCCCACAACCGCAGCCAGTACCATCGGTGCCACGCAGCCCACTAAAATAGCCGCTCAACACCTCACGACACTCATCCGCCAGGACCCCAGTCGCCACATTAAACCGATGATTCAGGCGCGAGTCGGCATTCAAATCGTATAGGGATCCCAGCGCGCCCGCCTTGGCATCGGCCGCGCCGTAGACGCAACGCCCCACGCGCGCGTTGACCATAAGCCCCGCACACATGCAGCAGGGTTCGAGCGTCACGTAGACCGTACAGTCGGAAAGGCGCCAGCGGCCAAGCGCCTGGGCAGCGGCGCACAGGGCCGCGAACTCTGCATGCGCCGAAGGGTCCTGGTCGAGCTCGCGACGATTATGCGCCCTCGCGACGATCTCGCCGTCGCGCACCACTACGGCTCCGATGGGCACCTCGCCCACCGCCGCGGCGGCTCGCGCCTCCGCCAACGCCTCGCGCATGAACTTCTCGTCGATTTCGGTGATCGTCATCGTTCGCCTTCCCTGTTGCAAATTCAAAACGATGCTATCATTACGACTCACGGAGAGATGGCAGAGCGGTTGAATGCGGCGGTCTTGAAAACCGTTGAGCGCAAGAGCGTTCCGGGGGTTCGAATCCCCCTCTCTCCGCCACTTTTAGTGATGCACCGGTGTCATGGTCCGCTCAAACAGCGCATCGACCACGTCGGCCATCTCGGGTCGACGCTCAAGATCGTGGCCCGATTCCCACCATATCGTGAAAAGTCGAATAATACCGCCGGCGACAAACTCAGACGTCGTCTCGAGTGACACGGGGGCCAGGGCATCCTCGGCAAGCACGTTCATCACACGCTCGCGGATGGAGCGGGCAATACGGTCGCAAATAACGTTGGTCAGCATTCCCGACATGCTGCTCGCCAAAATGTTGTCCATGAGCTGCTCATGGGCCAGAATCAGGTCCATGGCATCGTCCAAAATCGCGTGCCGGAGCGCGCGCACGTCCTCGGCAGACACTGTGCCGGCCTCATCGGGCTGTTTTTGCGGCAAGCCGGACATGAGCTCATCGATATAAAAGGCAAAGTAATCGTTCTTGTCGCGAAAGTGCTTGTAGAACGTCGTGCGGCGAATCATGGCGCGGTCGCACAGCATGGCAACCGTCAGGTCCTCAAAACGATGCTCCTCGAGAAGCTCGGTGAAAGCATCGAACAGGGCACGGTAGGTTTTCTTAATGCGAAGGTCCACTGGTATCGCCATCCTCAGGGCAAAGACAACACTCGTCAATCTGTCGCATATCTTACACCTGTACCTCGCGCGTTTTACCCCGGTGCCGACCCCGCCGAAAACATAACGCTTACCGGAAAGTTCGGCACGGCAAAACGTTGCGGGTATACTAGTAGCGTTATACCAACGGCAGCTGGCGCATGCCGCCGCGGCCATTCGAAACGGAGACATCATGATTACCGTCATCATCGGCATCGTTGTTGTCATTGTGATTGTCTGCGCCATCGCCGGCATCTACAACAACATGGTCACCAAGCGTAACCGCATCGATAACGCCTGGCAGAACATCGATACGCAGCTGCAGCGCCGCAACGACCTGATCCCCAACCTGGTCGAGACCGTCAAGGGCTACGCCAAGCACGAGCAAGAGACGCTCTCCGCCGTGATCAGCGCGCGTAACACCGCCGTCAAGGCCACCACGCCCGAGGCCAAGATGGAGGCCGACAACGTGCTGACCGGTGCGCTGCGCCAGCTCTTCGCCGTGGCCGAGGCCTACCCCGATCTGAAGGCAAACACCAACTTTACGCAGCTGCAGGCATCGCTCGAGGATACCGAGAACAAGATTAGCTATGCACGCCAGAGCTACAACGACTGCGTGCTCAGCTACAACAACGCCATTCAGACGTTCCCGGCTGTCATCTTTGCCGGCATCTTCCAGTTTAAGGAGCGTCAGGGCTTCGAAGCAGCTGAGGCCGCCCACCAGGCACCGACCGTCAAGTTCTAGTAGTTTGGCAGCGCATCCTTAATCGGACAAATGTATAAACCGCCCCGTCGAATGCATACTTCGACGGGGCGGTTTCCTTTTTCGCGAAGGTCCCCCTCTAAGCGCCGTGCATTTTTAGGAGTATTCAACATAACCAAGGACTTCGGGCGCCGCGATAAATGCCAAAGAGCGCAAATATCCCTGCAAATCAAACGCTGTCGGCCCATAACCCCGCCCATCATTCGTAGAAAACATCGAGAAATCCCGATTTTTTGCCCGAGGTCGGTATGCAGGGGCCTTCGATTGCAGAATACTCGCAAAAATGCACGTCGCCACCACCCCCACATGGCGCGAACCAAAACAAAAGCGCGGCCTAAAAGGCCGCGCACCATCTTTGTTCAGATTGATCATTGCCCGTACGGCAGCGCCAGGGTGACACAGGCCCGAGGGCGACCTTCCTTTCCGGCGCACTCCGCAGGACGAAAGAACCCCCGCCGCGCGTCAGTGCGCAGCGGGGGGGGTTCTTTCATGTACGAGGACGCGCCGGAAAGGAAGGTCGCCCTCGGGCCGGACAGCTAAGACAGCTTACGCGACGGTGTAAACCCAGTTGTGCTTGTCCTCGACAGCACCAGACTGGATGCCGGTCAGGGTCTCGCGGAGCTTCTTCATCACGGGGCCAATCTCGGTGTAGCCAGCCGGGAAGGTCACGGTCTCATCGGCACCATAGACCTTGTTGTCGATCTCGCCCACCGGGGAAATGACGGCAGCGGTGCCGCACAGACCGCACTCAACAAAGGCGCCGGCCTTGACCTCGGCCCACTCGACGGGACGCTGGTCGACGGTCATGCCCAGGTCCTGAGCAACCTGAACGAGCGAACGGCGGGTGATGGAGGGCAGGATGGAGTCGGTGTGCGACTGCGGAACGACGAGCGTGCCGTCCTCCTTCACGAACAGGACGTTGGCGCCACCGGTCTCCTCGACATAGGTGCGGGACTCGGAGTCGAGATACAGGTTCTCGGCATATCCCTCGCGATGGGCCTCCATCGTGGGCTTGAGGGACATGGCGTAGTTCAGGCCGGCCTTGATGTTGCCGGTGCCGTGCGGTGCCGCACGGTCGTACTCGGAAACGCGCAGCTTGACGGGCTTAAGGCCACCCTTAAAGTACGGACCGACCGGGGTCACGAGAATACGGAACGTGTACTCAGGAGCGGGAGCCACGCCGATCACGTCACCGGAGCCGATCATAAACGGACGCACGTACAGGGTCGCGCCGGAGCCGAAGGGCGGAACCCAGGCGGCGTTGGCAGAAACGACCTGCTTGACGGCCTCAACAAACTTGTCCTTGGGGAACGGGGGCATCTCGAGGCGCTGCGCAGAGTTATACATACGCTCGGCGTTCATGTCGGGACGGAAGCAGACGATACTGCCGTCCTCGGCGGTGTAGGCCTTCAGGCCCTCAAAGACCTCCTGGCAGTAATGGAAGATGCCGCCGCACTCGGAGACATGCAAGGTGTGGTCGGTGGTCAGGCCACCCTCGTCCCACTCGCCGTCCTTCCAATGGGCCTCGTAGCTGTAATCGGTCTTCATGTAGCCAAAGCCGAGGCTACCCCAATCGATATCCTTCTTCTCGACAGTCATATGTCGCTCCTTACATACACAGTTGCATACTCGCGAACTCGCACGCAAGGACCGAGGCCGACCGCGTCGCAACGTCGCACGCCCGGAGCGTAGAGCCGGACGGGACACGCGAGCAGCATCAAAGCCGATGGCACGTCGATTCGCATGCACGAGATTGTACTCCCCGTACGCGTCTGATAAAACGCTTTTCTTTAACTAAGTAAAGTATTTTCATTTGACCGAAACTAAAGAGGCCCGCCACCGTAAGCGGTGACGGGCCTCAACGGCACGGTTTGCGCGCTGGCTCGAGCTACGCGTTCTTTTTGCCCAGCTTTGCCTTAACCAGACCGACCACAGTCGGGATGATCGACACGGCGACGATGCCGATAATCAGCAGCTCAAAGTGCTCCTGCACAAAGGGGATGCCGCCAAAGAAGTAACCCAGCAGCGTAAAGACCGTCGACCAGGTAATGCCGCCCAGCACGTTAAAGATGGCAAAGTTGCGCCAGTGCATGCCGCCCATGCCGGCGATAAAGGGCACAAAGGTGCGGATAAACGGGAAGAAGCGACCCAGGAAGATGGCCAGGTGGCCCCACTTGTCCAAGAAGTCCTCGGACTTTTTGATGCGCTCGGGCGTCATGGCCTTGACCTTGCCCGAAGCGATAATCTTTTTGCCAAAGAAGTGACCGATCATAAAGTTGCACTGGTCACCCAGGATGGCAGCAGCCCATGCGACGGCCAGCAGTGCCACGATGTTAAAGCCACCGTTGTGGGCAAAGAAGCCCGAAGCAAACAGCAGCGAATCGCCGGGAAGGAACGGGAAGAACACCACGCCCGTCTCGATAAAGATGATCAGGAACACGCAGCCGTAGGCCATAAGCGGGCCGGCGGCGATCCAGCTGGCAATCGCGGTGCGCGGGTCTTTGAGCAGCTCGGCGATAAAATTGATGAAACCCATGAAGTAAAACCTCTCAGTTGTGGGCGCGGATACGTCCAAGTTGACCAGTATACGGTTGCGGCGCCCCCTCGTGCGCAACCCCACAAAAGCATGACTCCATTACCAGCAAGTTTGCATAACTGACACCTGTTGCGCAATGCCGCCAAGATTGTTCTTCCTAATCCCTAGCGAATCGCTATACTTTATTGAATCGCATTGCCATGGCGCTAAGGGAGGGCGGCCGGTGAGCTTTATCAATACCATTCGCGAGGACATCAAGACCGTCCAAGCGCAGGACCCCGCCGCGCAAAACGGTCTGGTCATCTTCCTTTCCTATCCTGGCCTGCACGCCAAGTGGAACCACGTGCCCGAGCACTGGCTCTGGGAGCATGGCCATCGCTCGCTCGCCCGCGTGCTCTCGCAAATCACCCGCCACATCACCGGCGTCGAGATTCATCCCGCCGCACAGATCGGCAAGCACTTCTTTATCGACCACGCCATGGGCGTCGTCATCGGCGAAACCACCATCGTGGGCGACAACTGCGTGCTCTACCAGGGCGTCACGCTCGGCGGCACCGGCAACGAGACCGGCAAACGCCACCCAACGCTCGGCGATAACGTCACCGTGGGCACGGGCGCCAAGGTGCTCGGCAACATCCGCATCGGCAACAACGTCAAGATCGGCGGCAACTCGGTCGTCGTCAAAGACGTGCCCGACAACTGCACCGTCGTGGGCGTGCCGGGACGCATCATCAAGCGCAACGGCTGCCGCGTGTTCGAGGAGAGTTTCGACGCCAAGCAACATCGCGAGTACATGCCCGATGACGCTGCCGAGCAGAGTGCCCTCAACCGCCAAGGCATCACCGAGAACGCCCGCCGCGTCAAAGAACTCGAGCGAGAGGTGGCCGAGCTCAAAGCCCTCGTCGCCAAGCTCGTGGACGAGCGCTAGGAACGCAAGCGGCACAAAACGACATCGGCATCAACGCAAAAAGGCGCGCCAGGGAATTCATCCCCAGCGCGCCTTCTTTTCGATGTGACATGCGGGACTGTCCCTTTGCCACATTAAGCAAACTGGCTCAGGTAGAGGTCGGCGTAAGCGCCCTCGGCTGCGAGCAGCTCCTTATGTGTGCCCTGCTCGATAATGTTGCCGTGATCCATGACCAGAATCAGGTCGGCATCCACGATCGTTGACAGGCGATGCGCGATTACAAAACTGGTGCGCCCGCGCATGAGCGCGTCCATGGCGCGGCCGATGGCAAGCTCGGTGCGCGTGTCTACACTCGACGTCGCCTCGTCCAGGATGAGAATCGCCGGGTTGTTGAGCAGCACGCGCGCAATGGTCAGCAGCTGGCGCTGACCCTGGCTAATGCTCTCGGCATCGTTGGCCACCCGCGTGTCATAACCCTGCGGCATGGTGCGCACAAAGAAGTCGACCTGCGCGGCGCGCGCAGCTGCCACGATCTCGTCGCGCGTCGCCTCGGGACAGCCGTAGGCGATGTTCTGCGCAATCGTGCCATCAAATAGCCAGGCGTCCTGCAGCACCATGCCAAACTGCTGACGTAGCTCGCCGCGATCCATGCGGCTCGTGTCCACGCCGTCGAGCGTAATGCGGCCACCGTCGATCTCGTAAAAGCGCATGAGCAGGTTGATGAGCGTGGTCTTACCCGCGCCCGTGGTTCCCACCACGGCAATCTTCTGGCCCGGCTCGGCGGTAAACGACACGTCGCGCATAAGCGGCTTGTCGGGCGAATAGCCAAAGCGCACATGCTCAAAAGCGACGCGGCCCTCAACGCGACCCGGCAGCTTGGCGGCCTCGTCCGGCAGCGGATCGGCCTCCATCTCGGGCTCATCGAGCAGGTCGAACACGCGCTCTGCGCTCGCCAGCGCGCTCTGCAGCGAGTTGAAGGTAAACGACAGCTGCGTCATGGGTTCGGACGCCTCGTAGATAAACTGGAAGAACGCCTGGAACACGCCGACGGTCATGTGACCGGCGACCAGCATGCTGCAGCCCACCAGTGCGATCACGATCTGCGCCAAACGGCCGATAAAGCGCACCGCAGGGCCGACGGCATTGATCATAAAGTCGGCCTTGGTACTCACACGCGCCAGCTCGCCCGAGGCCTCGTGCACCTCAGCAGAGCTCTGGTGCTCGCGGTTGAATGCGCGAATCACCAGACGGCCCGAGTAACCCTCCTCAACCGCGCTCGTGATTTTGGACACCCACTCCTGGCGCTCGCCGGTCACGTCATGTGTGCGGCGCGAGACCACTTTGGTCACCAGCAGCGACAGCGTCATAAAGAACAAAAAGACCAGCGTGAGCGGCACGCTAAACACGAACATCACGCTCACGGCGCCCACCACGGTACCGATCGACACCAGCAGCTGCAGCAGTCCGCGCTGCATGCTCTCGGACATCTTGTCCAAGTCGTTGGTCGCACGGCTGACGACCTCACCGGGACGATGCGCGTCAAAGAAGGCAAGCGGCAGACGGTTGAGCTTTTGCGCGATGCGGTTGCGTAGACGCAGGTTGAGGCGTTCGGCCACGCTCGACATCAAAAAGCTCTGGAGCGCATAGAACGAGGCAGCGGCAGTCCAGATCATAAAGTAGACGAAGATGGTCTTGCCGCAGTTCTCCCAAGTGATGTTGAAGGTGGTTCCGTTGGCAAACGCCACCTGAATGTGGCCCCACAGCTCATCAATCACGCGGGCGCTATATGCCGGCGCGGCGGTGTTAAAGATGACATAGAACACAATGCTCGCGAACACGATATAGAAGCGCCAATGGTCGCCGGCAGCCTCGCTCCACAGGCGGCGCACCGTCGCCCAGGTATCGCGGGGCGTCTCGTCCTCGTCCTCGTCGTCAACGTCGCGCATGCGCTCCGCCTCGGCACGGGCGCGCTCATCCTCGGCTCGTTCGTTTTCCTCGTACAGCGCCCGGCGACGAGCCTCGCGCTCGGCCGCGGCCCTGGCGGCGTCATCCGGCTCGGGTACCGCGGCAGCCGTTTCCTCAACCAGCCCCGCGGCAACGGCGTCATCAACGCCGCCCTGCTTCTTGAGCTCCTCGGTCATGCTACTCACCTCCCTTCATCTGCGATTCCGCGATGGCGCGGTATACCTCACAGGTTTCCATAAGCTCGCCATGCGTGCCCAAGCCCACGACCTCGCCATCCTTGAGCACGACAATCTGGTCGGCGTGCAGAATCGTCGAGATGCGCTGCGCGATGATGAGCACCGCGGCGTCGTGCGTCTCGTCCTGCAGCGCATGGCGCAGGGCCGCATCGGTCTTAAAGTCCAGGGCCGAAAAACTGTCGTCGAAGATATACAGGTCGGCGCGCTTCATGAGCGCGCGAGCAATGGCCAGGCGCTGGCGCTGACCACCCGAGAAGTTCGTACCGCCCTGGGCAACCGGAGTGTCGAGCCCCTGCGGTTGGTCGAGTACAAAGGTGCTCTGGGCAACCTCAAGCGCGTGAAGCATGTCGCCCTCGGTCGCGCCTTCGTTACCAAAGCGAAGGTTGCTCGCCACCGTGCCCGAGAACAGCCACGCCTTCTGCGGCACGTAAGCGATATGCCCGCGAATCTCACCTTGCGAAAGGTCGCGCAGGTCAACGCCGTTCAGGCGAATGGCGCCCTTCGTGGCATCGTGGAAGCGCAGCAGAAGCTTTGCCACCGTCGACTTACCCGAACCCGTCGAGCCGACGATCGCAGTCGTCTGACCGCGGCGACAGGCAAAGCTCAGGTCGCACAGGGTGTCCTCGTCGGCATCGTCAAAGCGAAACGACATGTGATCGAACACGGCGACCGCATCGGCCCCGTCCTTTGAGTCGGACGCGGCCGCATCAAGCGTACGCTGGCCATCGACGATGCTCGGCTCAATCTCCAGCACTTGCTGTGCACGGCTTAGGCATGCCGCGGCACGCGGAAGCGTCAGCACCACCATCTGCGCCATCATCACAAAGAACAGGATCAGAAGCGCGTACTCCAGCACCGCCGAGATGCTCGCGATCTGCATGGCGTGGGCGCCCACGCGGTTGCCGCCAACCCACAGCACCGCCACCTCGGCGATGTTCATCAAAAAGAAGGTGGAGCTGTCGAGACCCACAAACAGGTGGTTAACCTTGATGGCGTTGGCGGCGTAGTCGCTAAACACCTCGTCCAGGCGCTGCTCCTCGTGGCGCTCCTTATTGAAAGCACGGATGACGCGAACGCCCACGATGTTCTCGCGCAGCACCACGTTCATGCGGTCGATAAAGCTCTGAAGGCGCATAAAAATCGGCGCGGCGTTAGCCACCGTAAAGACCGCCGCCACCAGCACAATCGCAACCACCACGCCCAGCAGCGTGCCCATGGCGGGATCGATGAACCAAGCAAAAATGATGCCCGCGACGGCCAAGAACGGCACCGGCAGCACCAGCTGAATGGTCTGCAGAATCGCCTGCTGAATCACGTTGATGTCGTTGAGCGAGCGTGTGATCATCGATCCGGTGCCAAAGCGCTCAAAATCGCTGGCCGCGAGCTCGAGCGATTTGTCGTACACGGCATTGCGGATATCGCAAGCCACGTTGGCGGCCAGGCGCGCCGAAAGATAGCAGCCCAGCACCGTGCCGCCGCTAGCCATGCTGGTCGCGATAAACATGTATAGGCCGTTGCGTAAAATGTAGTCGACATCGCCCGTGGTAATACCGGTGTTGACCATGTTCGCCAGCATCGTGGGAACCAACAGCGTACCGACGTTATCCACCAGCAGCACCAGCAGCGTCACTGCGACAAGCCCTCGATATGGCTTTAGAAACCTCATTAACAGTCGCACGACTCCCCCTCACCTTGATTCTCGGCCTGGCTCTCGGCAGCGATATGCTGCTTAAAGGCATCGCACTCATCGCCGAGCGCATGGGAAAATTTTCCGATTAGGCGCATGATTTCGCGTTGTTCCCAGGGCTCGAGCACTTCGAAAGCCTGTTGCTCGGCTTCTTGCGCCGGCAGCGCATATTGCTCGGCAAACCGCATGCCCGCTTCGGTCAAACACACAACCTTGTTCTTACGGCTGCCTTCGGCAAACTCCAACGTTGCGAAGCCCCGCGCCGTCAAGGTTTTAATTGCCGAGTTGATAGTCTGCTTGCTGTAGAACCATTCGCTTGTCAGACGGCTTACGGCAACACTGCCGCCCGCCGTGCTGGTATCGACGAGCATCCAGTAAGCGCAGTCCGAAAGACCGCAGGCGCGCGAGAACTCCGAATAAATATGGTCGAGTCCATTGAGCAACCGGTCGAAGTCGACCAGTGTAACAGCGCTATTCATCTATCCCACCATTCGATTGTCCGATTTTTGACCAATTTATGTCTCTAGATTAGTCCGAGTTTTGACTATCGTCAACAGTCGCTCCGCAAATGTTTGCACTTTTATGGCCTATCGGCAGAAAAAGACCGCCGGCGCGGGGGCAGCGCCAGCGGTCACGTGAAAATCGGGTTTTATTGCCTGTTAAGCGGCGACGGCCTCATAGACCGTAGCGCCCGAGAAGCTATCATGCAGGCTCTTGCCGGCAATCCACGGCAGCTCGACGACCTCGCAGACCGTGTTGACCAGCTCGGAGCAGTCAGTAAAGTGGCCCTTGTCGTTGAGGGCCTCGCAATCCTGAACACGCCAATAGCCATCGGTGTGCGTGATGTAGTACTCGTGATCGTTAATCGACACGAAAGCGCGCGTCTTGGAACGCAGCAGCTTCAGAAATCCTTCGAAATCGGTCTCGACGACATCTCCAGCCTGGAACATGATGTTACCTCCTGGCCCGGCGCCACCACGGCGCATTGATAAACGTTGGTACTCCTTTAGTAAAACCTTTATCAGAGGTTATGCGTTCGTCATTTAGGCAAGTGGTAAAAAACCGCAGGGTAGACGGGATAAAACGTTTAACCATCCCATTTGTTTGTCACATTCTGAAGGTACTTTTATGCAAACCTACTTTCCCAATTGGAATCTATCCTTTTGGCCGGGCAATTGACCGTCTATCGTTTGAGCCCGGCGGGTATGAACGGGACATCTGCAACGCCACCGCAAGGAGACACCATGGAGACTATCGAAGCGCTCATTCACCGCCGCAGCTGCCGCAACTACAGCGATCGTCCCGTCGAGGCCGAAAAGCTTGCACGTATTATCGAAGCCGGCCAATATGCACCGAGCGGCATGGGGCGCCAGCCGGTGACGTTTGTCGCCGTCACCGACCCCACGACCGTCAAGCGTCTCTCGCAGCTCAACGCGCAAGTCATGGGCAGCAACAGCGACCCCTTCTATGGCGCCAAGACCGTTGTGGTGGTGCTGGTTGACCGCAGTGTGCCCACACATCTGGAAGACGGTTCGCTCGCCATGGGCAACTTGCTCAACGCCGCTTATGCACTGGGTGTCGATTCGTGCTGGATTCACCGCGCGCACGAGGTCTTTGACTCGCCCGAGGGCCTGGAGCTGCTGGCCAGCTGGGACCTGCCCGCCGACGGCAGCCTGCGCGGTGTCGGTCACTGCATTCTGGGCTATGCCGAAGACACGCTACCCGAGCCCAAACCCCGCCGCGACAACGTGGTGTATGTAAAGTAATTAGTTCCGCCGTTCTAACGAACGGCGGACCCGCTCGCAACTTATCTTGCCGATGGAGTTGTCGTCGTTTCGTTCGTGTGGGTCGTTTCGGCGCCGTCGCCCTGTTCGTCCTCGTCCTTTTGAGCGTCGGCGATGGTAGAGGCCGCCGCAACGATACCGCGCTGGGGCGCGACGCCCGTCTGGGTCTGAGCGCCCTCGACAATTTCTGTGCCTGTATGCACGAGCTCGGGCGATTTAAACATCGCGTCCAAGTTGGCGCCGCCGCCGGCGTAGCCAAGCGCAGCGAGTGCGATGACGATCACTGCAACGACGACCGCGATCGGAACATAACGATGCCAACCAGCCGGATTGAGTCCGCTGCGACGAGCCGCCCCGCGGCTGATGTAACCGAGCGTGCCGTCGTGCTTGAGCTTTGAGCCCACCACGCACTTGCGGCCCCACAACGAGGACTCTGCCTGCATGGCCAAGCGGGCGCTTGCCGAAGGATAGCCGTATTTAGTGCGCTTGAACGAACCATCAAACCCCGAGGCGTGTTTGCCCCACGTCACCGATGTCGTGCGTCGGTTGACCGGCGCGGCGCTCCGCCTTCTGCGGCTCGGTTTTGTAGTCTCAGCCATACGCCCCCGCACGCCGTAACCAAATCGAAACAATAACGCTTTGGACTGTAGCACACGCGTCGCGCGCGGTCACGGGCGCCTCGCTCAACGGTCATCGTCCTTCAGTAAGCGCCACAGCGTTGTTCGGCTTATGCCCAGCACCTCCGCCGCACGGGTTCGGTTGCCGTGGAGATGATCTACAACCAGATGCGCGATATCTCGTTCGGTATCGGCCAGCGGTCGCAGGATATACAGGTCGCTTTCGAGTGTCGGGGCGCCAAAGGTTGCGGTCTTAATCACGTCCTCTTGGGCTAGCACTTCCTCCGCCACAGCGCGATCCACCGTGCCCGCCCCCACCAATATATACAGTCGTTCCGAGACCTCGCGGAGCTGCAGATAATTGCGCGGCCAGCGGTAAGCATCGAGCGCCTTCGTCGCCGCGGCAGACAGCGTGGGCGCTGCCGTCCCAAATGCACCAGCGAGATATTCCAAATAGCGCGCAATCTTTTGCGACGTGGCTCCCTGCTCGACGATTGCCGGCGCCACGCTCACCGCACAGGCGAAGCGCTCGGTCACAAAGGCGGCTTGATCACTTTCGCTGCCGCCCGGCATGTCATTCGCCGTCAGCACCACATGGCAGCGCGTCGCCAACGCGGTGTCGGCCATCGTGGAAACGAGCTCGCGGAGACGCTGGGGGCCAACCGTGTTCCAGCCCTCAATGCAAAGTGTCAGCCCCGTTTGGAACAACGGCGATTCGGCGCTTTTGAGCAGATGGCGCCAGCCGCGATCCGTTAGCTCATCGAGCGCAACGGCAACAAAGGGCTGATCGACAAAAGGACCGTCCAGATAGAGGCGCATGGCAATCTCGACCTGACCCGTTCCCAGCTCGCCCTCGAGCATAAGGGGCACACCGCGCGCGTAGCTCTCGGCGACCGGCGCAGCCACCGAGGCAGCCCCCTCAACGATGCCGTACGCGCTCGATTCGTAGCGGGCCTCAACTTCGTCGGCGTTGAGCCACTCGATGCCCGCGTGCGCCGCGGCGCCGCGCACCTCGCGGACCACGACGACCCAAAGGCCCCCGCCCTCTTTGTCGGCGGGGCGAACGGTCAGGCTCAGGCGCGTACCCGCACGCCCCATAACCAGACGCGCGCCGTCTCCTATACGGTCGAGGCGTTCGGCAACAAAAGCTGCCACATCCCGCTCAAGCGCCGCGCCATTCATGGTCGAAATCGCGACGTCCCCACGCGCATCGATTGCCAATGCCGAGGCCCCGGCAGCAGCCAGGGCCTCGGTCAAGATGTTCAGCTTGGCATCGCTATTCATGATTTGCCCCTGTCCGCGGCGACGTGCAACCGCCGACGGTCGCACGACCGAGTGTTTCAAAATTGAACGATATTGCTCACCAAACACTATAGGGCAGAAAGCGCCGTCCTGCGAGTATAGGTGTTGCCCCGCATCGCCATCCTGGCGGGGCGATAAGAGCTCTTCGGGACTTATAAACCTGCGGACAAGCCATACCCGCAAGAGCTCCTATCGCTCCACCGCAAGCTTGCGCCCACCAGCAACCAGCACGCAAACAAGCTACTCCTCTACCAGATTCCCAGCACGTGCTGCATTCCCAAACTCATGAACGCAATGCCAATCCAGCAGCAAAAGCCCAACGCGATGGGCTTGCCGCCCTTTTTGACCAGCTCGACGATATCGGTATTAAAGCCAATAGCCGCCATGGCCATCACGATAAAGAACTTCGAAAGCTCCTTGATGGGCGCCGTAATGGACGTGGGAAGCTGAAACACCGTGGTGACCACGCTTGCCAGCACAAAGAACAGCACAAACATGGGAAACGCGCGTTTAAGCGAGAACGTGCTTTTGGCGTCGCCCCCGGCCTTGCGCGCCGGATGCATCTGCCAGCACGCAAGGACCAACGTGATGGGAATAATGGCCAGTGTCCTGGTGAGCTTGACCACCGTGGCGCTCTCGAGCACGTTAGCGCCGGGATGCATGCTGTCCCAAGCGCTCGCCGCAGCCGTTACGGACGAGGTGTCGTTGATGGCGGTGCCAGCAAACAGGCCAAAGCCCTCGTTGGTCAGTCCGAGCATACCGCCGAGCGTTGGAAACACGAGCGCCGCGATAACGTTAAACAGGAAGATGACCGAAATAGCCTGGGCAATCTCGCGATCGTCGGCATCGATGACGGGCGCGGTCGCGGCGATGGCAGAACCGCCGCAAATCGACGAACCCACACCCACAAGCGTCGCGATCTTACCCGGCACGTTCATGACGCGGCAGAGCACAAAGGCAATGACAAGCGAGGTCGAGATCGTCGCCACGATAATCGGCAGCGACTGGGCACCCTTGGACAGAATCTGGGAGAGGTTCATGCCAAAGCCAAGCAGGATAACCGCGTACTGCAAGACTTTTTTGGACGTATAGGTGACGCCGGCGGCGAGCTGTTCGCGACGATTCTTGGGAAAGACGAGCGCCAGGACCATGCCAAAGAGGATGGCAAATACCGGCCCGCCGACCACCTCAATTTGTTTGCCGAGCAACGTCGCGGGAATGGCGACGATCAGGCAGAATAAGACGCCCTTCCAGCGCTCGCGTACGGTATTCGCCAGTTGCATATGGGATTCCTTCTTTCTATTTCACGTTTGCGACGGCTTATGATACGGCAACATTGAGCACAGCCATGCGTAAACACAGACCAAGATGCCGCGATAGTTCTTGGGCAACAGTCGAATTACCCACCGCGGAGAGCCGATTCGCGGCATAATTAACAGCTGACATATCAGTGTGATAGAACGGTTGCGAGGCACTATGGAAGAATCGATGCACATCGGCGAGCAGGAAACGAGCCTACAGGACCAGTCCTACCACACCATTCGACGCAAAATCGTCTACCTGGACTACAAACCGGGCGAAAAACTGGGCGTCAAGCAGCTTTGCGACGACCTGGATATGGGGCGCACCCCTGTGCGCGAGGCGCTGGTGCGTCTGGCGCAAGAGGGCCTGGTGCGTACCGTGCCCCAAAGCGGCACCTATGTCTCGCCCATCAACCTCACTCTTGCCGAGAGCGCCTGCTACATTCGCGAGCACCTGGAAAAGCAGGTGATTGTAGAGTGCTGCGCCCGTGCCACCTCGGCAGGCATCGAGCAGCTCGACCGAGCCATAGCGCTGCAGGAAAAGACCATGGCCGAGGAGGATCGCATCGGCTTCTTTTTAAGCGACAACCTCATGCACCGCATGATCTTTAACATCGCGTGCCGCAGCACCGTGTGGTCGTGGCTCGAGGCGACCAATGCCGACCTGGAGCGCTTCCGCTGGCTTCGCGCCGCCACGCAGAGGCTCGACAATCAGGAGATTGTTAACGAGCACAAGAAAATCCGCCGCGCTATCGCCGGTCGCGACCCCATCGAGGCGAGCTTTTTGGTCAGCAAGCACCTGCATATGATGTTCCGCAACCAGACCGAGGTCCTGGACCAATATCCCAAGTACTTCGAGACCAGCAAGCTCCGCTAACCTGCCAAAAAGGGACAGGTTTATTTTGGCAGGTTTTTATCTGAGCAAACGCAACAAGGCCCGACTCCGCCACAACGGAGCCGGGCCTCAATTGTTAAATAGCACCAACTGCGGAATAGTCGATGTCAGTCACCAACAGCGAGCGAGCCGCATTTGCGCCAAGGTGACGTGAAATGAGAGGGCGCTGACCTTCTGGTCGCGCCCTCGAAATTGAACGTCAGATTGGCGTGAATGCGGCTCGCGCAGCGTCGAGCAGTTCCGGCGTTTGGCAAAACGCCGGAACAACAATTACTCGACGGTCACGCTCTTAGCGAGGTTTCGAGGTTGGTCAACGTCGCAACCGCGCAGAATGGCCACCTCGCGGGCGAGCAGCTGCAGCGGAACGCTCGCCGTGATGGGGCTGAACACGTCACGGACGGACGGCACGCGAATGATGCAGTCGGCAATCTTGTTAATTTCCTCGTCGCCCTCAGTAGCAACGACGATCACCTTGGCGCCGCGAGCCTTGCACTCCATGAGGTTCGACACCGTCTTATCGTACGTGGCGCTCTTGGTTGCCACCGCGATGACAGGGAAGCCCGGATCGATCAGCGCGATGGGGCCGTGCTTCATCTCGCCGGCAGCATATGCCTCGGCATGCAGGTAGCTGACCTCCTTGAGCTTGAGTGCGCCCTCATAGGAAATGGCGGCGCCCATACCGCGACCCACGAACAGTGCGGACTGCGCGTCCTTGCACACAAGCGCGGCCTCGTGCACGGCCTCGGTCTGCGTATCTAGGATCCACTGGATCTGCTCGGCCGTATCAGAAAGCTCGCGGAACAGCATGCGCGTCTGCTTGGTGGTCAGACGGTACTTCACCTGCGCCAGCAGCAGGGCCAAAAGCGTGAGGCTCACGACCTGACCGATGAAGCTCTTGGTCGAGGCGACTGCGATCTCCTTGTTGGCCTTGGTGTAGATAACGCCATCGCTTTCGCGCGCCACGGGGCTGCCCACCACGTTGGTAATACCAAAGACCTTGGCGCCCTTGATGCGCGCATCGCGAATGGCGGCAAGGGTATCGGCCGTCTCGCCCGACTGGGACACAGCCACGACAAGCGTCGTCGGCGTGATGATGGGGTTGCGATAGCGGAACTCGCTGGCAGCCTCAACCTCGGTGGGGATGCGAGCCCAACCCTCGATAAGGTTCTTTGCGATGAGGCCGGCGTGATAGCTGGTGCCGCAGGCGATCACGTAGACGCGATCGATGTCGTTGAGCTCCTCGAGCGAAAGGCCCAGCTCATCGATGTCGAGCTCGCCGGCAGGCGTCATACGGCCAACCAGCGTGTCGCGCACGACGCGCGGCTGCTCGTGGATCTCCTTGAGCATAAAGTCGGGATAGCCGCCCTTTTCGGCCATGTCCAGATCCCAATCGATGTGGGTGACCTTTGGCTCGATGACATTGCCGGCCTCGTCGGTGTACTCGACGCCCGCAGGCGTAAGCTTGGCAAACTGACCGTCCTCGAGCACCACGACATCGCGGGTGGCGTCAATGAGCGCGATGACGTCGGAGGCAACGTAGGAACCGGTCTCGCCCACGCCGACCACGATCGGGGAGTCCTTGCGGGCAACAGCAATCACGCCAGGCTCGTCGGCGCACACGGCGGCCAAGCCATAGGCGCCTACCACGTGGGTGCAAGCCTCGCGCACGGAGGCCATCAGGTCGTGCGTCTCGGCATAGGCCTCTTCGATTAAGTGTGCGAAGACCTCGGTATCGGTCTCGCTCTTAAAGTGATGGCCGCGGCCCTCCAGCTCCTCGCGCAGCTCGGCGAAGTTCTCGATGATGCCGTTGTGGACGATGGCGATACGACCGTCGCAGCTGGTGTGGGGGTGAGCGTTAACGACAGAAGGCTTGCCGTGGGTGGCCCAGCGGGTGTGACCGATGCCGCAGGTTGCGTCGCTATCGATATTGGAAAGCTCGCTCTCCAGGCCCGCAACCTTACCCACGCGGCGGATAACGTCGAGGTGCGCCGCGGCGCCCTCGCCCACCTCGAGCGCGACGCCCGAGGAGTCATAGCCGCGATACTCCATGCGCTTAAGGCCTGTGACCAGGATGTTCTTTGCAATATCAGAGCCGGTGTAGCCGACAATTCCGCACATAGGATAAATCCCTTCGTTCGCGTGACTGCAAGACGTCCACGCACAGGGGGCGCTGAGACGTATAACGTTCGAGTATTGTACTCACGCAAGCGCAAGCTGATATACCAGAAGTGGTATCTCAACTTAGATACCACCCGATGCACACATGCCCAGCCGGTCCAAACCACCACAATGGGGACAGGCACCTTTGTGGTGGTTTGGACCGGCGCGGCGGCCTATCCCGGCGAAAGATCTCAATCTGTAACAGGTAGAGCCGGTTTTGCCGTCCAGATGTTACAGATCGAGACAATTGAAGGCCCGGGCGTCTCAAACCACCACAAAGGTGCCTGTCCCCTTCGTGGTGGTCGCGCTGGCAACGGCGTTTCCCCAGATAAAACCTGCCAAAATAAACCTGTCACTTTTTGGTTGGTTTAGGATGCTACAATCTGGCTTGTACTTGAAACGCATCAAAGGGGCCGCTATGGCAAAGGTTAAAATCAGCGACGTCGCGCGCGAGGCCGGGGTTTCGCTTGGCACGGTTTCCAACGCGCTCAACCATCCCGAGAAGTTGCGCCCCGAGACCCTCAGGCTCATCAACGAGACCATCAATCGCCTGGGCTACCTGCCCAACCAAAGCGCTCGTCAGCTCGCGGGCGGCGCCACCAAGTCCTTTGGCCTGGTGCTCCCCCGTCTCGACCACGGCTTTTCGCTCCAAATCGCCAGCGGCGCCCACAACGAGGCCCGCAAGCACGGCTACGATCTGCTCATCGCCAATGCCGATAACGACGATATTCTCGAGGATCATTACCTGCGCTATTTTATGGGCACGCAGATGTCCGGCGTCATGGTTCAGCCCATGGCGTCCCCCGACTGGCACCCCGCTATGACCAAGATGCCCGTGCCGATCGTCTATCTGGACATCCATTGCTCCGAGCCCGGTTACTACGTGGCCGCCGACAACGAGGCACAGGGGCGTATTATCGCCGAGCTCGCCATCGCCCGCGGCGCACGCCATATCACCGTTGTGGGCCGAGCGGCATTTATGCAGCTCGGCCTGCGCGTCCTTGGCATCCACAAGGCACTTGCCCTGCATCCTGATATCAAAATTGAGGTCATCGATGCCGGGGAGTGGAATACCGCAGCCGACGGCTACAGCATCGGTACCCAGATTGCCGAACGCCCTGCTGACGAGCGCCCCGATTTTGTCATCGGCCTGACCGACGTATTGGCCTCGGGCGTTATCTCGGCGCTGACCGACAAAGGCATTTCCGTCCCCGGCCAGGTCCGCGTGGCCGGCTGCGACGGCAACCCGCTCGCTTGGAGCGGATCGGTCCCGCTCACCACGGTAGCACCCCCAGGCTACGAGATTGGCCGCAAGGGCGTTCAGCTGCTCATGGAGCAGATCGAGGATAAGCCTGCCGCCAAGACCAAACGAGTCCGCATCGGCTCCGCCGCGCGCACCGTCACCACGGCCACGGCCGCCGAGGACATTAACCGTCAGGAGCTCGTGCGCCCCTTCTTGCTCGAACGTGTGAGCACCCAAAAGGCCGAGCAGCACCCGACGGGCCCATCCGCGGCCCCAATAACCGACATCAACCTGGGCGCCTACCTGTAACAAAAAACGCCGCAACGGGAACAGTCCCGCTGCGGCGTTTTGCTGGCCCCATGTTCCCTCCCCGTTTAGCCGGACCTGCGGCTACGGATATTTATGGAATGTAATCCATTTTTCATTAACTCTTTTGTTAAAATAGATTCAATTCCATATTTTTAGATATTTCCTATAAGTATTGATTTTGCTCCAGTTTTTTCTCGCCAAGAAAGGGGTTTCATGAATCTGATTGATCGCAAACAGTACCTCGACTGGCTCATTTCGTGGAAAGACTCGCACGTCATCAAGGTCGTTTCGGGCGTGCGAAGGTCCGGCAAATCAAAGCTATTCGAAATCTACCGTAGCTACCTGCGCGATCATGGAATCACAGGCGACCAGGTTATATCCCTCAACTTTGAAGACCTGGAGTTCGAGTCGCTTACGTCGTATAGAGCACTCTACGACTACATTTCCGCCAGACTCGTCCCCGATAAGATGAACTACGTTTTTCTGGACGAGATACAGCACGTCGAGCATTTCGAAAAAGCCGTCGACAGTCTTTTTATCAAGGACAATGTCGACCTCTACATAACCGGTTCCAACGCTTATCTGCTCTCGAGCGAGCTGGCAACTTTGCTCTCCGGCCGCTACGTAGAGCTCAAGATGCTGCCCCTATCCTTTAAAGAGTTTTGCTCGGCAAAAACCAATGACGGAAAGGCTCCCGCGCAGTTGTTTGACGAGTACATCACCCGGGGCTCTTTTCCCTTTATCGCCGAGACGGGTATTCAGGGACCCCAGGCGCGCGATTATCTTATGAGCCTCTACGATACCATCGTCATACGCGACGTTATCGAACGCCTGAAGGTCTCGGACGTCCCGACCCTGCGCGATATCACCAAGTTCCTACTCCATAGCATTGGAAACCGGATCTCGATTAAAAAAATCTCCGACACACTCTCGTCCAACGGCAACAAAACCGACCAGAAAACCGTAGCCAAATACCTCAAAGGCTTAACAGACAGCCTTGTGCTGTACTTTGCTCCGCGCTATAACGTGCGCGGTCGGCAGCTTCTTTCAACAAACGGCAAATACTACGCCGTTGACCTTGGACTTAGAGGTGCTCTCGTCAAAACCCAAAGCAGCGATATCGGTCATATCCTCGAAAATGTTGTTTATCTCGAGCTCCTACGCCGTGGATACGACGTCTACGTGGGCGATATCGACGGCGGGGAAATCGATTTTGTTGCCCTAAAGTCAAACGAGACAGCCTATTTTCAGGTTTCAGCCACAACGCTCGACGAAACTACCCTCAATCGAGAGTTGGCCCCCTTTAAGAAAGTCCGAGACAACTACCCCAAGACGCTTCTTACGCTCGACACGCTGTTTGCGGACGCGAACTACGAAGGAGTCCGCAAGCGCAACGTGATCGACTGGCTCCTGGAGTAACTTGTAACGTCATAACCCTCCGCCAGCTCCTTACCAAGGCCGCAGCCCCAGTCGCTTAAAGCACAATGCCCCTCTTATCGGCCAAAACAGCAATCTTGGCGTGATAAGAGGGGCTGACTGCGTCAGCGCCTCCACGCAGGCGCCGTTGCCGCCACCGTCCTGCGAGATCGGGCGCGGGGCATGGCGACTTGCGTGCAAACGCTAGCGCACGGCCTTGACCGCGGCCGGCAGATCGAACAGCGTATCGAGCACGGCCTCGCAGCCATCCACCACGTCCTGCGGCAGCGGCACGATATCGGGAACGGCAAAGACGTGGCAGCCGGCCGTGATGCCCGAGACGCAGCCGTTGCGGGAATCCTCGACCACGGCGCACTCCTCGGGAGCAAAGCCCGCGCGCTCGCAGGCGAGCAGATACATCTCGGGATCGGGCTTGCCGTGTACGACGTCCTCGCCGCAGGTCACCGTCTCAAACTTATCAAAGAGGCCGACCGTCTTAAGGTTGCGCTCGGCGGTAACATGGCGCGACGACGTCGCGAGGCCCACGTGATAGCCCGCAGCCAGCAGTTCGTCCAGGCACTCGGCGGCGCCGGCCTTAAGCTCCAGATCGGTCTTGACCATCTCGTCGCGAATCTCCCCATGGCGACGATAGATTGCCTCAGCGGTTTCGCGACTGCCGTAATGCCCATCAAGGATCTCCATGACATCGGGCAGCGTGCGACCGATAAACTGATGGATCAGCGCATCATCAATCGCGAATCCCAGCTCGGCCGCCCCCGCCTTCCACGCCTTGATACCCAAACGCTCGGTATCGACCAGCGTTCCGTCCATATCAAAAATAACAGCCTTGATCATATCGGTCCCCCATCGCTTCGCGCTGCTGTACTCCCGCAACTTTACCGCACCTGTAAACTTGTATATAACGTATATAGCATATTGCACTTTCGTTACATAGATAGAAGTCTTATGACAAGTGGCTCGGTAGGATTATAGTTTTCGACCGAGTACTCAACGGCAAGGATCGATTCATGCTTTCAGACACCACCGCACCTGCAGAGGGGCTTCAGGACAAACTCGCAGCGCTCGAGCAGCTGCTTTTGGCATACGGACGCGTCGCCATCGGCTTTTCCGGTGGCGTCGACAGCAGCTTTTTGGCCGCGGTCTGCGCCCGCATCATGCCCGCCAGCACGCTTCTCGTTCACCTCACCACGCCGCTCATCGGCACGCCCGAGCAGGCTTCGTTTGAGCGGTCCGTTGACGGGCAGACCAATGAAGGGCCGCATTTTAAGCTCCCCGTGCTCAATCTTTCGGTCGATCAGCTGCGGCTCCCCCAAGTAGCCTGCAACGATGCCGACCGCTGCTACCACTGCAAGCGCGCCGGCTTTACCGCCATCGTCAACCACGCCAAGTCGCTGGGCTTTCCCACCGTCATCGACGGCAGCAACGCAAGCGACCGCGGCGACTACCGCCCCGGCATGCGCGCCGCCCAGGAGCTCGGCGTGCGCTCGCCCCTCATGGAGGTCGGCTTTACCAAGGACGAAGAGCGCGAGCTGCTGCGCGCCTGGGGCTATCCCGTTTGGAACCTGCCGGCAGGAGCCTGCCTGGCCACGCGTGTCCCCACGGGCGAGGAGCTCACGCGCGAGAAGGTCGATGTAATCCGCACCTGTGAGGACTACCTGCACGACCTTGGCCTAGACCAGGTCCGCGCACGCCTCGTCGGCGGCTGCATGCATATCGAGGCCGCGCCGACAGACGTTGCCAAGATCGCAGCCCTCGGCAGCACCGCGGTCAACGACGAGGGCAAGGCCCCGCTTCCTGCCGCCATCGAATCTGCCCTGCGCAACCTAGGCTGCGGCCACATCTCCCCCGAGGTCACCCCCTACATCCACGGCAACATGAACCTGTAGGTTGCGCCGTTTTACAAACGGCGCAACTGCTCGGCGCTGCACGGGCTCCGGGCACGGCAATCTGACGTTCAACTTCACGGGCGCGACCAAAAGGTCAGCGCCCGCTTGTTTCACGTCACCTTACCGCACCCGGAGCCCGCTCGCTCGCATATGCTCAACCTGGACTGCGTTAACTGACCTACCAAAAAGAGACAGGTTTATTTTGGCAGGTTTTATCTGGGAAAACGCAGACAGGGCCGCAACGTCGTATGCGTTGCGGCCCTGCTCCTTGGAGAAGGATCAATAGATTGAGCGGGCTGGTTGCACCTAGCCCTCGAGCCCGGCGTTAATAAGCTCCGCGATCTCGGCGGGATCGGCGCTCGTGCGCACCTTGTCACGGAAGCCGGCATCCATCAGCATCACGGCAGCCTTGGAGAGCAGACGCAGGTGCGTGGTTCCCGCTTCGCCGGCGGGCACGAACAGCGCGAGTGCCACATCGACGGGCACGCCATCAAAGCTCGGCCACTCAACAGGCTCGGACAGCTTGAGCACGGCCACGCCCGGCGTATGAATCGCGTCGCTTTTGGCATGCGGAACGGCAAAACCGGCGACGAGGCCAGTCTCGGCCTCGTTTTCGCGAGCAATAAAAGCCGCCTCTACAGCAGATGCGTCATCGGCAAAACCAAGCTCAACAGCCTGCTCGGACAGATAATGCAGCGCGTCCTCGCGCGAGGCGGCGGTGTAGCCAATCGTCACTTGGTTGGCAGATACAAACCCCATGGAAAACCTTCCTTACAACACGGACCTGACCGCGGCTTCGATGCCGTCGGCGTCCAAACCGTACTTGTGCAGCAAATCGACCGCAGGGCCGGACTCGCCATATACATCGCGCACGCCGACGCGTCGCATCGGCACCGGATGCTGTTCCGCGAGCACCGAGGCCACGGCCTCGCCAAGACCGCCGATAATCGAATGCTCCTCGGCGGTGACCACGCGACCAGTCTTCTTGGCGCTGGCAACCACCAGGCGCTCATCGAGCGGTTTGATCGTATGCATGTTGATGACCTCGGCGTCGATACCATCGGCAGCGAGCGCCTCGGCAGCCTCAAGCGCCTCGGCGACCATGAGGCCACAAGCGACGATGGTCACATCGGACCCCTCGCGCACGACCACGCCGCGACCAATCTTGAACTCATAGTCCTCGCGGTCGTTGATAACCGGTGTTGCCAGGCGGCCGAAGCGCATGTAGACCGGTCCCTCAAACTCATAGGCGGCGCGCACGCAAGCGCGAGCCTCGATGTCATCGGCGGGGACGATCACCGTCATACCCGGAATCGTGCGCATGAGCGCGATATCCTCGCAGCACTGATGCGTAGCGCCGTCTTCACCGACCGAGATGCCCGCATGCGTAGCGCCAATTTTGACGTTGAGGTGCGGATAGCCGATGGAGTTACGCACTTGCTCATATGCACGACCGGCGGCGAACATGGCAAAGGTGCTCGCAAAGGCGACGCGACCCGTGGTCGCAATGCCGGCGGCAAGCCCCATCAAGTTGCTCTCGGCAATGCCGGCATCGTAGAAGCGCTCAGGGTGCGCAGCCTTAAACTTACCGGTCTGCGTGGCGGCGGCCAGGTCGGCATCGAGAACCACAAAGTCATCGTGCTCATTGCCCAGCTCGACAAGCGCCTCGCCATAGCTAACGCGCGTGGCGACTTTCTTGACGTCTGCCATTAGAGCTCCTCCCCTGCTGCTGCGAGCTCGGCCATGGCCTGCTCAAACTGTTCATCGTTGGGTGCCTTGCCGTGCCAGCCCACCTGGTTTTCCATAAAGGAGACGCCCTTGCCCTTCACCGTCTCGGCGATGATAGCGACGGGCGCGCCGGTCACCTCGCGAGCCTCGGCGAAAGCCGCCTCAATCTGCGCCATGTCATTGCCATCGGCTAGCTCGATCACATGCCACTTAAAGGCGCGGAACTTGTCGGCAAGCGGCATAGCCGAGTTAACTTCGTCGATACTGCCGTCAATTTGCAGGCCATTGTGATCGACGATAGCGACAAGGTTATCCAGGTCGTGGTTGCCGGCGAACATTGCCGCCTCCCACACCTGGCCTTCCTCGCACTCACCGTCGCCCAACAGCGTGTAGACGCGGTAGCTGTCACCCCAGTGCCTTGCGGCGAGTGCCATTCCAACCGCGGCGGAGATACCCTGACCGAGCGATCCGGTGGACATATCAACACCCGGGGTGTCGTTCATGTTGGGATGGCCCTGCAGTCGGCTGCCAATATGGCGGAGCGTCTCGAGCTCTTCGACGGGAAAATAGCCGCGATTTGCCAACACCGAATACAGGCCCGGCGCCGCGTGACCCTTGGAGAGCACAAAGCGGTCTCGATCGGCCTTGTGAGGGTCGGCAGGATCGATATTCATTTCCTCAAAGTACAGATACGTCATGATGTCGGCAGCACCGAGCGATCCACCCGGATGTCCCGACTTGGCCGCGTGCACCGCAGTCACGACACCCTTCCTGACCTCATTGGCGACCTTCGCCAGCTCCTGGTTGGTCATACGAATTCCTCTCTTGAGAACAACCCCGGCACCGGATGACGCGATGCCGGGGCAATCCACTCGTTAAGCCTGAGCGACGACCTTCTGCCAGTCAGCCTCAAAAGAGGCGAGGCCCTGGTCGGTCAGCGGATGATGCAGGCACTTCTTGAGAGCGGCCATGGGCACGGTCGCGATGTCGGCGCCAAGAAGAGCCGCCTGGGTCACGTGGTTGGGCGTGCGGACCGAAGCGGTGATGATCTCGACGGTGTCGTCGACGTTCTTGCCGGTCCAGTCATAGTTCTTGATGCAGGTCACAACGTTGTCGAGCTGCGAGATACCGTCCTCGGCGATGTCATCGAAGCGTCCCACAAACGGGCTGATGTAGCGAGCGCCGGCGTTGGCGGCCATCAAGGCCTGGGTCGGCGAGAAAACAAGCGTCATGTTGACACGCACGCCCGCGTCGGCCAGCGCGCGGCAGGCGGCGAGGCCGGCCTCGCAGACGGGGAGCTTGACCACAATGTTGGGGGCGAGGGCAGCAAGGCGCTTGCCCTCCTCGATCATGCCCTCGGCAGTAGTCGCGGTGGACTCGGCGGACACGGGCAGGTCCTCGCAGAGCTCGGCAATCTTGAGCATATGGGGCTCAAAGTCGGCGAGCTTACCGCCGGTCTTGGCGTACAGGGACGGATTGGTGGTTACGCCGGCAAGGCAGCCCCAGCTCTTGGCCTCGGCGATCTCGTCAAGGTTGGCGGTATCGATAAAGAACTTCATGGTGCAAACTCCTTCGGAGGAATCCAAAACTCAAAAGAAAGGACAAAGGGGATGCCCCTTTGTCCTATGTGCCGGGCCTGCAGCTGGGACATGCCCCAGGCCCGGCGTCGTGTAGGAAAAACTACCTAGTCCTCGAGAGCCTTCTCGATGCGGCTCGTGACGCCCTTGAGGTTAAGGCCGACGACGTACTGCTTGATCGGGCGCTTGATGTGCTCGATCACAAAGCGCTTGCCGTCGATGTCCTGGGCAGCGAGGTTGCGGTAGAGCTTCTCGACCTGCTCCTTGACCTCGGGATCGTTGAACGCGTAGTGGCCGGAGACATCCAGAATCTTCAGGCTGAGCTCGTCGTCGGCCAGGATGTCGTCAACCTGCAGGTTGACGTCGTCGCCGGTCATCCACTTGCGCCAACGCTCGGTCTTGATAGCCTTGACCAGCAGCGTGTGATACAGGTCGGAGGGATCGTCGCACAGGCCGTTGTCGACCAGAATCTGCTCGGTAGCGCAGAGCTTGAGGTAAGCGCGGGTCTCCTCGGTGCCGTACTGAGGGGCAACATTGGAGGCCGTCACGTGAGCCGGGATGTGCTCGAGCAGCGTCGCGTCATCCAGGTAGTCGGCGTTGTGCTCCTTCAGGCCCACGCCGTAGCGCTTGGCCATGTCGGCGAGCTCGCGGGCATTCTTAAAGTTGTAATGGCCGACCTGCTCGGTCCAACGGGTAAGCGTGCCGGTCTGACCGACGATAAAGGTGGGCATGGGGCAACCGCGCTTCTCGAGCTCGGGCTGCAGCTGAGAAATGAACTCCTCGTACTTATCGGTAGAGGTCAAGCCGCCATTGGTCTCCTCGGTACCGACCTCATAGGCGACCTCGGGCAGGTTATGCTCGCGACGGTACTGCTCAAGGTAGTCGATAAGATCGATCGTGCGGCGAAGCACCACGTCGAGCGGAATAACCTTGCCGATCTGATAGGGGTCCTTGGTGGGGTCGACCATCAGCAGGTCAAAGCCTGCCTCCATGTCGGCGACAAAGGACTTGCGGGCGAGCTCCATGGCCTCGTCCTCGGGCAGGTGGGCGTTACGCTCCTCGTCGCGCTGCCACGGACCGCCGTGATCGCGGCACAGGTAGTACGGACCGGTGTAGCCCACCTCGTCGGCAACCTTCTTGATGTCGGCGGCAAAGCGCGTCTGGTCCCAACCGTTGACGTAGCCGGCGCCCATCTCGTCCATATCGACCTGGTTGCGGCTAGCGATAAACATGGGCGGGAAATCCTCGTCCTTGGCAAGCTCGAACACGGCCTGAATCAGGTTGGGGCTCATGGGGCCAATGCCGACCATGGTTGCGTGATCGCCGCTATCCTGCAGCTTGAGCATGCCCTGAACGGCCTGACGGATGGTGAGATTGGACATTTTGTTCTCCTTCTCCAGAGGATTTTTGACAAAAGTTCCCTGGGACCCAGATGCGGGCCCTATCAGTGCAGATGGATTTTGTTGTGTAGGGGCGGTTGTGCGGAGTCAAATCCATCCCTCCGCACAACCGGAGTCCTTAAAGGTTTACTTGGCCTGCTTATCGAGCGTGGGCTTCATGGCAATCAGGATTGCAGCGGCAACCACAGAGCCAATCACGATGTCCAGGCAGAACAGCGCGACGTTGTTGGTAGCAAGGGCGACGATAAAGCCACCGTGCGGGACGTAGCAGTCGATACCCTGGAAGGCGGCGAGAGCAGCGCCCACGGCAGAGCCGATGCAGATGCCGGGAAGGGTGTGGCCGAGATCCTTGACCGCGAAGGGGATAGCGCCCTCGGTAATGCCGATGCAGCCCATGAACAGTGCGGAGATACCCATCTGACGATCGGCGTCATCGAACTTATTCTTGGCGATGAGCGCAGCGAGGCCACAGGCGATCGGGGGAACGGCGACGGCGACGCGGAACATACCGTTAGGACCATAGATACCGGATGCCATGATAGCCATGGTAAAGGTCGAGGCGGTCTTGTTGATGGGGCCACCCATGTCGAAGGCGGTCATAACACCAATGACCAGACCAAGGACAACAGCGGAGCCGCCCTGCAGGCTGCCGAGCACGCTGGTAAGCCAGTCCATCACAAAGCCAAGCGGCGTGGCCAGGATGTAGATATAGGCCATACCCAGGACAAGCGAGGTCAGAATCGGGATAATCAGGATGGGCATGATGGTCTGGATGGTGTTGTTGACCTTCCAGGTCTTCATCCAGCGGACAAAGTAGCCGCAGATGACCGCCATGATCATGGCGCCCAAGAAACCGGTCGAAACGCTGTTGCCGTTAGGGGTAACGACTGCGTTGTTGACCAGGTAGCCCAGGACAAAACCGGGGGCGAGCGCGGGCTTACCGGCCATCGAGTAGGCGATGTATGCCGCAAGCACCGGAATCATCATAGAGATGCCGGCCATGCCGATGGTGTTAAGGCTCACCATCAACGGGTTGGTGACCTCCATGCCGCTA
Source organism: Coriobacteriaceae bacterium AF08-21 (assembly GCA_027687465.1). GTDB lineage: Bacteria > Actinomycetota > Coriobacteriia > Coriobacteriales > Coriobacteriaceae > Collinsella. Next base: position 68,475 of record JAQCQR010000010.1, read on the forward strand.
GCACCGGCAGTACCGGATGCCAACGAGAAGGCGAGGAACACGCCACCGATAACGACAATGGGGATAAAATAGGAAACGCCGGTATTGAATGCATTGAGCAGCGTCTTGCCAGGATCGGCAAAGATAGACTGCTTGGACGCCGGTGTCGGGGCCTGCGGGGCAGCGGAGACGGCCTTCTTCTCTGCCTTGGCCTCGGCCTTGGGCGCGTCAACGGCGCCACCCGTCGCCTTGATGATCTCGACAGCCTGGTCGATGATCTTGACCGGATCGGCGATCACATCGGAAGTACCGACCTTGAGGAACTTGCCCTCGGCCATCTTCTGCTCAAAACGGTCCTCGTTCTCGACACCCACGTCGACGGACTCCAGGACCAGGTCGGCGGAATCCACGTCTTCCTGCGTCAGCTCGTTCTCGATGCCCAGACCACCCTGAGCCTCGACTTTGCACTCGATGCCACGGGCGGCGCATTCATCTTGAATCGCCTTCTGGGCCATATACGTGTGGGCAATACCCACGGTACAGGCGGCAACGCCTACGATCTTCATTGCTTCCCTCTTTTCATAGAGTTGCGTGCGCAAGACACCGTTTGCGGAGGCCTCCGGAGCATCCCCTGCCGTTTGGACTTGCTGTCTTTTCGACAAGACCAATATAGGTGCTCGTTTTTCTTAATGCCAGCTTATTTCGGTAAACGCGCAGGTCAGAGCGTTGGTTATGCGATTTAGTTATGCGTTTAACCAAAAATGAATCCTGCGATTTTACCCTCGATTTCAAAAGTCAAGAAGTATTTGATTTTCTCGGTAGACGGCAGATGCGCATGCCGGTCACAAATTTCGACCCCACCCGTATACCGCATTTGTTGCATACTCATATGAAAGGAAAAAGTCGCTCACCGAAGCGTATCCCTCACCAAGACTCAAAGTCATCATGTTGGAAAATGCTCATCTGTCGGAAGGAGTCGCTGTGGCAAAACAGCGCGTTACGATCGCAGACGTCGCTCGAGAGGCGGGAACCTCGACGGCAAGCGTCTCGTATTACCTCAACGACAAACGAGAAAAGCTTAGCGAGAAGACGCAGGCAAAGATTGCGCGCGTCATCAAGGAACTCGGATACGTTCCCAACGCCCAAGCGCAAACGCTCACCGGCAAACAGACCCACGTCATTGCCATCATCATTTTGGATAACACCAACAAGTGGGCGGGCCTCGTCCTCAACGGCATGGAGCAGGTCATGCTCCCCGCGGGCTACCAGACGGTCGTTTGCACGAGCAACTTTAACCCCGAGACCGAGCTCATGTACGTCGACAAGATGCTCTCGCTGGGCGTCGATGGCTTTATCATCCAGCCCACGGCAAACTTCAAAGCCGTGCACGACCGCATTAGACGCGCCGGCAAGCCCGTCGTCTTTTTTGACGCGGCCATCTACAGCCCAGGCACCAGCTGGATCAAAACCAACCTCTACGACGGCGTGTACAACGCCACGCAGGCGCTTCTCGATGCCGGCTACGAGGACTTTTTCTCCATTGCCGCCAATATGACCGAAATGCGCACCCGCATGGAACGTTTTCAGGGATATGCCGAGGCATTAGCCGCGAATGGGCAGCTCTACAAAGCCATCCCCATCGATCACAACAAGCCGTCAATCAACGAGCTCACCGAATACTTTAAATACAAGTTCAACCCCGCCAAGCGCACGCTCATCTTTGTCCAAAACCAATGGGCGCTCCCCCGCGTCTACAAGGCACTTCAGCCCATGGCCCATCTGCTTCCGCAGCAAATCGGCCTTTTGGGACTCAACTGCGAAGACTGGACTAATCTCACCACACCGACCGTCTCCACCATCATCGAGCCCGTCGACCAGGAAGGTCGCGAAGCAGCCGAGATGCTGCTCGCCCTACTTGACGGCAGCAGCGAACCCGGCGAGCAGCGCATTCTCGAGTGCAAGCTCAACTGGCTCGACTCCACCTCGATCTAGACCGCGGGACAAATAAATCAGGAGTGTTTGTCCCAAATCTTAAGTATTTGTTCGATAGAACGGCCCCTGCCGGCTCCTGCTAGACTGGTAGATTCCCAACCGTCCCTCCAGGAGCCTCAATGTCGCGCAAGTCCGCCTACAAGCAAGTACTTTCCATCGGCACCGCCGTGGTGCTGGGGTTTGCACTGTTTACGGGATCGCTTGACGGGGCGCCCAAGCTGCTGTCGCCGCAAAGCGATGAACAGGCGGCGGCCCTGGCCGAGAAGCAAAACGAGAGCCCCAGCCGCACCGATGACGAGGCGGACTTGGTCGCCCGGCTCGAATCGGGAACAGCGAGCTCCGAGGACTCCGGCGATGGCTCCGAATCCGCCACGATCAACACCAACGGCAACGTTGCCGAGGACAGCTCCACCACCCCCGTCGACGAAGTGGAAAACCCCGACCTCAACCGCGCGCGCGGCGTATACCTCACCAGCATTCCCGACTACGCCGGCAACCCCTACGTTGCCCTCCGCGCCGACGGCACGCATCCGCTCGGCACGCCGTCGTTCACGCTCGATGAGTACGAACGGGCCACCGAAGAGGGCTGCTTTAAGAAATTCTCCAAGCTCGACAGCCTGGGCCGCACCCGCAAAGCGCTCGCCTGCGTAGGCCCCGAGTCGCTCGGTCAAGGCGAGCGCGGCGATATCTCGCGTATCCATCCCGCTGGATGGCGTCAGCAGCGCTACGACTTTATTCCGGGCCAGAGCCTCTACAACCGCTGCCACCTTATCGCCTGGTCGCTCTGCGGCGAAAACGCCAACCGTAAGAATCTCCTCACCGGCACGCGCTATCTCAACGAGACGGGCATGCTACCGTTTGAAGAGCAGATTCTCAACTATATTCGCGATACGGGCAACCATGTTCTCTATCGCGTCACGCCCATGTATAACGAAGAGGAACTTGTCTGCCGCGGCGTGCGCCTCGAGGCGCAATCGGTCGAGGACCACGGCAAGGCCCTCTGCTTCCACGCATACTGCTACAACCTGCAGCCGCATGTGCAGATCGACTACGCCACCGGCCGCAATCAGGCATCCGGAGACTAGGGCCGACCGCGCCGCCCGTAACCCAAAAAATGATCCGTTTTCCTCCGTCCCCAAGGGATCAAATAAGGCCGCCCCGGTTACCCAGGGCGGCCTTTTCGTCAGCACCTACATTGCAGGCAAAGCCCCGCCCTACTTAGCGCGACCCTCCTCATAGCGCTCGACCAGCTTGGCCTGAACGTCATAAGGCACCTGCTCGTAGCCAGCGGGCTTCATGGTAAAGTCGCCCGTGCCGCGCGTGATAGAGCGCAGGCGCGTCGAGTAATCCGTCAGCTCGGCCAGCGGGGCCTGGGCAATGACCACGGTATCGCCGCGCTCGTCGGTCTCCATGCCTGTCACGCGACCGCGCGAGGCCGAGATGTCGCCCATCACGGCGCCGGCATAGCTCTCGGGGATAGTCACCGTGATTTCCTCGATGGGCTCCAGCACCACCGGGTCGGCATCGGCGCACGCCTTGCGCAGGCCGATGCGGGCCGCCGCGCGGAACGCCATCTCGTTGGAGTCGACGCTGTGATACGAGCCATCGTACACAGCCACGCGAATGCCCGTGAGCGGGTAGCCGGCGATGATGCCGTCCTTCATAGTCTCCTGGACGCCCTTGTCCACGGCAGGGATCAGCGAGCGCGGAATGCGGCCGCCCACGACCTCGTCCACAAACTCATAACCGTCGCTCGTACCGTCGGCGGCAATCATCGGCTCCACACGCAGCCAGCAGTCACCATACTGACCGGCGCCACCGGTCTGCTTCTTGTGGCGGCCCTGGGCGCTCGCCGTGCGGCGGATGGTCTCGCGATACGGAATGCGGATCGGCACGCTCTTGGCGGCGACCTTGGTGCGGTCCTCCAAACGGTTGAGCAGGACCGAAACCTGCGCCTCGCCCACCGCCGAGATAATGGTCTGGCCGGTCTCCTCATCGCGGTCGATACTCATGGTCGGATCGGCCTTACAAGCCTTCTCGATAAACGTGTAGAGCTTCTCTTCGTCGCCGCGATTCTCGGCCTCAATGGCGATGCGGTACTGAGAGTTGGGGAACTTAAACGCAGCAGCCTCGACCTTACCGGTAATGGAGAGCGTATCGCCCGTCTCGGCCGCCAGCTTGGGCGCCACGATGATGTCGCCGGCATAGGCGTGACCGACCTCGGTCATGTCGCGACCGCACATCACATACAGGTGAGCCAGACGGTCGCCCTTGCGCGTGCGCGCGTTGATCAGCTCAAGACCCGGCTCAAGCGTACCCGTCAGCACCTTGATAAAGCTGATGCGACCCTGCTGCGGATCGGCCAGTGTCTTAAACACAAACGCCACCGGACGGTCATCGTCACTCGAGATCTTAAGCGAATCGCCGTCGATGAGCGGCATCTCGCCGTAGTCGGTCGGCGCCGGGAAGTACGTCGCGATGTCGTCCATCAGCGAGTTGACGCCCTGCTCCTTAATGCAATCGCCCGCAAAGACCGGCACAAAGATGCGCTCGGCAATCGCCTTCGACAGCAAGCCCTCAAGCTCCTCCTGCGTCAGCGTCTCCTCGCCTTCCAAGTACTTCATCATCAGCTCATCGTCGGCCTCGGCCACCAGCTCGCACAGATGGTCATGGGCCTCCTCGGCCTGGGCACGATACTCCTCGGGAATCTCCGACTCAACGGCCTCGGCGCCGTTGCAATGGCGCGCCTTCATGCGCACCAGGTCGATGATGCCGTCAAAGTCCTCGCCTTCGCCCCAGGGAAGAGCCACGGCGCCCAGGCGCGTACCAAAGCGCTCCTGCAGCAGGTCCATTGTGGTCGCAAAGCTGGCCTCGGAGCGCGACAGGCGGTTTACGAACACCGCACGCGCCAGGCGCAGATCCTCGGCGGCATACCAGAGCTTAACCGTCGTAGGCTGCGGGCCGGCCTCGGCGTCGACCACAAACAGGGCCGTCTCGCAGACGCTCATCGCGGCAAAGGCGTCGCCGATAAAATCGGGATAACACGGGGCATCGAGCACATTGATGCGTGCGCCCTTCCAGTCGATCGGCGCAATGGTCGTCGAAATGGAAAATGCACGCTTGACCTCTTCGGGGTCATAGTCGAGCGTGGGCTTGGTGCCGTCGTGGCCGCCAAGGCGGGCGGTCTTGCCGGAAAGGTGGAGCATGGCCTCGGCGAGTGAAGTCTTGCCCACCCCGCCTTGGCCTACGAGCACCACGTTCCTTACGTTACCGGTCTTGGGAGCACCCATGATGACCTCCTTGCAGGGCCGCGCGCAATGCGCGACGCCAACGGGGAGAGTTCGCGGTCGGTGCCATCCCGGGAGCAGCATGGTCGGCAGCCGAGCCGACTCACCCTCCAAATGTCCTATGCCACCACCCTACCCTCACGGGCGGCTGTCCATGCAGACCTTTCGGCACGCGTATGGATACAGGCGGCGAGAGGAAGAGACAGGCTTTTCAGGCAATTATTGAACCCCGTCGATGTAAACAAAAAGCCGCCACAGACCGTAAGACCTGTGGCGGCTTCGCCTCAATTGCCTCAATTAATAGTTGAGTAAATACCTGAGTCTATCCCTCGATACGGCTCAAGAACTCACGCGTGCGCTGCTCGCGCGGATGGTCGATAACCTGCTCGGCAGGTCCCTCCTCGACAATGCGACCGCCGTCCATAAAGACCACGCGGTCGGCAACATCGCGCGCAAACTGCATTGCGTGGGTCACGATTACCATCGTCATATTCTGCGCCGCCAGGTCCTTAATGACACGCAGCACCTCGGCCGTCAGCTCGGGATCGAGCGCCGAAGTCGGCTCGTCAAAGAATAAGATTTCCGGATCGAGTGCCAGGGCGCGGGCAATACTCACGCGCTGCTGCTGACCGCCCGAAAGCTCACACGGCACCTTGTTCTCGTTGCCCGTCAGCCCCATTTGCGCAATCAGCTCGTGAGCGCGGGCTTCCGCCTGCTCGCGCGGACGCTTAAGCACGCGAATCGGTGCATCGGTGATGTTTTTCATCACCGTATAGTGCGGGAACAGGTTGTAATTTTGAAACACCAGGCCGAATCGCGAGCGCGCCTGCTTGGGCACATCGCCCTTCGCATAGACCGCGCCCGAACCCGCATCCGTCGCAACGGCAAGGTCGCCAAACGAGAGCGAGCCTCCGTCGAGTGTCTCGAGCAGCGTGGCACACCGCAGCAGCGTGGACTTACCGCCGCCCGAAGGTCCGATAATCGCCACGACCTCACCGCGCTTGACCTCGAGTGAGATATCCTTGAGCACCTCATTGCCGCCAAACGCCTTGCGCGCGTTCGTTATCATCATTACCGTTCCGGACACGGGAACCTCCATGTGTTTGAGAAGTCAGCGAGCGTGTGGCTGACGAGACAATGTGCTTCGAAAGAGGAGCGCCGCGTACTTCTGTACGCAAGCGACGGTTTGAGGAGCAGATTGGCCGTCAGGCACGCGCGCAGCGTCGAGCAGTCCGCCGTTCGCTAGAACGGCGGAACGATCTAGTCATGATAATAGTCCAGCTTCTTTTCGGCGGCACCCAGCAGCATTTCGACCACAAAGTTAAAGACCCAGTAAATCAGCGCCGCGATCGCAAACGGCACCATGCTCACCTGCGAGGCGACCAGCGCCTTGGCCGTCGAGAACATCTCACCCACGCCAATGGCAAACGCCAGCGACGTGTCCTTGACCAGCGTGATGATCTCATTGCCCATCGCCGGCAGAATACGCTTGGCGACCTGCGGCATCACGATATACAGAAACGTCTGCACGCGCGAGTAGCCCAGCACCTCGGCTGCCTCGTATTGACCACGCGGAATGGACTGCAGACCCGAGCGATAGATCTCGGCAAAGTAACCGGCGTAGTTGATGATGAACGCCACGACGCACGCCGTCCACTTGGAATCGGGCGTGAGCGAAATGCCAAACACGTAGTACGGGGCAAAGTAGATGGCAAACATCTGCAGCATGAGTGGCGTACCGCGCATGACCGAAATGTAGATGCGCGCAATCCAGCGGAGCGGCGCGATTTTGCTCATGCGCATAAACGCCACGGGGATTCCCAGCGGAATCGACCCCAGCAGCGTCAGCACAAACAACTGCAAACTGACCAAGAATCCCTGGCCAAGCATCTGCATCATGACCTGAATAGACATTACTTGAGCACCCAATTATCGAAAGATAGACCATAGCTTGAATACTTATCGCACAGGTCCTTGACCGTGCCGTCCTCGTAGAGCGCCTTGAGCGACTCGGTCACGGCGTCGGCCGACTTGGTGTCGCCCTTCTTAAAGCCGACGGCGTAGTGCTCGCTGGACAGCGGCTCATCAAGCTGCGTATAAGCATCGGGCTTGGCGGCAAGCTGATACTGGGCAATCGAAAGGTCGCAAGCCACGGCATCGACCGCGCCGCTCTCGAGCTGCATAAAGGCTGTGTTGTACTCACCGATGGTATCGAGCGTGGCAAACGTCGCGGCCAGATCCTTCTGGTCGCCCTCGAGCACATCCTGTGCGGCGGAATCGGTCTGGGTAATCACGGTCTTGCCGGCAAGATCGTCCCAGCTCTTGATACCCGCGTCCTTCTTGACCACGAGCACCTGCTCGTTGAGCATGTACGGCTCGGAGAACGTGTAGTCGTCCTCGCGACCCTCCATGGTAAAGCCGTTCCAGATGCAGTTGATGGCACCCGAGTTGAGCAGCGTATCCTTGGCATCCCAATCGATGGCCTCGTATTTGACCTCCCAGCCCTGCTTATCGGCAACGGCCTTGGCCAGATCAAGGTCAAAGCCCGTATATTCGCCGTCATCGCCCACAAAGCCGTACGGAGGATAGGACTTGTCAAAGCCCACCACGAGCTTTTTGGACTCGGCGGCGCCCTTCACGTCCTTTGCCGCGGCAGAGCCGGCAGCAGAGCCCTTAGCGGCACCGCCGCCACAACCGACAAGACCAAGGCCGAGCACCGTGGCGAGCGAGCCGGCTAGACCAACAAACTGACGACGAGACATATCGGTATTCATGGTATTCCCCCTTGGTGGCACTTTAGTTAAGTAAAGTGAATCATGTAACGTCCAGAATCATACACTTTAGTGAGGTGGAGTACAAGGGAGGGTTTGCCCGCCGGGTGCCGGGGCAGGGGTTAAGTTTGCTGCTCTACAGTCCTGCTCACGGCGGAGAGCACATTAAGTGCTCTCCTGTTCGTGCTGAACTCGCGACAAACTTAACCCCTGCCCCGGCACCCGGCGGGCAAACGTCGTTGGGCTTATCACTAACATGAAATGGGTGCTTGCATATCGTCCGCTAGCTTGGCACGGTACAATGCTTTCAGATTTCAATTTATAAATTAGTGGAGTTAATTCATGGCAGAATCTCGTGCGGAGCGTAAGGCTCGTCGTGCTTTGATCGAGGCGGCTGAGGGGTCGAGGGAGAAAAAATCATTTAAGAAATCCAAGGCGTCTCAGGATGCGAAGGGTAAGTCGACCAAGAGCAAAGCTAAGGCCAAGCGTTTTGGCTCTCGCCGAGACGAGAATAAGGCACCTCGGGTTCGCTCCAAGCGTTCGCATATCGATTCGGTTCCGTCTGCGCGTAAGGCCGTGGATCCCAAGTCTCCTTGCTCCATCATGAAAGCTTGCGGTGGGTGCACGGCGCTCAATCGTCCTTATAAGAAGCAGCTCGCCGCCAAGCAGGCTGCCATGGAGGAGCTTTTTGCTTCGCTTTGTGAGCGTGAGGGCATTGCTGTAGATCCTATTCGTGGCATGGGTGTCACCCTGGGCGACCCGGGTAAATATCCTGCGCCGCGTGGCTTTCGTCATAAGGCTGCCACTCCCTTTGCTCCCGGTAAGGAGAGCACTGTCCGTTGCGGTTTCTTTGAGCGCGGCACGCACAAGATCGTTGCCGTACCCGAATGCCCCGTCGAGGCACCGGGCGCCCGACAGATTCTTAACGGCATCGCGCGTGAAGCTGAGCGCCTGCACATTCCCGCCTTTAACGAGGACAAGCATCTGGGCTTGCTCCGCTATGCCGTCGTCCGCTGCGGTTGGCGTACCGACCAGGTCATGGTCACGCTCGTGACCGCTCAGCGCGACTTGCCGCATGCGCAGGAGTTCTTTGAGGCTGTCGCCGCACTCGATCCGCGCATCGTCACCGTCGCCCAAAACATCAACGGACGCCCCGGCAACGCCATCCTCGGCGAGGAAACCCGCATCGTGCATGGCGCCGAATGCATGCGCGACCAGCTGCTCGGCTGCGAGTTCGATATCTCCCCCACCGCGTTCTATCAGACCAACCCGCAGCAGACCGAGCTGCTCTACCAGCTCGCCATCGACGGCATGGACCTGCAGCAGGGCGACGTGCTTATGGATGCCTACTGCGGCAGCGGCACCATCGGCCTTTGCGCCGCAAAGGATGCCCAGGACAAGGGCATCGGCATCATGCTGCTCGGCGTGGAGCGAAACCCCGCGGGCATTGCCGACGCACGCCGCAATGCCGAGCTCAACGGCCTTACCCGCAGCGCTTGGTTTATGGCCGACGACGCCACCGACTACATCCTCGATGCCGCCGACAACAACGAGCGGGTCGATGTCCTTTCCATCGATCCGCCGCGCGCCGGCTCTACCCCCGAGTTCCTCGAAGCTGCCTGCGCGCTTAAGCCGCGCCGCATCACCTATATCAGCTGCAACCCCGTGACTCAAGAGCGCGACCTGCATCAGCTCCTCGACGGAGGCTATCGTCTGCTCAAGATCACGCCCGTCGACATGTTCCCTCACACCGACCACACCGAAACCGTAGCGGTCCTCGAACGCCGCTAACCAACCTCAGTAGATTTTCGGGACAAGAAAGGGGGCGACCCGTCTGGGCCGCCCCCTTCGCTTGGTTTATAAATTCCGCTACATCCCCTTGCGCAGGTCGCACACGCCGGCTGCCGCCATCTCGCGTAGCAGCGTCTCGCGATCGCGCGTCACGATCAGATCCAACGGGAAGTGAATCTCGTCGAGCATCTTGCGAGCGTAATCGAGCTTACCAATTGCCATGCCAATGTGCGCATCGGTCGAAACGCCAATGCCCACGCCCAGCTCGGCGCAGCGCTCGGCGATCTTGCGGCATACGGCCCAATGCTCAGTGTCGACACCGTGTTCAAGACTATGGTTGTTGATCTCAATAATCTTGTGCTTGGCCTTAGCCGCCAACAGCGCCTCGTCGATATCGAACGGCACGCCCGAGCGACCCGTGTGGCCCAGCATGAACACCTTGGGGTGTTCCAAGGCGTTGATATACATCTCGGTCGCCTGGGCCAGCGTCGCGCCCTCAGCAATCTGCGGATTATGCACGCTTGCAACCAAATAATCCAAATTACGCGTAACCAAATCGAACAGTGAATGCTGACGGCTGTACGAATCGCCGGCGATATCGAGCGTGACAGGAGTGTCCTCGCCAAACAGGCTTCCGTCCAGCGAAACGATATCGGCCTCGGCACCACGCAGCACCAGCACGCCGCTCCAAATGCGCGGCCAGATATCCTGGTTGATAAAGAACTGGTAACTGCGCAGGTCATTGGGGCAAGCCGTAACCATAGAGCTCAAATGGTCGGCAGATCCGAGCACCTGCAGGCCACGCTCTGCCGCCCAGTACACATTCTCCTCAATGGTCGAATATGCATGCGCAGAGAACATCGTATGGGTATGAATGTCACAAGAAAGCAGGTAGGGCATCAGGTCTCCTTATCTGGCACGGCCGTCGCGTATATTCATTGTACGCATAGCCTTCGATAGTCGTAAAACTGCTTCATCCCAAAGACACAACGTCCATGACAACGGGGTCCGGCTTAACACCAAACCCCGTTTCACGTAAAACATTGTAGGCAGAGCGCTTTACTTTTAACGATACTCGTCCGCCAACTGTTTCCAAGCGGGTAGCGAATTGACGATGGTCTCGTAGCTCACGCAGTATCCCAAGCGGAACCAGCCCGGCATGCCAAAGCTGTCCGAGGGAACCGCGAGCAGTTCGTACTTCTTCGCGCGCGCGCAGAACGCATTCGCATCGGGCTCCAGCGCTTTCACCCACAGGTAGAACGCGCCTTCCGGCTCGACATAGGTGTAGCCGTACTCCGCTAGTGCGTCGGTGAGCGCCGTGCGGTTGCGCGCATAGGCCTCGACATCACTCGGCTCATCGATACAGTCGATGATCACGCGCTGGAAGAGCGCCGGTGCGCACACAAAGCCCAGCGTACGGGCGGCACCCGCAACAGCCGGCATCAGACGCGCCGCCTGCGGGTTGGTGTTGGGAACCAAAATCCAGCCCACGCGCTCGCCCGGCAGCGACAGCGACTTGGAGTACGAATAGCACACGACGGCGTGCTCGTAAATCGAGGGCACCCAAGGCACCTCGGCGCCGTATACAATCTCGCGATACGGTTCATCCGAGATAAGCATAATCGGGTTCTCGGGATCGCGCTTGGCGTTGACCTCGCACAAAACTTTAGCCAGGCGCGTCAAGGTATCGCGCGTATACACAGCGCCGGTCGGGTTATTGGGCGAGTCGATAATGACGGCAGCCGTCTTATCGGTAATCGCCTTGAGCACGTTATCCACGCTCAGCTGGAACGTATCTTCATCGGCGAGCGCCTCGACACACGTACAGCCGGCCTTCTCAATCCACACACGATACTCCGGGAAGTACGGAGCGATAACGATGACCTCGTCGCCCGGATTGGTAATCGCGTTGAGCGTACAGGTGAGCGAAGCTGCCGCACCCACCGTCATAAAGACATCCTTGCCCTCATAGCTCGTGCCAAAGCGGCGGTTGAGCGATTCGGCCACGGCGGTACGGCACTGCGGCAGACCCGGTGCAGGCGTGTATCCATGCAGCTGGTCGCTCGGCAGTTCCAAGGCCTTCTTAATGGACTCAGCCACGGCGGCAGGTGCCGGAACGCTCGGGTTACCCAGCGAAAAATCGAATACGTTCTCTGCACCGATCTGCGCCTTGCGTTCAAGGCCATAGCTAAAGATCTCACGGATGATGGAGCTCTCCGCACCGCGAGCATACATAGTTTCGTTGATCATCTGTTCCCCTTTCGCATAGGCGCTATTGTACGCTTTAGCCGAGCAAAGTGCCGCAGAATGTTGATTGGGGACAGACTTAAATGCGTGAAAACGCTCATTTAAGTCTGTCCCCAATCAACAGATGCAAAAAGCCTCCGCAGGTTTCCCCGCGGAGGCTTTCGCCACAAAGACTATTTGTCGGTGTCGGCATCGGCATCGGCATCGACGACGGCATTGTCATCGTCAGCACCATCGGATGCGGCTTCGGCATCCTCCTGCATGGCCGCCTGCGCAAAGGCCGCGGCATCAGCCGCCAGCTCCTCCTCGCTCATACGAGGCGCGCGCTTCTTGGTCGGCATGCCGGCCGCCTTGGCATTGCGCTCCTCCTTGGCCGCCAGGATATCGTCCTCGCGCTCAAGGTAGGCATTCCACTCGTTGTCGAGCAGGGCGTTCACAGCGTCACCTTCGACGGTCTCGCGCTCAAGCAGCACCTTCGCCATCAGATCGAGCTGATCGCGACGGGCATCCAGAATCTCGACCGCACGACGATGGGCCTCGCGCATGATGCGCTGAACCTCGATATCGATGCGACGCGCCGTCTCCTCGGAGTAATCCTGATGATCGGCGTAATCGCGACCAAGGAACACCTGATGCTGCGCCTCGCCAAACACTTGCGTGCCCAGCTCCTCGCTCATGCCCAGGCGCGTGACCATCTCGCGCGCCATCTTGGTTGCGCGCTCCAGATCGTTGCTCGCGCCCGACGTGATGTCATCGCACATGAGCTCCTCGGCAACGCGACCGCCCAAGAACACGGCGAGCTCGTCGAGCATCTCGTTCTTGGTCTTGAGGAAGTGGTCCTCCTGCGGAAGCTGCAGCGTGTAGCCCAGAGCCTGACCGCGGCTGACGATCGAGATCTTGTGGACCGGATCGGAGTGCTCCAGGATGTGGCCCACCAGGGCATGACCGCTCTCGTGGTAGGCAATCGTGGTGCGCTCGGCCTCGGTCATCACGCGACCCTTGCGCTGCGGTCCGGCAATCACGCGCTCCATCGATTCCTCGACCTCGTCCATCGAGATCACGGAACGATGACGGCGAGCGGCCAGCAGCGCAGACTCGTTGAGCAGGTTCGCCAAATCGGCACCAGTAAAGCCAACGGTCATCTGGGCGAGCTTCTCAAACTTAACGTCCTCGTCCATCGGCTTGTTCTCGGCATGCACGCGCAAGATCTGCTCGCGGCCCTTCACATCCGGACGGTCGACCGTAACCTGACGGTCAAAACGGCCGGGACGCAGCAATGCCGGATCCAGGATGTCAGGACGGTTGGTCGCAGCGATCAGGATGACCGACTCGCTTTCCTCAAAGCCGTCCATCTCGACCAGCAGCTGGTTGAGCGTCTGCTCGCGCTCGTCGTGACCGCCGCCCAAGCCAGCTCCGCGCTGACGTCCCACGGCATCGATCTCATCGATGAAGATGATCGACGGGGCCTGGGACTTGGCCTCCTTAAAGAGGTCACGCACACGGCTGGCGCCGACGCCTACGAACATCTCGACAAAGTCGGAACCCGAGATGCTAAAGAACGGCACGCCCGCCTCGCCGGCAACGGCCTTGGCCAGCAGCGTTTTACCGGTGCCCGGAGGGCCAACCAGCAACACGCCACGCGGGATCTTGGCGCCCAGCTTGCGATAGCGATCCGGATCGCTCAAAAAGTCACGGATCTCCTCGAGCTCCTCGACTGCCTCGTCCACGCCGGCAACGTCTTCAAACTTGACCTTGGGGCGTGTGGCCTCGTTGGTCTTGGCGTTGGTCTTGCCAAACTGCATGTTCCTGTTGTTGGCGCCCATCATCTGGCGCATAAAGTAGAACATGATGGCGATAAGGGCGATCGTCGGAAGCACACTCATCGCCAAGTCGCCCCAAAAATCGGGATCGTTGGTGTTGACGATGTACTTGGTATCGGGGTGCTCCGCCATGAGCTCAGCAAGCGAATCGAAGCCGACATAGGTCGAGGAGAAGCTCTTGAGCTCGCTCGTATCGCCCTTGTCCTTCTTCGTCTTCCAGTAATGACCCGTCACGCTTCCGTCTTGAACCGTATAGGTCAGATCTTCGACGCGATCCTGCTTGATGGCGCTGACCATCTCGCTCGTCGCGAGCTTAACGGTATTGCTGGAGCTGGCAAAGCCGGAGCCCATATTAAAGAAGGCATAGCCCAGAAGCGCGCAAGCCAAAAGAAAATACAGCCAGCCCGTACGCGTGGGCTTCTTGCCTCCGGGCATCCCCGGGATCTTAGGCTCCCGGGGAGTCTGGGAATTGTTATCGTTACGGTCGTCGGGCATCTTACGAATAAACCTCCGGTTTCAAAATGCCCAGATACGGAAGGTTGCGATAGCGCTCGGCATAGTCGAGGCCGTAGCCCACCACAAAGGCATCGGGGCAATGGGTTCCAACATACTTGGGCGTGATGGCCGAGACGCGGTCCTCAACGTCCTTCCACAGGAAGGCGGCGACCTCCAGAGAAGCGGGCTTGCGGCTCTCGAGGTTCTTCATCAGATACTTGAGCGTCAGGCCCGAGTCCAGAATGTCCTCGACGATCAGCACGTCGCGACCGCGGATGTCGATATCCAGGTCCTTAATGATACGCACGATACCCGAGGACTTCACACCGTCGCCGTAGCTCGAAACAGCCATGAAATCGATGTTGGTCGGCAGCTCGATCTTACGCATCAGGTCGCCCATAAAGACCACGGCGCCGCGCAGGACCGCAATCAGCACCAGATCCTTACCCGCGTAGTCGCGAGTAATCTGCTCGCCTAGGCGAGAGACGATACCGTCGATATCCTCCTGCGTAAACAGAACCTTCTCGATATCCGGATGTTGAGAAGCCATGACAACCCTTTCTTGTGCTTATCGCCCACACACCGCCGTATGGACGCGAACTACACATTCTAGCAGCGCACGGGGTATATTTTCCAGCCCTCGCACCATCAGCGCGGGAATACCGTCAACGCCGCACAGAAAAGCTGGTGCGAGGGGCTAATCCGCGTCAACCACGCGAAGCAGATAGGCCACACGCGTCGCCGCCGTGCATTTAAAACGCTCGTCCGCGCGAACTCCGGCGACCCACACCACGGCACCTCCCGGCGCCGTCCTCACCATGGGCACGCCGGCGCGCTCGGAAACGGGAATGCGAGCCTCGCCTAGCAAGTCGGATACTTTCTTGCTTCGACCACTCATCCCTAACGGGCACATCACGTCTCCCGGTGCAGGACCGTCCACCCACAGGCGCGCCAATCGCGCCTCGGCAGGGATCTCGCCACGCGAGCCCGCCAGAATCCGCTCACTATCGCTGTCGGCAAAACCCAGGGCAGCCGCGTCTACCAAAGCTGTCACTTCCCCGGCAGCTGCAAGCTCACGGGCGCGGCGCACGATATCGCATCCCGGCTCAACGGCCATCGGTTCTGTGACCAGCATACGTCCCCCGCCCAACGGCAAACGTCCGGGTACGGTAACCCAGTCCGCGACCAGGCACTCGCGAGCCGCCGGCGCCTTGAACGCCAGCATGCCAAACTCAATGCGTGCGTCAATCCCCGCCGGAAGCGTGACCGAGCCGGCGCCCTCGGCAACGCAGGAAAGGACTCGCTCCACATGTCGCATCTCTGGACGAGCGTCCGGATCGATGCGCTTAATCGCCAGTCGCACGATGCGCCGCGCGATTACCACCTCGGCCGCAGCAAGGCGCCTGGCATCGAGCACCAGCGCGCCCGCCGCCTCCTTACGCAGACAGCTTCGAAACGCCTGTGCTGAAAGCTGAGACAAAAACGCGTCCTCATCGCCTAAGATCTCGCAGGCGGCGCCAATCGTCTTGCAGGCGCTCGCGTTGCGCTGCGCCACCACCGGCATCACTCGATGGCGCACGTAGTTTCGCAGATACGAGATATCCTCATTGCTCTCGTCTTCACGCCACGGCTGACCATGTACCTGTAGATAGCCCACGAGCTCGCCATGAGTTAGGTCGAGCAAGGGACGCACCACGATGTTCCTCCGGCGAGGAATGCTCGATAGGCCAGCGGGCCCCGAACCCTTAATCGCGTTCATCAAAAACGTTTCCGCGCGATCCGAAGACGTGTGCGCGGTGCAGATACGAGCCGCCGTCCGCGGTGCCCCCGTCTGGGCGCAGAGCTCGCGAACATACCTCCGCGCCGCGGCATAGCGCACCTCCCGGGCCGCGGCCTCAATATTGCCCGACTCCTCATCAAAATAAGCGTGCTCCACGCACAGCGGTAAACCATATTTCGCGCAGAGCTCACGCACAAAGGCCTCGTCGCCATCGGACGCCTTGCCGCGCAGATGATGGTTTACATGCAGCACATGCAGGCGCTCGCGAGCAATGGGGGCAACACCGCGTCCGTCTTGGATATCCAGCTTTGATGTGCACGCCATAAGAAGCAGTGCCGTCGAGTCCGCGCCGCCTGATACCATGAGCACGACAGGAGCAGCCTGCTGCCTCGTCCGGGTCTCATCGACTGCCCCGGGCACGGCATGGTGTCCATAATGCTGAGATACCGTTGGCATTTGCTTCCTCCTCTATTCGTTCGCACCCATTGTATCCTTTGGAATCTTATGTCTCGTCTGCACCTTCATATCCTTGGCAGCGGCTCAAAAGGCAACTGCGCACTCATCGAGGGCCCGCAGGGGCTCATTATGGTCGATGACGGACTGTCTCGCCGCGAGACATTAAAGCGCATGGCAGAACTGGGGCTCTCGACAGACAACGTCTCGGCTCTTCTCATTACTCATGAGCATAGCGATCACATCAAGGGCCTCGATGTCTGGTGCAAGCACTGGCACGGCCCCCTCTTTGCCAGCAGGGGCACTCTTTCGAACAAAGAAAATCTTTCGCATCTGCCTGTCGAGGAATTCGATCCCGGCGACGCCCTATCCATTGCCGGCATCCACGTGCAAACCTACTCAACATCACACGATGTCATCAATCCAGTCGGTTATCGATTCGACGCCCTCGATGATTCCATCGGCTTTGCCACCGACACCGGAGAGCTATCGAGCCAAGCCATGAACACCCTCAAAGATTGTCGAGTCCTCGCGCTCGAAAGCAACCATGATGTGACCATGCTGCGCGAGGGAGAATATCCCCGCTTTCTTCAGGAGCGCATCCTGTCTGCAAGGGGACACCTCTCCAATGGCCAAGCCGCCGAAGCCGCGCGCGAACTTGTTACCGATCGCACCGAACAGCTCATTGCCATGCATATCAGCCAAGATAACAATCGTCCGAGCCTTACCGTCAAAAGCTATGCCAAAGCTCTAGCCGCAACCCTGGATGACGAGGTCGGCAGCTCCGCAACCCTTCTCCAAGGATCGCGAAAACTCTCGATACGTCCTGCGAGTCAGTATCAGCCGGCAACCATTCAATAGACTGTCCTAGACAGCAAAAGGGGCCGAGAATCGCTTCCCAGCCCCTTTTGCTGTCTTTTAATAGCGCAGAACACCAACGAAGTTAGTCGATGGAGATCTTCGTAACGTTCTTCTTCTCGACGATCTTGGGAACCGTAACGGTCAGGATGCCGTCAGCGTACTTAGCCGAGAGACCCTCGCTCGAAGCGTCCTTTAGATACACGCCACGCGTCGCGCTGTACGAGCTAAACTCCTTCTGCAGGTAGTTCTTGCCCTCGTTCTCCTCGTCCTCCACAACGTTCACGCTAATGGACAGACGGCCCTCATTGAGCTCGACATCGATGTCATCCTTGGCGACACCGGTCAGATAGGCCTTGACCTCATAGCCGTCGCCCTTATCCTCAACGTCAACGGGAAACGCCTTGGAAGCAATCGAGTTGTTTGCAAGGTCGGTCATATCATCAAACAGATCGAACAGCGAGCTAGCAGAAGGACGAACGCCAAAAACCGAACGATAAGGAACCATGCTTGCCATGTTTACCACTCCTTTTAGGACTGCCGAGCCATCTTCTAGGTGACTGGGACTTCTTTTGACGCTCTTATATATGCCCACCCAGTGCTTATATATACATCGACTATAAAGTTTTTTGAGTCCTGTACTATAAGCATATCTAAGTGTGAATGACTCAGGTTTTAGTAAGGTTAAGGTTCTTTGAACCAGAGCTTAAATAACGAGTATGTTCGCAGCTACAAATAACAAGGGGCTTACAATGAGCGCGTACACGTTGTTGGTAACGAGCTAAAGGGCATCATGGACGACCAAAACCAGAACAAAATATTTATGCCGACGCAGGGGGAAGATACTTCCACGCAGCCGCCACGGTTCCATCGCCCCCACATCTCGCAAGAGCCCATTAATGATCCGGAGCCCGAGTATGTGACGAGAAATCGATATCAAACACTCGAGGATGCCCAAACGGGACGTAAACATATGGGCGTCGCCTCGGGAGACCCTGTATATCTGAGAGACGCACCATTATCTAAAAACAGCGCAGTTAGTGATGAGCCGATGAAAGCATCTGCCGCTCATCAACAAAGAGGTCCTCGACCAAAGCAAACCTTGACGCATTCGGCTCGCTATCTCGAAACGCCAAAACAGGGAAAATCAATCTTTGTTTCATCAAGTAAACGACGCAAGCAGCATCGACTGACAATCCTGCTTTTGATTATTGTGGCCATAGCAGTTGCCCTTGTTATTCGATTTATCTTCTTTAAATAAAGGCTCAATACCAAAAACGATAAGATCATCTGGTGTAATAGAGTCATTTACGCTCCGTAAACGCAAAAAAGGGGGAGGCCGCGAGGCCTCCCCCTTCTCCATCTCGGATGACGGCTC
>JAQCQR010000011.1 GCA_027687465.1 Coriobacteriaceae bacterium AF08-21
GGCGGGGCATGCCCCGCCTCTTACACCACATCTCTGTGCGCTACCGGCAAGCACCGCCCGAATCCGCATTTTGAACGCGCCCGAATCGGTTCTGGAGCCGGTTTTCGCGTTCTTACTCGTCCTTGGTCGCGGGGTGCTTGCAGACCACGCTCATGTAGATCATGCCGAGCACGGCTGCGGTGACCGAACCGGCGAGAATAGCGGCCTTGGCTGCAAGAACCTCAAACTGGGCCGTCGGGAAGGCAAGGCCGCTGATGAGAATCGACATGGTAAAGCCGATACCGCCCAGAATGCCCACGCCGGCAATCATGTGCCAGTTGACATTGTGCGGCAGCTCGCAGGCCTTAAGCTTAACCAGGGCAAACGTCATACCAAAGATGCCGATCGGCTTGCCCAGCAGCATGCCAAAGTATACGCCGAGCGTCACCGGATCGGTGAGCAGCGTGCTCATGTCCACGCCCACTAAGCGAACCTGAGCGTTTACGAACGCAAAGATCGGCAGGATCACAAAGTTGACCGGCGTGGAGATCAGACGCTCCATGCGGATAAGCGGCGGGGTCACGCGGTGCATGACGCGCTCGACCTTGGTAGTCGAGACGGTAAAGTCATGCTGGCCCAGGATGTGTGCCTCGTCGTCGTAGCGGTCATCGAGCAACGGCAGGCACTCGCCCAACCAATCGGTGAGGCTATCGAGTTTGACGCCGCACTTGGCCGGGATGGTAAAGGCCAGGATGACGCCGGCAAGTGTGGCATGTACGCCGCTCTTGAACATGCAGAACCACAACAGCAGACCCAGTACCGAATACGGGGCAAGGCGGTAATGCTGCGTCTTGTTGAGCCACACGAGCGCGCAGGTCACAAGCGCGGCGGCGCCCAACCAAAACGGATTGGGACTCTGACCGTAGAAGATGGCGATGGCGGCGATGGAGATGAGGTCGTCGGCGATGGCGAGCGTCGAGAAGAACACGCGCACGCCGTTGGGCACGCGATTGCCCAAAAGCGACAGCACGCCCAGCGCAAAGGCAATATCGGTTGCCATGGGGATGGCCCAACCGTTGCGGGCGCCGGCATGGTTAAAGATCAGGTAGATGCAGGCGGGAACAACGACGCCGCCCACGGCCGCCAGCATGGGAAGCATGGCCTGACGTGGATTCTTGAGCTCTCCGACCGTCATCTCGTACTTAAGCTCAATGCCCACCAACAAAAAGAAAATCGCCATGAGGAAGTCGTTGACGAAAAGCTCAACGGTGAGACCGGCCGTAAGGTTGCCCAGACCCACATA
Source organism: Coriobacteriaceae bacterium AF08-21 (assembly GCA_027687465.1). Classification (GTDB taxonomy): domain Bacteria; phylum Actinomycetota; class Coriobacteriia; order Coriobacteriales; family Coriobacteriaceae; genus Collinsella. The sequence continues at coordinate 1,283 of JAQCQR010000011.1, forward strand.
CAGCGGGGTCTCCAAAAAGTGATGGATGGCCTCGTAGGCATCGGTATTGGCGCAAATGACGGCGGCGATGGCGGCGAAGACCATGACGGCGGCGGAAATCGTGCCGTTCTCGGCGATGCGCTCCCAGATATCGTGACGCTCAAAGCGCTTGCGCTCACGAACGTTGAACAGCTGCTCAGTTGCTGCCATGGGCGGCTCCTTTCACGGGATGGCTCCCGTCTTAAAAAAGCACGGCCCGCCCAAGTGGCGGCGCCGCGCTCTAACGTATTACGCTTGCATCTAGCCTACCCTGCACGACAAGCACGCAGGCGTGGCCGAAAAGCGGAACCACAGGTTGAACATTATTTGCTCAACGGCGCGGGCACGCCTGTCCAAGAGACGACGCGGCGCCGTGCACAAAAAACGACCGGAGCGCGGGGCGTCCGCGATCCGGTCGTCGGTGTTAGGTCAAAAGAACCTAGCAGGCGGCCATGATGGGGGCAGCGACCTGCTTCTTACGGGAGAGGACGCCCGGCATCCAGACGCCGTCGTGCTCGTCGGCAATGCCCAAGCCCTTCTGAGCAGCCTCGGTCTCGCCCTCGAGCAGGACCTGCGAGCCCTCCTCCATGATGTCGGTGATGCACAGGACGATGCCGTCGGCACCCTTCTCGGCGGCGTAGGCGCGCATGGCCTCGCGGATCTCGTCGATCATGCCGAGTGCGCGGCTCTTGTCGACGGTCTCGTACTGGCCGATGAGCAGCTTCTTGCCAGCGGGCTCGAACATCTTGATGTCGTTGCCGACCATCTCGGCTGCGGTGAAGGAGCCGGACGGACGGGTGAGGAAGACCTCCATGCCAAACTTGACCGGGTCGACGCCCACCTGCTCGCCGAGCTTAGCAGCGACGGCGCGGTCGACATCGGTGGTGGTGGGGCTCTTGAGCATGAGCGTGTCGGTCATCATGGCCGAGAGCAGCAGCTTGGCCTGGACGTCGGAAAGCTCAACGCCGAGCACGCCGGCGAGCTTGGTGACGATGGTGCAGCTGGAGCCCCAGGGCAGGCAGATGTAGTGCAGCGGGCCGGCGGTCTCGAAGTCGCCGATGCGGTGATGATCGACGACACCAAAGACCGTGGCATCCTTAAGGCCGGCAACGGACTGGGCGGACTCGTTGTGGTCGGTGAGGACGACGAGCTGGCCGGCCTCGACGGACTCGATCACGCGGGGCTCGGCAATGCCGGCGTCGGTAAGCAGCTTGGCGGACTCGGCCGGAAGCTGGCCCAGAGCGCAAGCCTCGTAGGTGTTGCCGGCATACTCAACCTGGTTGAGCAGCTGGGACAGGACGACGGCGCTCATGATGGCGTCGTTATCGGGGTTCTGGTGACCAAAGACAAGAACGTTTGCCATGGATATCCTCCACTTGATATGTGTACTTGGACGTAGCTATGGTAGCACGCTGACGCCGAACCTTATGAGACGGAAGGGTCGCGGCACAATTTGGGGCAAGCGCTGAGGCGAGGTCAGGGACGAAGCCTGCCCCCCCTTTCACCACCTGCCCCCGCACCAGCTATTTACCAGCGGCGCGCAGGGCTACGTAGGCGGCACCGATGATGCCGGCGTCGTTGCCGAGCGAGGCGACCCTGACGGGCGTCTCGCGCGAGGCAGAAAGCGCGTACTGCTTAAAGTGCTCGCGGACCTTGTCGAGGTAGACGTCGGCCGAGGCGGATGCGCCGCCGCCGATGAGGAACATCTCGGGATCGACCACGTTGGCAATGAGCGCCAGGGCGCGACCGAGATAGTCGGCCATGGTATCGGCCGCGGCCAGCGCAAGCTTGTCGCCCTCGCGGCAGGCTTGGAACACGTCCTTGGAATCGGAGGGGCCGGTGAGCTCGATGGGCTCGACGCCCGCTTTCTCGCACTCGGCAAGGTAGTTGCTCACCACACCGGTGGCGCTGGAATACTGCTCCAGGTGGCCATGGCCGCCGCAGCCGCAGGTGCGCTCCTCTTCGGGGTTCAGGCACATGTGGCCAATCTCGCCGCCGGCACCCACAACGCCCGATACCACGTCGCCGTTAACGATAACGCCACCGCCCACGCCGGTACCGATGGTGACCATCACCACGTTCTGTACGCCCTTGGCAGAGCCGAGCCAGGCCTCGCCCATAGCAGCGGCGTTGGCATCGTTTTCGTACTTAACGACCGCGTCGGGGCAGTGCTCCTGGATGGCAATCCTCAGTTCAGGCAGGTTGATAGCAATGTTGGCCTTGACCTTGGCATCGCCCGAAGCCGGGATGGGGCACGGAACGGCCAGACCAATGCCCGCCACAAAGGCGCGCGGAATCTGGGCCTTGGCGACCACCTGGTCGATAGCCTCGGTCACCGCGGCAAAGCCCGCGGCGTCAACGATAGGCGGCGTGGGCACGCTGGCCTTGGCAAGCAGGTTGCCGTCCTCGTCGAACAGGCCCTCCTTAACCGAAGTGCCGCCGACGTCGATGCCGATATAGTACTGCTTAGGTTCCATGGGAGCCCACCTTTCTCGTTTAAACATTGCCTGTATGGTACCGCTCCCAAGACAAAAACCTGCCAAAAAGGGACAGGTTTGTTTTGGCAGGTTTTATCTGGGAAAACGCAAGGCATGAGATTCGGTTCGCTGGGCGGCAAAACGGCCCAACCCCATCTTCGAGCCGATCAATTTGCTCAATACCACATTATTCGAATGCATATTCATTTAGAGCGCTCTAGTTGATATAGAAAAGCGTTTTTTGATTATATCTTTCTCGAACTTTTCAAAAACGCAATAGGGATGCTTAGGCGTGGACTATACTTTCGTTTGTACTCAATCAAGCCGGAAAGGAGGTTCCATGATTCCCAAATACGAGGCAATAGCTGCAGATATCCGTCGAAGCATCGAGGACGGCGCTCTAAAGCCGGGCGACAAGCTGCCCACCGTCGTTGAGTTCTGCGAGCTCTATAGCGTTTCCAAAATCACCGTCAAACGAGCTATTGAGCAGATTACCGATGAAGGTCTTGTTACCAGCCGGCGCGGATCGGGCACCTACGTTAAGGACACGGCGGGGCTTCCCGGCCAGGCGTTTTTCCAGGGCAAGAACGATCGCTCCCAGGGCTTTTCGTATGAGCACCGCGGGGAGAAGGTGACCTCGGTGGTCTACGATTTCTCGATTGTCAATCCGCCAGCAGACGTCGCTGCCCAGCTGGGAATTGCCGAGGACGACTTTGCCTATCACATCGTGCGCGTGCGCCAGGTCGACGAGAAGCCCATCGTTATCGAGTACACCTACATGCCCCTCGAGCTGATTCCGGGCCTTAAAAAGAAAGACCTGTATGGATCGGTCTACAGCTTCATCCGCAAGCAATGCGGGCTGAAGATTTCGAGTTTCCACCGTACCATTCGCGCTGTCGCGGCAACTGAAGAAGAGGCTGAGCGCCTGGATACCAAACCCGGCTCTCCCCTGCTCGAACTCAACCAGATTGGCTTCTTGGATAGCGGCACCGCGTTTGAATATTCTGTCTCGCACAACGTAGGCGACCGCTTTGAGCTGCACAACGTAACGCTGGCCTAGTTTTGTAATCCGGTGGGTGCTCGTTTTGAGCTGTCCTACGCGGCACCCGCACAACCTTATGGGAGTATGCACATGTCCGATTTGATTAAACTCACGCCAATCTTCCACGAGAAGATCTGGGGCGGCCGCCAGCTGGAGACCGTGTTTGGCTACGACATTCCCGAGGGTCCCATCGGTGAGTGCTGGGCCATCTCGGCCCATCCCAACGGCGACTGCCAGATTGCGGAGGGCCCGTATACAGGCCACACGCTTTCGTGGCTGTGGGCCGAGCACCGCGAGCTCTTTGGCAATTGCGAGGGCAAGGAGTTCCCGCTGCTCATCAAGATTCTGGACGCCAAGGACGACCTTTCGATCCAGATTCACCCCAACGACGAGTACGCCGCCGAGCACGAGAACGGAAGCCTGGGCAAGACCGAGTGCTGGTACGTGCTTGATTGCGAGCCCGGTGCCACGATCATCGTCGGCCAGCGCGCGCACGACCGCGCCGAGGCCGCGCAGATGATCGAGGACGGCCGCTGGGACGAGATGCTCAACGTGCTGCCGATTCACAAGGGCGACTTTTTCCAAATCGACTCCGGCACCGTGCACGCCATCAAAACCGGTACGCTCATTTTGGAGACGCAGCAGTCGAGCGACGTGACGTATCGCCTGTACGACTACGACCGCCCCGGCACCGACGGCAAGCTGCGCCCGCTGCATATTGAGCAGAGCCTCGACTGCATCGACTTTGATGTTCAGGCACCGACCGACGGCACCGTGACCGCGCCCGAAATCGACGGCGTGACCGAGCTCGAGTCTAACTCCTGCTACACCGTCGATCGCGTGCGCGTCAACGGCAGCAAGACCTTGGAGCAGCGCTGGCCCTTCATGTGCCTGTCGGTCATCGACGGCGAGGGCACCGTGTGCGGCGAGCCCGTTCACAAGGGCAGCCACCTGCTGGCCCCGAGCACCGTGGACCAGATCGAACTAGAAGGCAAAATGGAACTGATCATCAGCCACCTCTAGGTCGCAACAACAACCAAAACAAAACAAGGGGCTCCCCCGTTCATCAACGGAGGAGCCCCTACTCGTATCTATATATCAGCCCACCCGGCTCTCCAGACCAAATAGCGAACGAGCAAAGCGACGTTCGCAAGCAACGTTATCTAAGGACCTGGGCGGGATTACGACAGCTTGACGATCGGTGCGAAGCCTTTCATTAGCTTTTTGGTCTGGCCGGTCTTTTCGAATTGAACCTCGATCATGTCTCCGGCGACCGAGATCACGGTACCCGTGCCAAAGGTCTTGTGACTCACGGTATCGCCCGCGGCAAAGTCCTGCGACGCGCTGGTGCGATCGACCTTGCGCTCCACCGTCGGGGACACCCTGGACGACGGCTTTTTGGCTCGCGGCGCGCCCGAGCCAAAGGTCGAGGCAACGCGGCCGGCGTCAGGCGAAACCCCACGATGGCGCTCGGTCCCATAGCTGCTGCCGCCAAAGAAGTCGTCAAAGCTCGACCCGCCGCGCGAACCGGAACCGCCCGTCGAGCGCGTATGCGAGCCAAACACCTTGCCGCCGTACATATCCGAGCCCATGCCCGATCCAAAGGTGCCGTGACGGTCGCCGCGCTTCTCCCAGCCCGTGCCCTCAAAACCGGCAGAACCGATGCCGCTAAACTCGATATCCTCAAACGGAATCTCGTTGAGGAAGCGCGAGCGCGGGTTGGCAGAGGTCGAGCCGTAGGTGCGACGCGTGGCCGCATAGGTCAGGAACAGGCGCTTACGGGCACGCGTGATGGCGACGTAGGCCAGGCGACGCTCCTCCTCGAGCTTGCCCGGATCATCGCTGCCGCCAAAGTCATGCACGTGTGGGAAGATGCCCTCCTCCATACCGGCCACGAACACCGCCGGGAACTCCAGGCCCTTGGCGGAGTGGATGGTCATCATGGTGATGGCATGCGTCTCGCCGGCCAGGGAATCCAAGTCGGAGCGCAGGGCCAGCCACTCCATGAGTGCCGGCAGCGCCTTACAGGTGAGCGGACCGTAGGTGCGCTCAATCTCGTCGGCATGCACGGCACCCGCCGGCATCTCCGTCGGCGCGGCATACGCGTTGCCCGCGATGGCGGCGGCCAGGGCATCCTGCGGCGAGAGCGCCGGAGCGGCCAAGCTATCGAGCGGATTGGAACCTGCGGCATCACGCGCGCCAACGAGCGCCTCAAACGAGGACACAGGTGCGGACGGTCCCGGCTCGGGCGCAGGTGCGCTCACCACGACGGGCTTGGGCTCAGCGCCGGCCGGCACATCGGCAACGCCAGCCGCGCGCAGCTCTTCCAAGCTCTCGAGCGTACCCTCGATATCCTCGTGCGTCTCCTCAAATTCGGCGGCGACGCCCAGGAATTCCTGGATGTTCTCAGCGCGGCTCTCGGACTCCATGGTGCCCTCGGCGCGGAAGGCCTGCAGCAGGCCCGTCTTGTCAACAATCATCTCGACAACGTCCTTGAGCTCGCCGTCCATGCGGCGGCCCTCGCGCACCAGCGACACAAAGCTCGACAGGCCATTGCGCACCTTGGCGCTAAACATGCCCGTCTCGGCGCACGCGATCTCGCAGGCTTGGAAGAACGAGCAACGGTTGTCGCGCGCCAGCTGCTCAATCTTTTGGATCGAGGTGGAGCCGATGCCGCGACGTGGCGTGTTGATGACACGCTTGACGCTCATCTCGTCGGCCGGGTTCACGATCATCTTGAGGTAGGCCATGACGTCGCGGATCTCGGCGCGGTCGAAGAATCGCGTGCCGCCGACGATCTTGTAGGGCACGCCCGCGCGCAGGAACATATCTTCGAGGATACGCGACTGGGCGTTGGTGCGATAGAACACGGCGATGTCGTCGTAGCTCGTACCCTTGGAGTGCAACTTTTCGATCTCACCGGCAATCCAGCGACCCTCGTCGCGCTCATCGCTCGCCTGGAAAGCCTGGATCTTCTCGCCGTCGCCCTCGGCCGTAAACAGGCGCTTGTCCTTGCGCTGCGAGTTGTGGCGCACCACGGCGTTGGCGGCGCTCAGGATATGACCCGTGGAGCGGTAGTTCTGCTCCAGCTTGACGGTCTTGCAGTCTTTAAAGTCCTTCTCGAAGTCCAGGATATTGGTGATGTCGGCGCCACGCCAGCTATAAATGGACTGGTCGTCGTCGCCCACGACCATGAGGTTTTGGTACTTGGCGGCCAGCAGGTTGGCGATCTCGTACTGGACGTGGTTGGTGTCCTGATACTCGTCGACGCTAATATAGCGGAAGCGCTCCTGGTACTTGTCGAGCACCTCGGGACGGGTGCGCAGCAGCTCGAGCGTGCGCACGAGCAGGTCGTCAAAGTCCATCGCGTTGGCGGCGCGCAGGCGGCGCTCCAGCTCCAGGTAGACCTGCGCGGCCTTTTTGTCGTTGGGGCTATCGGCGCTCTTGAGCATGTCCTCGGGCCCGATCATGGCGTTTTTGGCCGAGCTGATCTTGCTGCGGATCATGTTGATGGGGAACTGCTTTTGCTCGATGCCGAGCGCCTGCATAATGTCACGCACCATGCGCTTTGAGTCATCGTCGTCGTAGATGGTGAACTGACCGGTGTAGCCCAGCAGGTCGGCGTCCTCGCGCAGCATGCGCACGCACATGGCATGGAAGGTGCACACCCACATGCCGCGGGTGCCGCTGGGGATGAGCGCCGCCAGACGCTCGCGCATCTCGGCCGCAGCCTTGTTGGTAAACGTAATGGCAAGAACCTGCCAAGGCTTAACACCCAGGTCGCCAAGCATATGTGCGATGCGGAAGGTCAAGACGCGGGTCTTGCCCGAGCCGGCGCCGGCGAGCACCAGCAGCGGGCCCTCGGTGGACAGGACCGCCTCGCGCTGGGCGGGGTTCAGGCTATCGATATCGACGAGCGGCTTGGTGGGCTTGGGCGCCGGAGCCGGGGCGTCGTAGATGTCGAGCGGAACGAGCTCGGGCTCCGGCGCGGCGGGGGCGGTGTACGTATCGAGCGGCACGGGCTCCGGCGCGGGCGGCACGGGTACCGCAGCATTCTTTTCCCAGGGCAGGGGCTGGGTCATGGGCGACTCCTCATCTGACGGACGGCGCGCCTGCGGGCAGCGCCATAGTTTGAGCCGTACCAGTATACCGAGCCGCGCGGACACCGACGCAAATCACACCACGACTCCGTGCGCCGCCGTCAGGCCCGCCCCATCGCCCAAAAAAGAGGGCAGCATAGACCTTTTGGTCATGCCGCCCTCGTTGAATGACAAGTTGTCGCTCTGGCCGCCGCGCAGCGTCGACTAAGTTAGAGGCCGAGCATCGGCTCCAGGACGAAGAAGTACGCAAGCACCACGATGCCCAGGATGATGCGGTAAACACCGAAGCACTTGAAGTCGTGACGGCGGACGAAGCCCATGAGCCACTTAATGGCGATGAGCGAAACCACAAAGGCCACAACGCAGCCCACGCCCAGGATAGCGACCTCGTTGGCGCCGAACGTACCGCCCTTGATGAAATACTTGACCAGCTTGAGCGCACTCGCGCCAAACATGACAGGGATGGCCAGGAAGAACGTAAACTTGGACGCCACCGAACGCGTGCAGCCCAAAAGCAGGCCGCCGATGATGGTAGAACCGGAGCGAGACGTACCAGGCACCAGCGAAAGCACCTGGAAGCAGCCGATGCCCAGCGCAGTCTTCCAGCTCAGGTCCTCGAGCGTGGCGATGGAGCCAAAGTCCAGATCCTCGTCATCGTCCTCATCCTCAGCGGTAGCCGCGGCGGGCGCCGCAAAGTGCGCACCGGCGGGACGTCCACCCGACACCACAGCACGCGAACCAAACGAACCGGCAACGGTCATTTCCTCGCGCTTGCTCGCGCGCCAGTTCTCAATCACGATAAACAGCACACCGTACACAATGAGTGCCAGCGCCACGACGGGAGCATTATAGAAATGCTCCTCCATCCAGTCGTTAAGCGGCAGACCGATCGCCGCGGCGGGAATGCAGCCGAGCACAATCTTGCCCCACAACACCCAGGTGTCGCGACGACCCTCCTTGCCCTTGCTGGGAGAAAACGGGTTAAGGTCGTAGAAGAACAGGACGCAAACGGCCAAAATGGCGCCAAGCTGAATCACGACCAGGAACATATTCCAGAACGTCTCGCTCACGTTCATCTTGACGAACTCGTCCACCAAGATCATGTGGCCCGTCGACGAAACGGGCAGCCATTCGGTGATGCCCTCGACCAGGCCCATGAAGGCAGATTTTAGAAGCTCGATAATATCCAAAGGGACCCCCTCGTTAGACACCCGCCGGTAGATGTTCTGCGGACGATGCGGGCGATGTCCCATTATCAACCGTTGGCGGTGCGACCGCGCCTACCCTTACCAAAAAACTCGCCCGTTCACAGAATTGCGAGCAGTTAAACCGAAATCCTTGGGTATAACTGCAACAAGATAAAGTGTCCGGCGGTCAACGCACCCGCGCCCGCCCGACGCACGAGCCCCGCGCCCGTGCGATAGACCAAGGAGGAAACCATGAACGAGGGTTACACCAAGGTATTTGTTTCACTCGACGGTACTGAGCAGCAGGATTTTGTGCTCGCACGCGCCATCAAGGTCGCCGCGAACAACGGCGCCAAGCTGATTATCGGCCACGTTATCGATTCCACGGCGCTCGAGAGCGCCGGCTCCTATCCGGTCGATTTGGTCAACGGTCTGGAGGAGGCCTTTAAGAACTCCATCGAAAAGCAGCTCGAAGAGGCCAAGGCCAATCCCGATATTCCCGAGGTCGAGGTCATGATACGCGCCGGTCGTATTCGCGAGACGCTCAAAGACGAGATGCTCGACGTGGTCAAGCCCGACCTGGTGCTCTGCGGCGCTCGCGGCCTGTCCTCGATCAAGTATGCGCTTCTGGGTTCGATTTCGACGTTCCTGCTGCGCAATACCGACTGCGACATTTTGGTCGTAAAGTAGCGTTGCTCCCACCGGCCGCGGGGCCTGCGGGGTTTCCACGGGCACGTCCTCGCCGCGTTGCGGCTGCGGGATGTGCCCTTAGGAAACCCCTCCCGGCCTCGCGGCCTTCGCAGCCTTACTTCAGCGAGTTGGCTGATAAAAGATGGCGTGCCGCCCCGTTTGGGGCGGCACGTTTTTGTTTGGGCGGACGTCTGCCGCGTGCGTTACTCGAAATATTGGAACTTGTTCGTTGAGAAGGCAAACGTTACGACAAAGCCTTCGCCGGGATCGGATGCTGCGGTGACGTCGATGCCCATCTTGGAGCACAGACGCGCCACCAGGTAGAGGCCGATGCCCGTTGCGCGCTTGGTGGTGCGGCCGTTGTCGCCGGTAAAGCCCTTCTCGAACACGCGCGGCAGGTCGGCCGCGCTCACGCCACAGCCGTTGTCGGCAACGGTGAGCTCGATGCGTTCGCTCGCCAGGCCCTCGTCCAACAACGCGCCCGAAAACACGATCTTCGCGCCGTCCTCGCGCGCATATTTAATGCTGTTCTGGATGAGCTGACCTAAGATGAACTCCAGCCACTTCTCGTCGGTAAAGACCTCGAAGTCGAGGTTTTCGCACACTGGAGCCACGTGCGCTGCAATGAGTTCGCGCGCGTTGGCCTTAATCGCACCCGTCACCAAGGTCTTGAGATCCCAGCGGCGAATCAGGTAATCGCGCTCCACGACTTCCGAGCGCGCATAGTACAGTGCCTGGTCGATATAGCGCTCAACGCGAGCCAGCTCGCGACCCAGGTCATCCACACGCGACAGGTCGTCTTCGCTGCCGTCTAGGTTTTCAAGAATCAGATGGGCCGCCGCCAGGGGCAACTTGGCCTCGTGGACCCAGCTTTCGATATAGTCGCGATAGTCATCGGTCTGACGTCGGCCTTCGGCAACCTCGTCGCAGGCAGCCTTGCCCACCCGGCGCAGGACCTCGTACTCGAGCTCGCCCTCGGCATAGGTCGGACACTGCACCATCTCCTGCACCCACGCAGGGCTTTCCAGCTCCTCGGCCGCGCGCTCCAGCTGGTGCAAAAATCGACGACGGCGCGCGTACTCGATCACGATGCCGAGCATGCCAAAGATAAAGGATACGCCGACCGCCACGACCACGATAGAAACGGGTGCGCCGGCGACCGTCAGCACAAAGCAGCTCAGCAGCACGCCGCACGTCCACACGGCGACGGGAAGCAGTGCATCTTTAAAGAACTTGCCAAACGACATAGCCGGCCCCTAGACCGAATAGCCTTGGCCGCGATGCGTCGTCAAATACCCCTTGATGCCGATTTTTTCGAGCGTGGTGCGCAGGCGGTTGATGTTGACGGTGAGCGTATTGTCGTCCACGAAGGCGTCGGAGTCCCACAGGTCCTGCATGATGGCCGAGCGCGAGACGATCTTGCCCGCGCGGCTCAGGAGCAGCGAGAGAATGCGCAGCTCATTTTTGGTGAGCTCGGTGCTGTCGCCGGTCGCCGTGTTGGTGACCATAGAGCGGGCGAGGTCGAGCTCCAGCCCCTTGTGGACGAGCGTGCTGCGCTCGCCTGACGCCGCGGTGCGACGCAGCAGTGCGTTGATGCGCGCCACGAGCACGCGCGCGCTATAGGGCTTGGGAACAAAGTCGTCCGCGCCGAGCGTCATGGCCATGACCTCGTCGATCTCGGTCGTGCGCGAGGTGAGGACGATGATGGGGACCTCGGATTCGCGGCGAACCTCGTGGCAGATATGCTGGCCGTCCTTGACGGGAAGCGTGAGGTCGAGCAGCACCAGGTCGGGCGCGGCGGCGAGAATATCGCGCGAGACATGCTCGAACGATTCGCAGGCCTCGATTTCAAACCCGGCGCGGGCAAGGATGTCGACAAGCTCACGACGAATGGGCTCGTCGTCCTCAACGATATAGATTAGCGCCATGGATTCCGCTCCCCTCTTGGTTGTCTTGCCACCATTATGGCTGCGAAACTGCAGGTGCGCGCCACGCACGTCGCCAAGGTGACAGAACTGTTCGCGAGCGGGGGCGTTTTGTCCGCCTCGCACTCGCAGCGGTGGCGGGAACCAAAATGATTCTTTAATCCCCGTCCCAGAATAATCATTTAGCGGCGGGCGCGAAGCTTTTCGTAGCCGTCGGCAAAGAAGGCGACCGTCGCGGCATCAGACTCGGCGGCGTCGGCGTCGGTGGCAGGCACCACGCCGTGCTCGTCGCTTACCAGGAACAAGGCGCCCTTGAGCTGTGCGGGAATGTCTACGCGCGTGACCGGGATGCCCTTGGTCTGGGCCAGCTGCTCTATGAGCGTCGCCGTGCCACACAGGCACTCGTCAGCCGGCGCCACAAAGGCCAGCTCGCCGTTGTTGACGGCAGCGAGCAGCTCGGGCGCCACGCCGGTTTCGTCGGCCTCGGAGCGGGCCTTGGCGGAGCGGGCACGCAGCGCCTTGGCCGAAGTATCGGCCAGCGGCTCGTACTCACCCACCGTCATGGCGGCATTACCGTTAACGTCGATCACCAGCATGAGCACGCCGTCGTGCGCGGTGTAATCGCCCTCGGCAAGCGACCACTCAACGTGCTGCTTGGCCCAGCTGAGCATGTTATGGGTAAGCGGCTCGCCCTGCACCAAGCGCTCGGACAGCGCGCGAATGTGACGGTTGAGCATGGGCACCTTTTTGTTGGACATGCGCCAACGGCAGATAAGCGCGGGCTTGTCGAGCGTAAACTTCTCGACCGCCTCCTGATTGGCGCAAAAGTCCTCGTACGCACGCTGGTCCTCGGCATTGCCAAACAGCTCTGCATCATCAATCTGGGGCATGGTCATACCTTTCGTGTTAGTCATTCCGTCCTCTTATACCAAAAAGACGGCCCTCCAAACGGAGCGGCCGTCTTTTGCAGAGATAATTATAGAAGCGAGGCGGTCCAAGGGACGAGATAACATCCCATCCTCCCCAGTCAACCTAACAGGTCGGCGAGGGTTGCCCAGGTGCCGCAGATTGCCGTGAAAGAGGAGCGACGCGTACTTGGGTACGCGGGCAACGAATGAGCGGCAAGGTGCGGTGGTTGGGCAAGCCGCAGCGCCACCTCCCTACTTAATGGCGGAAGTGGCGCGCACCCGTGAAAACCATCGCAATATTGTGCTCGTTGCAGGCCTGGATGCTCTCGTCGTCGCGCTTGGAGCCACCGGGCTGGATGATGCAGGTCACGCCGTGTGCGGCAAGCACGTCGACGTTGTCGCGGAACGGGAAGAACGCGTCACTTGCGCAGGCAAAGCCGCCCTTCTCCACGCCTTCGCGCTCGCAAAAGTCCTCGGCGCGTTCGCAGGCAAGCAGTGCGGAGTCAACGCGGTTGGGCTGACCAGGGCCCATGCCAATGCCGGCCTTGCCCTTGGAGACCAGGATGGCGTTGGACTTAACGCCCTTGCAGACCTTCCAGGCAAACTCGAGCTCGGCCATCTCAGCGTCGGTGGGCTTGCGATCGGTGGGGAACGTAAAGGTCGCGGGATCCTCGGTCACGTGGTCGACCTCCTGCACCAGCATGCCGCCGTCGATGGAGCGCAGCTCCACCTGGGCACCGTGGTCCACGCCGCCGGTAGCCAGCACGCGCAGGTTGGGGCGCTTGACCATGCGCTCGAGCGCCTCATCGGTGTAGCTCGGGGCGATGATGACCTCGACGAACTGCTTGTTCTGGTCGGCGAAGTGCTCAACCAGCTCAAAGGGAACCTCGCGGTTGCAGGCGATGATGCCGCCGAAGGCGCTCTTGGGATCGCAGGCGAAAGCGCGGTCGTAGGCGGCCGTGATGTCCTCGGCAACGGCGGAACCGCAGGGGTTCTGATGCTTGAGGATCACGCAGGCCGGCTCGTCGAACTCGCGGACCAGGTTCCAGGCGGCATCGGCGTCCAGATAGTTGTTGTAGCTGAGCGGCTTGCCCTGGATCTGCTCGGAGCCCACAAGCGGGAACTGAGAGCTCGCGGTGTTCTCGCAGCCCTCGGCAAAGCGGTAGACCGTAGCCTTTTGCTGAGGATTCTCACCATAGCGCAGGTCGTCGACCTTCTCCAGCGAGATCTCGAGCTTGGCAGAGGTGTCCGCCACGTCGCTTGCCTGAGCGGCAAGCCAACGGGAGATAGCCGTGTCGTAGGCGGCGGTAGTCTGGTAGACCTTCACCTGCAGGCGGCGACGGGTGGAAAGCGTGGTGCAGCCACCGGTCTCGCGCATCTCGGCCAGGACGGCATCATAGTCGGCCGGGTCGGAGATGACGGTAACGCTCGCGGCGTTCTTGGCGGCAGAGCGCAGCATGGAGGGACCACCGATGTCGATGTGCTCGATGGCATCCGCAAAGGTGACCTCGGGGTTGGCGACGGTCTTCTCGAACTCGTACAGGTTGACGACGACCAGGTCGATTAGCTTAATGCCGTGCTGAGCGGCTTCCTGCATGTGCTGCTCGGAATCGCGACGGGCCAGCAGCGCGCCGTGAACCTTGGGATGCAGCGTCTTGACGCGGCCGTCCATCATCTCGGGATAGCCCGTGAACTCCTCGATGGGGGTTACGGGAACGCCCGCGTCCTCGATGGCACGAGCCGTGCCGCCCGTAGAGATGATCTCGACGCCAAAGTCGTCAACCAGCGTCCGTGCGAAATCGACGACGCCCGTCTTATCGGTAACCGAGATCAACGCGCGTGCGATCTTCACATCAGATCCCATGCAGTCCTCCTGTCTGGTACGCCGCCGTGCTCTGTGAGTCGGTGATACGTCGATCTGCAGCGCTCGCGCAGCGGCATTGAAAATACTGATTTAATGTAGCGCATCGAGCGCATCGATGCACCCCGCAACGCACGGCTGTGCAGAAAAAGTTTGCGAGCGGAGGGGATGGACACGGCATCGGGCACGGTGAGTTCATGGAACACAGGGGCACCATAATTAGATGCCAATAGCGTGGTAGAACTGTGCTCGATATGCATCCGCAAAAGAAAGAGGCACCATGGTCTCGCGGGTTCTCTACCGACCGTTTGATACCGAAGACTTCGACGCCGTCGCGCTGATTCTGCAGCAGCTTTGGCATAACAATTCGGATAACGATGAGTACAACCGCCTCGAGGCCGCATGCGACCTCGCCTATTGCCTTTCGTCCTCGACGTTTTCGCAGGTTGCGGTAATTGACGGCGAGGCGCGCGGCATTGCGCTTGCACGCGCAGGACAGAGCCCCGGCGTCACTATCAACGAGCATTGGATGGATACCGAACGCGCGCTGCTTTCGCAGATGCGCGAACTGGAGCCCGATGCCTGCGCCGAGTATCTCTCGTTTGTGCGCGCAACCATCCGAACCAACAACCGCCTGCTCGAGAGCAGCCCATTGCCGCACGACAACGAAGTCACGCTGCTCGCCGTCGATCCCGATGTCCATGGCCTGGGCGTTGGCTCGGTGTTGCTCGATGCCGCTGTCTCGTACCTTTCCTCGCGCGGGGCGACAAGGGCGCACCTGTACACCGACTCCAACTGCTCGTGGAAGTTCTACGAGCTGCACGGCTTTAAGCGCACGGCCACGCACCGCGCCAACCGCGAAGAGCGTCGTCACGACATGCCGCGTGAAAGCTTCCTCTACGAACTCGATCTAACAGCCTAGCCCAAGCAGCCACACCTAGTCATTTAAGAACGTCCCCAATGACTGATCCCCAACGACTGGTCATTTAAGTCTGCCCCCAATGAGTAGCCTAGAGGGCCTGCAAATGGCTGTGGTCAAAAAACATCAAATATGAGTACTGTTACCTTTTTAGTAGCAGCGATTTGGGGCATTTTTGAGGCTTGTAGGCATGACGACCAGCTGCACGTGTTGACGTAGCTCCCCAAATGTTCAATAAAATGGGCTCCTAACGAGAAATACTCTCATTAGAGGCCCATTATTATGTGCAAACATATGCGACCATCGCAGCAACAGTACTCATATTTGGTATTTTTTGTCCACTGCCCCTAGCGCGAAGGTCCTCAGCGGAAAGTTTGGCCCGTTTCGATGCACAAAAATGGGATGAATCTTCCCTGGCAACCGCCCAGAAAGATCCACCCCAAAGCAAGCGCTCGCTAGAACGTTCCGCCGCCGCCTCCGCCGACGCCGCCACCGCCGCCACCGGAAAAGCCGCCGCCGCTGCCGCCGCTCGAGCTATCGGAACTCGAAGCCAGCTCGCGGATGGTCTCGTGGTACACATCGTTGAACGAATCGAGCGGGGACTCGTTGCCGTAGTGATGGTAATACCACCAGTAGCAGGGGTAGTTGTCGTAGAAATCGTCGCTGTTGCGCAGGTCCGCAGGCACGGCCTCGGCCAGCTGTCGCAGCACTTCTTTCGAAACGCCCAGGGCAACGCCCATCACCAGCAGTTTGTTCCACAAGATCAGGTCGCTGGGAATGGCCTCCTTCAGGCGCGTAAAGTCCTCAAGCCAATGCTTGAGCGCCTTGCAGCGAGCCGCCACCTCGGCGCCCTCCGGCGTGTAACGGCGGAAGGTGCAGCTCAGGACAAAGCCTACGATCGTAACGGGGATCGAGATCATAGCGGCACCGACGTTGGCGTCCGCAAAGTCGGTATAGAACAGAGAGCCCAGAATGCCAAAGACAATGATGATGCCGAGAACCAGGCCGGCCACCATCGCGATAGTGCCATCCGATGCGATAAGCTCGCGCGCCTCCAGCTTGCCCTTAACCGTGCTCTGATAGTCCTCGAGCTTGTCGCCAACAGATGTGGTGCGCTCGCTAGCGTACTCCTCCAGCTCGCTAAACGTGCGCGAACGGACTCCGTCCTTATCGGGCTTAACGCCGGCGAAGAAGACCTTGAGCACATCGCGATCGATGCCATCCTTCTTGGCAGCCTTCCAGGCCTCGTCGGTCACCGTGATGCGATACGTCTGCTCCTCTTTTTCGCGACGGAGCAGACCCTTCTTCTTGGCCTCGGTCGCTTCTTCCAGCTTGATCACGCGGTCGTCGGTCAGCTTCATCAGCGTGGCGATATATGCCTGATCGGGCACGTTGTTCCAGCTCATAAGAGCTGCAAGCACCGCGGGATGGTCGGCGGAGGGCACATCGCGGAAGTACTCGTCTTGGAAGAGCGGCTTGGGCTTGGGCCTGCGTAGCTTGAGCATCACGATCACACCGGTATAGGCAACCGCCACAACAACACACACCACGGCAATCGCGCTGGCAACCGCACGCGCGTGCTCACGGCGGGCGTTAGCTTCGTCGGCCCATTCCTTCTCTTCGCTCAGGATCGTTGACATGCGCTCTTCGCCCGAGGCGGCAAGCTGCGGCACCCAGTCGCTGGGGAAGGCGATGCGTGCCTCGGCGAATTCGCCCTCATGCACGCAGGGAATGGTATAGGTGACCATGGGCTCGTCCTCATCGAGCGACACGTCGCCCGTCAGCGGACCGTGGCCCCATGCGCGGAAGTTATCGCCCTTGACGGCAGCCGTCCCGGCAGCGGCATTTGCGAAATACACTTCCATCTCGACGTCATCGGAATCCGCCGACCAGCCGTCACCCACAAATTTCCAGTAAAGCTCGGCGGTATCGGCCCAGTTCATAACCGCACCGGTCATGGAATAACTCACGTAGTAGATTGCGCTGTCGCCGCTCTCGTGGGGGCTGAACACCTTAATCTTTACGCCGTCGTCGGTCTGTTCCACCGTGTAAACGCCAGAGTCGCCCTTGTTCGCGCTATCGACTTTGTTAAACGCGGTGTCCTCTTCCTCGACACTCAGCACGTCGACGCCCGCCGTGCCGCCCTGCTGGTTAGAGCCCGTATTGATCTCCCAAAACACGCCGTTGATGTCGTCGTCGAAATCAAACTGGCGTCCCTCGACAACGGTCAGCGATCCATCGGCCTCGACCGTGGCACTGATGTAGGTTTGGGTCATGGAATACCCGTCGGCACGTGCAACGGCGGGCAACAGCAGCAGCGCGCACGCGACGAGCGCGCAAATGGAAGCAAATCGCGCAAACGGGCAGCGCTGCCGACAGGTCTTGGCAACGGGGGCGTTCATAGGCACATCCTTTGTCTGTGATACCAGTAGCGTCATTGTCCCACGTTTGCGGGTTCATGTGACGAACATCTAGGTCAGCGGAGTATCAAACGGGACGAAAGTCACGCCCGCGGCCGGCACCTGGGGACGTTCCTTATCTGCCGGCAATCTGGGACACTCCTTGGCATAGCCCGCTCCGGCAATAGATACCACTTCATAGCTCCGTCACAGGTGTAGCGGCTTTGTGTGGGCGCGGCGTGAGCCGATTAAGCCGGCGAGCGAGGGGCATAAAGCAGTTGAGCGAAAACGGTTTGCCCCTTTGCCGTTCGCTTGAGGATCATGTCCCCCTTTTCCGCGGAAACCCCGGCAGTTGCGAAGAGCTGCCGGGGTTTCTGTCGTTTGAGGGGTTGAAGGGGCTGAGCTTGGGGCGGTAATCGAGGTGTTGAGTCGGTGCCCGCCGCGCACAACACGCAGCCTCGGCAACTCGCGAGCATCGACGACGCCCCCTCACCTCACCCCGCGCTATACTCGTCCGCATGGATATCAACGCATGCAACATAGCGACACACGCCGCGGGCGCACCAGCAGCGGCCGCTCCCGCGCCCGTCGTGGGCCGCTTTGCCCCGTCGCCCTCGGGCCGCATGCACCTGGGCAACGTGTTCAGCTGCCTGTGTGCGTGGCTTTCGGCCCGCAGCCAGGGCGGCAGTATCGTGTTGCGCATCGAGGACCTGGACGATCGCTGCAAGCGTCCCGAACTTGCGGCCCAGTTGATCGACGACCTGGCCTGGCTGGGTCTCGAGTGGGACGAAGGCCCCTACTACCAGCACGATCGCCTGGACTTGTACGAGGACGCCCTGCACCAGCTGCAAGACGCCGGCCTCACCTATCCCTGCTTTTGCACGCGTGCCGAGCTCCACACCGCGAGCGCGCCGCACGCCAGCGACGGCACGCCCATCTACCGCGGCGCCTGCCGAGGCCTTTCTGCCGAGGAGGTTGCCCACCGCAGTGCCCTGCGCGCTCCGGCCACGCGCCTGCGCGTGCCCACCGTAGATGACCTCGCGGAAGACGTGATCGAATTCGTTGACCGCACGTACGGAGCCCAATGCGAGGCACTCGCCACCGAGTGCGGCGACTTTTTGTTGCGCCGCAGCGACGGCGTTTTTGCCTATCAGCTGGCCGTGGTGGTCGACGACGCTGCCATGGGCGTCACCGAGGTCGTGCGCGGATGCGACCTGCTTGGTTCCACGCCGCGCCAGATCTATCTGCAACATCTGCTGGGACTGCCCACACCGCGCTACGCGCACATTCCGCTGCTCATGTCGCCGGACGGCCGCCGCCTTTCCAAGCGCGATCGCGATCTGGACCTGAGCGAGCTCCGCACCCGCTTTGGCACACCCGAGGCACTGTTGGGATGGCTCGCCGGGCAAACAGGCATCGCGCCGGACACCACGCCGCGTACCGCCGAGCAGCTGGTCGAGCACTTTAGCTGGGACGGCATCCGCGCGCACCGCGAGAACATCACCGTAATGGCCGAGTAGTCAAACGCCCTGCCCCCTTCACTACCCCCCGACGAGTGCGTAATTCTGTATCTTGTTATGTACGGAATAGTTCCGTACAATGATACAAAGGAGGTTCTACCATGCCAACGATTGAGAAACAGCGCCGTATGGATCTAAGGCTGACCGAGCGTCAACGCCTTACTTACGAGCGCGCCGCGGCCTTGCGCGGGCAAACTCTCACCCAATGGGCCACGGCTCACCTTGACGAGAGCTCCGCACGTGACATCGCCGAGGCGTCAACAACCTATCTTTCTCCTGATGGTTTTGATGCATTTTGCGAAATGCTCGACTCACCCATGCCCCAAGCCGCAAAAGCGTTGCTCGACCGTAAAGCGATTTGGGAATGAGCACGTTTACCAAGCCCGTTCAACTCCCCGTTGGTCAAGGCATCGAGGCTTTCCACTGCGGTAATACCCTTGTAGACGGATGGGCTAAAAACAGATCAGCCTCGGCGCGAAGAAGAGGGTCGGCGGTTATATACGCATCGTATTACGACGGCGCAGTCGCCGGGTTCTATACGCTATGTACGCACTCCGTAGCTCGCGAAAATGTTGACGGAGGATGGTTCGTTCGGAACTCCCCCTCCCAAGTTCCCGCAGTGTTGCTTGGAATGATGGGGGTTGATGAGAAATTCAAGGGGCTTGGTCTGGGAGCATCGTTGCTCAAAGATGCCATCGAAAACGCCTTGAAAATTTCTGCCCTAGCGGGAGCGCGAGCTTTGGCTGTCGATCCAGTAGATGATGAGGCGGCAGCGTTCTATGCGCATTTCGGCTTTGCAACCCTACCCGGCACCAACCGAATGGCGTTGAAACTCTAGACCGCCAGCAGCATCTCCTCCAGCTCCCAGTATGTCTTAAGTTACCCTACAGATAATGACTATTGCCAAAATGTAGGGTAACTACCCAAGACATCATACGAAGAGCTCGCTATGCCTGCCCCTACGCAACGTCCCAGGGCTGGAGTTCGTCACCCAAGCGGACGATGCAATCGTAGAGCACGGTATGGCGCTCGGCCGGGTTGGCATCCCGATGAAAATGCCCGTAGTACCAGCGCCTGTAATCCAAGTGGTCTTCCAGCTCATCGAAAAATGCCGTAAGCCGATCAACGGCGGGGTAATTCCAGCCGGGTGCCGGATAAAGCGTGGGCGAAAGCATGCGCGTAGAGCAGGTGTGGGTGATTACGTAGTCGACCTTCCAGCCCACGCTGTCGAGCTTTGCCCGCGCCTCCTCAAAGTTGCGCTCATCCGGCAGCTCCTGTGGCCACCAGCTGGAATAGGGAATGCGGTATTCCTTATCCACGCTCGTGGCGCCGCCCATGGTAAAAATCGTTGAGCCGTCGAGCTCAAAAACCTCGCCGCGCGTCAGGCGCCGTATGGGAGCGGTATCCGACAGGCGCTGTGTCAACCCACCGTGCCACAGCTCCATGGGGCGCTCCGCCCAGTAATCGAAACGCTCGTGATTGCCGTCGACGAACAGCACGGTATAGGGACACGATTCCAGCCAGGCGATGTCGGCGCATTCCTCGGCAGAGAAATCCCACGGAAAGCCAAAGTCGCCCGCGACAATCAGATAGTCGTCGCTCGTCAGGCTATCCCCAAGATCCCAGTCGCGCAGCTTTTGCATGTCGAGACCACCGTGAATATCGCCCGTCACATAGACCGTCATCTGATTACCGCTTCCCTCTTATAGGTTTCGAGATCGTGCTCGATCTGCTCATCACCCGTGGCGTTGACCCACCACGGCCATTTAACGCAACGCACCGGCTCGTCTACCTGCGCAAACCACAACTTAAGCTCATCCAGACTTACCGGGGCGTAGCTGTTAGCGTCCACGCCCACGTCATAGCGCAGCAGCCCCTGTCTAAGGTTGAACTTGTTGTACGCGCCGCCGCAGCTGTGGATATGCCCGTGAAGATGCCAGCCGCCATGCGACATACCCTGCCAGTCGACCATGGGATAGTGGCTCAGCACGATTTTTTGACGGTCGATCTTGAGCACGCAAATGGGCGGCTCGACGATAAAGGCATCCGCCACCGCAGGCTGCGTCCAGTCTTTGTCGTGATTGCCGGGCAGCAGGTGGACGCGCTTACATGCAATGCTTTTGCGCAGCTCGTAGGCCTCTTGGACCGTCATCTTAAAGCTAAAGTCGCCCAAGATGTAGAGCTCGTCATCCGCAGCGACCTTGCTGTTAATACTGGCGACCATGGCATCGTTCATCTGCGCAACAGTCGACCAAGGCCTATCGCATAGCCGTAGCATGTTCTCGTGTCCGAAGTGCGTATCGCTGGTAAACCAGATCACGGGGACCTCCTAACGCTCTTGCTCAAAATAGTCACTCGCCGTCTCATCCTGCCCATCGGCACATCGCGCTTCGATCGGCACAATATCTTGGTAGATAAGGCGATGCTTGTCATCGCGCCATTCATCGTCATGGTAATGGCCAAAGAACCAGGTGCGGTAGTCGAGCCGCCCGTCGAGCTCGCCCAAAAAGGCCTGCAGCGAATCGTCGTAGAACCCGCGATTGCACTCCATGCACAGCTCGTCAGCCAAATCGACCGGCGCCTCGTGCGTCACAACATAGTCGACCTTCCAGCCCGCGCGATCGAGCGAGGCGCGGCAATGGCTCATCTCGCGCTCGCTCGGCATCTCCTCGGGCCACCACGTCTTTCCCTCCTGGCGCCACTGTTTGTCATGGCTCGCGGCGCCGCCCATGGCGAGCACCGTGGTCCCGACGATGTCGAACACCTCGCTGCGCATCAGGTGCAGCACATGCGGGCGAGCCTCGTGAACGAGACCCCCATTCCACTCTCGCATTGGCAGTCCCGCCAGCAGATGATGGTTCTCGTGATTGCCGTCGACAAAGCACGTGGTCCAGGGCTTGGACTCAAACCAGTCAAGCCAGTATTTGTCGGTGTTTGAGCCGCTCCATATAAAGCCAAAGTCGCCGGCAACGATCACCACGTCATCGCGCGTCAGCGTACGGCCCAATGGCCAAACGCGCGACGAGAAGCGGCTCGCCCCGTACTCGGCAACACCGTGAACGTCTCCGGTAACGAAAATGGACATTAAGCAACACCTCCGTGCTGTGCGACTCTGGACAAATCAATGGAAGAAATTGCAGGCCGGGCCGGCATCTGTATCCCTTAGGGCTTACCCTTCGTTCTTCCATCCAAACGGATCAAACACCCAAAAAACTAGATCGAGCACACTGTTGGCGGGCAGCATGTTGGGCAGGGCGTCTTGCCTCGCTTGAGTACAGCCGCTAATGGTACGCTTGTTTTAATGGCGTTTTGAGGAAGGCTTTTGCACCCCGTAGAACGGTGGTAAATCTTGCCGTTCTTAGTGACGATTACCTTGATTTTTGAGGTATCCACACTGCGGGGCTCGATGGGCGCGGCCACCTCTTGACGAGCTGGCGCTGTTTTCCAAGGCTTGCCTCTCGAAAAACCAAAATCGCAGAATCGATTGATATAGCTGTCGAAACATCCATCGAACAGCAACCCCGTTGCCAGGCCCGCCATGAACCCACAGGCAATCGCAGCTTCTCCTCTGATTTGCATATGTCCCTCCATAATCAATCTCGAAGATTAAAAACGGCGCGCGCCGAAAATGATCCGTTTTCCTCCGTCCCTAACGGATCAGTTGGCGGCGCTTGTCGGAGAGGAAGACGCCAGCGGCAACCAGGACCGTGCCGCCGATCACGAAGGTCTCGCCCAGCAGCTCGGACGCATCGCCCGTGGCGGGCATCGCCGTCTGCCAAGTCGTGGCCTCGGTCTTTGCCACCGCATGTTTGGCCTGGTACGTCACTTGTGTGGCGGGCTGGGCCTGCTCGCCATTCCCGCGTTCGGCGGCCTCTTGGCGAGCGATCTCGGCGTTAAGCTCGGCAATAGCCTGGTCGAGCTCGACCTTGGCGGCGGTGTAGTTGGCGAGCGCCTCCAAGTATGCCGGCGCCACGGCATCCGTCGCAGCCACGGCGTCATCGAGTTCGGCCTTGGCGGTCGCGGCACGCTCGGCGGCATCGTGGGCCGCAGCGATCTTGGCGTTAAGTACCTCGTCCGCATCGTCAGTGCTGCCGTTGACAATGGCTTCGGCAATATTGATTCTGCGCAGGCGGGCAACCGCGGCGGCAGAGGCGTCGCGCGCGACAGTCGCATCCACCACGGCATCGTCAGCCTCCACCACGTCATACTCGGCATCGCTCACGGCCATCGCCGCTGCATCGAGCGCGGCATCGGCAGTCGCTTTGTCCCCAGTGGCCTTGGCAAGTGCTGCGGCGGCATTCTTAAGCTGAGAGGCGCGGGCGGCAGCTGCATCAGATTTTGCCTGAGCCGTTGCCACGACGGCGTCGGCATCGCTTGCAGCCCGCTGCGCCATATCGAGCTCCACCTGAGTGGCAGCAGCATCGATGCCTGCCTGATCGGCATCGCCTTGGGTGGCAAGAAGTTCGGCCTCCGCCTCGCGCTGATTGGCACGCGCGCTTTCGAGTGCAGACGACGCCGCATCAAACGCACGCTGAGCAGCGGCGATATCGGCTGAGTACGCCGCTAGCTCATCCTGGGCCGCGGCAAGTGCATCCCGTTTGTCGCCAACACCGGCACGAGCGGCGTCCAGTGCGCGCTTGGCAGCAGCCACCTTGCCCTTGGCAATGTCGAGCTCGCCAGACTTGGCGGCCACGGCGTCCTGCGCTGCCGCAACAGCGGCGTTGGCAGCGCTCAAATCGGCGCGGGCATCGCTGACGGCACGCGCGGCGGCGTCAGCTGCAGCCTGCTTTTGCGCCACGGCAGCCTGGGCCTCCGAGGCCTTGGTTGCCGCGACATCAACGTTAGCGGCAGCGCGCTCAACCTGGGTTTGCTTTGCTGCAACGGCCTGCGATGCTGCACTCACCTTGCTGCCGGCATCGTCGGCAACGCCCTGCGCCACAGCAAGCTCCTTGCGTGCCGCATCCACGCCCTGCTCGGGATTTGCCAACGAGTCACACCACGCATTCAACGCAGCCTCATACTCTGCAACCGTCATCGGATTGAGGTTATACGGCTTATACCATTGACCAGAATATACAAATGTTTGCGCCTGTGTACTCCCGTACAGCGTCCCTCGCGTGCAAACGCCCATGCCCGTCACGGTGTAGCTGGGATCGATTACGTTGATGTAATGGCCGACCGAATCACCATGCTTCGCGGCGTAGGTATCAATCTCGGAACTATGCGCCGTATAAAAATCGTAAGCGGCCTTTCCCGTAAGGCCCGTCGCGCCCAGCGAGGCGGCAGCAGCGTCAAAGATGGCCTTCTCCTGATCGACCCACTGCTTAAACGGATTGCTTCCGTAGTTCCACGCCACATTCTCGCCCACGTTAAACTGCTGAGCGTGCGCGACCTTCGTATCGGAGAAGTTCGCGTCGGCGATGGCGGTCGCCATCATGGCATATGTCACCTTGAGCTCGCCTAGGCCAACGCTTGCGCGATACTCGTTGCACGCTTTGAGCCACACAACCGCCTGCTTCATATTGGTCAGGCTCGTCGCGTCGACTTCCTCGCCCACCTTGTTGTAGCCAGCGAGTTTGCAGTTGAGGATGATATCCGCCGCATCGTCGGCACCCACACTCTTAAAGAATGCGATGGCACCCTGGCGGTAGTTCTCCGCCGATGCATTCGCCGTTGCCTGAGCGGCATCGAGCTTTGCCTGGGCCTGAGCCACAGCCTGGTCGGCCTGCTGCTTTTGGGCCTTCGCCTGATCGAGCGCCTTGTCGGCAGCGTCTTTCTCGTCCTTGGCCGCCGAAAGCTTGGCCTGGGCATCGGCCAGCTCCGTGAGCGCACTGGCATGATCGGTCTTGGCCTGGTCAAGAGCGGCGTCGGCAGCGGTCTTGGCAGCAGCGGCGGCATCCAGCTTTGACTGGGCATCGGCAGCGGCCTGCTGCTGATCGGCAACTGCCTGCTGAGCAGTCTGAACCTCGCCCTCGGCGGCGGCAACGTCCTGCTCAGCGGCAGCAAGCTCGCTCTCGCACTTCGACTGCGCGGCCTTGGCGGCCGTCAGCGCTTCGGACGCAGCAGCCACCTTTGCCTTGGCGGCCTCGTACTCCGGGCCCGCGGCGCCCTGCTCGGCTCGATCCAGATCGGCCTTGGCCGCGTCATAGCTCGTCTGCGCGGCATCCACGTCCGCATCTGCCGCGGCCTTTGCCTGCTGAGCTGCCGAAAGCTTGCCCTGCGCGTTCTGCTGCTTGACAGCGGCGACAGCGACAGCGGCCTGGGCATCCGAGAGCTTGGCCTGCGCATCGGCGGCCCGCTGCTTTGCCTGCTCCAGGTCGCTTGCTGCCTGCTCTGCAGCAGCCTGGGCAGCGGCTACGGCCTCGGGCGTGGCATCGGATGCAGCAGCCCGTGCAGCTTCGAGAGCAGACTGGGCATCGCGGGATGCCTTCTGGGCGGTAGCCAGGGCTTCGTCCTTGTCCGTCAGATTCTTCTTGGCGGCATCAAGCGCAGCCTGAGCGTTCTCAAGCGCCTTGACATCCGCATCGGCCTTGTCCTGCGCAGCGCCCATCTGCTTTTCCAGCTCGGCCGAGGCAGCAGAGGCCGCGCTATCGCTCGCACCACGGGCCGCGTCATAGGCACCCTGCACCTGCTGCTGGTTGGCGGCAGCGACATCGTAGGGAACAGCAGCCGTTTCCAGATCGGCCTTGGCGGCAGCGGCCTTAGCACGAGCCACATCGACCGCAGCCTGCAGGTTGGCGACCTTCTGCGCCGCCGACACCGTGCCCGCGCCAGTACTAGCAGCGGCCGCGCTCGTCAACGGAGACAGCACCGCAGCCGGCTTCCCAGTAGCGTCGGCACCGTTCGCGCCCTGTGCCACCGCGGTCAGCGGAGACAGCAGCGACCCGCCCGTCATGGCGATCGTCGCCGCGGCAACCGTCGCTATGCGCCCGGCGGCCTTCGTCTTACCCGCAGCGCCGCCGTTGATGTTCTTATTCACGTTCTTGCTCATTGCCGATTCCTTCCCACGATGAGCTGATGTCTGACACACATAGTCGATCTAACGTGCCCCGCTAAAAAGAGGTGATAACGGGGTAATTAAATCGGAGGAGTTGGAGACAAGCCCACATCCATCAGCGGATGCCGAGCTCATACTCTCGCTCGCGCTCAATATCATTCAGGTACTCATAATCTTCGGAGCTAAGCTCTAAATCATCTTGAGCGAACATGTAGTTCTCAGCCTTAGAACAAATACTGTAACCGCAGATGGTATTGAAATCGATATGGTCGGTATTGTCGTTGTAAAGGGGGAAAATTCTGCTGGTCATGCTCAAATACCTCTCAACATAAACTGAAAACTCGTTTGCTTGGTCTCTTTTTGAGACCCCATCTGATGTGCTATGGCTGCAGTATATGTTCTCCCCTTTTACAATGCAAGCATAATTTCAAAAAGTTCTAGGAGCGATAATTGCGCAACACCATCACTTGCCGCCACCGCCATCCCCCACCGCGCCCTCACGCGCAGCGCACTCGTTGAGATACTTGACCGGAATCGGCCACCTGGAGGGAGCTCCGTAGCGCGAAAGCCCCACATTGACCAGCTGAACCAGCAACTCGGACAGATCTTCGCCGTCGAGCATCTCAATCGAGCGCACATGGATCGCCGTTGCCACATCCTCTTTGGTGCCGTTGTTGACGCCGACAAAGTAGCAGGTCGTCCCTGCGCGTTCGAACGTTCCAATGCCGTAATAGGACGAGTTGAAGCTCTCGAAAAACTCCTTCTTACGACCCGCCTTACCCGTAAGCTGATAATCGCGCACCAAGGTCACAAAGTTGTTGGAGAAGGTCGTTAAGCCCGTATCCCGCACGCGTGCGAGCATAGACCGCTCGCTCGCCTGCACGTCAAAGATATAGGCATCCTTGTCGAGTTTGCCTTCGGCCGTCAGCAGCTCGAGCTCCATCTCATCCACGGGACCGTCCTCGATCGGATGTGAGGCGTAGTCCATGGCCCCATCCACACCGATCGTCAACATCGCAAGGCGCTCATCCAGCTCAACTTTATCCTTCTCCTTGCGCGGGACATTGACCACGCCGCAGGCCGTCACCGACTCAACGCCAAAAGAGCCAAGGTCAAACGCCCTCACCCGTCCGTCGGCAACATCTTGCTTAACCAGCAGCTCTTTGAGCATGGCCCCCAGGATCGCCTCTTGCACATTGCGGTCCTTTTGCTTTGGCGCCACCTTAAACAGTGGCTCGCACACATCCGGCGTCACGTGCTGTTCCACCACGCCAACATGTAAGGCATAGCCGTCGTCCTCAGCAACCTCATTGGGCACAACGACAAGGTTCAGCGCCCGCGATTCCACGGTCCTTCCGCCATACGATGCGCGAACGCCCCACGAGGAATCGCTAAGTCGATCGGCCAGCCGGCGCGCCACTTCGGCAAGCCCATTACGCGCAAACGACACCACGATTCGCTGCCCCGCCATGCGCTCCGCAACCACGCGCATGTACTCATCGCCCTTGAGCACCTCGTAGAAACTCTTACGCGGGTATTCCATGAGCGTCACCCGGGCAAATTCGCTGTAACGGCGTTCGAGAATCTGCAGCTCTCGATACAGGATGCCCTTCTTGGTATAGGCGACCTTGTCCGCCTGGGCCGAGAACGTCAGATCACGGCGCTTGGACGGCTTGTCGCCCTTGGCTCGGCGCAGGATGTACTCGTCTTTTTGTTCGTGGGCAAGCACCATCGTCGCCACGGGCGATAGCCTGTAGCCCACTTGGCTCTTAATCTTTTCGAGCTCTTTCTCGTCACCTTGTGCCCTGCCAATAAGCACACGGCGCTTGGTGAACGTCCGAATCTTAAGATCAAAGGTGCAGTCTTCATCGATAACGATTTCAACCGTTTCGATCTTGGCAGGTCCCCTTCCATCGCTTTCGACAGCATCGCGGCGGGCACCCTTGGCGCTAATGACATACAGGTGCCCGGTGTCATTGGGAACTTCGTCCTCAATCCCCTCAAACTGAGAGCAGGAGTTGAACAGCAAACGGAGTGCAACGCAATCGTCCAGCTCGTCCCAATGAGTTTTAATCGGAACCAACTGCTCCTGATAAAGCGAGGCATTAAGGTCGCCCGTCTGCACGCCCGCTTTGACCATCAGAAAGACGCGGTTGTCCGCAAGCTGCGTGAGCGCGACGACCTTGCCCGTCTGGCACACATCGGCCATAAAGTTCGCCACGGCATGCTTACCAGCATCGCCTACGTTGCACCAAAAGACCGAGTAGCGCTCCTCGGCAGCAGCGGCGTCGAGCTGCAGCTTAAACTCAGATACGGCAATGTCTCCCAAGCCACACGACTGGTTATGCTTCGATTGCACGATGAATCGCCTCCATCATCTCCAGGCTGATTGCTCCATCAGCTGCCATATAGGGGAAGGAGAACACCATCCCCTCGCCATCGATTGGCTTTTGACGTAGCTCCAGCGCCGCTTCATCGGCCAAAACATTGACGATCAACAGGCACTTCGCCCCAACTTTTTGGGCCTTTGCCTTAAAGCGCTCAGCATCCGTAGTCTCGCCGCCGGAGCGCCTGTAGGCCTCGTAGGCGCCGATGCGATAGTGCTTAAAATCGATCCACACCCCAGTCTTGTTGCCAGCGGCATCGAGCACCTCAAAATCGCCGCCCGTCTCGGCATGGGCAGCGTCACCACGCGCAAGCAAATACCGGCCATCGTAATACGCCTCGAAGATGGCCCTACCGGCAGACTCTCCCAGTTCTCCCAGATACACCGCCTGGAACATATAGGGCGTCATGTGCGCCGTCGCCGCCGGTTGCAGCATCGCGGGCACCCCGTCGCGCGACCAACGCTCGCGCACCTCCCGAATCGACAGCAACTCGGGCACGCGGGCCGCCGTCTGGCTTACCTGGCGAACCGTCGCGCCCTTTAACCCCTCGTCGTAGCGGCAGCACTCCTCCAGGCGGGCAGCAATCTGCTCAACAGGTTCACCCTCATAGCTGGGAAACTCAAAATGCGGCACCTTACACGCTCCGCCCTGCGCATACGCATAGCCACTCGCGGGGAACGGCATGTGCAGCGCAGTGCTTTTGCGCGCAGGATAGCTCGCAAGGTCCTCCCACGGCAGGCAAAAATGATGCAGATAAAAGTCGCGCTCGTCGTCAAAGGCGGCCAGATCTTCCTCGCGCGCATCGAGCGAGGTAACCCTCCACGCCAGCCTCTCGTGCTTCTCCTTCGCCAGATTGTTCCTAAAGGCAGCAAGGTTCTGTTGCTTGCTAGCAGCGTGTTGCTTCTTGTCCGCCATGTGGTTGTTGACGGCCGCGCAGGCACCAACCACCTGCTCCAGCTCGTAGCCCATCGGCAAATCGTGCAGGAACGAAAAATCGCAATCGCCGGCGATTTCGCGATCGAGCATCACCCGTACGTGCGGCATCTTTACGCTCGTGCGCATCAAGCGACCCACGGCCTGCGCCACAATGCGGGCTCCTTCGACCTGATAAGAGAGGGTGTCGCGCACCGGCAGTTTTCCGCCAACGCCCGCCAGTACCGTGCGCACGCGATGGCGCTTCTGAATAAACGGGATCTCACCGCGCGTCACGAGCTCCTCCTGTTCGACCACGCCAAGCAGCGCCTGCTGGTCAAACTTCTTTGAACTAATATCGACTCCCCAGGTCAAGCGGCTCGTGGGCGACTCCATGTACAAAAAATCGAGATCCATCTTGGGATGTCGCTCAGCGTTATCGAAGCCGCAGTCCACCTGGCGCACCGTGTCGCGCAGGCTCTCCGGCACCTCGTATTTGAGGTTTTTGGAAAAGCCGCCAGCAGCAAGATTGATAAACATCAGGGTCGGCTTGCCGTCCTTCAGACGCCCCTGAGCGTCACGCCAGCCCTCCTCCCAGCCGGAGGCGTTAAAGCACGGCACCATATCCTTGGCTTCCTCGAGCGACTTCTCGTACGACGCCTCGGGGTGCTTAACGTTCCTAATCACCAGTTCGGCAACGATTTCTCGGGCAAGATCCAGCACCAAACTATTAAAGTCGCCATGGTTTCCCATGTGTCGTGTCGTAAAGATGGCTCCCGCCTGCTGCTCACTGCGCGCCACGCCACGCGCCCAGGCGCTCACGGCAACGAGCGTCTTGCTCAGACGCTTTAGTTCAAACTCGATGCTTTCGGCATCGCTCGTGGTCACCCTGTCGGCAATCTTTCGGCGCAGGCACGCCGCAAGCCCTTCGCTCACGCCAATCTGGTCAAAGAATCCCATCACATGCTCGTACACCTCGTCGGGCGACACGATACCGCCGCCATAGGCGCCGCCGGCCACGGCCGCCATGCCGGCAAGCTTCTTGGACTCGTCAACCCAAACGACGTCGACGTCGTACACCGTTGCCGCCTGCTTGTTGAACAGCCTGGTCTGCCGCACGATCTCCTGGTTGAGCTCGCCAATCCAGGCATCTTTACGAACCACGCCATGCACTTCGTCCAGGTAATCCAGGTCAAAGTTCTTAATAGTCGGTGCATTCCAGGTGGCGCTCATGCACACACAGGGAGCCTTGGCGGCAATGGATGCCAGATACGCCTCGGGCATGCGCTCAATGCCGTGATTAGTCAGGTACGTGGTAAACATATGGTCGATGGTGGTTTCCATCACCAGGTAGTTAACACCACGCGCATACACCGAATCGTCAACGGCATCGATCTCGTCGTTCTTGCGGTCCTTAAAGAACAGCGCCAGCATCAGCGAATTCCAGAAGTATTTCTCGTTGGTCTGGTCGTTCCTAATGCCCAGGGCATCGATGATATTCTTGCGCGAAAGATCGTCCTTGTACGAAATGCTGCCGTAGTACAGCTTGTCCATAAGCGTGGCACAGCGGGCAAGATGGCCCACCACCATCCTGACAAGGCCGCGCGCACGGCGCACCGCCTTATTGACGGTCTGCTGCTCGTCCGTCCCACAAGACGTAATCATGTTGCGGTTGCGGCGAGTATCGAGCTCATAGCGCAAGGGATTCGACAGGCCATCGCCCACCGAAATATCGTCGCTGCCAAACAGGTGACGACCGGCAAGCTGCTCGTCTTTCGCCTTGTCAGACAGGGCAAAAGGCTGCTGCAGCTCCATATCCTGAATACACGCAGCGATCATCTTTTGAATACGCTTGGCACCCTTGGCGATCTCTTCGGCAGTCGTCTCCACACTTGCGCGCGAAACCTTGCTCGTGGCCGCGTTTGACCCCTCGTGCTCGCCCGAGGTCGAGGCATGCGTATAGACCGCCATCCACTGGTCCCGATTTCCCAGCAGCAGAGGATCAACCACGCCGCCATTAAAATGACGGTCAAGAATACGCAGCATCTCGTCGGGCTGAAATTTCATATGTCCCGCCGCCAGCATCGACAGCATATCGGCCTTCGCATGGTCGATCTCATCAAAGATAAACAGGCATTCGTCGGCAACCGTTGCGTTAAAGAACACGACGCCCGCTCCTGTCACCGTATCGATTCTATTGACGAGCTTTTGCGGCGTGCATGCAATTACATGCGGCGTGCGCTTATCGTTGAGCAATGCCGAGGGCCAAATCCGGGGAATCTCCTCAAAGCCACGCGTGATGCTCTGGCGTCCACGGCTCACCGCTCGACGCAAGCTCGCGTCTGCCAACGCCAGCTTATCCCACAGCCCTGGAGTCAGGCGGTCGACAACGCTTCCCAGGCGTTCCTTCTTATCCAAAATGCCCAAAAGATCATCTGCGATCTCCATCGCGCTGTTCCACGCATGCGTAATGTCGCGAAGAACAGCCTCGTCCTTCGCTCCAAAGGGGCATGGAATATCGCGCGGCCTTACGCTGCCCTTATCAAACGTGGCGTCGATCCAGTTTTTGATATTCTCACCCGCTCGCGGAAGATCGAACACCATGCGCTCCGCATCTTTGGAATCCATGCCCTGATGGATCAGCAATTCGCGCACGCTTGCAATGTAGTTGTCTCGGTTGTCCTTACCCGGAACCACAAACACCAAGGTGCGGCGACCAGGGCATTTGTTAAAACAGCCCGACTCATCCCAGCCGCCGACGATCAGATCAGCCGTGACCTGCTCGGCCGTATAGTTTTTGCCCGAGCCCGTCGTGGCACCCAAAAAGAACAAACCATTGTTGTCCTGGCACTTGGCGCCGCCCGGGTCCTTGGGAACAAACAGCGCACGCTCAAAAAACTCGCGCATCGCCTTTTGGCGCGCAAGATAGGGAGCAAGCTCCTTGTCGCCCGCAGACGACGGATTCGATTGACAGTTCAGCTCCCACGTAGCCATGGTCAAACCTCCGATTTAGTTGTTGCATGTGTTGAATACCATCCCGTGCGGACAAAAACTCACGCAGGGCGGCTGAGCGATGGCATCTATGCCGCTTGAGAAAAGAAAGGAAAGAGAAGCAGTCGGCGACTACTCGCACGAAGCGAGCAGCTTCTCAAGATCGTATTCCAACGCCTCGCGCTCCTCAGCGTCGATCACCGCGAGGGCGACACGCATCAGGGACACATCGGCGGCAAGCTCCTTTACCTGGTCGGGACGCTTGCTAAAGTGGTCGTAAATCCGCAGGGCCTCCCCGGCCGCCAGGTACTGCCACTTTTCCAGCGAAGGCTTTTCGGACCTGCTCACGGCATCAACCCACTCGCCAAGACCCTGAAAACCGTTGCCCGTAGTCGTGCCGTTCATAACCACATCGAGCGGGCTCAGCAAGCAATCGGGCGATTTTTTGTACACCAATTTGGTGAGCATAAGCACCTGGGCAAGGTTGCGATACTTGTCCTGATCGGCATAGAGCACGTCGTTGTAGCAGGCGCACGCCTTAAGCAGCTCGTGGGCGGCAATGCGCTCCGGCCCATCAAACGGAACGCCGCGCAACAACACCCCAGCAAGATCGAATGCCTTGCCGCCCTGCACGATCTTGTCGAGCGCCGAGCCGTCCACCAAATCCGCCAGCCAAGCAAACTCAGGCTGATACGGCTTATGCTCGTCCTCGTCCTCATGCTCCATCCAGTTGTTCACCAGCGTCAGGGCTTCAATCTCCCTCCCGTTCAGAAAGGGCGAATTCTCCCCCATCTCTTCCTGCAAAAAGCCCCGCGGCTCATGAGAGCGCTCGTACGCAACCGCAAGTTCCCCGTCGCTCACGACCAAGGTCGCACGGGAAATATAGGTATCTTCCCGCATGTCCCTCCAGGCGTACATCATAAGGGGACGCAGCTGACGGAGCATGCCGCGCGCGCCGGCACCTTCCTTAACCGCGCGCTTCGCCGCAAGGCGAGCAGCATCTGCCATCAGCTCCATCTTGGCGCCATTTCCCATCATGTTGTTGTACTTGGGCAGGTACTGTTCATACGCAATCTGGACCAGATCGTCCACGCTCAAGGCGTTAAAGTTAATCACCGAGCCAATGCGCCCGCACAGCTCGGACATAATACCCCAAGTCTCAACATCCTCGATGGTCGCACTGTCTCGCAGCTCGTTTGCCGATTTTGCGGCGGTGCGCACGGCGGCATACGAGGATCCGAAGCCGACCGTGGTGCCAGACTTGTCACTCAGGCGCTTGCGCACCAGAGCATCCAAGCCCATAAAGGCGCCGCCCAAAATGCAAACAACCTGATCGAGGTTGAGCGTCTTAATAGCCGCACTCTTGGAGGTATCACATTCAAACGGCATCTCCCCGCCTTCCAAGAGCTTAAGGAACGACTGCGATGGACTAAAGCTCGATGCAACTTCGCCCCCATCGGGCTCGGCACGAACCGCCTTGTCAAACTCGTCAAAGAGCACCAAGCAAATTTCGCCGGGATTGGCAGCCTGATAGTCCGCGACCTGCGACAGGCAGTTGCTCATGCTGGCACCGCGCCAGCCCTCGCCCGTCATGGTGGAGACATCGAACACGAACAGTTTGAGCCCCGCGGCATCTGCCACGGCCTTGATGGTGTGGGTTTTTCCCGTGCCGGTGGAACCCATCACCAAAATGGCAGCGGGCGAAAGAACGTCGCGCGGGTCGGCGCCGCGTGCCAACATCACGCAGCGGTTGACCTCAAAGCTCAGCGCCGTCACAAAGGCCTCCAAGCTTCCTTCGTGGCCAATAACACTCTGACGCGTCTGCTCCACCAGACGCGTAGGCGCAATTCGATTGAGCAAGTCCTGGTAGCGATCGATGTTTCGATACTGCTTCTGAGTCATGGGCGCCTTCCTTTCCATATTGGTTTTCTTTCCTTCGATGTGGGCCGAGCCCTTAAACCACTACAGTGCCAGCGATGTCGCCGACTCCAGATAGATCACGTTGCCCGGCTGGGTAAAGACCGGAATGTGGTAGAGCAGCTGCAAAATGCCCTGCTTGAGCAGCGGAAACAGTGTGGGATGCAACACTTCGTACATCAGGGCACCAGCCATAAGAGCGGTAAGTACGGCAAGCAGCAGAAGCTTTTGAGCGTTAGAGAATACCGACATGGTCGTTCCTTTCTTTATGCGAGATATTTGGATTGCGTTGTGGGTTAGCGACTCATAGCGATGGCAATGCCAATAACCGTGATAACCACGGGAATCGCAAGCGATGCGAACACAATCCCGGCAAAAAGGCCTACCACCACCGCGCACACGACGATGACCAGCGCTGTGGGCACAAGCGCGAGCAGAGGAGTAACCACGCAGGCAGATGCAAAGCGAAGCCCGTGGAACAAGCACTCATGAGGGAATAAAGCCTTGAGAACTCCTTCGACAATTCGCCACTCGACAATCGTTCCGACTGTTAAGACAACAGCCCAAAGCAGATAATCATTGGCGCGGGAATCCGAAGCCATCTTTCCGGTAACGCCAGCCCACCAATCAAATGCGGCGGCACAGCCCAGCAAACAGACGATCGCGCAGACGACGGATGCAAATGCGCCCGCGCCCTCAATTGCACCGAGCAGCTCGCGCATGTCGGATTCGCGCTCTCCCGTTAACAGCACAATCCATTTGTGGGCAAGCGCCGCAACGACCGCCACGCCCAGCACAACCCAGTACGCCCTAAACGCCACCAGGCGCCACGAATGGAGCGGAATCACCGTGTTGCCCTCGCCAATCTCGAACATAAAGCCGCCGAGCCACGTCGTCAGCAAGCACATCATGTCGACGGCGACAACGTACAGCACAACCGCAAAGAGGGTTTGCAGAATCATGCCTAAAATATTCACTGTTGTTGGCTTCTTGAGAGCGTCTGGCTCGATCCTATACGTGTCGTATCCGTTCATTAGCTGTCCTTTCGTTGCTGAAACAACTAGTTGGTTTATCCACTGTAGCTTGATACAACTAGGAGATATGCAAATCTCTTAGTGTTAGTATCTAGCGAAATATTACCCAATGCGTACGGCCTCATACGCACCATTCGATTTTTTCTTTTTCATTTGAGTGCCCCGCCTGAAAAACGCCGCAACTGCTCTTCTTGTAGACTGAAGGCAATTGAGCCGCGACGGGCCAGTCAGCGAACCGCGCAATATAGGGAATATGCAGGAGGTGCGCATGCTCAAAACTAAAGCAGAATTTGCAACTCTTCGCTTAAACGAAGATCTCAAGCCATATATGAGCCGATATCTATCGGATCTTGTGTCTCATATGGTCGAGAAATATCAGCCTTCGTCGAGAACGAAAAGGCTCATAGAACTGTGCTGTCGCGATTTTGAGTTTTCGAGCGAGCACGTCGATGGCCCCTCGTGGTCTGTTTTGGGGATTGACCTCAAGCGACCTTCGGCCGCCTCGTTTGAGTTTGAGGACCGCGTTTACAACGAAGCAACCGACGAATGGGATTATGTGCCCGCTTGCGTTTGCAAAAACCGAGTCAAAGTCCCGACGTCGACGTTTACTGCCATCGAGGAGAATATCTTTTTATACGACTACGAGCAGGACGCAGCCTCTCACACGTACGAATCAGCACTCATTTACTGCAGGCCCCCCGAGCTACGACCGCTATCCCAATTCCCGGCATCTATCGATGCGGCAAATGCGCGAGTCCTGGATTTCCTCAGAACGCGCTCGAAGCAGCTGCAACGCAGCGCAGGCATCCCCGATCTGCTTTCGGTCACTGAGTGGTACTACATCTTTCTTGCGGCATCCATTGCCTGCTCTCAGTCCCATGCCACGGCCGTCATTCAGATTTCGGACCGTCTGTTCAATCTGGCGCGAGCCGTAGATGGACGTCGCCTTCTTTGTGACCTCGGCCTGCTAAAGAGCATTGTGCTTCTTCCCAACACCATTGCCAAAAAGGCCGAGGGTCGCGCGCTGCTCTTTATTGGCGACGGCGAGCCCAATGATCCGTATTTCCTTTTTGACGGCAGGAGCTTTGACGACAAGCAAATGACCGATGAGATTCTGCACCAGCTCCTCGATTCCGTCGACCGAGCCTACGGCGATCAAAAGAATCCAGTCTATTGGCATCGGCTCGAGGATCAGGGCAACGGCATCTATCCCCTATTACCCAATACAAAGAGCGGATCGTTCGACGAGAGAATGTTCATCCCCCTTGGGTCGCTAGCGCCAATCTACCGCGGCACCGCCCGCAGCGTTGTAACCAAACTGCCCGAATCAGATCCGACAGACAGTTACCAACAGCACGACTGCTACTACCTGTCGCTAAAGCATCTTCATGATGGCGCAATCATTGCCGCAGAAGATGTACTTGAGCGTGTCCCCGATACAGATATCTACGATGTAAGCCGTGTAGACTACGAAGATTTTCGGAAGGCCAAACCGATCGACGTCCGCGAGGCGAGCCTTCTCATATCACGCGTCGGGCCTCCATTCAAGCTTGCCCTCATCACGCCAGGCCACTTTTCTGTCGGTTCTGAGCGCCCCGTGGAGCGCGGTCTTTTGTTTGAGAGCATTGTCCCCTGCGACGCCATGTTCTGCGCTACCTTTGAGGACGAGCTGCTTGCCCAGTTTGTCCTGGCATACCTGTCGTCCGATGAGGGGCAGAAGAAACTGGCGGACACCTCGCACGGAGACGCGCTTGTGCAACTTGCCCCAATGGACCTGCGAAGCATGACCGTGCCTGTTCCCGGGCGAGCGGAGCAGGAGCGCTACGCGCTAGAGTACGAAGCAAAGCAGCGCGCCTACGAGGACGCCCTTAAGCAGGCGGAACATTACGCTGCGAGCAAGGGAACGATGTAGCGACCGAGGCCGGCAGACTGTCCGGACTTTTGCCGACAGTCTGCCGATCAGGCACGCCGTTCAGCGCAGCAGCTAGAGATCCTCAACAGACTTCGAACTGGCTTTGGCCGCCTCTTCGCCCGCGATCAGGTCCCTAACCGTTATATACGCACTGTACGTAGCATCTTCAATCTTTTCCATAACATCAGGGTCGCAAGTTCCCCAAATATCTTTGAGAACTCGAGCCAATCCCCAAGCAGCGCTGAGCAGGACGTCAACGTCCTTTAGATCTAAGTGGCTGACCGTAAAGGGACAGTACTCGCACTCCAACAGATAGGTGTCAACAGCCTCAATTGTCTCAGCCACATACTGCTCAAGATCGGGATGGGGATGGAAGGCGCACAGCGCCTTGTGCGGATCGGTCGGCTCAATCCAATACAGCGTTGTCGCTTCCTCGCATTTCTCGAGCGGATAACGCTCAGCTGCCTTCTCCCAGCTTTCATACCAGGGATCGGCATCGCCGTCCGTCATCGACCTGCAAAGATTAATCGCCGCAGAAACAGTCGCACACGAATATCTATAGCTGGCGTCTTTCTTAAACTCATCATTGAGCTCGACGTCACCAGACAGCTCCGCCTCCATGATAAGGAACGGACCATCCTCATCCGTAATGCTTATGGGATAGTTGTTGCACTCATAGCCCGGATACATTTTGTCTCCAATCAATCGTTCGGACACATTAACAAGCAATATCGAAACCGCGCTCACGCGGAGGACCGTCGTCCTCGCACCAACCTGCAAGTTTTTCTCATCGCATGAAAAGAACTTGCGATTCTTGCAAGTTTTTCTCACGCGGTGACAAGAACTCGCATGATCGCCCCGCTACCTGCGCCACGAGGCGGCAAGG
This sequence comes from Coriobacteriaceae bacterium AF08-21, assembly GCA_027687465.1. Classification (GTDB taxonomy): domain Bacteria; phylum Actinomycetota; class Coriobacteriia; order Coriobacteriales; family Coriobacteriaceae; genus Collinsella. Next base: position 39,365 of record JAQCQR010000011.1, read on the forward strand.
ATAACGGGAAGCCCGGCGATGCACACCACTAAGGCCACGGCTGCGAACGCAAGCACGATAGCCACGCTCACGACGACATAGGCCACGGCAATGAAGGCCAACGCCAGCAGGCAGGCAAGCAGCTCGGCCACGTAGCACAACACCAGGTTCGAGCTCGTGCGCTTCAGCAGGACGTCGGCGAGGCGGACAAGCTCGACGGCAAAGCCGCTGCCGTAATTGCGTCCGGGGCCCTTGGCGATAAACCACTTGAACAGGCACATCAGGGCACAGCCCAGCATGATCATGATGGAAACGGCCCATACATCGTGCCCCGACTCAACAAGGCTCTGGTCACCCATCGCACTGCCGTTGATGAGCCAACTCGTTCCATAGCCCATGAACAGCATCGCCAGCAGCAGGCAGGCGCTCACCGCGGCGAGCAGGCGCGACACACGGCTGCAGAATACCGGTGCCTCGCAGCTGAGCCCAAGTCCCTCGCGAACGCGCCAGACGGCATGGTAGGCAGGGTAGGCCGCGATGAGCACGGCCACGAGCAGCGACGCCCAATCGGACCCGGGTGCCGCTGACGCGTACTCCGCGATCGCAGAAACTGAGCAGTTGGTGTGGAACGACTCGTTCAGAAACAGCGCGACCTCGCCCTTCCAAACACAAAACGGAGCGGCGACGGAGGCGATGCCGACGGCGGCAACCGCAGCAACGGCAATGAGCAGCGCGCCCTGCACGAGCTTGGCGACCTCGCCTTTGGCGGTGTGGGGCGCAGACTCAACGGCGCTGGACGAAATTTGGATAGAAGTGTTCATGATTTTCCTTTCAACGGAGAACAAAGCGGAGTCGGCGGCAACTAGAATGCAGCCCATGGTTGACTCCGATCACAGATTGTTCGCCAACATTGATACCAAGTCGTGCGGACACATCAGCAAGCAATATCGAAACCGCGCTCACGTGGAGAGCTGTCGTTCTCGACCCATTCGAGTCCGACGTACTCATCGATCCCCGCATCGGGGACTGAGGACCATCTGAACTCGAAACCAAGCTGATCAAGCTCGTCGACTCGCTCACGGATCACTCCGTAAGCATCCAACGCATTCTCGAAATCCTCCGAAGACGTGTAGCCGCGCTCGCACTGTTTGCGCATCTGATGCAAGCGACCCATGGCGGCAGCGATAATCTCGCGAAGAGCGATAACCTCGCGCTCGCATACATCGATGTTTCCTTCGTTGAGCTTGATGCGATCGGACATAACGGCCTCCCTGGTTTTAAGCCTTTTCGCTTGACTCCATTGAACAGCCGCAAACAGCTGCGTAATATAACTTTTATCGTGTTTTAAATTTTGGCTGTTTGGAGCATCAATGCTTAAGTCCGAAAAAGAACCATTTAGCTGGGGTTTTGAGGCTGGCTTTCTTCGCTCCCCTGTCAATCCCCGTATGCTGCTTCTTAACAGGACGCCGGAGATTGATTGTGCCGGTGACGGAAACACATCCGGCAATGCAAGCGCATGGAGTCTCGTCTCCCTAGGCAACGACCTATTGCGCGTCGACCTTAGCTCACTTTTCAACGAGATTGGGGGCCACTTTCGTGAGCGAGCAGACCAGCGCTTTTATATCGATTTGCAGAACGCCATTCGACAGTCCTCTGCTGCTCCCCACCATGTGCAACACACGTCGATGGACTACGCAGCCGAGCCAGACCATGACGTCTGGCTCGATCAAGACGACCCCGATCAAGAGTCAGCACAAGTAGAATTGAACGAAGCCGAAATCGCAGTCAACCTTCAAAAACAAAAGGAACGCGACCTCGATTTCTTTGCTCCGATATTCGACGAAGCCATTACAAGCCATGCACACGGAGAGATTTCCGTCATGGCCAGATATCTCCTTGAAAATGTCTGTAGACAGTGTGTCATGAACATCACGGCGATTCCCGACTATCGCTATTACAGCTGCTGGATGTACAACAACGCTATTGAGTGCGACGAGATCAACCGCCTGTACCGCGCGGTGATTACAACATCGGACCAACTCAACAAGCAAGAAATGGCGTCCCTCTTCAGCTCCTATCTCCAGCTCGAGTCGAACGACATGAGCATTAACGCTACCAACGGCGAGACCGATCTAACAGCACCAGTGCCGTATGACCGAGACAATCCTATACGCAACTTTCCCAAGGCGAAATCTCAGATAGAAACAGCTTGCGTCTGCACCAATATCGATCTCTTTCGAGCGCTTCTCATTGTTTTTTATCAGGAATGTCTGGAGCTTACCCCGCTGCTTAAAAACACCGAGGCACCTAGCCTGCTCGCGCAAAACGAAGAGTTTTTCCCAGCCGCCATCAAAACAAGCGACCCGCGACAATTCCGATTATTCGATGAGCAGCTGCCAGCAATCATCCGCTTTGGCGAAGCTTTTGTATACGCAGCCAAAAAACACTTGCCCGGAAACGAAACGGCTCAAAAGCTCGAAGAGCATTTGAATGGAATAAAGCGCATGAATAGCGCCCCCTTTATGCAGGCGTTTCGTAAAAACTATCTCGAAGCTATGCGCGAGAACCAGATCTTCGCAAATGGAGACTTCCATACGCATGCAGAGCTTAACGACCAGGAAAACCTCAATAGGCTCGTTGGGCTTCAAGCCGTTATTTCAAAGGCAGGAGAGCTCTACTTCACCGAAGAGGAATGGTCCTTTGCAAGCCTTTATGCCCGCATCCTTCACGAGCTGCTGCTGTGCGGCATTATGCCGATAGCATGCCAAACCTGCGGTTCGCTCTTTTTTCCAACTGGTCCCAACAGCAAGTACTGCGACCGATATAGCGAGGAGACCAAGCTCTACTGCAACCCGCGATATAACGCCAAAAAACATCTTGGTCGCAAATCGCCCCGCGATGTCGCGCTCAATATGCAGAGAAAAGCCGATACGGCGTATAAAAATGGCCTAGCGGATTGTGCCCACTATTTTGAGCGTCTTGGCAACTTTGTCCTCGATGGCATTGGTCCAACATACCAAGCGAGTGACCTTATTTCCGACGAGCTCTATTCGACATGGCTGTCTATCGTCAACCAGCCCAATTGCAGGACAGAAATCAAACGACCGGATAGAATCGGCTTTCCATACTCTGTAATGTGGTACGGAGTCGTCCGCGATGGCAATCGTTATGTTCGAGTCGAGTTTTCCGGAGCCGAGTACCCAGCGCTTTTTGAACGTTTGGGCCAACTTGCCGAAAGCCCACAATCAAAATGCACGTTGGATTTCAAGGGGCCCGGCGAGCACCCATACAGCTCCTGGCATATCAAGTTGTACAAGTTGCTGGAGATCATTGCGCAGATAAATAACGCCGATCAGATGACAAAACCCATTCCATTGCTTGGAATTGATGAGCCCGAGCGCGTCTCAACCGACCTGACGGTTCAGGACACTTGGAACACGCCCGACGCATGTGTCTGCAGTACCGGCATGATCGATGACCTCAGCTTTACCGTGTATACAAAGGGATATGACCCGGAAAAGCAAGACTGAGCTTGATGCCGCGGCTTTCTACGTGTCCGCGAACAGATTCACCCTTCTAGTCTTTCGAGCTAGCCGAAACGCAGCCGATACAAAGAGGGATAAAGATGATGGCGAGCACAATGCCCCAGGCGGTTAATACAATCGTAATGATGGATGCAATAGCGCTAGCGATGCCATATCCAAAAATCAACGATGCCGCGCAGGCAAGCATTTCGGCACCATACAGCGGCACCATCTTCGAGCTCGCGCGATTCAGTAAGACATCTGCACGGCCGAACCATGCGACAAGAGCCTCGTCGCCACGATAGCGCCCAGGACCTTTGAGCTCATACCATTTGACAATGCATGCCAGGACGCATCCGGAAACAAGCGCAATCGATGTCACCATGAGGAAAAGGCCCACGATCATGAGGAGTTTGTCCCCCGTGGCCCCGCCGTCGATATAGCACTCAAACCCACGACATACGGCAAGCACGGCCAAAAGCGAACAGGCGCTCAACGAGCCAAAGCGGCGCGACATCCGTCCGTAAAACACAGGTGCCTTGCAATTGCACCCAACACCTGCGCAGAGGCACCAAATGGCATGGTATACAGGATACAGAGCAACGAGCACGGCCGCGGTCATCGACACCCGGTCAAGCGTCTCCATTCCCGACACAATATCCTCCACCGTTGGAGCCTCGTAGGGATGATCGAACAGGTCAGGCGTGAACATAGGAATCTCACCTTTCCAGATGTACGACGGTGCAGTAAAGGAAATGATGCCGTTCACAGCTAACGCCGCGACAGCGATTAGCAACGCGCCTTCGGCAATCTTGGTGATGCTCGGCTTGTGAGAGACGGACACATTTTGAATAGAAGTATTCATGATCTTCCTTTCAGAGAGACCCGATTGGTTGGTGATTGAGTTTTGGGGTGATTGGCGTAAAGAACGGGACTGCTTAGAAGTCCCGATAAAACAGCAGGTCGGCTTGACCGCCTACGAAGAAAGAAAGACTAACAAGCTATATCGAGGTCATTACGACTCGAATACTCGACGCCAACGGCGTCATGCGCTGAGATCCGCGCAAGCGAAACCGAACGGACCGGCGAGACCACCGGATAGTCCTCAACGCCCCATTCGAGCTCAAAGCCCAGACGAGCAAGCTCGTCACGACAATTGTCGAGCATGAGCTCATAGGCGCTTTGACGGGCACAGTCTTCAAAGAAGCCGAGCCCGCGCTCCTCAGAAAGGCCCACCTTCAGCTCATCACAGATGGTCATAGCTTCGCAAACGATATCTTCAAGCTCATCGCGCTTGGTGGAATTAACCAGTTCAAACAGGGTGCCGTCGAACATTTTCCGTCCTCCCTTGGACTTCTTTCTTGCTCGACTCCTATTGAACACGACAAAGTGGCACAATGGCACAAAGTATATTTGATTTTGAAAGTTGTGCTGGTTTAAGAAATATGCAAGGTGCCAATTTAATAGCTCTGACCTGGCGTGTTAGGGCTAGCTTCATTCGGTTTGACAGAGATACCTCTTTGCATCTCTGTTGCAAACAACTGACAAACGCAAAACCCGATAAGGATCAAGAATGTGAAGGAGCGGAATTCGAACAGCATTGGTCTGCAAAAGAGCTGTTAAACGAATTCCTAAGAATTGATCTTGAGAAGTTCTTTAACGAAATGTCCTCTTGGTATGCCGAATATCGTAACGCCCATTCAGCGCCCGTTCCACACCGCATCTTTAATTCGCTACGGCGAATGCAGCGCATTCAAGAAGCTCAATATCTCGAAGGCTCAGATTATAAAAATGCTTCCACGTGTTTTCCTCCGCTTTGTTCGAGAATAATTGACGCAGGCGGCGACCTCGACAAATGCCATATCGAAAAGGCAAATATAACGCATGAGCTCACAGAAGCAGTCAAGCAAGCGCTTGATTCCGCAATAAGCGGCGGCTATTCGGACGGTATCTACCAGCTCTTTTTCAATGCTTGCTCATTATGCATCGATTCAGTTTATCTTGATGAAATACCCGATGCCTATTTGCCCTCGAAGGTTTTCTCCCTTTGGGCAATAGAGTGCAGGAACATCGCGAAAGTTGCTATGCCAGCACTTGAGTTACTAAGCAGCAACGATGCCGCCGATTCCGTTGCCCCTAATCTGGCCAATTACATTGAAATGCTCTTTGGCCTAAACAGTAGGCCTGAGCTCGCTCGCGGAAGCGAGCGCTCAATTGCCCACCACCCGTTGGCGCTTAAAACGCCAGAAACCAAAAGAGAGTTTTATGAGACGCACTTCCACGGTCAATTAGTTGATACCCAACTAGCCATCGATATCCATGAGTTGGCAATAGCCGTTCTTGGCGACATCATCATTGATTGTCTTAGCTTATCCAAGAAGATAAACGAGCCTTCTTATCGGGATGACCTCAGCAGCTACGTTTCATTATTCGCGAAGCTGCTTTCTACCGGAGAATCCATCCTGGATGTCGCTGATCAAATTCGCCGTTTTGGGGAACTAACGTCCTCAGAATGCACGAAACATGCAATCGCCGCCCCAATGGTCCAGGACCTCAATAGCCTCGACTCTCTGGCACTCAACCTGATTCAGAACAGGCTCTACAACAAGGTGGAGTTATCGAGGAACGCCGAAAGCACAATCGGCATCATGCGGTTTATCGTAAATGACGGAAAGTACCTTGTTATCGACATCAACGACAGTGACGCAATGCAAGAAGCCCTTCATTTCCAGCACTTGATAGACCGCTCCCACTCATTGATTCATTCTTTTCTTCCGGAATCATTCCCGGTTTTCTATGCGCATCTACTATGCGAAGCCCTGCGATCTGGGGCACTTCCGGCAAAATGCAGCACATGTAACAAGCCCGTTTTCCCAACTGGCAACAATAGCAAGTATTGTTCTAGATACGACAACGAAACGGGCATGTACTGCAATCCCGCGAGTAATAGAAAACTCAAGCTTGGTAAAAAGCCGCCCCATGCAACTGCCGTCAATTTAAGACGCAAAGCAGATACCGTCAGCGGGAAAGACGGGCATAACCCTATGGCTATCAACAAAAAACGACATCTTTATTTTCAAGAACTAGCCGCCGCCGTCGACCACACCCTTGGACCTTTTTATCAACGCTCTCCCCTCGTGCCGAAAGCACTCTACGAAGAGTGGCTCAAAGCGATCAATCAGCCCAAAAACCAGCCCAGCACTCAAACACCTGAAGCATGTGGCCATCCTCGCCCCGTGATTTGGAACGGGTCATTGGCGGATGGCAATGAAATCGTTACTATTACGACCCAGTCAGCGCAATTAGGCACCCTTCCAGAGCTCTTAGATAAGCTCGCAGAGCAGAACACTAGTAGCTGTCGCAAATCGGACAACGGATGGGCACTTTCTAAATTCGACTTAGTTGCCACCGTCATCTCATTAGAGATGGAGGCTGACAAGGCCAGAAAGAAAGGAATGAAACCAATCAGACACATCCCCGTTCCCGGTTTGTCCGACTACTGGGATTGCCTATCCATCAGAGACGATCGCATCGCGACCGCGGAGGCGGCCATAAAAGAGGATTGGACGACGGAGGGCACAGTCAGCAATCCCTGTTGCCCCGCCTCACGACAATTCAAAAGAACGCTCTAGATTATATAGGCCTCATTAAGTATTCATGCAGCTCATAGCACGTAAGACCGAACAATCCGTCAAAGAGTGTTGCACAGATAAATAATGTCAATCAAATTGCGAAACAACATTCCCCTGTTTGAAATTAACAATCCCAAATTCGCCTCTAGCAACCTGACCGTCCAAGACACACGACATGTGCGCGACGCATGCGGCCATTGCACCGATGCATTCGACAACCCAAGTTATGCCATATTCACACTTGACTATTATTTGTCTCATTCGCTGTCAGTGCACACGATACAGGCCCGCAAACATGCCCTCCATTAATTATCTTCAGCTCTTGCCCTGTCATACAGCTTCAAAATAACCTCAATTTCCTATCTCAAGATTGCTTTATAGTCTTTTTGACTAGTTGCCGCACGCAGGACAGGCTCAATCCAAGCTAGAATAAAATGTTTGATTCGAAAGAAGGCATCTGCGGGTTTCTAACTGCTTCAACACCGCATTGTTATCGGGAGTGGTATGGCAACGTATCGAGCCATTGATCTATTTGCTGGCATTGGTGGAATCAGGATGGGATTCGAAGAGGCCTTTGGCTCTGACATCAAAACCATCTTCGCAAGCGAATTGGATGAACCAGCACGTAAGACCTATCGCGCAAATTTCATCGACTCCTTTCAAATCGCAGGCGATATCACACAAATTGATGCTTCGGATGTTCCCGATTTTGACATTTGCTTGGCGGGCTTTCCCTGCCAAGCTTTTAGTCTGGCGGGGAAACGAAAGGGATTTGCTGACGATTACAAAGGCAGGGCCCGCGGAACTTTGTTCTTCGATACGCTTCGCATTTGCACCGAGCGTGCAAACAAACCGAGCGTTATCTTCTGCGAAAATGTCAAGGGACTCCCCATCCACGATAAAGGCAGGACATTTGAGACTATTCTCGGCGCACTAAAAGAAGAGGGATACGTCCCATTTTATAAGATGTTGAACTCTAAGGATTTTGGCGTTCCCCAAAACAGAGAGCGAATTTATATTGTTGCTTTTCGAGACGACGTCGCTCCAGATAGCTTTACCTTTCCATCTGGACTTGAACACAAAGCCACCCTCAGCGACATCCTCGAAAACGCCCCCATTAGCCCAAAGTACTATCTATCTGATGTTTACCTTGAAACGCTCAGAAAGCACAGAGCGAGACATGAGGCACTTGGGCACGGGTTTGGCTATGAAATTCGTGAGCTAGACGGCATCGCAGGAGCCATCGTTTGCGGAGGTATGGGTCGCGAGCGCAATCTAATTGTCGATCACCGGGAGCATTCTATGACCCCGGTGACCAGGATTAAGGGGTCAATCAATAAAGAGGACGTTAGAAAGCTAACCCCTCGTGAATGGGCACGACTTCAAGGTTTTCCCGATTCATACAATTTAGTCCTGAGCGACACTCAGCTATATAAGCAATTTGGCAATTCGGTAACGGTGCCCGTCATTGCTGAAATTGCAAAAAAAATTAGGGAGGTCCTAGATGGCACGCGATGAAAAACAGGCAGATAAATGGCGAGCTAATAAAGGCGAATGGAGCGAGCTCTATACCGCAATGCGTCTTATCGGCGACGGAAAGATCGCCCTTTCGTATGACACTTCAACGCAAGCCACCGATGTATGGATGGAAGTTGTAGGGGTCATTAGGAAAGAAACCAAAGACCGCATCGTCGCGTATAGCATGGATGAAAACAATACGGATGTAATCATCGACGTTAACGGCTCTCCCGTTGCCAAGGTTGCCGCCAGCGATTTTACTGTCGCCGCTGACGATCTTATGGATAAAATTCAGCACGGGAAAAGCACCTTCACAGCATCTGAAGAAGCTGTGACCTTCCTGAAGCTGGCAGAAGTCCTGAAGTTGAAGGCCGGGAGCGGCGATAAAAACGACATTTATCTAACGACGCTTGATTCGCGCACTGGCCTCAAGCGCGATCGCATCGGCTTCTCGATTAAATCGTATTTTGGCAATGACCCTACCCTATTCAACACGGCATCAGCCTCGGGGTTGATTTATCAAATTAACGGCATCAATGACGATGACATGAATCACATCAATTCATTAGTGGACAGCAAAAACCACGCAGCGGTCCAAAGTCGATGCGACGCAATCATTGAGACGGCAAGTTCCGTTGTATTTAAAGACTATGTCATCGCAAAAAAAGCAAAGGTTCGAGCTTTTAGAGACAATCTTGAGCTTCTTAATCCGCTTTTGCCCGAGGCGATCGAATGGATCCTAAGAGATCATTTTTTCCATGGGAACAAGGACGTCAACCTTCCAGCCGCAGTTAATAGGCTGGCCCAGGCTAATCCACACCAGATTTCCCGTCCTCACTTAAAATACCAGTACATGTTTAAGGCATTTCTATACGCAACTTATTGCAGAATGACAGCCTCAACGCTTTGGGACGGCAAGGGCGTCGTCAATGGTGGCTACATCGATGATTCAAAAACTGGAAAAATAACCTGTCATTACGCTCTTGAATCCGACGAATTCAAAGACTACCTATACAATTTGGCTTATCTTGATTTCCCCAGCACAAATCCAGACCATGGTGACTATGGGTATGTGTATAAAATCGATGATGACTATTTCTTTAATCTGAACTTCCAAATCAGGTTACGCAAGATTTAAAAATGCCTGTTTACGTGAAGCGACCGTCAACCACGGTCGCTTCACGTTTTTCTCAATCAGTAAAGCATCCCTGCAATAAGGCATAGCAATCCCAGTGCTTCATAGCTTATGGCTGCAATTAGGCAATAAAATCATGATGATTTGCTCAACTTCGCTTGAACCATCTTTATATGCCTCAGCGCACACAACAGTGCCGTTCGATTTCGTTCAAAGCAAATCCGAAACCGAGCGTATATTGCCAGGGCGGCCAGAAATAACGCTACGAAAACCGCGGCTGGAATTGGATTGCTGACCGCCAACGCAGACGAAAACTTGCCGGCGGAAAAGAAATCACCAGACCAATCAAGTCGAGGGCCCAACTCGTATAATGCGCATCTGCAACCGCCCGTTCGATTATTTCGCATTTCTCTTCCAGGCTAATATCCTCGTCAGCTCCAGCGAGAGAGAAATCCACTCCTAAAATCAAATCAATTAATTCAGCCTCGCTATATCCGCTTTCCTTGAACTTTTTTGCGAAGAAACCTGCTGGACCGGGCACATAAGTAAGATAGTTTTTACGAAGTAAATCCTTATAAGCGATTTCCATTATTAACTCCTTGAAGCACAGATATCGTTTAACACCATCGTTCTATCATTCCGTCCAGACAGATTTTTGCCGAATTATCTTCGCTCATTCATGGAAGTAATCTGTACAGCAAATATCCGTCCTAGCCACGCTTCGCATATCCTTGCCCGAGTTTCCCCCCAAGCTCCGCGGCATTGCGCTTCGTCTCCTCGGCAAACAGGTCATCGATTGCCCTGTCGATCCGTACGCAGGTCTCGAAATGCTCGTCCTTCCAGGGCAGATTGAGCCCCAGGCTCGTATCCCAATAGCCGCCGAGCTTTGCGTTGATCACTTCCTCGGGATACAACACGTCGTGGCGGACACCTTCGATCGCCTCGTCCTCATCCATATCGCAGGCTGCATCGTCCTTCTTGAGACACTTGCACAGCTCCTTTTGCTCGCGGAAGCGATGCAGCGCGCTGGCGCACACCACAGCCAAAAAGCGATAACGTTCGCATAGGTCCCATTCGCCGCCGAGCCATACGCGATAGCCCAGAATGACACTTGCGGGCTCCTCGTTGAGCAGGAACAGGTCCCACGGATATACTTCAGCGCCCGCGTCCTCCCCTGACTTTTGCACGCCGCTGCGCGTAAAGGCGCACGGCTCTACGTCGTAATAGTCAAAGCCGTGGCCCGCATCGCGACGATTGATGACATGCTTGGGCAACAGGACGATCTTGTCGCTGGGCTCGGGGTCAACCTTGCGCAGCTTTTTGACCTTGCGGCGGGCGCGCTTTAAGCTGCGCTCGTTATCGACACGGCCGCGGCCGTCCGGCTTGCCGCCGTATCGCAGGGCAACCTCGCGCGCCAGGATCTTTGTGTCCGCAGCGCACAGCAGGTCGCTCACGGTGGGCAGGTCTTCCCACTCAATGCCGTCGACATCCCAAATCCTGCTCATGTTCAACCTCTTTCTGGCCGTTAAACTACGCGATCGTTCGCCCCGCTCTATATGCCCACAAGACATGAGCCCCGCTAGAGCGCCTTCTTACTCGGAGCAATCGCCTCGCCCACCAGACCCAACTCCAGAGCGCGCCTGGCGTTGCACCAGCAGTCGCGCTCGGTGAGCTCGTGGAACTCCTGGGCGCTCAGGTTGCCATGCTCGGCCAGCAGCTCGTCCAGCTCGGCGCGCATGGCCGCCGTGTGCTGGGCCACGATCTCGATATCGGTCTGCTGCGCCATGCCCGTGCCGCCCATCAACTGGTGGATGAGCACTTGCGTGTGGCGGTATACCTGGCGGTGGTCGCCGCAGGCCAAGATCACCGCGGCCATCGAGGCCACGACGCCCTCGCCCACCGTGATCACGGGGCAGTCGAGCGACTGCATGGTGTCGATGAGCGCCAGCCCCGCCGTAACGCTACCGCCCGGGCTGTTGATGATGAGGGTGATGGGCTCGGTGGCGCTCTGATGCTCCAACACCAGCATGGACTTAATAAGGCCATTGCAGGTCACATCGTTGACCTCGCCTTCCAGCAGCAGCACGCGGCTGTTAAGCAGCTCACTTGCCATATCGACGGCGGCAACGCGACCGTCCTTGGACTTCTTGATAATGCTAGGCTCACGATACATAACGGACATGGTAATTCCCTTCTAAACGGAATCGGTAAGGAAGTAAAACGAGGCCGCACGGCTAGCGGCCAATGGAAGCCGTGCGGTCAAATAGGCAAGATGGAGCGCGCGAAGCTGCAAGGACTAATCCCTCAGCCACTTGGCCGCATTGGGATGGTCGCCGCAAAAATACTTCTTGGCACGGAAGGGGCGCATGCCGGTTACTTTGACCAGGCAGTCGGTACGCGGCATAAGCCCCACCTCGCCCGGGGTTATCACGCAACCGCGCACATCGACGGCAGTACGCTCGGCGCCCACGTAATTGGTGCCCAGAACCGACTCGCCGCACAGATTGCTTATGTACTCCTGTGTCGCGATGTTGCTGCCGCCGCCCATATAGATCAAGCTGTCGCAGTTATCGAGGATGGTAAGCGCTGCGGATTTGCCGTATGCACCATCGAGCTGACTCAGCGATTGCGCGCACATCAAAAAGCTAATGCCACGGCTGCGCACGGTCGCAATACTCCGCTCAAAATCGGGAATGCGGCCCACGTTGGGAAACTCATCCAGAATAAACTGCACGTGGCGCTGCAAATGCCCGCTGGGGTTGGAATCAGCGCGGCGCTGGGCCAGGTTAAACAGCTGCTTAAGGGCAACGTTCGCAAGCCATGCATTGGTCGAGTCGTTGTCGCTCACCTTAAGATCGATTACGCGCTTGCCCTCGTCGATACGGTCGAGGCGCATCTCGTCTTTCTCAAAGACGCGCATGAGCTGGGGGGTCTTAAGCCGCGAGATGGTCGCGTTAAGCGTGATCAGAATGCTCTTAAGCGTTCTATCGGCTGCCCCGCGAAAATCACGATACTGTTCAACGCCATACAGGTCCGCGTTCGCAGAATCATACTTGCCAAGAAATTCCTTGGACTCCACCTGCTCCACAAGGTGATCCAGCGGAAATCGTCCCTCGCCATCTCCCGTAACCTTGATGAGTGCCGCCAGCTTAAAGACGTTGTTCATCTTAAGATAGCGTCGCGGAGCTGCGGGATCCCCGTCCGGCGCAAATGTGCCGGCAAGGCACTCTAAGAGGAACAGGATTCCAATAATCGCTCGAAGTAGCAGATCGCTCGCATTGTCCCAAAACGGATCGTCCCTAAAGCTACGCCTGTCAGGATCGACCCCCTCCATAATTGACGCCACTGTGGTGGGGATATCCTCGACATCCATCACGTAGCGCAAAGGATCGTACCCGGACGACTGCTCGGGATTGATGGTGTCGAGAACCGTTACCTCGTAGCCGTCCTCCTCGAAGCCCTTCCCCGTACGGCGCAGCAGCTCGCCCTTGGTGTCCGTGACCACATAGCAGCACTCGTGGTGATTGAGCAGGTTGGGCAAAATGAAACTCGCCGTTTTGCCGCTGCCGGTACCGCCAAAGGCAAACACATTGTTGGACACGCTCGTCTCCCAGTGCTTGTCGCCCTCGTAGAAAGCCACCGTGGCACCTTGCGCCAAGATCACATCGCGCTGCTCATCGCCGGATGACAGCGTCTGCATTTCCTCCTTGGTCGCCCACTTCTTGGTCTGATACTCCGTTTGCTGCGCGGCCTCGTAGCCGTACATCTTAATGACCGACATTGCACGGCCCCTTTCTTGTCGATAGTTCTGCGTGATTGCTAGGAAATACGGTCGACGTCTGCGCCCTCCTTGGGGCTCGTCGCACACGGCAACTTGACCGCACCGTCAATCAGACGCTCGGTTTGCGCCACATAGCTCTCGCGCGCCGCGATTGAGACTGACCCGTCGCGCAGATATGCAAGCAATGCATCAATCATCAGCTTGTCGAGCAGGTCATACTCTTTGGCCTGAGCGAAGTTGAGGGTGTAGCGGTCCTGGAGCTCCCGTACCTTAGTTGCCAAATCGATTTCCATCTTTTCCTCCATGCAATAAAAGTTCTCCCGATTGTCCGAAAGAGCCTCAAACGGGCGTTTGACGCATAGCTCAAAGTTGAAACGCGGACTGGTATCGAATACGCGTCTCTGCACCTTGAGATAGCGCTTATAAAACATGACGGCATCGTCCTCGTCCGCCGTAAAACCGCGCGACCCATCGCGATGCACGTGGTCGCAGGGTCTTTTGTAGTCGATGCTTCGCACAAAGCGAGACAGAATATATCCACCTTGTTCAGACGAGTACTTCATACCTGTCGTAACCTGCTCGAACATGCGCACACCGCTCGACTTAAAGCGCGGATTGCTTCCGTGCTCAAACATGCCAATTAAGATGGCCATGCAGTGCGCGCAGTTATCGCGCTGGGGAAAATACAGCGACAACAAAGCGAGCGACGCTGCGGCCAAAAGCTCGCGGGCCTCGTGCACATCGTCTCGATACTGCTCGGGCACCAGCCCGGGAATATCGGGCGAGTGCTTTTCCAGCACGTCAACGAGTGCCTTGGCCAAGCGCTCGGTATCCTGCTCGCCGCAGTACGGATACGGAAACGGCATCTCTGCCTTCCCGTTCTTTTTGCACATGCTGCGGAGATCTTCGTCGATCGTGTTGAGGAACACCTCGTAAATGCTGTCTTCATTCTTCATGAATGCTTCTTCCTATCCGGTTGCGGATGTTTGTCGATAAGTCTGTTCTATGTTTTAGAATGGTCTGAGGCATGGACGATGACAATCGACCTAACCTGTAGCTTCGTTAGTGAAATCACCCTGCTTGATAGCGCAGTTTACCTAAAGGCTGTGTAGCGATTGCATCAAGCAGTTTGTATTGAGTTGGTTTTGGATTACTTCGAGAATAGCACAGTGCTCTGTTCTCGTCATTAGAAATTATCAAAATTTTCTGCTAATATATAACCCACTAAGAAGAAAGGGCTCTATACATGCGTGAAACAACATCATTGCCACGTCTCACCGCCGCCGCCCTCTCACGCGCGCTTAATCTGGAGCAGGGCAGCCGTCTACTCACCGTCCGTCTGCCTGGCGCCATCGACTGTAAGGCGCTTCGTGAATGTTTCAGCCTGAACAGCAACGGCGTACCCGATATTTGCGAGCTTGAACCCGGCAGGCAGGGCGCGGGCAATGGCGATGCGGCTCCGGTGTTTATCGACGCATCGGGGTATTACCGTACGGGCAAACACGACATCGAAAAAGAATGTATCGCCTTGATCGATTACTTAGAGCCCGGCTACCTCGATTTCTGTGACTGGGGTCCCTTTATTTGGTGTCTGTATGCGCTCGCCCTTTCGAATCGCACTCGCGCAGCCGTAGTGCTGCCCGCCGACCTACTCGATAAAGCCGAGCAGGCGCGCACGATCCTGATACGCGAAGGACTCATCGAGAGCGTCGTGTATTTGCCACTTTCTGAACCCAGGCCCTACATGACAAGCGCGCTTCTCATATTGTCTTCAGGAAATCGCAGCGTTGCATTTCGCAGCGCAATCGAATCCGGGCCGCGTTTTCGATATGTGACAGAAACATCGTATTACTCAGATATCACCTTTTCCATCTCCCCCGACTGGGCCCGCATTGATACCAATACGCCCAGATCAACGCCTATCGAAACGTCCACTTTTGCCACGCGTGAATTGCTGCTGCATCGCGCAGCCCTCTCAAAAGGCAAAATCAGCCTTATCAGCCTTACCCGAAACTACAGCGCCACGCTTGGTGACGCTTTTACGCGAGTGGCACCATTCATGCCCCGCGAGAGCACCACATCGAACGACGTTGATGCGATCGAGGTTCGCCGCATCTCATCTCAGGATTTTCAAGACGGCAACCTTCTGCCCGCAGACGCTGTAGAAAGCGCAAACGGCTCGGATTCCAAAATCGTAAAGGTGGACCCCAGCGTTCTCGATCGCTATGAGCTCCGCGCTGGAGATATCGTCATGCCGCGCATGCTGGGTCGCTACGGCGCGTCCAACCTGCTTGTCGTCAGCGCCAATGACGCAAAGCAGCACCTGGTTGCTTCGCATAACACCACCGTCATTCGCCCGTCATTCGAAACAATGACCGAAGAGGAGCGCGTGGTGTTTTCGGAGATAATCGTTGGCTACCTTACAGAAGGCCACGGGGCGCAGCTAATTCAAGCATTGACCGAAGCGGCAGACATCCGTGCCATCCGCCCGACCGACCTGTTTGAGATCGAAGTCCCGCCGGCGCTCGACCCGCGCACACGCGAGTATAGCGAATCCATCAACCGCTTTGCCGAGGTCGTAAGGACAAAGAAACAAGCCGAGGCCGCTGTCGCCCAAGCCCAGCGCGACCTCGAAGGCGCAAAAAAGGCCGTCACCCAGGTGGTCGACCAGACCTGCGAATAGCGCATAGGCAGTAGAAACGTCTTAAGCCGGCGACAGGAACTAATTCTGCCGCCGGCTTAACTATCTAGCCTATTCCCATCCCGTGGTCTGAGGATTCCATTTGCGCACATTCGCCGAATGATTAAAGCACGATGTATACAACCGATTGACAACCTCTTCTGCCCCAGCAATGTTCCCCGCGAGATCAAGTACCCCCGCCTGCCTCGCCATCTTTACGTACTGTGCAGAACCATTTTGTTTCCACCAGAGAGGCGCCACGAACTCTTCCGGCATTGCCACTTTGCGGGCAGACGCTTCTTTCTCGACCCTCTCGACAAGCGTAGCCCCATCGATGAAGCAAGTTTTCGCGTACACCAAGATGTCGACTATATCCTTGATTCGCGAAGAGGCACGGCCCTCATGCATCTCTATCATTGCGAGCAATTTATCTGCAAGGGCGCTCTCCACTCGGCATACTCGATAGTCGCAGACTGGGAGCCCCTCGATATTCAAACGATCGATCGGCGCGAGAACCTCAGGCTCAAGTCCCCGCACTTCATCAATTACCAAGTCAATTGAAATTGGCTGTAGCTTCTTGGTTCCCATAAAGGGGGTGAACCATACCTTAGCACCGCACCGATACTCATCTTCTTCTTTGATCTGCTCTGCACGATCAAAGACAAACGAAACGAAATCCTCCAGATCAATCGAAGCCGCCCGCACCAGATCGGCAACAGCCTCTTCGAGGCTCTCCTCTTGAGCAACCAAGTCAATATCTCTTGTGACACGCGCATCGAGCGTTCGCGCCAGGACGCTTTGACCACCTTTAAGCACAAAACGGCAGTCATCTTCTGAAAAAACGCGACATAGGAAGCGATGAAAGTAGAAACCAACGATTGCCCGATTAGTATCCATTGGTGATTCTCTTGCGGCATTCCTAACAGCCATCTCCAATGCGGCAGGCGTTTTGTACTTCACCATGTCCTCCGTTTCGCATTACCCGTTCAGTACCATCAGCAAAGGCGCCATCAGCTCGCGTCGTTTGGCGGTTTTAGAGTTCTCTTCTACAAGATCCTTCAGCCGTTGTATATCGAGTCCACGTCCAAGCGCGTCGTTATAGGCATCGATAATTAATGAGGGATCCTCGCAATCGAGGCAAAGATCGACAAGCGTGCGCTCGGGTTTAGTTACCGGCAGGCCGTCGAGCCAAACGATGTCCCGCTCAGCAATCTCGCGCTTTACAAAAGAAAGGGATTCGTTTCTTGTATTGATACGCGCGGGCGCGGTCATCCTGTAGGGGGACAGGTAGAAATCGCCCATTTGCTGCAGGTTCGCCGCAGTCGTACCGCTCACTGCAATGCCGTCCCACTGGCGCTTTCTCTCCCACGCGCAAAGGGAGGGATTGGTGAGCTTCCAGAAAGCGTTGAGCTCGTCGGTGTCTCGGCGCTGTGTTCCAGACATCCGGTAGGCGCCGTGGCATATTCGTTCAAGACGCCCCGCACGACATGAGTGTGCCAGCGCATCTCGAGAGATGTCCATGCGAGCCGCCTGGGCTGTGGTGAACACGCCCTCGCTCTCGGAAAGCTCGCTTATCGCCGTTATGTTGCTAAAGTACTTCATGCTGCAATTGTAGGATATTTTCATACTTTTGCAACGTGATTTTTGATCCATTAGATCCGTTTGCCTTGTTTACCCCATTTCTGACGCCGTTTTGCACCGGCACCCCATCCCCCGCTATTGAGGTCTAATACTTTTCCGCGAAGTGAACGGCTGTTTTTGGACCCCTGAAACATCCGCATTTTTCGGCGGCAAAATCGTGGGATTTCAGCATTGAAACCGCAGGAAGCGGCACCTCTAAAGAGTCGATGCTTCGGGGGTCCGTTTTCACTCATTCACTTCTCGGAAAAGTATTAGACCTCGCTATCAGCTATCCCAAAGATCAGACCGTCCCTCCTTCACGCCACGCAAAACCGACCTTCCCCTTGCCTGCGCGCCCCGCGTCACGCGCTTCGCCACCCAAAAACTCATCCAACATTAATCTTGGCTCAAGAATCGCTTAATCTATAACCTGCACTATAGAGTTCGACCAAGGGCGGGGCGGCACCGCGCAACGCAGGCCGCCGAACCCAACGCTCGCGCCCGAGCAGATCGCCTGGCGTCGCGCCCATCGAACGAAAGGACAGGTCATGGACGACCTCGAAAAAGTTGAAACCATCCGCACCAAGTGCAACGTGAGTTACACCGACGCCAAGGCCGCGCTCGACGCCGCCGACGGCAACGTCCTGGACGCCATCATTTGGCTCGAGTCGCAGGGCAAGACCCAGACCACGTCGGCGCACGCCGCCACCGAGTCCGCGCCGGCCGACGAGCCCTCGGCCGAGATGGTCGCCGCGCAGGTCGCCTACGAAAAGTCGAGCGAAAAGACCGACTTCTCCAAGAAGATGGACAGCGTGTGGGAGTACCTCAAAAAGCTCTTCCGTCTGAGCCTGGACACCAAGTTTATCGCCACGCGCCGCGACGCGATCATCCTCAACATTCCCATCCTGATCCCCATCGTCGCCTTGTTTGCCTGGGGCGCCACGATATGGCTGATGCTGCTTGGCTTGTTCTTTGGCATGCGCTACCGCATCGATAGCGACGGCGACGTGCCCGGCAGCATCAACAACCTGATGGACAGCGCTGCCAATGCCGCGGACGACATCAAGCAAAATCTGAACGACGACAAGTAATCGCAGACGGGGGCACGTATGGCACGGATCCTGATTGTAGAGGACGAGGAGAAAATCGCCCGCTTTGTGACGCTCGAGCTGGAGCACGAGGGCTACCAGGTGGAGCACGCCGCCGATGGCCGCACCGCTGTGGACCTGGCACTGGAGCGCGACTACGATCTGATTCTGCTCGATGTGCTGTTGCCGCAGCTCAACGGCATGGAGGTCTTGCGACGCGTCCGCAAGCACAAGGATGTGCCGGTGATCATGGTCACCGCGCGCGATGCCGTGATGGACAAGGTGGCCGGGCTCGATGCCGGTGCCGATGATTACTTGACCAAGCCGTTTGCGATTGAGGAGCTGTTCGCACGGATCCGCGTGGCGTTGAAGCGCTCGGAGGCCGTGCGGGCGGCTTCGGGCGTTGGCGGCGTTGGGGCCGGGGAGGGCGCTACGGGTGCCGATACCGCCGCGACGTCCCCGGCTAGCGACTCGGCCAAGACCTCTGCCGTGCCCTCCCCCGCCGTGCTCACCGTGGGCTCGGTTGTGCTCGACCCCGACCGCCGCGAAGTCACGGTCGGCGGCTCGCCCATCGCGCTCACGGCTCGCGAGTTCGACGTCCTCGCCCTGCTTATGGCGCACGCCGGCACCGTGCTCACGCGCGAGCGCATCGCGCACGAGGCGCTGGGCTACGACTACGTGGGCGACACTAACAACGTCGACGTGCACATCGCGCACCTGCGCGCCAAGATTGAAGACGCCGGCGGCGCCCGCATCATCCAGACCGTGCGCGGGGTGGGTTATGTCTGCCGTACGTAACGCCGAGGCCAAGCGCGTCACCTCCATCGCCCGCGCCATCAACTGGAGCTATATGTGGCGCCGCCTGATGAGCTATGTCTGGCTCGATCTGTTGCTGATGGTGATTGCAGCGGCGATCCTCGTCTATGGATACAACCAGACGCTGCCCGACGGCGCGTTTACCGCAGGATGGATCCCCGGCGCCACCGTTCACGACATGTCGCTGACGCCCGCGCGCGGCTGGGACCCGACCACACTCACCTATACCGTCGAGCTTGCGCGTACCACCAAGACCTTCCCCCTCGCGCAGGACCTCGTCGCACTGTGGCCCCTCTATATCGTTGTTGCAGGTTGGCAGGTCATCGGCGTGCTCGACATGCTCGGCGGTGCCCGCCGTGTGCGCCGCACCATGGCGCCGCTCAACGATCTGGCCCTGCGCGTGGACGAACTCGGCCGCATGCAGCTCTCCGGCGGCAAGATGGAAACGCTGGAGCAGGCCATCGAGCGCGCAAGCGTCGACTCGCCGAGCGTCACCACCGGCGACGCCGACCTGGCAAGCATCGAGGTCGCGCTCAACCGCCTGCTGCGTCAGATGCAAGAAGCAAAGCTGCAGCAGATGCGCTTTGTCAACGATGCGAGTCACGAGCTGCGCACGCCCATCGCGGTGATTCAGGGCTACGTGAACATGCTCGACCGCTGGGGCAAAGACGACCCGGACGTGCTGGCAGAGTCCATCGCGTCCCTCAAGGCCGAAAGCGAGCATATGCAGGAGCTCGTGGAGCAGCTGCTATTTTTGGCGCGCGGCGATGCCGGTCGCACCGTGCTACGGCGTGCAAATACCAACCTGGCTGCACTGGTCGGCGAGGTTTGCGAAGAATCACAGATGATCGATGCCGGGCACGCATATCGGCTGGCGTATGATGCCGCACTTACCAGCGACCCGCGCTGCAACGCATCGGTTGACGTGGCACTCGTGAAGCAGGCGCTGCGCGTGATCGTGCAAAACGCCGCCAAGTATTCGGACGCGGGCACGACCGTCACGTTTGCCATAACGCCGGATGCGGGCGCGGGCACGATCGACATAAGCGTTGAGGACGAGGGCATCGGCATGAACCAGGAATCCGCAGCTCACGCGTTCGAGCGGTTCTACCGTGCCGACAACGCGCGCGATGCCGGCGCGCAGGGCTCGGGTCTGGGACTCGCCATTGCCAAGTGGATTGTCGATAGCCATGGCGGTGTCATTGGCGTGACCTCAGTCGAGGGCGTCGGCAGCCGCTTTACGATTCGCCTACCACGGTAGGAAGCCCCTCGGCATAAATAAAGGGATAAGGCCATACGGCCCTATCCCTTTTTGCTAACTAAAGCAGCTCGTGCGCTACTCGCGGCACAGGTGCACGGCGAAGCCGGCGAACTCGCGCTTAAAGTACACGAGCTTGGTGCCGCCGTCGGGCAGCAGCACGCGCGACTCCTCGTTGACCTCGAGCCCGCGCTCGGCAAACCACTTCTCGGCCGCATCGATGTCGTTGACGGCAAAGCCAATGTGGCCCTTGGTGCCACGACCGTTCTGCTTCATGACCTCGATCAGCGAATCGTTAAAGTACGAAACCGGGGTCTCGATAACGGGCAGGCCCATCATCGTCGAGAACAGCTCCGCGATCTCCAGGGCATCTGCCGGGTCGGTGGCGTTAATGCCCACATGGGCAACGCGCATGCCAAAGAGCTCGACCGGATTGGCGTTCTGCTCACTCATACAGTCAGCGCCTACTGAGCCATGACGTCGAGGACGGCCTTCTCGGCAGCGACGCGGTTCATGCCGGTCATGAAGGGCACGCCGCTCACGTACGGGCAGGTGAGGCCCTCGGGAGCAACGGTGGTGGCGATCAGCAGGTCGGCGCCCTCGTCGCAAGCGTCCTTGGCCTCGGAGATGGCGCACTGCACGATCTCATACTTGCCGGCATAACCGTTGGCGTCGAGCATGGTGGCGACCTTCTGG
This sequence comes from Coriobacteriaceae bacterium AF08-21, assembly GCA_027687465.1. GTDB lineage: Bacteria > Actinomycetota > Coriobacteriia > Coriobacteriales > Coriobacteriaceae > Collinsella. The sequence continues at coordinate 61,092 of JAQCQR010000011.1, forward strand.
GCAACGAGCGTGGAAGTAGCAGCGCCAGCACCGCAAGCCAAAACGATCTTCTTCATAGGTAATGTCTCCCTTCATGGTTTACTTTAGGTAAGTGTACCGCAGCGAGCGATGGCACTCAGCCTCGATGAGCTTTTATGCCAGTTTGCTTGTGCGCTGCGTATAATACATCTAGTACGTGTTGTCATACCGCTCGCTTTATGAGCGACTAAGGATCCTAACATGCCCGATTCCCGCACACTCTGGACCGCCGTCGTTATCATCTGTATCGCCGTGTCGGTGTTCTTTAGCGTCAAAAAACGCACTACGTTTAAACGCCTGCAACAGTTGATGGCCGCCAAACAGTGGGCCGAGTTCGATCGTTTGCTCGACGGCAAACTCACCAGCATGCTGTACCCGCGCTACAACCGCGACTACCTGCGTCTGAACTCCTATCTGCTGCGCGAGGACCACGAGCGCGCCGGCGAGATGTTCGACCTGCTGCTGGGACTCAACCTGCCCAAGATGCAGCGCGTCGACCTGGTGATCAAGGCCTTTAACTACTACGTTGGCCAGGAGGACCGCAAAAAGTCCAAGGAGCTGCTGCATGAAATCAAGGGCTTTGAGGGCGGTCAGGCCGAGGCGGTCGCGCACGAGTGCCAGCTGATGTACGACACGATGATCCTCAAGCGTCACAACGACATTCCCGAGCTGGAGCGCATGCTCGAGGATGTCGGCGACGACCCGGTCAAGCGCTGCCGCTTGGAGTACCTGCTGGCCCTGCAGTACCAGAACAAGGGCGACGAAGCCAAGTTTGCCGAGTACTTGGAAAAGTCGGGCCAGCACTCGATGGCTGTCAACGCGTAACGGGCGGCTTGTGCTAGACTTCTAGTCTCACGGGGGCGTGGCGGAATTGGCATACGCAGGAGACTTAAAATCTCTCGCCGCAAGGATTGTGGGTTCGAGTCCCACCGCCCCTACCATTGGCTTTTACGGGCCCGTATCTCCCAGGGATGCGGGCCCGTTTCTTTTGCACGCCGGTGGGGCTCGAACCCGCGAGGGGGCGAGCGTTAAGCAAACGCGGAGCGTTTGTAGCGAGCCGGCGAGGGCGCCGGCAGGCGACCGAGGCCGGTGCGTATTTGCTGCGCAAATTCGCAGACGTCCCACCGCCCCTACCACGCATTGTTTTCGAGCCCGTGTCCCCCAGGGATGCGGGCCCGTTTCTTTCGGACGCCGGTGGACTTTAGAAGTTGCGGTGGAATAGTTCCTGTTTTGACTGGTTACCAGCTCATTTAAGAACTTTTTCACCGCAACTTAGATTGGCACTCCCACATTTTTCGATGGAAAAACGTGGTTGTCTCGCACATTTTCCGATGGAAAAACGTGGTTGTCTCGCACATTTTCCGATGGAAACGCCCAAATGGCCTTATACTAGCCGAGAGGGTTGGGAGGCAATATGCAACGACAGCTTATGAGTGAACTTATCGCTTGGAAATCAAGGGCGAATCGCAAACCTCTCTTGCTTAAGGGAGCCCGCCAGACAGGAAAGACTTGGCTTCTTAACGAATTCGCAAGCCAGCAGTATCGAAACGTCATTCGTTTTGACTTTATGCTCGAGCCGAGCACACGCTCGCTGTTCGATGGGGACCTCGACCCCAAGCGCATCATCTCCCAGATAGAGCTCCTACGTGGCCAAACCGTAACGCCGACAGACACGCTCATCATCTTCGACGAGATCCAAGAGGCGCCACGCGGGATCACCTCGCTCAAGTACTTCAACGAGCTTGCACCCGAATACCACATCGTAGCAGCCGGTTCCTATATGGGCCTCGCGCTCCGACGCGAAAACGAGTCATTTCCCGTCGGCAAAATCGACCAGCTCACCATGCGTCCCATGGGGTTTGCCGAGTTCGTTCGCGCCGTCGACGGCAACCCGCTCGCCGACGCCATCCTTGCCGCAGACATGAACCTTCTAGCAAACGTCACCGAAAAGCTCGTGCACTTGCTCAAGGAATACCTTGTTGTCGGTGGTATGCCCGAAGTTGTCTCCGCTTTCGCCGAGACACGCGACTTCATTGAAGCCCGAAGGCTTCAGCAGCAAATCATCGAGGCTTACGAATCCGATTTTGGCAAACATGCACCCGCCCGCATCGTCGAGCGCATGAGGTTGGTTTGGAAATCCCTTCCTGGCCAGCTTGCCAAGGAGAACAAGAAGTTTGTCTATGGCGCCCTTCGCCCCGGAGCGCGCGCACGCGATTTTGAGGAAAGCCTCCAGTGGCTCACGGACTACGGAATCGTTCATAAGGTGCCACGTGTTTCCGCTCTAAAGGCACCGCTCTCGAGCTACGAAGACCTCTCGGGCTTCAAACTGTTCTGCATCGACACCGGCATCCTCGGAGCGCTCTCCGGTCTCTCTCCGGCCATCGTTCTTAACGGATCCGCTGTTTTTACCGAGTTCAAAGGTTCGCTGACCGAACAATACGTCGCGCAGGAGCTTTTGCTCCAGGACAAAACTCCCGTGTATTGGTCCTCTACCTCTGGCAATGCCGAAACCGACTTTGCCATCGACCATGCGGGAACCGTGCTTCCGCTTGAGGTCAAGGCGGCAGAGAACCTTAAAGCGAAGAGTCTGAAAATAGCCTGCGAAAAATTCAAACTCGAGCGTTGCGTGAGGAGCTCTCTGGCGGCATATAGAGACGAGGACACGCTCGTCAATATTCCGCTTTGGGAAATTGGGCAAATCGACAAACTGGCATAAAGGCTGCGGAGGCGCTCAGCAAGGACTGTCCCCAGGTGCCAGCAGAAAAAAACGTCCCTAGGTGCCGGCTGTTGAGTTGCGGTGGAATAGGGACTGGTTGGGGCCCGAAAGGGCGATTTTAGTCCGCATTTCACCGCAACTTATGAGGGGATGGTTAAAGGGCGCTCAGGCTCGGGGTCCAGGCGATGGTGGGAGTCGCGCCGTCGAGAACCTCGTTGATGGTGGCGGCCATGCCGGCGAGGAGGCTGTTCTCGCTTACGGTGAGCGCATCGTAGCCACCGGCGCGCATGAGCTCGCGAATCACCACGGCGCCGGCCAGAATCACGCCCGCGCGCTTGGGCTGCACGCCTGGCAACGCGGCAATGCTCTCCACGTCCAGCGTGGACATGCGCTCGATAGCGGCAGAAATCTGCTCCATCGAAAGCTCGCGCAGGTGCACAAAGCTCGAGTCGTACGGCTCCAGTTCGTGGACCAGCGCCACGAGCGTAGTGACGGTACCGCCCACCGCGACCAGGCGCTCTGCACGCTCATAATTGCTCGGCAGGCCCTCAAAATAGGCGGAGAACTGCTCGCCCGCCCACGCGGCGGCAACCGCGAGCTCGCCGTCCGCGGGCGGCAGCGCCGAGAAAAACCGCTCCGTCACGCGACGGCAACCGATGTCCAGCGAGCGCGTTCCCTCCAGCGCAAAGACCCCGCGCTCCGGAGCGTATACGCCCGTCGCGAGCTCCGTGGAGCCACCGCCCGAATCGGCGACGATAATGCGTTCACCGGCAAAGTCGTGCGCCACGCCAAAAAATGTCAGGCGTGCCTCGACCTCGCCCGGAATCACCTGCGGTTCAAGCCCCAGCTCGCGCAGGCCGTCCAGCAGCAGTGCGGCGTTGGACGCATCGCGCGCGGCACTCGTGCAGGTGGTGCAGACGCACGCGGCCCCAAAGGTGCGCGCCTCGTCCACAAACATGCGGCATGCGGCGAGCACGCGCTCGACCGCCGCCTCGCAAAAGCGGCCCGTCGCGTCCACGCCCTCGCCCAAGTCGGTGATCTCGGTATGCTTGAACGATTCCACGATCGCCCCGGCCTCGACCTGCGCCAGCACCAGTCGCGACGACACCGTTCCCAGGTCGATCGCGGCCACCTTATATCGTTTGCAATCTGCCATTGCGGGCTCCCCTCCGGGCGCTACTCGCCTACTCGCCGCTGGACGCGACCGTCTGGCCCTCGACGCCGTTAAATCCAAACAGCATATCGAGCGTCTGGATGTACCACGGTGCGTCCTTGCCGACCTCTTCGATCTCTTTGGCCACTTCACTGGCCTTCTTGGCGTTTGAGGACTTTTTGCTCGACGACGAATCCGAATCATCGTCCAGGCCCAGCACTTCAATCCTCTTCTCGCCGGGCATCGCCATGCCCAGTTCCCGTGCCCGATCCTTAATGCCCTCTTCCGAGAGCCACTTGTCAGTGTCTTTTTTCATCTCATCTTTGTATTGCTCGCGAATCTCGACCTGCTTGGCCAAGATGTCGTTCGAGCGTTTTGCAACGTACAGGTCGCGCACGGGGAAATACAGGCTCACGAGCGCCAGAGCCACCACGATACCGATAAACAGCGGACGCAGAGAGCCATGCGTAAAGTCATAGATTGCCTTGACCACCGCATTGTCGTTGGCGTAGCGCATAAAGTCCGAGCCCGAAAGACGGCTCGAAGGCCTGCTCGATTTGTCGTGTGCCTGAGTCGAGGGACGCGATGCATGCGACGAACGTGGCGGGCGCACCGGTCCATCTGCCGAAGTATTCGATTGAGCATTGGGGCGCGAGGTGCTTGTCGGGCGCTGCGCGGAGCGGTCGGCACCGGCGTAGGCGGACCCACCGAGCTGCACCGTGCGCGCACGGCGAGGCGACGGCTCGCGCGAACCGGCGGAATAGTACCTGTTGTCGTAAATCTGATCCATGTGCGCCTTGTGCGGTTGAGGTTTGTTTGCGCTAAGTCCTTTAGTTATAGCACGAGCGCCCGCACCGCCTTCGCCAGCCTTTGCTCGACATAAAAAAGGCGCTGAGCCATATGGCCCAGCGCCCACAGCGCTTTGCGGCGTCCAGCCAAGGCGGGGCGGAACCGAGTCAGGCTCCTCCTCGCCAAATTCGCCCGTTTAGCGAATGTTGTAGAACGCGGCCTTGCCGGCGTAGCGCGCGCTGCCCTCGAGCTCGTCCTCGATGCGAATGAGCTGGTTGTACTTGGCGATACGGTCGCTGCGGCACGGGGCGCCCGACTTGATCTGGCCGGCATTGACGCCCACGACCAGGTCGGCGATCGTGGAATCCTCGGTCTCGCCGGAGCGGTGACTCACGATGCAGGCGTAACCGGCCTCCTTGGCGGTCTCGATGGCCTCGAGCGACTCGGTGAGCGTGCCGATCTGATTGACCTTGACCAGGATCGCGTTGGCGGCACCCAGCTCGATGCCCTTCTTGAGGCGCTCGGTGTTGGTGACGAACAGGTCGTCGCCCACCAGCTGCACCTTGTTGCCAATGCGGCGGGTAAGCTCAACCCAACCGTCCCAGTCTTCCTCGGCCATGCCGTCCTCGATGGAGATGATGGGGTAGGTGTCGACGAGCTTCTCCCAGTAATCAACCATCTGAGCACTCGTGTATTCCACGCCCTCACCCTTGAGCTCGTACATGCCGGTCTCGGCGTTGTAGAACTCGGTCGAGGCCGGATCCATGGCGTACATGAAGTCAACGCCGGGCTTAAAGCCAGCCTTCTCGACGGCCTTGGTAATGTACTCGAACGGCTCGGCGTTGGTCTTGAGGTTGGGCGCAAAGCCGCCCTCGTCGCCCACGCCGCCGCCCAGGCCCGCCTCGTGCAGCACGCCCTTGAGGGTGTGGTAGACCTCGGCGCACCAACGCAGGCCCTCGGCAAAGCTCGGGGCGCCCACCGGCATGATCATGAACTCCTGGAAGTCGACGTTATTGTCGGCATGCACGCCGCCGTTGAGGATGTTCATCATGGGCGTGGGCAGCAGATGGGCGTTGACGCCGCCCAGGTACTGGTACAGCGAAAGACCCGCCGACTCGGCAGCGGCGCGGGCGACGGCCAGCGACACGCCCAGGATGGCGTTGGCACCGAGCTTGGTCTTGTTGGGGGTACCGTCCGCGGCAATCAGCGCGGCATCGACGGCGCGCTGGTCGAAGGCGTCGAGGCCCACGACGGCGTTAGCGCACTCGTTATTGACGTGCTCGACGGCCTGCGAAACGCCCTTGCCCAGGTAGCGGCCCTTGTCGCCATCGCGCAGCTCGCATGCCTCAAAGGCGCCGGTCGAAGCGCCCGAAGGCACCATCGCGCGGCCGAAGCTGCCGTCCTCGAGCACGACCTCGACCTCGACGGTGGGGTTGCCGCGGCTGTCGAGTACCTCGCGACCGTAGACATCCAAAATACCGCTCATGTTGTCTCCCTCTCACTTGGAAACGGGTTGAATGCTTGGCGACACGGCTTGCACGCTACAGTGGCGCGCAGGTTCATAAGTTAGCCTTATCGCACTTTTTGCATTATGCCCTAAGTTAGCCAAGGGATACAATCTTTTTGAAAAATAATGGGGGCGATGAGAAAGTCCGTCCCGTCGCCCCCGCAGTCTTACTCCTCTGCCTTTGCGGCATCCCAGAGGTCATTGAGGCCGTGGGTCGAAAGCTCGGCCAGATCCACGTGGGCGTCGGCCGCCATCTGCTCCATCGCGGCCCAGCGGCGGCGGAACTTTGCCGTGCTGGCACGCAGGGCGCTCTCGGCGTCGATTCCCTCCTTGCGCGCAACGTTGACCAGGGCAAAGAGCAGGTCGCCAAACTCCATCTCGCGCTCGGGCGAGCCGGGAGCCTCGGCCTCAAACTCGGCACGCTCCTCAGCGACCTCGTCCCACACGTCCTGGACCGTCTCCCACTCAAAGCCCACGGCAGCCGCCTTGCGCGACACCTTCTGAGCCTGCATCAGCGCCGGCAGGTGCGTGGGCACACCGTCGAGCAGACCCTCGGGTGCGGCCCCGCCTGCCGCCACGGCCTGGTCTTTGGCGGCCTTCTCGGCAAGCTTGACCTCGTCCCAAATCTTGAGCACCTCGTCGGAGTTGTCGGCATCCGCATCGCCAAACACGTGCGGGTGACGACGGATGAGCTTGGCGTCGATATCGCGCGCCACATCGGCCAGCGAAAACTCGCCGGCATCCGCCGCAATCTGCGCATGCAGTACGACCTGCATGAGCACGTCGCCCAACTCCTCGCGCAGGTGTGCCGCGTCGTCGGCCTCGATGCAGTCGAGCGCCTCGTAGGCTTCCTCGATCATGTTCTTGCCAATGCTGCGGTGCGTCTGCTCGCGGTCCCACGGGCAGCCGTCGGGCTGACGCAGGCGCCAGATGGTCTGCACCAGATGCTGCAGCTCGGCCGACGCGTCTACCAGCGTGGACAGGTCGCGCGAACCCTCGGCATTTTGCTGAGCCATATGCTCGGCCATGGTTAGTCCTCCCCCATGATCACATGGCGGAACGCGCCGCCCTCGTAGACGCCGTAGCTATGTGTGCCGTCCTTGGGGATGCTCACGCTGCCGGGATTGAAGAGCCACAGACCCGGGTGCGCGGCGCTTTCCTCGTTAACCTTGATGTGCGTATGGCCGTAGACGAGCGCGGAGCCCTCGGGCAGCGCGGGCGCGTGGTCAACGCTGTTATGCATGCCGGCGCCAAAGACGTGGCCGTGCGTCAGGAACAGTTCACGTCCGGTCTCGTCGAATAGTGTGGCGTAGTCAGCCATGACGGGGAAGTCGAGGACCATCTGGTCGACCTCGGCGTCGCAGTTGCCGCGCACCGCGATGATGCGGTCGGCCAGGGCGTTGAGCAGCGGAATCACGCGTTTGGGGGCGTAGTCGCGCGGCAGGTCGTTACGCGGGCCGTGGTAGAGCAGGTCGCCCAGCAGCACAATGCGGTCGGGCTGTTCGGATTCGATGGCAGTGCAGAGGCGCTCGGCCCAGTATGCCGAGCCATGGATGTCGGAAGCGATGAGGTATTTCATGGGGAGTCCTTTCGGTGGGGTTAATTGGATTGGCGCGGCGCGTCACTCGCCCGCATCACTCAAATCGCAACGCCGCGGCTTGGGCCGCTTGCATCACGCGTTGGAGCGGCACGTTGTGCTCGCGGGCAAGGCGAGCACAGTCCTCGTACTCGGGAGCCGCACGTTCACTGCCATCGGGCAGGGTCGCCACCTTAACGGATACCTCGCCCCAAGGCGTTGTCACCTGCTCGAATCGGCGCGGCAGGCAAACGCGTTCCATCACCTGGCGACGAATGGCGTTGGTCGTGGTCTCCAAAAAGATAATCGTCTGCAGGCGCTCGATATCCTCGTGTGAGCAGATCACCTGCAACTGCCAGCCGGGGCGGCCTTTTTTGCAGTAGAGGGGCAGCCAGTGCACCTCGCGGGCGCCGGCCTCGCGCAGGCGGTCAGCAGCATAGGCGAGTACCTCGGGCGACGCATCATCGATGTCGCACTCCAGCTTGACGATGGTTTCGGGCGCATCGGTCTCGCGGGACAGCGGAGATGTACTTCCACGTTGCATACGGTCCGGATCCTTTCCGCACGGGCTCGTTTTATTCACCCAAACGCTAGCACATCAAACGTGGCACAGGCGTGACTTTCGTCCGTCGTCGCCCTTGCCCCTATCCAAACATGTACGTCAGCCTCCAAACATGTCATTTTTTGTCGGTTTTGGAGGCTGACGTACACGTTTTGGAGCGGGCCGCACACGATCAAAATTGCGCCCGCATTCCGTCCACCACAAAGTTCGCCGCACTCAACAATTTTGAACTTTCTACGCAGTTCATCGGCTAAAAATTACCCTCGGCATACTTACCCGCTGCACGATGTTACTCTAGTTGCATTTGGCTAACTAAGCGGCTGCCGAGCACCTCGCCCGGCAGCCGCTGCGGCATCGGAGGTTTTATGTTCGAAAAGCGCCTCTTCTCCCTGGTCCCGCAGGCAACGCCCTACATTGTGGCCAGCGTCCTGTTTAAGTGGATTGCGCTGATGGCAAACATTACGGTGATGTGGGTGCTCGCGCGCATTCTGGGAGGCATCGTCACCGACGGTCTGCCGGCTGTACTCGCCGTCGACGCGCTCGTTCGGGCAGCCTTACCGCTCACCGCCGTCATCATCGTGCGTGCCGCCGCCATCTACCTGGCGCAGCGCACCGGTGACAAGGCCGCGTTCGAGGCCGTCCGCCGCGTGCGCTCGCTCGTCTACGACAAGCTCACCGCACTCGGCCCCTCCTACACCGAGACCGTCCCCACCGCCGAGGCCGTCCAGACCAGCGTCGAGGGCGCCACGCAACTCCAGGTGTACTTTGGCGGCTACCTGCCGCAGCTCTTCTTTGCGGGCTTGGCACCCATCACGCTGTTTGTACTGCTCGTGGGCCAGGCGGGTCTTCCCGCCGCGCTGCTACTCGCCTGCGTTCCGGTCATCCCCGTCTCCATCATGATGGTCATGCGCAACGCCAAAAAGATCGGTGCCGAGTACTGGGGCAGCTATGTCGATCTTGGCGGCATGTTCCTGGAGGCCGTGCAGGGTCTCACCACCCTTAAGGTCTACCAGGCCGATCGCAGCTGGCACGAGCGCATCAACGCCGAGTCCGAGCGTTTCCGCACAGCGACCATGCGCCTGCTGGTGATGCAGCTGCGCTCCATTTGCGTTATGGACCTGGTCGTCTATATGGGCGCCGCGCTCGGCATTATCGTAGCCACGCTGCAGCTCGCCACGGGCAAGATTGGCTTTGAGGCTGCCTTCCTCATCGTCTTTCTGTCGCAGGAGTTCTTTTTGCCTATGCGCCGCCTGGGATCGCTGTTCCACACGGCCATGAACGGCATGGCCGCCTCGCGCCGCATGTTTGGCATTTTGGATACGCCCGAGCCCGAGCGCGGCGATGTTGAGCTTGACGGTCGCGGCGATATCGAGCTCGCGGGCGTGAGCTATGCATACGGCGACCGCACGGTGCTGGACAGCGCCAGCGCGACCATTGCGCACGGCTCGCTCGTGGCACTCGTAGGCGAAAGCGGCGGCGGCAAGTCCACGATCGCGGGGATTATCGCGGGCCGCAAGGGTGCCTACCGTGGCAGCGTTCGCATCGGCGGCGTCGAGCTGCGCGACGCCACGGCCGCCTCACTCATGCGCGCCGTCACCCTGGTGCCCACCAACGGTTACCTGTTTGCCGGCACCCTGCGCGACAACCTGCTGCTCGCCCAGCCCAGCGCCACCGATACCGAGCTCATGGACGCACTCGACCGCACGCGCGTGGCGGCCTTTGTGCAGGCCAACGGCGGGCTCGACATGATGATTAACGAGGGCGGCACCAACCTTTCGGGCGGCCAGCGCCAGCGCGTGTGCATGGCCCGCGCCCTGCTGCACGACTCGCCGATCTATGTCTTTGACGAGGCGACGAGCAATGTGGACGCCGCAAGCGAAGCCGCAATCGGCGAGGTCATTGCATCGCTCGCCGGCGGGCACACCGTAATCGCGGTGGCACACCGCCTGTCGACGATCGTAGGCGCCGATCAGATCCTGGTGCTGGAGCGTGGCCGTATTGCCGAGCACGGGACTCACGGCGAGCTCTTGGCCACCGCGGGCGCCTATGCGCGCATGTGGAACAGCCAGGAGCAGCTCTCGGCATATGCGTATGCGGAGGGTGATGCCGAGGATGTCGGCGCGGTTGAGGCTGTTGACGGCAGCGCCGCCTGTACCGATGGCCTCAACGGTGCTAGCTCGTCTTCCGCTGCCGCGGCGCTTGACTCCGGCCGCGTCCGTCGCTCGGCGCCGTCCATCATGTGGCGCATGATGGGGCTCGTCCGACCGCTTGCCGGCTGGCTTGTGCTAGCCGTCGCGCTGGGCAGCATTGGCATGCTCACCGCCGCGTTCGTACCGGCCTTTGGCGCCCTTGGTCTTATGGCCGCGCTGGGCTACAACGCCTTGGGGCTCGGTCTTGTCGCGGCATGCGCGGCCTGCGCCGCCTGCGGCATCGCACGCGGGCCGCTCCATTACGGAGAGCAGCTCTGCAACCATTACATCGCGTTCCGCCTACTCGCACACATTCGCAACCTGGTGTTTGGCGCCCTGCGCCAGCTCGCCCCCGCCAAGCTCGAGGGCCGCGGCAAGGGCGAGCTCGTGAGCCTGGTCACCTCGGATATCGAGCTGCTCGAGGTCTTCTACGCGCACACCATCTCGCCCATTGCAATCGCTCTGGTCTGCACCGTTGTGTTTGAGGGCTTTTTGCTGGCTGTGAGCCCCGAGCTCGCGGGCATCGCGCTCGTGGCCTACGCGGTCCTGGGCGTGCTACTGCCCCTGACCTCGGCCAAGGCATGCGGCACCACCGGCCGCCAGAGCCGCGAGGGCGCCGGTAAGCTGGGCGCCTTTGTGCTCGACAGTCTACGCGGCGCGTCCGAGACTATCCAGTTTGCCGGTGGCGCCGATCGCAGCCGTGCCCTGAGCAAGCTGACCGAGCAAGTCGGCGACGTGGACGCGCGCCTCAAGCGCCGCCAGGCGGCCAGCGAGGCCGTAGCCGATGCGCTTATTCTTGCGGCCAATCTGGTGATGCTCGGGCGAGCGCTGCAGCTGGTGGCTGCGGGAACGATCGATTTTGCCGCAGCGTTTGTCGCCGTCTTTACCTTTGTGTCGTCGTTTGGCTCGGTGATGGCAGTGAGCCGCCTGGGCGCCTCACTGCAGGAGACGCTCGCCTCGGGCGCGCGCGTGCTCGATCTGCTCGACGAGCAGCCCCAGTGCACCGAGGTCTCCGACGGACAGGACGTTGGGTTTGCCGGCGCCGCAGCCGAGCATGTGAGCTTTAGCTATGCGGGCGGCGTGGACGCGGGCGGTGCCGACACCACAGAGCAGGCCGCGAACAACCCCGCCTCGAGTCTCATCCTCGACGACGTGACCTGCACCTTTGCGCCCGGCACCATGACCTGCATCATGGGACGCTCGGGCTCGGGCAAGTCGACGCTGCTTAAGCTGCTCATGCGCTTTTGGGACCCCGCAGCCGGCACCATCACGGTGAGCGGCGTCGATGCCCGCCACATCAACACGGCGAGCCTGCGCAGCCACGAGGCCTATATGACCCAGGACACGCATCTGTTCTGCGGCACCGTACGCGAGAACCTGCTGGTCGCGCACGCCAACGCCACCGATACCGAGCTGCTCGACGCTTGCCGCTCCACCTCACTCACCACGCTCATCGACCGTCTGCCGCAGGGATTCGACACGCCCGTTGCCGAACTGGGCGACTCGCTTTCGGGCGGCGAGCGCCAGCGCATCGGCCTTGCGCGCATCTTCCTCAACGACGCACCCTTCATCTTACTCGACGAACCCACCAGCGCGCTCGATGCCCTCAACGAGGCGTCCGTGATGCAGGCGATCGACGAGCTCAAGCGTCGCGGCAAGACCATTGTGCTGGTAAGCCACCGTGCCAGCACCTGCGCGTTTGCCGATTTCTCGCTTTCGGTCGAGCACGGGAGGCTGAGCTAATGGCGCGCCAGGTCGACACACCGGAGCTGGCACGCAAACGTGAGCGCGAGACCCAAATGGTGTCGCAGATGATCGCGCTGTGGTGTCGTGGACATCATGGCGGTGGGCATGCGGTCGAGCAGGCTGGCGACGATGGGCCCGTGCGCGTGAAGCTCGGCCTTCGGACCATTACGCTCTGCCCCGAATGCGCCGAGCTGCAGAAATACGCCGTCGCGCGCATTGGGCACTGCCCCCACATGGGCACCAAGACATTTTGCTCGGCCTGTCCTTCGCATTGTTACCGGTCTGCCATGCGCGAGAGGATCCGCAAGGTCATGCGCTGGTCGGGACCACGTATGATCCGCTATCGCCCCATCACCGCCGTGCGGCACGCGATGGTAACGGTGCAGGCCAAACGCGTGGCGGCACGAAGCAAGTAGTCGCCGGCGCCGGCACGCGCCGCCTGTCCTTTCCCGTCGATTTCGGCCCCCGGTGCGCTCGTCGCATCGGGGGCCGCGCCGTTACAATGGAGCGGATTCACCAAATGCAAAGGAGTCGCCATGCCCGCCTGCCCGCTGGTCGATTGCCACACCCATACTTCGTTTTCGGATGGCCATGCCTCGTTTGAGGACAACGTCCGTGCCGCTGCTGCGGCAGGCTGCCGCGTCATGGTCTCGACTGACCACCTCACCCTGCCCGCCAGCATGGACGCCAACTGCGAAGTGCAAGTTGTCGAGGGCGACCTGACGGCGCATCGCCTGGCATTTGAGGACGCCCGCAAGCTCGCCGCGCAAATCGCGCCGGAGCTCGCCTTTATCTACGGTTTTGAATGCGATTGGTACGAGGGTTGCGAGCCCTTGGTGGAGCGCTGGTCCGCTGGTGCCGTAGTGCGCTTGGGCAGTGTGCACTGGATTGGCGATCCGGGCGATATCATGGCCGGCGCTGCGGGCACGGCAGGGACAGAGGACGTCGCGCGCCCCGATACGCCCGACTCACGCTGCGGCTGGATCGACGACGATACCAACCTGCATGTTTGGGAAAACCTGGGCGTGCGCGGCGTATGGGGGCGCTACGTCGACGACTGGTGCCGCGCCTGCGAAAGCTCACTCAACTTTGACGTGATGGCCCACCCCGACCTGGTCATGCGCTTTTCGAAGGACGGCTTTGCACCCGACTTTGACCCCGCGCCGTTTTGGGAGCAGATGGCCGAATGCGCCCATGATACGGGTCGCCGCGTTGAGGTCTCGACAGCCGCGCCGCGCAAGGGCCTCGACGATTACTACCCCGCGACCGGCCTTTTGCGTCGCTTCGCCCACGCCGAGGTGCCGATTACTTTTGGCTCGGACGCACACCGCGCCTGCGATATTTGCTGGAACATCCGCGAGGCCCAGACCCACGCCTACGACTGCGGCTACCGAACCTTCGATATCCCCCACCCCACCGGCGAATGGGAATCCACGCCCCTCGCCTAAGACTAGCCGTTAGGGACGTTCTTAAACGACTAGTGGCGGCGGGCGTTGAGCTCGCCGGCCAGTTCGTCGAGGGTGATGCCGTAGCGCTCGAGCGTCACGAGCAAGTGGTAGATCAGGTCGCCGGCCTCGTAGCGAATGTGATCGTGGTCGTTATCCTTGCAGGCCATGATCACCTCGCTCGCCTCCTCGGCAAGCTTCTTGAGCAGCTCGTCCTCGACGTCGGTCAGCAGACGGGCGGTGTAGCTCTCCTGTGGCGACGCATCGCGACGACCGTGAATCACCTCGGCCAGACCCGTCAGCGTCTCGCCGATATTTCCCGGCTGCACGTTAGCTGTTCTGACTCCCATGGTTATTTCCTCTCGTTACTGCAGCGTAAAGTAGGTACCGGTCTCATCGAACCGAGGCTTTGCGCCCTTTTTCTCAAAGAACTCGACGATGACGGCATGGGCCTCATCGAGCCTTTCCTTCTCGGCCTCGAGCCAAAGCGACTGCGCCCCGCAGGCATCAGTCAGGTGCACGCGGCATGGCACGCCCGCGCGGAGGAGCTCGGTGTTGCATTCGGCGACCTCGAACGGCGTCACGACTTTCATCGCACTCCCCCTTCCACGCGCTTAAAGAAGCAGGTACGGTTGCCGGTATGGCAGGCCGGGCCCGGCGAGTCCACCTTGACCAGCAGCGTATCGCTATCGCAGTCGGCCCAGAGCTCCTTGACCTCTTGCATGTTGCCACTCGTCGCGCCCTTGTTCCAGAGCTCCTGACGGCTGCGACTCCAAAACCACGTGGTCCCGGTCTTGAGCGTCAGCCCCACCGATTCCTCGTTCATCCAAGCAACCATAAGCACCTCGCCGGTGTCATATTGCTGAACCACACAAGGAATCAGCCCGTGGGCGTCGTATTTAAGCTCGGTAGCATTTATTACCTCAGTCATCATTTCTCCCAAGTAACAAACGAAATCCCACAGGTCGGCGAGGGTTGTCCAGGTGCCGCAGGTTGCCGCGAAAGAGGAGCGACGCGTACTTTGGTACGCGAGCGACGGTTTGAGCGGCAAGATGCGGTGCCTGGGCAAGCCGCAGCACTAGAAGTCCAGCCTCACAGGGATGCCTTGGCTGGCCATATACTCCTTCACCTGGCGAATGCTGAAGGTTCCAAAGTGAAAGACGCTGGCCGCCAGTACGGCGTCGGCTTCGCCCTCGATCACGCCCTCGGCAAAATGCTCGAGCGTGCCCACGCCGCCGCTCGCGATGACGGGAATCGACACCGCGCGCGCCACGGCGCGGGTGAGCGCCAGGTCAAAACCAGCCTTGGTGCCGTCGCGGTCCATGCTGGTGAGCAAGATCTCGCCGGCGCCGCGACGGGCCGCCTCCTCGGCCCACGCCACCGCGTCGATACCCGTGGCATTGCGGCCTCCCGCGGTAAAGACCTCCCACTTGTCGGCATCCGGCTGCCCAGGCAGGCCGACGCGCTTGGCATCGATCGCCACGACCACGGCCTGGCTGCCAAACGCCGCGGCAGCTTGGCTGATCAGCGATGGGTCGCGCACAGCGGCAGAGTTGAGCGATACCTTGTCGGCACCGGCCGCCACCATCGTTCGCATGCCCGCAAGGTCGCGAAAGCCACCGCCCACGGCGTAGGGAATGGCGAGCTCCTCGGCCGCATGCGCCGCCATCTCGATGGTCGTCGCACGGTTGTCGCTCGTGGCAGTGATGTCCAGGAACACGACCTCGTCCGCACCTTCGCGATCGTAGGCACGGGCAAGCTCCACCGGATCGCCCGCATCGCGCAGGCTCACAAAGTTGACGCCCTTGACCACGCGGCCGTCCTTAACGTCCAGGCAGGGAATGACGCGTTTGGTAAGCATGGGCTACTCCTCCCCTCGCGCGGCGGCCAACGCCTGTACCAGCGTAAAGTTGCCCTCGTAGAGCGCGCGACCGGTGATGGCGCCCTCAATAGCGCCCTCGCCCACTGCGGCGAGCGCACGGATATCGTCGAGCGTCGAGATGCCGCCCGACGCCACAACGGGAAAGCCCGCGACCTCGGCCACGTGGCGATATGCTGCCACGTCGATGCCCGTCTGCATACCGTCGCGCGCGATATCGGTATACACCAGATGTTTAAAGCCCAGCTCCGTGAGCTGCGCCACGGCATCGTCGAGCGCCACACCCGCACCGTCGCGCCAACCGTTCACCTTGACCTGGCCGTCACGGGCGGCAATATCTGCCACCAGCAGCTCGCCAAAGCCTTGGGCCGCCACCTCGGCAAAACCCGGCTCAGTCACCAGCACGGTGCCCAGTGCGATGCGACGCGCGCCGTAGCCGGCCAGCTCGTCGATGCGCGCGAGCGAGCGAACGCCGCCGCCCACGTCCACCGACAGACCGTCGACGCCGCAGATGGCCTCGATCGCCGCCGAGTTGGCAGCGCACGCGTCCTCGTCCTCGCCAAAGGCAGCGGACAGGTCGACGACGTGCACCCAGCTCGCACCCTGCTCGGCAAAGGAGCGAGCAACGGCCACGGGGTCGTCGGAATATACCTTGCAGCGGCTCCGGTCGCCGCGCTCCAGGCGCACGACCTTGCCGCCGATCAAATCGATTGCAGGAAACAGGATCATCGGCCGGCCTCCTCGACGATGTTGACGAAGTTCTTAAGGATGCGCTGACCAAGCGCGGAGGATTTCTCGGGATGGAACTGGCAGCCCCACACGTTGCCGCGACGCACGATGCACGGGAAACTCCGCGTGTAGTGTGTGCGCGCCAAAACATCAGCGGCATCGGCGTCGTCGGTCACCGCGTAGCTGTGAGTGAAGTACATGTTGGCGCCCTCGGCAAAACCGGTGAGCAGCGGGTCGGCAGCACCGGCGGGCGTCATGTGCACCTGGTCCCAGCCCACGTGCGGCACCTTCAGACGACTCGATTCCAAGCGCGTACACGAACCGCGCATGATACCCAGGCCATCGACCCAGGGGCCGCCAGCCTGCTCGGGGGTGCCGCCATCCGCGGCCACGCCCTCGTCCGCAGGCACGCCCTCGTTGCCGCGCTCAAAAAAGAGCTGAAGACCCAGGCAGATGCCGAGCAGCGGAGTTCCGGCGACAACGGCACCGAGCACCGCGTCCGCCTCGCCGCTCTGGCGCATAAAGGCGATCGCGTCATAGAACGCGCCCACACCCGGGATGACCAGGCCGTCGGCGTCGCGGATCTGCTCCGGATCATCCGACGTACAGGCGGCGGCACCGGCGCGCGCAAGTCCGCGCACGACGCTCGACAAGTTGCCCTTGTGGTAGTCGACCACCACGATCTTCGGTTCGCCCACGCGACCCCTCCTCCTCGTCTTGTCCAAAACCACCACAAAGGGGACAGGCACCTTCGTAGTGGTTTTACCTTTGTAGCGGTTACAGCGAGCCCTTGGTGCTGGGGATGCCCTGCACGCGGGGATCGAGCTCGCAGGCGTGGCGCATCGTGCGGCCCACGGCCTTAAAGGCGGCCTCGATAATGTGATGCGAGTTACCACCCGCCAGTTCGCGAACGTGCAGCGTGAGCTTGGCATCGCGCGCGAAGGCGTAGAAGAACTCGACGGCCAGCTCGGTATCAAAGCTGCCCACGCGCTCGGTGGGCACGGGCAGCTCGCAGTAGGCCTGCCCGCGGCCCGAAATATCAACAGCAGCCATCACAAGCGTCTCGTCCATGGCGATCGCCGCGTCGGCAAAGCGCGTAATGCCCGCCTTGTCGCCCAGCGCCTGACAAAACGCCTCGCCCAGCACAATACCCGTGTCCTCGACGGTGTGGTGCGCATCGACCTCCACGTCGCCCACCGCATGCACCGTCAGATCGAACAGACCATGGCGGCCAAAGGCGTTGAGCATGTGGTCGAAAAACGGCACGCCGGTCGAGATATCGCACACGCCGGATCCATCCAGGTCGAGTTTGACGACAATGTCGGTCTCGCCCGTCTTGCGGGTTACCTCGGCATAGCGGTCCATCTACATCTCCTCCTTCACCAGCGCGGCAAACGCGACCAGCACCTCGTCGTTTTCCTGCGGGGTGCCCACGGTAATGCGCAGGCAGTCCGCGAGCCCCGGCGCGTAGCTAAAGTCGCGCACCAGAATCGAATACTCGTCGCGCAGACGCTCGCGCACGCGCGTGGCATGCGGCGTGCGCACGAACACAAAATTCGCCGCGCTCGGCCATGCCTCCACGGGCATGCCCTCGGCAGCCATTGCGCGCAGGGCGCACAACTCGCGCTCGCGCTCGGATGCGACCTGCGCCACCACGGGTGCATACGCATCACGGGCACGCACGCAGGCAAGCGCTGCGGCCTGGCTCAGCACATTGACCGAATAGATCTGGCGAATCGCCGCGAACACATCGATGACCTCGGGCGCCGCGATCACATAGCCCAGACGCGTGCCGGCGGCGCCGAACGCCTTGGACAGCGTGTGCAGAATCACCAGGTTGGGATGCTCGGCGATAAGGCCTTGCGCCGTGGTTGCCGCGCCAAACGAATCGTCGGCAAACTCAACATAGGCCTCGTCGACCATCACCATGCCGGGGCATGCATCGCACAGGGCCGCGACAAAGTCGAGCGGCACCACATCGCCCGTGGGATTATTGGGCGAGGTCACGATTGCCAGGTTGCACTCGGGCGCCGCTGCGAGCACAGCCGCTTGGTCGAGCTCAAAGGTCGCCGGGTCGCGCCACACATCGCGCACTTCAGTCTGGCACAGAGACGCAAAGAACGCATACTCACTAAAGCACGGCGGGCAGTTGAGCAGGGTCCTCCCCGCGCCGCCAAACGCCAGCAGGCAGTTATAGAGCAGCTCGTCACCGCCGTTGCCCACGCAGATATTCTCGCGCGTCACGCCATGCCAGGCAGCAAGCTCGTCGCGCAGGTCGTTGGACATGGGATCGGGATAGCGGTTGAGCGGTGTGGCGGCAAGCGCCGCATCAACCGCCTCGCGCACGCCGACCGGCACGGGATAGGTGTTCTCGTTTGCCGAAAGGTTGATGCGCGTGGGTGTAAAGTTGGGATCGTAGGGCTCAATGCCGGCCAAGTAGGGCTGGACGAGCTCCTTCATGCGCGGCGTCAGCTCGGCCATGTTAGGCCTCCTCGCCGGTCGCGCTAGCGGAAGCCAGGTCCACGCCCTCGACGACCGTCGCGGTCGTATCGCCCGGCCAGGCGACCTTGGTCAGGTCGGCCGCGGCGAGCGACTCGGCACTCACGGCATCATCGCCCTGTTCCAGCACACGGCGACGCAGTGCGGCGGAAAGCGCGTGTGCCCACAGGCCCTCGGCCTCGGCCAGGCGCTGCGTAGCGGGAGCGTCGGAGAGCAGACCCTCGGGCGTATAGCAAATGACGCTCGAGCGCTTAACGAACTCTTCGACCGAAAGCGGGTTGGAGAACATGGCCGTGCCGCCGGTCGGCAGCGTGTGATTGGGGCCGGCAACATAATCGCCGAGCGGCTCGGAGCTCCAGGCGCCCACAAAGATGGCGCCGGCGTTGCGAATACCGCCGAGCCAGCCCATCGCATCCTTGCAGTGCAGCTCCAGGTGCTCGGGCGCCACGGTGTTCACGGCCTCGACGGCGGCAGCCATGTCGGCGGCGACCACGATGGCGCCTTCGTTATCGAGCGAAGCGCACGTAATCTCGGCACGCGGGGACTGCGCTACCAGAATGTCGATACCCGCCTCGACCTCACGCGCAAACTGCTCGTCGCAGGTCACCAGATAGCAGGCCGCCAGCGGATCGTGCTCGGCCTGAGCCATCAGGTCGGCCGCGACCACCATAGGCTTGGCCGTGGCATCGGCCAGCACGCAGACCTCGGAGGGACCGGCGACCATGTCGATACCCACGTCACCCGAGACAATCTGCTTGGCAGCGGCAACAAAGGCGTTGCCCGGGCCGGTGATTTTGTCGACGCGCGGAATGGTCTCGGTACCGTACGCCAGCGCGGCCACGGCCTGGGCGCCGCCCACCATATAGATTTCGTCCACGCCGCCGAGCTTGGCCGCCGCGAGCGTATACGGGCTAATCAGTCCATCCTTTTGCGGCGGGGTCACCATGACCACGCGCTCAACGCCGGCAACCTTGGCGGGAATGGCGTTCATAAGCACGGTGGAAGGGTACTGCGCGCGACCGCCCGGCACGTAGATGCCGGCCGCAGCAAGCGGGGTCACCTTAACGCCGAGCATCGTGCCGTCCGGGCGCGTGGTAAACCAGCTCTGCTCGACCTCGCGCTGGTGGAACTCGCGAATCTGGCGCGCAGCCTTTTCGAGCGCGGCGACAAAAGCGGGATCGAGGCCTTCGAGCGCGGCATCGATCTGCTCTTGCGGAAGACGGAAGCTCTGCAGCTCAACACCGTCAAAACGCTGGCAGTAATCGCGCACCGCGGCATCGCCGTTGGCACGCACGTTGGCCACGATATCGCGGGCGGCGTCGACGATGTTTTGCGGCAGCACGCCCTTGCGGTTGAGCTGGTTGGTAACGAGGCGCTCACCGGGAGCAAGCTTGATGGTCTTCATTTCGGTATCCCCTATCGGTCGAGGTTGTGTTCGAAAAACGAGAGGCCGGACGGCGGCACCAGTCGGCCCGCAGCCCAGACGTTGGGGCGCCCGTGCGTGCTCGCGCTATTGTGCCGAGCCCGCAACGGGCTCAAAATGCTTGTCCTTCACGGCTGCCGCCAAGCGATCTGCCAGATTGCGTACGCGCGGATCCAGACGTGCGGCACCCGGATTGACAAAGAAGCGGGCCGTGCAGTCCATGATGCGACCAGTAATAACGAGGTCGTTATCGCGCAGCGTGGCGCCCGTGGCGGTAATATCCACGATGCGATCGGTCATGCCGACGATGGGGCCCAGCTCGATGTTGCCGTGCAGCGAAACGATGTCGGCGTTCACGCCGCGCTCGGCATACCAGGTGCTCGCGATGCGCGGATACTTGGTGGCCACGCGAAGCGACCCGCGACGGGCATAGTTGCGCTCGGCCTGACCAGCGCGCCACGCGGGCTCTGCCTCGATAAACGCGCACAGGCCGTAGCCCAGATCAACCAGCTGCAGCAGGTTGAGGTCTGCCTCGATAAGCGAGTCCCAACCGCAGATGCCGCAGTCGGCACCGCCACAGCCCACAAAAGCGGGCGCGTCGCTGGGACGCACGATGACAAACTCGATATCGCCGACCGTGCCCTCGCCGGCACGCGTGTCGCGGCCGCGCACGATCAGGTGACGGCCGGGGTCGCGCAACTCAGAGACGTCTAAGCCCGCGGCCTCGAGCACGTCGAGCGTATCGGCCTTGAGCGAGCCCTTGGGCACGGCGATGCGTAGCGGGCCCTCGGCGCCACGGCCCACGGCGTGGTCGCCATCGGGGGCGGCGTCCTCGGCCGAGGTGCGCGCGGCCTCCAGACGCTCGAGCGAAAAGGCGAAACCCGCCGCCGGCACCTCGATGCCGTCGCCAAATGCGCCGGTAAAGATGGAGTCGTAGCGGCCGCCCGAACCGACCGGGTCAGGCAGGCCGCCGGCATAGGCCTTAAAGACCAGGCCCGTGTAGTAATCGAAAGAGTTCATGATGGAGAAGTCGAACGACAGCACCTGGGCGTCCCCGGGAGCCAGGCCCTCGACCAGGGCACGCAGCTCACTCGTGAGCGGCGCGACGATGCCCGCCGCCGCCAGCAGCACATCGACGCGGTCGAGTACCTCGGCGCCGCCGTGCAAGCGCGGCAGCTCGCTAATGGCAACCTTGACGGCATCGGACTCGGCGCTTGCCGCCACGCGGGCATCGAGGCCCACAAAGTCGTTGGCGTGCACGCAGCGCAGGGCCTCGGCAGCCAGCTCGCGATCCTCGCACGCCGCGAGCAGCTCCTTAAACGGACGCACGCTACCTGCGATAATGCGCGCATCGGTCAGCGCCAGCTTGCGCACCGCCTCGGCCACGAGCGAGACAATCTCGACATCGCCCGCGGTGTCGCCCGCACCGATAAGCTCAAAGCCCAGCTGTGTAAACTGGCGCGAGCCGCCGGCATTGCGCTGGCACTCACGAACCACCGGCGCCTCGTAGCGAAGGCGTAGGGGCAGGTCGGCCGCGCGCATGCGGGTCGAAACCAGACGCACGATCGGCAATGTGTTGTCGGGACGGACCACCAGCAGGCGACCGTCGTCATCAAAGAGCTTAAACGGCGTGTCCGCAATGCGGCCGCCTTCCTCGAGCGAACCCTTGTCCTCGAGCAGCGGCGTCTCGACCGGAAGGTAATGATGCTCCCTGAAGCAACCCTTCACCGTACATGCGATCTCCTCGCGCGCCTGAGCCTCCTCGGGCAATATGTCCCGGAATCCCCACGGTGTGGCCGTCATCTGGTGAGCCTCCTCATGCTGTGTTTCATATAGAGCAGAAGACCGGCGTAGCTCCGCCGGTCTTCTGGGTACTTTAGCATACTAGAGTGCTTGCGGGGAAAATCCGTCGCAGCCGCTCACACCGTATTCATCTGGAAACATAGGGTAAGTTGCCGCAGCCCGACCCCACCTAGGCGCCAATCGCACGACGATACTCTGCCATTACCTGCGCATCGGCAGCTGCGGGGTCGGCAAAATAGCGCCCGTCATAGGTCTCGGCCGAAACAACTCCGCGATAGCCGCGCGCCACCAGCCTATCCAGGTCGGCGCGCATATCGCGGTCGCCGTCACCCCAGGCAAGATGCGTCGTGCCATCTGCCGCAACATCGACAAAATGCACGTGGGCGACATCATCGCCAAGCAGATCGAAATAATCGTCGATGGTATCCCCCGCCACCGCCATGGCGCCCATATCCAGACACGCCTTAAGTGCCGGATGGTCAACTGCCTCGATCATGCGCTTCGTGTCGGCCGCCGAGTTCACGATTATCGACTCAACCGGTTGTAGAGCCTCGAGCACCAGTCGCACGCCGCGTTCTCCCGCATGCTCGGCAATCGCACGCAGCATCGAGGCACTGCGACCCCACGCGTCCTCGATCGGCTCGTTCAAAAATGCCCAACCGCTCGAGACCATGACCTGCTCGGCTCCAAGTTCCGCCGCGATATCCACAACGTTCTTAAAGTACGCGAGCGTGCGGGTACGCGCTTCATTCCCGCGCGCCGCGATATTCCACGGCTTGGAGTTGTTCTGTTCGGGACAAAGCCCCACAATCCGAACTCCATACCGCTGTGACAGCTCCCGCACCTGCTCGATCGAATCGTATCCATGGCAATCGACATACAGATGCATCGCCCCGGTCCAAAGCTCGCAACACGTGTAGCCCGAGGCCGCTGCCGAGGAAAAGAATTCCTCAAGGTCAAAATAACGATGGCTGATATTCATGACGGCAAGCTGCGGATACTCCATCTTGTCCACCTTTCGGCAAAAGGGCGCCGCAGCACAATGTGCGCGACGCCCCCTCTTATATTGTTTTAATTATGACGGATACCCTACTGGACACCAAGCACTCCAAAGAACGCGCCGGCGATACTCACGAGTAGGATCACGAGCATGATGAGCAGCGGATTCATCTTCTTCTTGAGCATGAGATAGACAATTCCAAACAGCCCCATCGTGACAAAGCCCGGGAAGATTCCGTTGAGCAGCTCGGCGAGCGTCTGAGCGCCATCGCCCGCGCCGACCATGAGCGGAATGTCCACGGTGACCATCTCCATGGTCATAGCGCCGATCACCATGGCGCCCATGATAGAGGCCATCTTGACGATCGTGTCCATAATGCCCGATTCCTGGACCTTGCTGATCATGTCCGAGCCAAAGCGATATCCCACAAACGTCAGCAAGTAACGGATGATGTAGTGGGGGACGTTGAACACGAGCAGGAACAAAATCGGGCCAAGAATAGAGCCCTGCAGCGCCAGCGACGTGCCGACACCCGTTGCCAAAATTCGCAGCGTACCCCAGTAGAAGGCATCGCCCACGCCGGACAGCGGTCCCATCAAAGCAAGCTTGACATTAGAGATCGCGCTCGTGTCAAAGTTATCTTCGGTGGCGTTGACTTCTTCCATTGCGGCAGCAATGGACATGGGGAGCGTCGAGATGTACGGCGTGACGTTATAGAGCTCCATATGGCGCTTGAGTGCGGCCTTAAAGTCCGCATCCTGCGGATACAGCTTGCGAAGGATCGGCATAAGGGCCCACATAAAGCCGATATGGCCCATACGCTCGTAGTTCCAGGAATGCTCATAGGGAATCGAGCGCCAGAACAGCTTCTTAAGGTCTGCGCGGGAAATCAGCCCGTCGTAAGAAGACTCAAACTTAAAACTCATCGAACCCACTCCCAATCGCAGGATCCTCGGTGGCCACTGCGGGCTGCTCCGCCTTTTTCTTGTCACCCAAAACCGTCATCGCGACGACGATGATCGCGGCAAAGATCGCCACGCCCGTCGTGCTAATACCAAAGTAGGCGACGAGGAAGAAGCCAGCGAAGAAGAACGGAGCCACCGTTTTGTTCATAATCATCTGCGCCAGCATCGCAAAGCCGAGTGCGGGCAAGAAGGCGGCGGCGACATCCATGCCGGTCTGAACGAAATCGGGGATGATGTTGAGCAGGCTGGCAACAGCATCGGCGCCAAAGAAGAATGCCAGGGGAATGATCAGCAGGCCGCACCAGCTCTGCGCGTAACCGGCGATGAGCATGTTGCGCGTGATGGCCTTGGTGTCTCCGTCCTCGACGTTTTTGTCGATACGGTGCACCAGCAGCAGCATGACCGGCTGGCCCAGGGCCGTATCGAGCGCCAGGACGATCGTTGCGATGGGAATGCCCAGGGTCAGGGCCGCCGAAGCGTCCGCGCCGGCCTGCATGGCAAGCGACACGCCCAGAATGGTTCCGGAAATCGTATCGGGCGGGTTATACGCACCGACCGAGATGGCACCGACCATGGCAAGCTCCATCGTGGCGCCCATAATGGTGCCGGTCACCACATCGCCCATGACAAGGCCGACCAACGGTCCGAGCACAATGGGGCGCTGAAGGTAACTCGTACCGGTCAGCCACTCGGAATAGCCCAAAAGGGCAATCAGGAAAATCAGGATCGTCTTGATAACCATGACAGCCCCTAACCGATGACCTTTGCGGCATCAGTCTTCGCATCCGCCGGAATCATCTGAATGAACAGCTCATAGCCCTCGCCGAGTAGCTCCTTCACGTAGGCCTCGTTCTCGGGCGTAAGGAATACGCTCGTCGAGACCTGGCGGGCATCCTCGCTAAAGGCTACATTGCCGAGGTTGATCTTCTTGACGCCCATCGCCTTGGCGACGGCACCGGCCTGCTGGATCGTCTCGCAAACCACGAAGAGCTTGTACTTGTCGGTCACACCGCTCTGAAGCGCCTTGACGGCGTCCTCGGTGTTTTTGACAACGACCTTGCAGCCCTCCGGCTTTGCAAGGGACAGGGCCTGCAAACGAAGCTTGTCGTTGAGGACCGTGTCACTCACTAACAGGATGCAGTCGGCACCCAGAGCCGAGGTCCAGCTAACGGCAACCTGGCCGTGAAGCAGTCGATAGTCCACGCGAATCATCTGAATCATGATGTGCTCCTAACGATTAAAACTCATCGAGTTCGGCCTGCCCCAGCAGGTCGTTGACGTACTTGACCTTGGTGTCGTCCGCCTCGACGATCTGGCGAATGGCCTCATCGATCGGGGTGGAGTCGGGCACGAACAGCAGCTGAATAAGGAGCGGCAGGTTCATATTGGTCACAAGGTGCGTGTTGGGGCGCGTCTGGACGATCTTGGTGAACTCGTTGTTGACGCTGCCGCCAAAGAGGTCGGTGCAAACGACGACCTCATCGTCCGTGGCAAAGCCGTCCAGAATCGCTGCGGCCTCCTTGACCAGGTCCTCGTTTCCGTCGACATACATAGACAGCGCATGGACGTTCTCGCGCTCGCCCGAGAGTAGCCCAATGCTCTCGACGATTCCGGACGCAAAATGAGCATGGGATGCAACGATAAACTGCCTCATTCGATTCTCCTTTCTTGCGAACTTCGGCATAAAAATGCCCGGACGCAGTTCAATGCGCCCGGGCAGGGTGCTTCTTGATCAGTAGCTAATTTGTCGCCGATTAGTAATCGAACTGGTGATAGTAGCGACGGTAGTTGAGGTTGTGCTTGGTGACCGTCTCGTAGTAAGCGGCAAGGCGATCGGTGATCAGCGAGGAGAGGATCCACGGAGACACGATGACGCGGAACTCGTCGTCAAGGCCGGGAATCGCGAACTCGGCGGTGTCGATGATGTTGATGTCGGTGTCGCCGGT
>JAQCQR010000012.1 GCA_027687465.1 Coriobacteriaceae bacterium AF08-21
CTAGTCGCTATTTAGGGCGTCCAAGATTTGGGACGCAGTTCACACGCGCTGCAGGGTCTTTTTGCATGTCATGTTTAGTTGTTACCAACACCTTAGAGAGCGGCGACAACCTCGATCTCGACCAGACCGCCAGCCGGAAGGGCGGCAACCTGGAAAGCGCTGCGCGCGGGGAACGGAGCCTCGAACTTGGAGGCGTAAATCTCGTTCACGGCGGCAAAGTCGGCGATGTCGGCCAGGTAGACCGTGGTCTTGACGACATCGGCAAACGTGGCGCCGGCAGCGGTCAGCAGAGCCTCGACGTTGGCGAGGGACTGCTTGGCCTGGGCCTCGACACCCTCGGGCAGCTTGCCGGTCGCGGGATCGATGCCCAGCTGGCCGGACAGGAACACCATGTTGCCAGTCTGGATACCGGGGAAATACGGGCCGATGGCTGCGGGTGCGTTATCGGAAGACACGACGGTCTTGCTCATGTTTTTCTCCTTACAAGTAAAAGGGAACGGGAGCGCGGCGTTCACACCGGGAGGCACAGTTCGGTCTGAACACCGCGCTTGATTGGGATAGTAGGGGATGAGTTTGCCCGATGCAAGATAATTATCAGCCTTCGAGAATATTTTATCGCCCAACGGTTTCCCCGGACCGCTGAACGGTTCTCATATGAAGCAGCCAGTCCAAGCTGCTGAAGACTTTATCCCGCTTAGAGCACGGGCATCGCCTGCCGCGATGGCACCACTATACTTTTGATTATCTGAGCATTTTGAAAGGCAGGATATGACCGCAACCGCCAGTCGAACCACCAACCGTAGACCCGAGCTCTTGGCCCCCGCCGGAGGCCCGGAGCCCTTCGCCGCCGCACTCGCTGCCGGGGCAGACGCCATCTACTGTGGCATGGGCAGCTTCAACGCCCGCCGCAAGGCAACGAACTTTACCGACAAGGCCTTTGAGCAGGCCTGCCGCGCTGCACACCTGGCCGGCTCGCGCGTCTACGTCACGGTCAACATCGTCATCAAGCAGTCCGAGATGGCCGATGCGTTGCAACTCATCCATCGCTGCTCCACGCTGGGCGCCGATGCCTTCATCATCCAGGACTGGGGTCTGTTCTTTGAGGTCAAGCGCACGATGCCCGGCATCGAGACGCATATCTCGACCCAGGCGAACATCCATGACGACCGCGGAACCATCTGGTGCCGCGAGCAGGGCGCCGACCGCGTGACCCTCTCGCGCGAGCTCTCCATCGACGAGATCGCCGCCATCCACGACGCCGCGCCCGATGTCGACCTCGAGGTCTTTAGCCACGGTGCCATCTGCTTTTGCTACTCGGGTCTGTGCCTGCTGTCGAGCTTTGCCATGGCGGGCCGCTCGGCCAACCGCGGCATGTGCGCCCAGCCCTGCCGCCTGCCCTACGAGCTGATCGACGAGAACGGCCGCACGCTCTCCCCCGCCGGTCGCGAGCGCGCGCTGTGCCCGCGCGACACCAACACTTCGCAGCTTGTTCGCCGTCTGTATGACGCCGGCGCCGCATCGCTCAAGCTCGAGGGCCGCATGAAGGCTCCCGATTACGTGTATTCCATCGTCGACGTGTATCGTCATCAGATTGACGATATGCTGGCCGATGTTTCGACCTCTAAGGACGAGAAAGCCGCCCGCCAGCGCCAGCTCAAGCGCTGCTTTAACCGCGACTTTACGCACGCCTATCAGGACGGCACCTCGGGCGACGAGATGATGAGCTATGAGCGTTCCAACAACCGCGGCCAGATCGTGGGCACGGTGCTGGGCAGCCGCCCGGCCAACCGAGATGTGCGCGGCCTCAAGCCCGACGACCGCCGTCGCCGCGCCGCCATCGCCCGCATTGAGTTGTTTGAGCCCGTGGGCAAGGGCGACCTGCTGGAGCTTCGCCACGACGATGAGTTCGACCAATTCCTGACCACCATCGCCGCCGATGATGCCGCTGCCGGCGATGTTATCGAGTGTCGCGTGCCCCGTAGCATGCCCGAGGGCTGCCGCGTCCGCGTGATTCGCAGCCAGCGTGCCATCGACGCCGCCGGCGCCGCGCTCAAGCGCGATGTGCTGCGCCGCCGAGCTGTTGATGTGTCCGTCGTGGCGCGCCTGGGCGAGCCGTTTACCGTCACACTCACCTGCTGTGACAACCCCACGCTCACCGCCGCCGCCACGGGCTTCACCGTCGAGGCCGCCAAGACCCGCGCCGTCGAGGCGGCAGACCTGGTTGAGCATGTGGGCCGCATGGGCTCCTCGCCCTTTGAGGCAGCGAGCTTTGACGTTTCGCTCGACGCCGGCTGCGGTATGGGCTTCTCCGCCGTGCACAAGGTGCGCGCCGCCGCCTGCAAGGCATTGGAGGAGGCCATTCTGGCGCCGTACGAGGAGCGCGCGAAAACGCTCGAGTTGCCGGTGATTGTAACCAGTGGTTCCCGCCCCGCGCCCGCGCACTACCGCGACGAGCCGCAGATCTGCGCCACCGTCACCACGCTCGAGGCTGCCGAGGCAGCCCGCGCGGAGGGCGCAACGCGCATCTACATGACCACCAACGCGCTCGATGCGGCCAAGCTCTCCCCCGCCGATACGTTTGAGCAGGGCATCGTACCCGTGCTCGATGAGGTCTGCCGCGCCGTTGACCACGTCCGCGTTGACCCGTGGGTTGTTGCCGGTGCCACGGTCGCTATTGGCAACATCTCTGAGCTTGCCCTGGCCGCCCAGGTTGGCGCCACGGCCGAGATTCGCTCTTGCCTGCCGGTTCATAACACGCCCTGCATGGAAGCGCTTGCCGAGCGCGGAGCCGGTGCGTTTTGGCTCTCGCCCGAGATCACGCTCGACGAGATTGTCTCGCTCGGCGCCGCCGCGCCCGCGGCGCTGGGCATCACCGTCTTTGGCCGCCCGCGCGTCATGACAAGCGAGCATTGCATTCTGCAGGTTGCCAACGGCTGCATCCACGATTGCGCCAACTGCCGCCTGCGTGCCCGCAAGCTCTCGCTCAAGAATATCGACGGCAAGGTCATGCCCGTGCGCACCGACATCCATGGCCGCTCTCGCTTGTACGACGCCTACCCCATCGACCTTACGCCGCAGGTACCACAGCTGCTCGACGCCGGCGTGCGCCGTCTTATGGTGGACGGCACGCTGCTCGAGACGGATGAGGTGGGCCGCGCCGTCGCACGCGTCCGTCGCGCTGTCGAGGCGGCTCAAGCCGGCCGCAAGCCGGCCGCCCGCCTGCGCGGCGCCACCTCGGGCTGCATGTTTGTGGGAATTAGCTAACCGAAAGGCTTACACGTGAACGAAGAACCTCAAGTCCTCTATTGCGACGCCTGGCTCATGGTCATCGACAAGCCCGCCGGCATGATCGTCCACGGCGACGGCACCGGCGAGCGCACGCTCACCGACTACGCCAGCGACCTGCTGCTGGCGATGGGCGACGGCTTTGCCGCGACCGATATGCAGCCGCTCAACCGCTTGGACCGTGACACCACCGGCGTGGTGCTGTTCTCACTCGACAAGCAGACGCAGCCCGCCTTTGACCAGATGATCATCGACCACGCGTTCGAAAAGCACTACCTGGCGCTCGCCGAGGGCAAGATCGACTGGAACGAAAAGCTCATCGACAAGCCCATCGCCCGCGACCGTCACGACAGCCGCAAGATGCGCGTCGGCGCCAGCGGCAAGCCGTCTCAAACGCGCGTGAAGGTGCTCAAACGTCTTAAGAGCCGTCGTGGCCTGCCCACGCGCTCGTATATCGATGTCGAGTTGCTCACCGGCCGCAAGCACCAGATCCGCGTACATCTGGCCAGCGAGCGCCATCCCCTGGTGGGCGATGACCTGTACGGAACGCCGCGTCCCTACGGCCTGATGCTCCATGCCCACAGCGTGTCCTTTACGCATCCCGTAACCGGCGAGCACATCCACATCGAAGCCCCCTGCCCCTGGGAGCCCTAAACCACCACAAAGGGGACAGGCACCTTTGTGGTGGTTTTGTGCCGCGATGGCTCTGCCGGATTCCCAAACATCTCGATCTGTAACAGCTAAAGCCCATTTTGCGGTCCATCTGTTACAGATCGAGACATTCGAATCCCCTCAAGGGAATAATCTCAATCTGTAACAGTAACTCGGCAAAATCAGTCCCAGATGTTACAGATTGAGACAAAGGGACGGCGCGGTTCGTAAGTATCTCGATCTGTAACACCTAGCCCACTTTTTACGGTCCAGTTGTTACAGACTTAGACAAACCGGCAGGCAACGAAAGCGGCGACGCCCGTGATGGACGTTGCCGCTTTTCTATTGAGAAAACTACTCGGTTTTCGTTACTAACCACCACAATGGGGACAGGCACCTTTGTGGTGGTTTTGGCCTTAGCCCGTCCCCTGCTGTTAGACCGTGATGACGTTGTCCATTGCCCGGTACTTGGCGGGGACCTCGCCTGCGGTAATAATCGTTGCGTCGCGGAAGTCCGCAAACTTGACGGGCGCCACCATGCCAAATTTGCTGGCGTCCGAGATTACGAAGCGTTTGGCCGTATGACGCATCGAGATGCGCTTTACTTGGGCCTCCTCGATATCGGGCGCCGTGAAGCCCTGCTCGGCGGCGATGCCATTAGAGCCCCAAAAGCCACAGTTGAAGTTGTAGCGATCTAAGGTTGCCAAGGCATCGGGGCCAACGAGCGCCTCGGTCTCGGGTTTGAGCTCGCCGCCCAGCACCACGGTACGCATGCCGCGCAAAGCGAGATGCTGAGCATGGAGCACGGAATCAGTCACATAGGTGACCCCTTCGAGATGCGGAAGATGCTCGATGAGCCTGAGCGTCGTCGAACCCGAATCGATGTACACAAAGCTCTCGGGCTCTACCAGCGCCGCCGCACGGGCGCAGATACGTTCCTTGTCGTCGTTATGGAGATCGCTGCGCTCATTAAGCGTTAGGTCGCGCGTCACGTGCGCGCGCTCAAGGCTTGTCGCGCCGCCGTGCACCTTGGCGATGCGGTGCGCTCGGTCAAGTGTCTGCAGGTCGCGTCGAATGGTAGAAGCCGTCACACCCAGGGCATCGGCAAGCTCTGGCACCGTTACTGAGCCAGCCTGTTGCACCATCGAGACGATCGCATTGAGTCTATCTTCCGCGAGCATCGCTTACTCCTCCTCGGGGTAGACGACTCCCCAATCGGCACGGAGCTTGGTCATCAGCTCCATAACATCAGAAGCATAATCCAGAAGCTCACGCTTGGAATCATCGCCGGCGACGGCCTTCTCGAGGTCAGCCATCTCGTAGCATAGGGCGTAAGCCTCGGTGCCCGCGGCGACCTCCTCGCGATGACCGTCCGCAGTCCACACGATCGTCGCATGATCGGCACGCGGATATTCGTTGACCTCGATATAGCACTTATCGAAGCTAATAATCGAGCGCTTGGGCTGCTTGGAGTGGAGCGTAAGACTCACGACGCCCAGCTGCTGCTCGGCGTTTCGGCAGACAATGCCGCCCGCGACATCGACACCAGTCTCGCAGGTGTTGCCGAGCGAAACAACTTCGGTTGGCCGGCTGGCCATAAACAGGCGCATGACCGAAAGGGCATACACGCCAATATCGAGCATGGCACCGCCGGCAAGGTTGCGATTGTAGAAACGGTTGGTCAGGTCGCCGTACTCCTTGTAGCTACCAAAGTTGAGCTGAGCGAGGTTCATGCGGCCGAACTCGCCGGCATCCATGCGACGACGCAGCTCCTGATACAAGGGCATATGAAGCACCGTGGTAGCGTCCATAAGGACAACGTTGTGCTCGGCGGCAATGGCACGGGCCTCATCGAGTTCAGCGGAATTGAGGGTAATGGCCTTCTCGCAGAGCACGTGCTTGCCGGCTGCCAGGGCAGCGCGCAGATAGGTGATATGAGTGTTGTGCGGGGTAGTGATGTAGACGGCGTCGATGCCAGGATCGGCGTAGAGGTCCTCAACCGTGTCGTAGACCTTCTCGATGCCATACTGCTCGGCAAAAGCCTGAGCCTTGGACAGCGTACGGTTGGCGACGCCCGCAAGCTTGCGACCGGCAAGAGCAAGGGACTGAGCCATCTGGTTGGCGATAACGCCGCAACCGATGACGGCCCAATGGAGCTCGGGAGCCGTAAAAATATCGTCGGGGAACGGCTTGTCCTGGACCGAAGCGAACGCTGCTTTGGCGGCTGCCGCGGCGTCGAGCGGAGCCTGCTTGGAATCTGCCATTATGTGCCTCCTGTGTCATAGAACGCCTTGCTTTCTGACAGCTCTATATTCGCACAAACACGCGCTTCTGTGCGCGTTTTTGCGTATCTCACCGCTAAACGATCATTGTTGTCCCGAAAACGGCGCATCTATACGCATGGGTGTGCAATTAACGCAATCTAACGCGTATAAACGCGCACACAAGCAATTTGTACAGCGCACCCGCTCATCTATGCTTGCCCATTAAGGGCACTCATTTAAGTCTGTCCCCAATGAGTGCAATGAGTAGGGATAGAAAAAGGCCCGGGTGCCGTGGGGCATCCGGGCCTTTGCTAGCAACTTAACTGTTGCGGGCAGCTTAGAACTTGTGGCCGCACTTCTTGCAGACGCGCAGCTTGTTCTTGCCGTCCTTCTCGTGACCGACGCGGGTAACCTTACCGCACTCGGGGCAGACGAGATTGACGTTGGAGGCGTCGATGGGAGCCTCCTGCGAAACGATGCCGCCCTGCTGGTTGGCAGCGTTGGGCTTGACGGCCTTCTTGACGACCGAAACGCCCTCGACAACGACCTTGTTCTCGGCGGGGAGAGCACGCAGGACAACGCCCTGCTTGCCGCGATCCTTACCAGAGAGAACCTGGACCTTATCGCCCTTCTTGATATACATATATCTCCCCTAACTACAGGGTCTCGGGAGCGAGCGAGACGATCTTCATGTACTTCTTGTCACGAAGCTCGCGAGCGACGGGCCCGAAGATACGGGTGCCGACGGGCGAACCATCGTTGTTGATGACAACGCAGGCGTTCTCATCAAAGCGAATGTAGGAGCCATCCTTGCGGCGGATCTCCTTAACGGTGCGAACGACGACGCAACGGACAACGTCCTTCTTCTTGACGTTGGCGCCAGGGGTAGCCTCCTGGACAGCACCGATGAACACATCGCCGATGCCTGCATAACGACGCTTGGAACCGCCAAGCACCTTGATGCAGCGAATCTTGCGAGCGCCGGAGTTGTCGGCGACGTTCAGCATGGTTTGCATCTGAATCATGGTAGATGTTCCTCCGAACTAAGAACCGAAGAGAGGTGCGCAGCCTTTAGACGGCCTGTGGTATACAAACCAGGCATACGCACATCTTCGGAAACGTACAAGTCGTAAGAGCGACTGCTTATTTAGCGCGCTCGACGACCTCGATGAGGCGCCAACGCTTCATCTTGGACATAGGACGGGTCTCCATAACGCGGACGGTGTCGCCCACGCCAGCCGTGCACTCCTCGTCGTGAGCGTGCAGCTTCTTGGAGCTGGTCATCATCTTGCCGTACTTGGGGTGACGCTTGCGCTCGGTGATGGTGACGACAATGGTCTTGGCACCGGAGACGGAGGTAACGACACCCGTACGGACCTTACGCGAGTTACGCGAATCAGTCATGTTCTCTCCTTAGGTCCTACTCGGCGACAGCGGACTTCTCCGCTGCGATCTCGCGGGCGCGCTGCTCCGTGAGGACGCGAGCGATGTCCTTCTTCACGGTGTTGACGCGAGCGGTGTTGTCCAGCTGGCTGGTGGCCATCTGGAAACGAAGGTTAAAGAGCTCGGCGCGCATTTCCTTCAGCTTCTCAACGAGCTGAGCGTCCGAGAGCTCACGAATCTCTGCGGGCTTCATTAGTTCTCCTCCTTGGCGGCGGCGGCGTCCTCAGCAGCCCACTTGGCCTCGAGAGCGGCCTCCTCAGCCATCTCCTTCTCGATGCGCTGCTCAGCGTTCTTAGCAGCAACAATCTTGGTCTTGATGGGGAGCTTGTGCTGCGCAAGACGCAGAGCCTCGCGAGCGACCTCCTCGGGAACACCCTTGACCTCGAACATGATGCGGCCGGGCTTGACGACGGCCACCCACTCCTCGGGGTTACCCTTACCAGAACCCATGCGAGTCTCGGCAGGCTTCTTGGTGATGGGCTTATCGGGGAAGATCGTGATGTAGACACGACCGCCACGCTTCATGTAGCGGGTCATGGCAATACGAGCGGCCTCGATCTGACGGTTGGTGATCCAATGGGCCTCGAGAGCCTGGATACCAAACTCGCCGAAATGCAGCTCGGTATTACCCTTGGCCTGGCCCTTCATGGAGCCACGCTGCACCTTGCGGTGAAGAATACGCTTAGGGGCAAGCACTACTGACCCCTCCTCTCGGAGTTACGACGACGAGGACGGGAAGAGCCCTCGAGTGCAGGGTTGGGAACAGGCTGGCCCGGGAGCTTCTCGCCCAGGTAGATCCAGACCTTCACGCCGCAAGCGCCCATGGTGGTGCTGGCGACAGCCGTGCCGTAGTCGATCTTGGCACGGAGGGTGTGCAGAGGCACGCGACCCTCGCGGTACCACTCACGACGGCCCATCTCGGCGCCGCCGAGACGACCGGAGCACTGGATACGGATGCCCTTAGCGCCGGCCTTGCGGGCGGACTGGACAGCCTTGCGCATAGCGCGACGGAAGGCAACGCGGCCCTCGAGCTGCTCGGCAATGGACTGAGCAACGAGGTTGGCGTCGAGCTCGGGGCGCTTGATCTCGACAACGTCGACGGAGAGCTGGCCCTTGGAGACGCCAGCGACCTTCTCGAGCTCGGTGCGGAGGGTATCGATCTCGGCACCCTTCTTACCGATGACAACGCCGGGGCGAGCGGTGAGGATGATGACCTTCACCTTGTCGCCAGCGCGCTCGATCTCGACGCGGGAGACAGCTGCGCGGGAAAGACGCTTCTCGAGGTACTTGCGGATCTCGAGATCGTTACCGAGGGTCTTAGCGTAATCCTTCTCTGCGAACCAACGGGAGCGCCAGTTCTCGGTGATGCCAAGACGGAAGCCGGTGGGGTAGACTTTCTGACCCATACAGCTTTACGCCTCCTTTCGAGGAGCAACGACGACGGTGATGTGGGAAGTACGCTTCAGAATGCGAGAAGCGGAACCCTTGGCGCGGGGACGGATGCGCTTAAGCGTCGGACCCTCGTCAACATAGGCAGCGGCGACAACCAGGTTGTCGGCACGCAGACCGTTGTTGTTCTCGGCGTTCGCAACGGCGGAACGGAGAACCTTCTCGACATCCACGGCGACGGCGCGGTCGCAGAAGTGGAGGATGTCGAAGGCCTGAGCGACAGGCTTGCGGCGGATCAGATCGACCACCAGGCGGGCCTTGCTGGGGGAAACACGCACGTACTTAGCGACGGCGCGAACCTCGGTGGCCTCAGTTTCAATAGACTTAGTTGCCATTTACGGTTAACCCCCTATTTGGCCTTGTGGCCACGGAACGTACGAGTCGGCGCGAACTCGCCGAGCTTGTGACCAACCATGGACTCGGTAACATACACGGGCACATGCTTGCGGCCGTCGTGGACGGCGATGGTGTGACCAACCATCTCGGGGAAGATGGTGGACGCGCGGGACCAGGTCTTCACGACGTCCTTCTTGCCAGCCTCGTTCATCGCGGTGATACGCGAGAGAAGGCGAGTCTCCACGAACGGGCCCTTTTTGAGACTTCTGCTCATAAGTGCTTTCTCCTAAAACTCGGTATCCGAAATTACTTCTTACGGCGACGAATGATGTGCTGGTTCGAGACCTTCTTCTTCTTGCGCGTACGAAGGCCCTTCGTCGGCTTACCCCAGGGGGTAACGGAGGGACGACCAGAGGTGTGGTTCTTGCCCTCGCCACCGCCGTGCGGGTGGTCGACAGGGTTCATGACGGTACCGCGGACGGTCGGGCGCACGTTCATGTGACGCTTACGGCCGGCCTTGCCGATGACGATGTTGGAGTGATCGGCGTTGCCGACCTCACCGACGGTGGCGCGGCAGGT
Organism: Coriobacteriaceae bacterium AF08-21; assembly: GCA_027687465.1. Classification (GTDB taxonomy): domain Bacteria; phylum Actinomycetota; class Coriobacteriia; order Coriobacteriales; family Coriobacteriaceae; genus Collinsella. The sequence goes on from JAQCQR010000012.1 coordinate 10,008, forward strand.
AACGAGGATGCGGCGCATCTCGGAGGAAGGCATACGGACGATGGCGTACTTGCCCTCCTTACCCATCAGCTGGCAGGAGTTACCGGCGGAACGGGCGATAGCAGCGCCCTTGCCCGGCTGGAACTCGACGGCGTGGATGAGCGTACCGACGGGGATGTCGGCGAGGGGCAGAGCGTTGCCCGGCTTGATGTCGGCGTCAGAACCGGACATGATGGTCTGACCGACCTCGAGGCCCTTGGGGGCCAGGATGTAGCGCTTCTCACCGTCAGCGTAGTGCAGCAGAGCGATGCGAGCGGAACGGTTCGGATCGTACTCGATCGTGGCAACCTTGGCGGGCACGCCGTCCTTGTTGCGCTTGAAGTCGATCACGCGGTAACGACGCTTCACGCCGCCGCCCTGGTGGCGGGTGGTGATGCGGCCGTTGTTGTTACGACCGGCCTTCTTGGGCAGGGGCTCGAGAAGAGACTTCTCGGGCTTGGTGCAGGTGATCTCAGAGAAATCGGAGATCGTCTGCCAACGCCTACCAGCGGAGGTCGGCTTAAGGTGCTTTACAGCCATTACAATCCCTTTCAATAGGAATCCGTTAGCCATCGCAGACAGGGATTCGAGGTTCTGCCTCGGGTGCGATGACACCGGACGTATACACGGTTCCGGGCGTGTCCATTTTATACGCCCAAAACCTTGAGCTCTCGCCTCCCCTAGTTGGGAGGCATGAGCTCACTCAACAGCAGCGAGTCTTAGGCCTGGTTGCCAAAGACCTCGATGGTGTCGCCCTCGGCCAGCGTGACGATGGCCTTCTTCCAAGAACGGGTCTTGCCGGCGACATAGCGCACGCGCTTGGTCTTGGGCTTGACCGTCAGGGTGTTCACGCGAACGACCTTGACGCCGAAGATCTCCTCGACAGCGTCCTTGATCTGATACTTGTTAGCATCCTTGGCGACCTCGAACGTGTACTTGTTCAGCTCCATGCCGGAGAAGGAACGCTCGGACACGATCGGACGGATGATGATCTCGTGGGCGGTCATTTATGCAAGCACCTCCCCGAAGTGAGCGGCGATGTCGGCGGGCATCAGCACAGCGTTGTTGTTGACGAGATCGTAGGTGTTGGCCTCGTCGGCAGTGATGATGAACGTCTTGGGAATGTTGCGGAACGACAGGTAGGCGTTGACGTCCTCATCGCGAACGATGATGGTCAGACGCTTGCCCTCAAGGCCGAGAGCCTTGAGCATGGCGACGGCAGCCTTGGTGGAAGGCTTCTCGAAGCCGTAGTCGTCAACGAGCACGAGCTCGCCATCGGCCAGCTTGGCGGACAGCGCGGAGCGCATAGCCAGCTTGACCTCCTTGTTGTTCATACGCTTAGCGTAGGAACGGGGCTTGGGGGCGAAGACAACGCCACCGTGACGCCACTGGGCAGCACGGATGGAACCCTGGCGGGCACGGCCGGTGCCCTTCTGACGCCAAGGCTTCTTGCCGCCACCGGAAACCTCAGAGCGGCCCTTAGCGGACTGGGTGCCCTGACGCCAAGAGGCCATCTGGCACTTGACGATGTGGTGCATAACGTGGATGTTCGGCTCGATACCGTACACCTCAGCGGCGAGCTCGGCCTCGGCGACCTTCTTGCCCTCGCTGTTCTTTACTTCAAACTTTGCCATTTAAGTGTTCTCCTTGGTATGACGCTGGGCTAAATGGGCTGGGCCCTTAGGCCATACGGATGGCGACGAGACCATTCTTGGCACCCGGGACAGCGCCCTTGACCAAGATGAGGTTCTGCTCGGCATCGATGCGGACAACGGAAAGGTTCTTGACGGTAACGCGCTCGTTACCCATGTGACCGGCCATCTTGACGCCCTTGAGGACGCGCGCAGGATAGGCGCACTGACCGATAGAACCGGGGTGACGCTGGAAGTGAGAACCATGCGTCATAGGACCGCGGCGCTGACCCCAGCGCTTGATGCGACCCTGGAAGCCCTTACCCTTGGAGGTACCGATGACGTCGACCTTCTCGACATCAGCGAAATCAGCGACGGTGACGACCTCGCCGACCTTGTGCTCCTCGCCGTTCTCGACGCGGACCTCACGAAGGAAGCGGACAGGCTCGACGCCAGCCTTGGCGAAGTGACCAGCCATGGGCTTGTTCACGTTCTTGGCCTTGATGTCGCCGAAACCGATCTGGACGGCGTCATAGCCGTCGGTTGCCTGAGTTTTAACCTGCGAGACAGCGCAGGGGCCAGCCTGGATGACCGTGACGGGAACGACGTTGTCGTCCTCGTCCCAAACCTGGGTCATGCCAATCTTGCGGCCGAGAATCATGCTGATCAAGATATGATCCCAACTCTCGCGTGGTCTTGGGACAATGCGTACACCACCGAGCGTACGCCCCTAGAGGACCACTACTTACACGACGTGCTCCCCAGCCTTGTATTGCGTCCGGACTACCTGACAACCCTATTAAGCAGGCATTTTGTCCAGCCAGAATACTCCCCTGGTTTCACACAGCTGTTTAGTATACACGGCTGCGGGCGTATCCATCGAGATTCATATTTCACTCACATTGTTTACGCAGGTAAAGTGCGTGGAGTCGCCTGGGCTTGGCAGAGGGGCGGCGAAATTTATTAAGTTTGCTGCTCTACAGTCCTGCGCAAGACGGAAAGCACATTAAGTGCTTTCCTTTGCGTGCGGAACTCGCGACAAACTTAATATATTTCGCCGCCCCTCCGCCAAGCTCGGGAGACGACACGTTGATGTCTGCTTAACTCTGCTCACTCAGCTAATGACTTTGTTGGGGGTCCACTATTTGCTGGAGGGTGAACTTGCATTGCATTGGCTCGCCTTCTGCTTGTGGCTTTGCCTCGTCAAAATCGAAGATCATGATGGCGCAGTTGGGGAGTTTTGTTGGGAGCTCGAAGCCCTCTGGGGCTGCAGCCTTGATGAATTGGCGGCTGGCGCTGCCGTGGCTTACTGCCAGGAGGGTTTCGATGCCCTCGACGCCCATGATATCGGTGAGAGTGTCTACCATGCGCTCTTGCAGCGCGCGGCTTCCTTCTCCTCCGAAGGGGACCAGGTCCTCGCCCGGATCCCAGACGTCGGTGGGAAGGGCGTCGTGGGGGCCTTCTTCGAAGGTGCCGTAGCAGCGCTCGATAATGCCTTTGCAGGGCTCGACTGCTGCGTCCGGGTCGATGAGCTCGCATGCGACGAGCTGAGCTGTGTCCATGGCTCGGCCTAAGGGTGATGAGACCACTTTGTCGGGAACGACGCCGTGGGCCTTGAGCCATGCGGCTGCCGCCCGTGCCTGCTGGCGGCCCAGATCGGTGAGCGGAGAATCGCAGCGACCCTGGACGAGCTTTTTGACGTTGAATTCCGTCTGACCATGACGAAGTAGATATAGACGCTTCATGCTCTCCCCTTCTGTATACCTAGCTTTACCGGCGCAGCCCTACTCGTGGGTATGGCCTACGTAGTCTTCGTCGATCGTGATTTTGGCGACCGACTTGGGGTATTCCGATTCGACCCGTTGTGCCAGCGCGTGCTTTAAGTCTTCGGCACTCATCTGCAGATCCGAGGGTCGCACGCAGTCAAAAATCACGTTGGTGTGCGTGGGACCCGGCACACAGCGCAGATCGTGAATTGTAAGACGGCTATCGATCTGTTGAGCCATGGCGTTGATGCGCAAACGCATGCTTGCCAGCTTGGGGTCATCGGTCACGATGGGATCGTAATGGAGCGTGACGATCATGCCGTCCTCGTCCCTAAACGACTGCTCGATGTTATCGAGCGTGTCGTGACTTTCCAGCGGGCTAGCCTCGGCCGCCATCTCGGCGTGCGCACTTGCAAACTTCCTGCCCGGACCGTAATCGTGAACCATCAGGTCATGAACGCCCAAAACGCCGGGATAGCTCATGATCTTGTCTCGGATGTGCTTGACCAGCTTAGGATCGGGCGCCTGACCCAAAAGCGGGCTCACGGTATCCTGGATAAGCTCAAAACCGTTCCAGCCAATATAGGCGCCAACGGCAAGACCGACCCATGCGTCAAGATTGATGTGCGTCACCTGGGAAACAATTGCGCACGCCAGCACAGCACCCGTAGCAAGAACATCGTTCTTGGAATCCTGCGCGGTCGCATGCAGTGTCTCGGACTCAATGCGATCGCCGAGCTTTTGGTTGAGGGCCGCCATCCAGAGCTTTACGACCATCGAAAGCACTAGAACTGCCACCAGGGCAAGCGAGAACTCGACAGGTTCGGGGTGGATGACGCGCTCAACCGAGGACTTCACCAGTTCAACGCCAATCAGCAGCACGAGCGCCGCCACGACCAATCCCGAGAGATACTCGTAGCGACCGTGGCCGTAAGGATGCTCGGGGTCGGCCGGCTTGCTCGCCAGCTTAAAGCCCAGCACGCTCACGATATTCGAGCTGGCATCGGACAGGTTGTTCATGGCATCCGCCACAATCGAAACCGATCCCGAAACCACACCAATTGCACCCTTTGCAGCACAAAGCGCCACATTGGCGACAATACACACCATGCCCGCTAACGTGCCCACACGCGCACGATCGCCCTGCGCGCGCTTAACAATCCACTCGACCATCTGCATCCGCCCCCACGGTACTACTTATATATCTATTGCTTGACCGGATTGTAGTGTAGCCACTTTGTCCCCCAGATACAAAAAGGCCGCAGCCCACACGGGCCGCGGCCTTGGAACACGACAAAGGGATCGTCCTTTTGTCGCACAGGTTTATGCGCTTACTTCAGCAGCGCTCGCCACTGTTTCGGGCGAATCGGCTCCGTCCCCCGTCGCCTGCCCCTTCGCCGGCACCACGCCAAAGCAGTAGCTCAGCGCCGCAGACACCGCAAATGCCACACCGCCGGCAGCGCAGCACCACAGCAGGTTCGAGATGCCGCCCGTGGCAAAGCCAATGACCATGAGGACGTTCGTCATGCCGATGGTATAGGCCGTAACGTGGCCCACGGCTGCAACAAGGCCTCCGACGGCGCCGCCAATGGCCATACACGTCAGGCACCTGCCATATTTAAAGCCGCAACCGTACAGCGCCGGCTCGCTCACGCCGCCCAGAACACCCGAGATTGAGTAGCCCAGCATGAGCGCCTTCTCGTCCTTATCCGCAACGCGGAGCGACGCGCCAAAGGGCATGCCCCAAACGGCGAACGTCGCCATCGTCGCAGCGATCAGAATGCACGAATCCGTTCCCACGCTCATAAACTGCGCGTAGGCAAGCGATAGGACAACGTTGCTGACGCCCGCGATCTTTAGGAACTCCCAACCCGCGGCAAGCCCCATGAGCGTGAGCAGCGACACGATGCCACCGGAATTGCCAAGCATAAACATAAGCTGGCCCAGCAACATTCCCAGATAGCTGCCCGCCGGCGCCGTGATACACAGGGATACCGGAACCATGACGAGCATGGTTGCAAACGGAACGAACGAAAACGCCACGGCCTGGGGGATAACGCGCTGAAAGAAACGCTCCACCTGCCATAGCACGGGCACCGAGATGAGAACCGGAATAACAGTCGTCGTGTAATCGTTGACCGGCGCGGGAAGCAGACCGTACACGGAAGTCATCGACGCCCCCGTCGTCGATGCGGTATCGACGAGCTTAAGCAGATCGGGCGCAATCAATACGCCGCCCAGCATCATGCCCAGCTGCTCCGAACAACCGAGCTGGCGGGCGGCCGCCCAACCAAGATAAATGGGCAAAAAGTAGTAGCCGGCGTTATAGAGCCAACTGTAGAACAGGCGATAGATTTCGGAATCGGCAGACCACAGGCCCAGCATGCCTTCGCCCATAATGACGGCGACGGTGCGGAACAAAGCCGCGCAGACAATAAACGGCAGCGCCGACATCATGCTTTTGGACAGATAGTCCACCACGGCCATGGCGTTTGATGAGACCGTCGTTGTAAACGAGGTGTTAGAAACTTGTGACACAGGAACCCTTTCCCAATGCGACATGCGGACTGTTTCTTTGTCACATCGTGCGGTACTGACCGATTGCGCGGTACTTTTCGTAGCGGAGGTTTGTGAGGGTCGCGTCGTCGAGCCGCCCAAGCGTATCGAAGGCATCAAATGCCGAGGACATGACGGCGCCGGCGATCTCCTCATGCGACAGGCCCCTATCGTCGACAATGCCGTCGATGATGCCGAGCGCCAACAGATCGGGGGCCGTGAGCTTCAGCGCCTCGGCGGCCTCATTCGCGCGCTCGGTATCCTTCCACAGGATCGACGCACAGGCCTCGGGGCTCACGACCGAATAGGCCGAACTCGAGAGCATCAGGATGCGGTCGGCCACGGACAGCGCTAGCGCGCCACCAGAGCCGCCCTCGCCTGTCACCACCGAGACAATCGGCGTCTTAAGGCCGCTCATCTCCATGAGATTCTGGGCAATTGCCTCGCCCTGGCCGCGCTCCTCGGCACCGATGCCGCAAAACGCGCCTGAAGTATCGACCAGGCACAGAACCGGCCGACCAAACTTTTCGGCCTGGCGCATAAGGCGACGCGCTTTGCGGTAGCCCTCGGGATGCGCCATGCCAAAGTTGCGGCGCATGCGCTCTTTGGTCGTGGTGCCGCGCTCGATGGCGATGACCGTTACGGGACGTCCGTCTTTCCAGCCAATGCCAGCCACCACAGCGGCGTCGTCGCCAAAGTAACGGTCGCCATGCAGCTCCACAAATCCGTCCAAGCCCAGCGAGATTATCTCACCCGCCGTGGCACGATCTGCCGAGCGGGTCTGTTTGACAATCTCGAGCGCGGTTTTTGGTGCCGCCGAGCGCTTAAACAAGTGTCCCAGCTTTTTGCCGCGGCGACCCACATGCACAATCTCGTGCGGTGCCCCCAGGCTGGGCGCGCGCCCTTCGTGCAGCGCCAGCAGCTCGCCTACCGTGAGCGCAATCTCGCCACGCGGAACAACGGCATCGCAAAAGCCGTGCTCCAGCAAAAACTCGGAGCGCTGGAATCCCTTGGGCAGACGCTTGTGCATGTTCTGCTCGATCACGCGCGGGCCGGCAAATGCCGTCAGGGCATCGGGCTCGGCCAGGATAATGTCACCCTCCATGGCAAAGCTCGCGGTTACACCTCCGGTCGTGGGGTCGGTGAGCACCGTAATATACAGGCCGCCCGCCTCGCTGTGGCGCCTAACCGCCGCAGAAATCTTGGCCATCTGCATAAGCGAGGTCACGCCCTCTTGCATGCGCGCACCGCCCGAAACGGTAAAGCCGACAACTGGCAATCCCAGCTCGGTCGCATGCTCAAATGTGCGACAGATCTTCTCGCCCACCACGGAGCCCATCGAGCCCATCATAAAGTTGGCGTCCATAAAGAAGAGCGCCGTATCGCAACCGCAGATTTTTCCCTTGCCGCACACAACGGCATCGCGCTCGCCCGAACGCTCGCTCACGCTCTTGAGCTTGTCGGCATAGCCGGGAAACGAGAGGAAGTCCTCCGACGCCAGATTGGCATCCCATTCCTCAAACGTGCCCTCGTCGACCGTCATGCGCATGCGCGCGCGACCGCTCACGCGAAAGTGTTTGCCGCAACGAGGGCAGACCTCGAGGTTGTCGTGTAGGCTTGCCTCATCGATCACACGGCGGCACTCCGGGCACTTGATAAACACGTGGCGCGCGGGAAACTCGGCGCACGACTCGGTTATCGGCCCCTCAAGGACATTGACCGTCTTCGCTTTTCTATTCATCAGCATAGAGATGCCCCATCAGATCGGTGTGATACATGCCCGACAAGAACTCATCGTTTGCCAGCACGTCAAGCTGAAGCTCGCTGTTTTCGCTCACGCCCTCAATCACGAGCTCGCCCAGGGCCGAACGCATCTTGCGAATGGCTCCGTCGCGCGTGGGCGCGCACACGATGAGCTTGCCGAGCATGGAGTCGTAGTACGGCGGAACGTTCGCGCCGGTAAACATGGCCGAATCCCAGCGCACGCGCGGACCACCCGGTACACGCAACGCAGTGACCGTTCCGCATGACGGCAGAAAGTCCGGCGTTTCGGCATTGATGCGGCACTCCATGGCGTGGTTGCGGACCGGCATGTCCTCCTGCTCAAAGGGCAGAGGCTGGCCGGCCGCCACGCGCAGCTGCCACTTGACCAAGTCGGTATCGGTCACAAACTCCGTAACCGGATGCTCCACCTGCAAGCGCGTGTTCATTTCCATAAAGTAGAAATTGCCGTCGTCCGAATACAGGAACTCGATGGTACCGGCCCCTTCGTAGCCGACGGCACGAGCCAGGTCGCGCGCTGCCTTGTGCATGCGAGCACGAATGTCGTCGTGTCCGTCGAGGCACGGCGCGGGGCTCTCCTCGATCAGCTTTTGGTTGCGACGCTGAACCGAGCACTCGCGCTCGCCGAGCGAAAACACATGGCCCTGCTTATCGGCCATGATCTGCACCTCAACGTGGTGCGCCGGCGCGACGAACTTCTCCATGTAGCACTCGCCGTCGCCAAAGACGGCCTCGCCCTCGGCACGCGCCTCGATGAACGCCTTTGCCGCATCTTCCACGCGCTCGACCTTGCGAATGCCGCGACCGCCACCGCCTGCACGCGCCTTAATAAGCACGGGGCAGCCAATGCGCTCGGCCTCGGCCGTTGCCTCCTCGGGGCTTTTGAGCAAATCGCAGCCCGGCACGATGGGCACGCCCGCCGCGGCAGCCGTTCGACGTGCGGCGTCCTTGTCGCCCATGCTGTCGATGACCTCGGCCGAGGGACCGACAAACGCCAGACCGTACTTGTCGCAGTCGCGCACGAAGCTCGCCTTCTCGGAAAAGAAACCGTAGCCGGGATGGATCGCCTTAGCTCCCGACTTTACGGCACAGGTGAGCACGGCATCGTCGTTGAGGTAGCTCTCGGCAAGACGCGGGCCGCCGATGCAATACGCCTCGTCGGCAAGCTGCACGTGCAGCGCGTCCGCATCGGCCGTGGAGTAGACGGCGACGGTCTTGATGCCCATATCGCGGCACGCGCGGATAACACGGACCGCGACCTCGCCGCGGTTGGCGATGAGCACTTTGTCGAACATGGAGCCTTCCTTAACTTTCGTGCACGAGTGCAAAGGACATATCGGCGCGGCAACACACCTCGCCGTTGACGCTCGCGGTGCCCGTCGCAAACCGGAACGGCCCGCGTGCACGCGTGATAGAGCACACTAGGTCCACCGTGTCGCCCGGGCGTACCGGACGCTTAAAGCGCACCTTGTCCAGACTCGTGTAGAACGGCGTCGCGCCGCGCGCCTCCTCATCGCCCATCAGCAGCACGCAGCAGTTCTGGGCGAGCATCTCGCACTGAATCACGCCGGGGACGACCGGGTTTCCCGGAAAATGCCCCTGCAAAAAGAACTCGTCGCCCGTAATCGTGATCTTGCCGTGGGCCTCGTCGCCCACCAGCTCGGCTTCGTCGAGCAAAAGCATCGGCTCGCGATGCGGCAACAGTTCTTTAAGCTCTTCTTTGTTCATGGATATCACCTATCCGATCCTCATGAGGCAGCTGTCAAACTCCACGAGGTCGCCGTCGGCCACGCAGATCTCGAGCACCTCGCCATCCGCCTCTGCCGTTACCTCGTTGAGAACCTTCATGGCCTCGATGATGCAGAGGGTCTCGCCGGCCTTGACCTTAGAGCCCACGTGCACAAACGGCTCGTCGCCCGGCGCCGGGGCAGCATAGAAAACGCCGACCATGGGAGCGGTCACCTCGGTGCCCTTGGGCTCCGGTGCGGCGGCAGGTGTCTGCGCGGCGGGCTCCGGTGCGGCGGCAGGCATGGCGACAGGAGCCATCGCCGGAGCAGTCACGGCACCCGGCATAGGCATGGGCACGGCAACCGGCTGCGCCGCACTCGCGCGCTCGAGTTCGACCGCGGTGCCATCGGGCTCCTCGACGCGCACGCGCGTGAGGCCGCGGTCCTCCATAACATCGGCTATCTCGGCAAGTCTTTTGGAATCCATGCTCTAGCTCCTTGCATATCTACGCAGTGCGATGGCGGCGTTATGTCCACCAAAGCCCAGGTTGGTCGAAAGCGCCCAGGTAAGGTCGGCGCGAACCGCGCGATTGGGCGTGTAGTCAAGATCGCAGGCGGGATCGGGTGTGTGGTAGTTAATGGTCGGCGGCACCACGCCCTGCTCGAGCGCCATGGCACAGGCCATGACCTCAATGGCACCCGTGGCACCGATCATATGGCCGGTCATCGACTTGGTCGACGAGACATGTGCGGCGCGCGCCGCGTCCTCGCCGAGCGCTCGCTTGATGCCCGCCGTCTCGGACGAATCGTTGAGTTTGGTCGAGGTGCCGTGAGCGTTGATGTAGAGGCCCTCGGAAGGCTTAACGTCGCCCTCGGCCACCGCCAGCGATATCGCACGGGCAATGCCGGCAGCCTCGGGATCGGGGCTCGTGATGTGATAGGCATCATCGGTGTTGCCGTAGCCCACGACCTCGGCATAAATGTGCGCACCGCGCGCCTGCGCATGTTCCATGCTCTCGAGTACCAGCACGCAGGCGCCCTCGCCCATCACAAAGCCGTCGCGATTCGCATCGAACGGACGACAAGCCGTCGACGGGTCGGGGTTGGTGGTAAGCGCACGACAGGATGTAAAGCCCGCAACGGCATCGGGGATGATGGCCGCCTCGGCGCCGCCGGCCAGGATTGCATCGGCATAACCGTGCTTGATGGCGCGGAACGCCTCGCCCACGGCATGGGCCGAGGTCGCGCACGCGGTCACCACGGGCAGGGTCGGGCCTTTTGCCTTGTGGCGAATCGCGATATTGCCCGAAGCCATATTGGGGATCATCATCGCAATCATATAGGGCGATGCACGGCGAGGCCCTCGATCGGCGATCGTGTGGACGTTGTCGACAAGTGTCTGCATGCCGCCCACGCCTGAACCCACGTAGACGCCCAGGCGCTCGCGATCGATGGCGCCTTCGACATCAAAGCCCGCATCGTGCATTGCCTCGTCCGACGCTGCCAGGGCAAACTGAACGCAGGGGTCCAGGTGCTTGGCATCGTGCTTACCAAAGTAGTCGTTGCCGTCAAAGCCCTTGACCTCAGCCGCCACCTTAACGGCAAACGCATCGGTATCGAAGTGCGTGATCGGGCCGATGCCGCACGTGCCGGCGCACATGGCCGCCCAGGTAGCAAGCGCCGTGTTACCGAGCGGCGATACGGCACCGATACCGGTGATTGCAACTCTCTGTTCCATCTTGGTCTCCTCATCCAAGCCGTTGTTCGGCCCTGGTTTCTACATCGCCATTCCGCCGTCGACGCGCACAACCTCGCCCGTAATGTAGGCAGCCGCATCACTCGCCAAAAAGCGCACCACGCCGGCCACTTCCTCGGGGCGCGCCATACGTCTCAGGGGAATCTGCTCCTCGCACGCCGCACGCACCTTATCCGATAGCTTTGCCGTCATATCGGTCTCGACAAACCCGGGGGCGACCGCGTTCACTCGTACGCCGCGGGGCGCAAGCTCGCGCGCTACCGCCTTGGTCAGGCCGATGACGCCCGCCTTGGAGGCGGCGTAGTTGGCCTGCCCGGCATTGCCCATCAGGCCCACAACCGAGCTCATGTTGACGACGCAGCCGCCGCGCTGACGCATAAAGGTCTTGGTGAGCGCGCGCGTCGTATTGAACGTGCCCTTGAGATTGACATCGAGCACGCGGTCGAAGGCATCGTCACCCATACGCATGAGCAGGCCGTCGCGTGTGATGCCGGCGTTGTTGACGAGCGCCCAAATGGAGCCGAAGTCGTTGAGGACCGTCTCCACGCATGTGTTGACGGCGGCGGGGTCGGCCACGTCACATTGATATGCGCGTGCCGTGGCGCCTGACGCCTCGCAGGCTTCGCACGTCTCGCGCGCCGCATCGACGCTGCCGGCATAGACGACGGCGATATCGTAGCCATCCTCCGCCAAGCCCACGGCACAAGCGCGACCGATGCCGCGCGAGCCGCCCGTGACCAGCGCCACGCGGCGCGATCCGTCGCGCTCGAGCGCGCCGTTGTTCAAGTTGCCCATGTCATTCCTTTCGGGTTACAGCCCTGTGGGCTATGCGAGCTCGTCGGCAATAGCTGCGACCTGTTCGGCCGTTTCGCACGAATACACACGAACGTCGCTCAGCGTACGCTTGACCAAGCCGGACAGCGTTTTGCCGGGGCCGACCTCAATAAACGTGTCGATGCCTTTATCCTGCAGAGCATGCAGCGTGTCGACCCATCGCACGGCATGGCTCACCTGGCTGGCCAGCACCTCCGATGCCGCCTGCGGGTCGGCCGGATAAGGCGCCGCCGTCATATTTGCCATAACAGGAATGAGCAACGGGGACGGCGCGTGACCGGCCTCAATATATGCAGCAAGGCCACAGGTCGCCTCGGCCATATAGGGGCTATGGAATGCACCCGACACCGCGACCTTCATGGCCCGGCCACCAGCCTCTTTTACCAGGACGTCGAGGGTCTGCAATGCATCGGGCGCTCCGGCCACAACCGTCTGCTGCGGGCTGTTGTAGTTGACCGGCCAGCAGTCCTCGCCGGCCTTTTTTGCCAAGCCCTCGACCTGCGCCGCATCGAGTTTGATGACGGCGCGCATGCCGCCGGGGTGACGCTCGGCCGCCGTGGCCATCAATGCCGCGCGCTCACATACGAGCTCAAAACCCGCTCGCGTATCGAATGCCCCCGCAAAGGTGAGTGCAGCGACCTCGCCCAGCGAGAATCCCGCACAGGCGGCAGACACCACGCCGCGCTCGCGCAGGGCGACGGCGACAGCCAAGTCGTGCACGAACACGCAAGGCTGCGTGTTCTCGGTCTGCGAGAGCTCCTCTTTCGAGGCGCTCCGGCACTGCTCGCTGGTCCCCGGGCGCACCTCATCGGCGATGGCGAACACCTCGGCGGCCGCCGGCGATGCTTCGATGAGGTCGACGCCCATCGCGGGATGCTGGGCACCCTGACCGGCAAACAGAAACGCTACGCTACCCATGCGGACGCACCCTTCAGGACATGCTCGGCGCCATCGACAAGATCGTCGACGATTTCGCGTGCGCTCTGGCGCTCGTTGACCATGCCGGCAATCTGTCCGCACAAATACGAACCCTCTTCGTAATTACCGTCCTTTGCGGCTTTACGAAGCGCGCCCGTGCCCATGGCCCCGAGCTCCTCGGGGCTTGCGCCCGCCTCCTCGTTCTTGGCATACGCGTTGGTGAAGGGGCTCTTGAGGGCGCGAACCGGATGTCCCGTCGAGCGACCGGTCGCACGCGTCGACGTGTCGCCTGCCTTGAGCACCAGCTCTTTGTACTGTTCGGATACGGTGCACTCGTTTGCGACCAGAAAGCGTGTTCCCACCTGGACGCCGGCAGCGCCGAGCATAAAGGCGGCCGCCACACCGCGACCATCGGCGATGCCGCCAGCCGCAACCACGGGAATATCGACCGCATCGACAACCTGCGGCACCAGCGCCATCGTCGAGGTCTCTCCAATATGGCCGCCTGATTCGGTGCCCTCGGCAACCACGGCAGTTGCTCCGCGACGCGCCACGAGACGCGCCAGCGCCACCGAAGCCACGACGGGAATAACCTTAATGCCTGCATCGCTCCAGGCCTTCATGTACTTGGTGGGATTGCCGGCGCCGGTCACCACAACGGGCACCTGCTCATCAATCACCACTTGTGCGACCTCGTCGACAAACGGGCTCATGAGCATAACGTTGACGCCAAAGGGCTTATCCGTCTTGGCGCGCAGCTCGTGAATCTGATCGCGCAGCCAGTTTGCGTCGGCATTCATGGCCGCGATAATGCCTAAGCCGCCCGCTTTGGACACGGCAGACGCCAGCGAGGCATCGGCAATCCAGGCCATGCCACCCTGGAATACGGGCTTTTCGATGCCGAGCAGATCGCAGAGAGGAGACTTGAGCATCACTACTTCTCCAATGCCGCCTCGACCGTATCGACGAACTCGCCGACCGTCTTGGGGTTCTCCTCGGTATCGAGCTCAATGCCAAACTCGTCCTCGACGGCAACGAGGATCTCGACGGTACCCAGACTGTCGAGGCCAATCTCCTCGAGCGTGGACTCGGGCTTCATCTCGACATCGTCAAGGCCGGCGGTCTCGCGGATAACGTCGCAAACGCGCTCGAAGGTCTTCTGATCTGCCATGGTAGTTCTCCTTTGTTTGTGCCCCAGGGGCGTTTTCATTTCCTATGTGCAACTACTTCCAGCGAAGTAGATAGCCACCTACATCCAAGCCGGCGCCAAATCCGACCAGGGCGATGGTGTCGCCCGCGTGCAGCGCGCCGGTATTTGCCAGTCGATCGAGAGCAAGCGGAATACAGGCGCTCGAGATGTTGCCGGTTTCACGCAACGTCCGGACCACACGGTCGTCCGGCACACCTAAGCGCTTGACTGCCTGGCTCAAGATTCGTTCGTTAGCCTGATGGAATACAAAATGGTCGATGTCCTCGACCGCGATGCTCGCGTCGCAGGCGAGCTTGTTGACCGTGTCGCTGATGGCATTGACGCCAAACTTGAAGACACGACGGCCGTTCATGGAAAGCACGCTTTCGCGGTCCTGCGCCGTCTTATACGGCGAGGAGCCCGCCAAACCGGGGACGCGCAGTGTTTCGACGTCAGGCGACGTCGAAAGCTCAACAGCAAGGGGATTCTCTCCCCCAGCCTCTATGACCGCAGCACCCGCTCCATCGCCAAAGAGCACGCACGTGGCACGGTCGGTCCAATCGAGGGCGCGCGTCATCTGCTCGGCTGCAACGACCAGCACGTGCTCGGCGCGACCGCGGGCGATATAGCCCTCGGCGACATCGAGCGCAAATACGAAGCCGGCACAAGCCGCCGAAACGTCGAAGGCAGGACATGTGGCGCCCAGGCGCTCAGCAACGGCGCACGCTTCGGCAGGAACGAGATGATCGCCCGTCGTCGTCGAGCAGACGATAAGATCCAGCCGGCTCGCATCGATTCCGGACGTCTGGAGCGCTTGCTCGCTCGCCGCCACGGCAAGGTCGTCGAGTGACTCGGTGGTGCACACATGGCGGATCTTGATCCCCGTGCGGGTAAAAATCCACTCATCCGAGGTGTCCAGGAACTCGGACAGCTCGTCGTTGGAAACGCTGCGCTCGGGAAGTGCCGAGCCCGTTCCCAGTATCGTGAAACCCATCACTAACCTCCTTTGAGTTGTTGACGTGTTTACATCGACCAAGAGAGGATAGCGCATTTCAGTCATTGTTGACGTGTTAACATTAAATTGTCCAAATGCGACAAAGGCTTCACATTGTGTCTGTCTCTCGACACCATTGCGTTATTCACTTATTCATTAAGGAGGTAGCAGCCGCTATGGATGCCCAATTAACGATAGTCGACGTAACCGGATCGACCAACGATGACCTGCTCGAAGCAGGAAAACAAGGAGCTCCGCACGGCACAGGACTTGCCGCCCGGGCTCAGACAGCAGGACGTGGCCGGCGCGGCCACAAGTGGGATTCAACCGCCGGCAACCTATTGCTTTCGATTGTCCTGCGTCCATGCGTTAATCCTGCAAAGTACTCTGGTCTTGCAGCCGTCAGCGGCCTAGCGGTGCTCGAGGCGCTCGAAAATCAGGGTCTTGCAAACGAGATTGGCCTCAAATGGCCCAACGATCTGGTCGCGCGAGGATGCAAGCTCGGCGGCATTCTGGTCGAGGCGGCTCGTGACAGTGAGGGCAAGCCCTTCGCCGTATGCGGCATTGGCGTCAATGTGAACTATGCGCCCCAAGAGGTGCCCGATGGCGGCCTGGCGGCAATTGGCCTCTCGGACCTTAACGAGAACGTTCCTGCCGTCGACATGCTCCTCGATGAGGTCTATCACGCAGTTATAGACGCTGTAGATGCCTGGGCAGAGCGCCTCAACGCCAAGGAAAAAGACGCCGGTCCGATCGCGCCCGTCCACGACGAATATATCGCTCACCTCAATTGGATTAGGAAGCACGTTATCGCCCGCTCACCCGCTGGAGACGAGCTGGCACGCGGCATCTTTAAAACCGTCGATGCCTTTGGTCGCGCGTGCATCGAAACAGAAGACGGCTTGCGATCCTTCCATTTTGAGGAGGCGTCATTGCGCCCCTTGAGTGAGTAGGTCGCCACAGCCAGCCGTTCGGCAGCCTTACCCGGCGATCCAAACCCATCATGCCAAACAAAAGAGCCCCGCTGCCGTAATGACAGCGGGGCTCTGTAAGCTATGAGCGATATCGCTTAGAGCTTGATGTCGATGTCGACGCCAGCGGGGAGGTCGAGACGCATGAGCGAATCAACGGTGCCCGAGGTGGGGTCAAGGATGTCGATGAGGCGCTTGTGGGTGCGCATCTCGAACTGCTCACGGGAGTCCTTGTTAATGTGCGGCGAGCGGATGACCGTGTACAGGTTGCGCTCGGTGGGCAGGGGGACAGGACCGGAAACGCGAGCGCCGGTCTTCTGAGCGGTCTCGACGATGAGCTTCGCGGACTGATCGACGACCTCGTGATCATAGCCCTTGAGGCGAATGCGGATCTTCTGGGTAGCCAACTTAAACCTCCAAAGAGTGCGAGAGATGTTCTCGCGGATTACGTAACAGGGAGCTCGAACTTAGGCGTTCTTGCTCATGACCTCGTCCACGATGGACTTGGGCGCGGGCTCATAAGAGTCGAACTGCATCGTGTAGGATGCACGGCCCTGGGTCTGGGAGCGAAGGTCGGTAGCGTAACCGAACATCTCGCCCAGCGGCACCTTGGCACGGATGAGCTTGCTGTTCTTGCGATCCTCCATGCCCTCGATCTTGCCGCGGCGACCGGAGAGGTTGCCCATAACGTCGCCCATGTACTGCTCGGGGGTCTCGACCTCGACAGCCATGATCGGCTCGAGCAGCTGCGGATCGGACTTCTTGAGGGCGTCCTTGATAGCCATGGAACCGGCGATCTTAAAGGCGGCCTCGGAGGAGTCGACCTCGTGGTAAGAACCGTCGAACAGGGTGACCTTAACGTCGAGGACCGGGAAGCCGGCGATAACACCGGTGTTCAGGGCCTCCTGGATGCCCTTGTCGATGGACGGGATGTACTCCTTGGGCACGACGCCGCCGACGATAGCGTTGACGAACTCGTAGCCGAAGCCCTCCTCCATCTTCTCGAGCTTGATGACGGCGTGGCCGTACTGACCGCGACCACCGGACTGACGGACGAACTTGCCCTCAGCCTTCTCGACGTCGTGACCAGCGGTCTCGCGGTAGGCAACCTGGGGCTTACCGACGTTAGCGTCAACCTTGAACTCGCGGAGCAGACGGTCGACGATGATCTCGAGGTGCAGCTCGCCCATGCCGGCGATGATGGTCTGGCCGGTCTCGTGGTTGGTGGACACCTGGAAGGTCGGGTCCTCCTCGGCGAGCTTGGTCAGAGCCAGGGACATCTTGTCCTGCTCGGCCTTGGTCTTGGGCTCGATGGCAACGTCAATAACGGGCTTAGCGAACTCGATCTTCTCGAGGACGATCTCCTTGCCCTCGGCGCACAGGGTGTCACCGGTGGTGGAGTTCTTGAAGCCGACGCAAGCGACGATGTCGCCGGCGGCAGCGTCGTCACGGTCGATACGCTCGGCGGCGTTCATCTCGAGGATGCGGCCGAGGCGCTCGCGCTGACCGTTGGAAGCGTTGACAACGTAGGAGCCGGACTCGGCGCGGCCGGAGTAAACGCGGACGTAGGTGAGCTTACCGACGAACGGGTCGGTCATGATCTTGAAGACCAGGCCGGAGAAGGGCTCGTCGAAGGAAGGATGACGCTGAATCTCCTCGCCGGTGTCCGGATCGGTACCGGTGACGGCCTCGACGTCAAGCGGGCTGGGCAGGTAGTCGACGACAGCGTCGAGCAGCTCCTGAACGCCCTTGTTCTTGTAGGCGGAACCCACGAAGACGAGGTTGAGCTCGTTGGCCAGAACGCCCTTGCGCAGAGCAGCCTTGAGCTCCTCGACGGTGAAGTCCTCCTCCATGAGGATCTTCTCCATGAGCTCGTCGTCAAAGCTGGCAGCAGCGTCGAGGAGCTCCTCGCGCTTGGTGGCAGCGATGTCGGCAAACTCAGCCGGGATCTCGTCCATCGGCTCGGGGTAGGTCATACCCTTCTCGTCGGCCTTGAAGTCCCATGCAGTCATGGTGACCAGGTCGATGACGCCCCAGAAGTTGTCCTCGGCGCCCATCGGGACCTGAGCGGCCACGGCGTTGGCGTCGAGACGATCCTTCATGGTCTCGATAGCGTTGAAGAAGTCAGCGCCCACGCGGTCATACTTGTTGATGAAGGCGATGCGGGGGACGTTGAAGGTAGAAGCCTGACGCCAAACGGTCTCAGACTGGGGCTGAACGCCGGCAACGGCGTCGAAGACGGCGACAGCGCCATCGAGGACGCGCAGGCAGCGCTCGACCTCGGCGGTGAAGTCAACGTGGCCCGGGGTGTCGATGATCTGGATGCGGTAGTCCTTACCGTCCTTGTTCCAGAAGCACGTGGTAGCAGCGGAGGTAATGGTTACGCCGCGCTCCTGCTCCTGAACCATCCAGTCCATGGTGGCAGCGCCCTCATGGACCTCACCGATCTTGTGGGTCTTACCGGTGTAGTAAAGAATACGCTCGGTCGTGGTGGTCTTACCGGCATCGATGTGAGCCATGATGCCGATGTTACGGGTATCGGAAAGCTTGTACTTAGGCTTAGCCATGTTAGTTCCTTACCTTAACTTACCAACGATAGTGAGAGAACGCGCGGTTGGCCTCGGCCATCTTGAAGACGTCCTCACGCTTCTTGACGGAAGCGCCCAGGCCGTTGGAAGCGTCGAGGATCTCGTTGGCGAGACGCTCGGCCATGGTCTTCTCCTTGCGAGCGCGGGAGAAGTTGACGATCCAGCGGATACCCAGAGCGGTGGAACGACGGGAGTTGACCTCCATCGGGACCTGATAGGTAGCGCCACCGACACGCTTGGGCTTAACCTCGAGCGTGGGCTTGACGTTGTCCATAGCCTTCTTGAAGGTAGCGAGAGCGTCGCCACCCTCGGACTTCTCGGCAACGATCTCGAAAGCGGTGTAAACGATGCGCTCAGCGGTGGCCTTCTTGCCGTCAAGAAGGACCTTGTTGATGAGCTGAGTCACCAGGCGGTTGTTGTAAACGGCGTCAGGCTGAACCTCACGACGATTAGCTGCTGCACGACGCGGCATGTGAAATCTCCTTAAGTGTCTACCGTGCGGCGCTTAGGCGGCACACGGCGAAAGTATCAAAACGTTATCTGGCTTATTTAGCCTTGGGGCGCTTAGCACCGTACTTGGAACGGGCCTGCATACGGTTCTGGACCGGAGCAGCGTCGTAGGCGCCACGGATGACGTGATAACGGACACCAGGGAGGTCACGGACACGACCGCCGCGGACGAGCACGATGGAGTGCTCCTGCAGGTTGTGGCCCTCACCCGGGATGTAAGCAGTAACTTCGATGCCGTTGACAAGGCGAACACGGGCAACCTTACGAAGAGCCGAGTTCGGCTTCTTGGGGCTCGTGGTGAAGACGCGGGTGCACACGCCGCGCTTCTGGGAGTTGTGCTGCAGAGCAGCGTTCTTGGACTTCTTGGGCACGGAACGACGGCCCTGGCGAACCAGCTGGTTAATAGTAGGCAAAGCGTACTCCTTCTCGAATGATTCCAGCTTTCTGTAAAGTGCAACGGCTTGAATCGAGGGGTCAGCATCCCCCTACGAAACACGCAGTTCGATAGGATACGTGGCGTTAGCTGTGCCGTCAACAGACCACGCCGCCGGGCGTATCCCAAAATTGGCACATTTCCGCAAAGCCTACACAAAAGGAATCCCCTCCTGTGCGCGCTGGCGGATCCCCGGCCCGGGCGGCCCGCTGTTTAAGTTTGCTGCTCTACAGTCCTGCGCAAGACGGAAAGCACATTAAGTGCTTTCCTTTGCGTGCGGAACTCGCGACAAACTTAACCCCGCGCCGCCCGGACCGGGAATCCGACGCGCTCGTCGGGGCAACGTTACCTGCCAAAAAGGGACAGGTTTGTTTTGGTCGGTTTTATCTGCGGAAACGTCGCGCTCCAGCGGTGATCCGCCCTCATCTGTCATAGGGAAATTGGCGGCGCTTTCGGAAGTATGCGGCAAATTCTGGACCTGCCGAGCACGCCGGGGTTTTGCGATAATAAACCCGCAGGTAGAGCGCTTGAGCATATGCAGTGTGGTCGGCCCATCGAGATTTTGCCGCATACTTCCGAAATTCAGGCGAATATCGCTCAAAATAACCGTCCATATAACGCAAAATAGGCCGCTTCCCCTAGTAGGAAGCGGCCCCAAATCTTACGAATAGACGATGGTAAAGGGTTCCGACGTTTCGGCGCCTCCTGTTGAAGTGCAGCGTGTGCCCTCAAGCGTTACTGAGACCACTTGGTCGACATCAATCAACTTCGTTGGCACCCAGATGTTCTCTCCGCTATTGCGCGTATAAGAAAAATATAAGTTGAACGCCCCTGCGTCGTCATCTTCGATAATCTGCTCCGATCCATCCTTGTAGGTAACCGTCAACTTCTTCGTGACTGCGTCAATGCCCAGATCATCGATGTGCGTCTGGATGGAAAACGGGCTGATCTCGAGAGGCGAGTCATCGGAGCGGAGTTCCTTAGTATCGACGTACGCTCCAACGCTAAACTCGGGCGTCGATGCCTCGAACGGCTTCGCATCCTCTCCTTCGCCCTCGGTCCACGAGATATTCCAGGTGACCGCATGTTGAAAACCTCGCTCGCGATCCATAGAAGCAAAGTACATCGTGCCATTAATGACAGTATCGCTTGATGTGTCCTTATCAATGGTGCAGCGTGTATCAGCCCATTCCTCGCCGAAGTTCATGCTGGGCGTACCGATGCCTTGTTCTTCTTCACCATAGAGAACAAGTTCGCCTGTCTCTGCTGCCGGCTTGTAGTAGTTAACGCCATTCGGATTGGACAATGTAAACGTCACAGCACCGCAACCGTTCTCGTCGATTGCCATCTCATGAATGTCGAGCGTATAGCCGTTGCCCTCGACGGACAGATTGACCTTCTGGACTGCACCCTCCAGGCTTTGGGGCGCGATACCATCACCAAACTCTCTGGTGTAGGTATATTTCGTCCCCGACGAGCCGCCATTTGTCCAGGTAACGGACTCTCCGTTGCCATGGTTTCCCCAGGCACAGGCAAAATAGCTGGAATTGACAACAGCGTAGGCGACCCCTCCGGTCGCCAGCACTCCGGCAAGACATCCGATTACGGCAACATACAGAGGCTTCGCGTGACCCTTTCGGCGAAGCGGCTCGCCAGCAGCGGCATAAAGAACACGGTCAGCAAGATCGCTATCGGCTTGGACGGACTCGAAGGCCTGCTTGATTTGGTTGGATTTCACTGTCGCCCTCCTCTAGGATGAACTTGAGTTTCGATCGACCGCGAGCTAAACGCGTTCGAACGGTCGCGGCTGGCACATGCAGTAACTCGGCAATCTCTGAGGTCGAAAAGCCCAGATAGTAATAGAGCACAATGGGAACGCGGAATCGCTCCGGAAGTCGCATAACGTCTGACAGGACCGCCTTGGTCTCATCCTGCGCTGTCGAAAGCGACTCGGCCAGGTTCTCAATATCCTCCACACGCCTCCATGGCTTTCGAAAGAGCGATTTGCATTCATTGATCGTGACCCGGATAAGCCATCGACGAAGATGTTCCCAGCTTTCAAATTGCGCATCGCTTTTGAGTAACTTCAGAAAGACGTCTTGAGCGACATCATCGGCGTCAGCACGATCGCGCAGATACGTCAATGCGATTCGAAACACGACATCCCGGTGATCTTCGACTGCCTGTCTAAAAGCTTGTTCTTCCATAATCACCTCCCGGTGACGTTAATGGTTCTCGATGAGGCCCTCACCATAGATACGCTTTGACCGAACGGAATGTTTCAAATTCAAGCAGGAAAAACCTACCAAAATAAACCCGTCCCTTTTTGGCAAGGGATCAACGGAACGCAACAGGTTGAGCATACGCAAGCGAGCGGCCCCCAGAGCGTACAAGGTGGCATGAAAAAGGCAGGGCATTGACCTTTTGGTCATGCCCTGCCTTTTGAATGACAGATTGTAGCTCTGGGGGCCGCGCAGCGACGGAGGTCGCCGCCGTTCGTTAGAACGGCGGAACTAGTTACTCCTCGTCGTTGTCCTTGGCCTCTTCGGCGTCATCGGTGTCCACGAGCTGGTTGAGCAGCTCGTCGAGGGAAGCCATGTCCTCGTTGATGGCACCGTTGGCGGGAGCCTTCTTGTCGTCGATCGGGGCGCCCAGGAGCTCCTCGTCGGCGTCGGCGTGATGCGTCGGCGTGGCAGAGGTGCCCAGCAGGATGTCGTCCGGACCGTCGGGGCTAAAGACCATCTGCAGCAGCTGCGAGAGGTCTTCCTCGTCGGCAACGTCGTCGTTGTTCTCGAGGATGTAGAGCAGGTCGTGGGCCTCCAGACCGTCACGGAGCTCCTCGATCGCCTTGGCACCGATGCCATCGATGCGCAGCAGATCCTCCTCGGACTTGCCGACCAGGTCGCCGACCGTCTCGATGCCGACCTCGCTGAACTTGTTGGTCCAGCGCTGCGACACGCCCAGGTCGTCGAACAGGTACAGGCGAGCCTTCTCGGCAGAGATGGTGTGGCCGTTGCGGGTGAACGAACCGTCAGCACCACCGAACTCGTCGTAGCCGGCCCAGTCGAGCTGCTGCGGAAGCTGCTCGTCCAGGTCCTTGAGCTCCACAGGAGCCCACTCGGGCAGCGACTTGGCGTTGGGCGAAGCCGGACCGTCGATGTCCACGTAGCCGTCGGCCGTGCGATACGTCAGCTTGGCGTTGGCGTACGGCTTGAGGCCGGTACCAGCAGGGATCTTCTTACCGACGATGACGTTGGACTTAAGGTCGAGCAGGTGGTCGACCTTGCCCTCGATGGCAGCCTCGGTAAGGACGCCGGCGGTACGGATGAACGAAGCGCTCGACAGCCAGGAGTCGATGTTGGACGCGACCTTGAGCGTACCCAGGATGACGGGCTCGGCCACAGGAGCCTGACCGCCCAGACGGGCAACGCGCTCGACCTCGTCGGCGAACTCGTAGCGGTCGACGTACTGACCAAGCAGGTACTTGGAGTCGCCGGGGTTGGTGATCTGAACGCGACGCAGCATCTGACGTGCGAGCACCTCGATGTGCTTGTCGTTCAGGTCGACGCCCTGGCTGGTGTAGACGTCCTTGACGCTCTCGACGAAGGTGTGCATCGTCGACTCGATGTCGGTCAGCTTGCGCAGGTTGCGGAAGTTGACGAAGCCCTTGGTGATCTGGTCGCCGGCGCGAACCTCGCAGCCGTCCTCGATCTCGGGCATGAAGCGCACCGAAGCGGGGACGCGACGCTCGTCGAGGACACGGGAGTGATCCTCGGAGTCGGTGAGCGTCAGCACGTACTCGGACTTCTCGGGCTTAATCGAGAGGTGACCGGAGTACGGAGCCAGCTCGGCCTCGCGACCCAGAATCTTCTCGTTGACGTTGCCGACGATATCGAACATACGGCTGACCGTAGGCAGACCCTGCGTAATATCGTCGACGCCAGCGACGCCGCCGGAGTGAATGGTACGCATCGTAAGCTGCGTACCAGGCTCGCCGATGGACTGGGCGGCAATAATGCCGACCGCGGTACCGATGGCGACCGGACGACGGGTGGAAAGATCCCAGCCGTAGCACTTCTGGCACACGCCGTACTTGGAGCGGCAGGTGAGCAGCGCGCGAAGCTTGACCTTCTTAAGGCCCGCATCGACCATCTTCTGGATGTCGGCGACCTTCTCGATGTAGCCGTCCTGCTCAAAGAGCACGGTGCCATCAGGAGCCACGACGTCCTCAATGAAGCAACGGCCGACGAGGTCGGTGTTGAGGTCGGTGGTGCCGGGGATGATGAGGTTGTAGGTGACGCCCTCGTGCGTACCGCAGTCCTCCTCGCGGACGATGACGTCCTGGGCCACGTCGACCAGACGACGGGTCAGGTAACCAGAGTCCGAGGTGTGGGATGCGGTATCGACCAGGCCTTTACGGGCGCCGTAGGTCGAAATGAAGTACTCGAGCGGCAGCAGACCCTCGCGGAAGTTCGCCTTAATGGGAAGGTCGATCGTCTCGCCGGACATGTCTGCCATCAGGCCACGCATGCCGCCGAGCTGACGCAGCTGGGTCTTAGAACCACGGGCGCCGGAGTCGGCCATCATGTAGAGCGGGTTCTCCTCGTCGAACATGTCGAGCATGAGCGCTGCAACCTTATCGGTACAAGCAGTCCACTCGTTAACGACTTCGATGTGGCGCTCCGTCTCGTTGATGAAGCCCTCCTCGAAGTACTCGTTGATCTGGTCGACGTTGGCCTGGGCGCGGTCGAGCAGCTCCTGCTTCTCGGCAGGGATGAGAGCGTCCCACACCGAGATGGTGAGGCCGGCGCGGGTAGCGTAGTGGAAGCCGGAGTACTTGATGGCGTCGAGGATCGGGCCGACCTTGGCCTCGGGGTAACGATCGCAGCAGTCTGCAACCAGCTTGGCAACGTCGCCCTTGACCATCTTGTAGTTCATGAACTCGTAGTCTTCGGGCAGGCACTGGCGGTTGAAGATGATGCGGCCGATAGAGGTCTCGAAGCGCGCGGTCTTGTTGCCGGTGACGTCGTAGTCGACAAACTCGTTCTTGCCGTTCTTGACGCGGAAGATACGGGTGCCGTCCTCGTTGATGACGTTGGCGTTCTCGGCGGACACGCGGACCTGAATCTTGGCCTGCATGTCGACCTCGGAGCGGCAGTCATAGGCGTGCAGCGCGTCATCGAAGCTCGAGAACACGTGGCTCTCGCCCGGCAGACCGTCGCGGACCTGGGTCAGGTAGTACACACCGATGATCATGTCCTGCGAGGGGATGTTGACCGGCTTGCCGGATGCCGGCGAGCGCAGGTTGTTCGCAGAGAGCATGAGCACGCGGGCCTCGGCCTGAGCCTGGCTGGACAGCGGCACGTGGACAGACATCTGGTCGCCGTCGAAGTCGGCGTTGAAGGGCGAGCAGACCAGCGGGTGCAGGTGGATAGCCTTGCCCTCGACCAGCACCGGCTCAAAGGCCTGGATGGACAGACGGTGCAGGGTCGGTGCACGGTTGAGCAGCACGACGCGGCCGTCGATGACCTCTTCGAGGATGTCCCACACAAAGGTGGCACCGCGGTCGATAGCGCGCTTGGCGCCCTTGATGTTCTCGACCTTGCCGAGCTCGACCAAGCGCTTCATGACGAAGGGCTTGAAGAGCTCCAGCGCCATGGTCTTGGGCAGACCGCACTGGTGCAGCAGCAGCTTGGGGTCGGTAACGATAACCGAACGGCCGGAGTAGTCGACACGCTTACCCAGCAGGTTCTGACGGAAACGACCCTGCTTGCCCTTGAGGGCCTCGGCGAGCGACTTGAGCGGGCGACCGCCACGGCCAGAGACCGGGCGACCACGACGGCCGTTGTCGAACAGGGCGTCCACGGACTCCTGGAGCATGCGCTTCTCGTTGTTCACGATGATCGCAGGGGCGTCCAGGTCGAGCAGGCGCTTGAGTCGGTTGTTACGGTTGATCACGCGACGATACAGGTCGTTGAGGTCGGACGCGGCGAAGCGGCCGCCGTCGAGCTGGACCATCGGGCGCAGATCGGGCGGAATGACCGGGATGACATCCAGGATCATGTTCGCGGGGCTGTTGCCGCCCTTCAGGAAGGCGTCAACGACCTCGAGGCGCTTAACGGCCTTCTCGCGCTTCTGCTTCTGGGAGTCCTCGTCGGCGATGATGGCCTTGAGCTTCTCGGCCTCGGAGGGGAGGTCGATGGCAGCGAGCAAGTCGCGGACGGCCTCGGCACCCATGCCACCCTTGAAGTACATGGAGTAGTAACGGGTCATCTCACGGAACAGCGGCTCATCGGAAATGAGGTCGCGCTCGCTGAGCTTCATGAAGGCGTTGAAGGCGTCCGTGCGGAGCTGCTTCTCGTCCTTGCACTCTTCCTCGATGTCGACGATGCCAGAGGCGATCTCCTCGGGGGTCAGCGGCTCCTCGTCGGAGAACTCGTCAAAGTTCTCGGGGTTGCCCTGCTCCTTGAGGGACTCGATCTGGCGGGCGCACTCGGCATCGATCTCTTCCAGATCGGCGGCGAGCTCCTCGCGCAGGTCGTCGGCGTCGGCCTCGCGAGCCTCGTAGTCGACCTCGGTGATGATGTAGCTGGCAAAGTACAGAACCTTCTCGAGGTCCTTGGACTTGATGTCGAGCATACGGCTCATCGGGAAGCTCGTGGGGCTCTTGAAGTACCAGATGTGGGACACGGGAGCGGCGAGCTCGATGTGGCCCATGCGGTCGCGACGCACCTTGGCCGAGGTGACCTCGACGCCGCAGCGCTCGCAGACGATGCCCTTAAAGCGGATGCCCTTGTACTTGCCGCAGGAGCACTCCCAGTCCTTGGCGGGACCGAAGATCTTCTCGCAGAACAGGCCGTCCTTCTCGGGCTTGAGGGTACGGTAATTGATGGTCTCCGGCTTCTTGACCTCACCGTGCGACCAGGAACGGATCTGGTCGGCGGAGGCAAGGGAGATCTTTACCGAGTCAAAATCAGTAGCTTCGAAATCTGCCACAGTCAACTACTCCTTATCAGTGGTCGTGGCGGCGACAGCCTCGGGTGCCTCGGCGGTCTCGGCATCCTCGGCCTCGACGTCGGCGTCAACGCCGGCGAGCGCTGCCAGGTCGTCGAGAGCGGAGGTCTCCTCGGCGGTCACAGGGGCGGAGGCGTCCTCGTCGGCATCGTGCATGGGCTCGATGTCCAGTGCGAGGGAGCGAATCTCCTTGACGAGAACCTTGAAGGACTCGGGGATACCCGGGACCGGGACGTTCTCGCCCTTGACGATGGACTCGTAGGTCTTGACGCGGCCCACGGTATCGTCGGACTTGACGGTCAGGATCTCCTGCAGGACGTTGGAAGCACCGTAAGCGTACAGTGCCCAAACTTCCATCTCGCCGAAGCGCTGGCCGCCGAACTGGGCCTTGCCGCCCAGAGGCTGCTGGGTAACCAGGCTGTAAGGGCCGGTCGAACGAGCGTGGATCTTGTCGTCGACCATGTGGCCGAGCTTGAGGATGTAGGACGTACCCACGGTAATGGGCTCGCGGAACTCCTCGCCGGTGCGGCCGTCGAACAGACGGGTCTTGCCGCGCTCGTCAAGCTGGGTGACGAACTCGGGGCGCATATGATCGCCAAAGGCAGCGGTGGCCTTGTTGAGCATGTTCTTGTTGGCACGACGGATGACCTCAGCGATCTCGTCCTCCTTGGCGCCGTCGAAGACGGGCGTGGCGGTGAAGAACGGACCGGGGACGTACTTGTCGGAGTCGGCCTGCTCGGTATCCCAACCGCACGCAGCAGCCCAGCCAAGGTGGCACTCGAGCAGCTGGCCGACGTTCATACGCGAAGGAACGCCCAGCGGGTTGAGGATAACGTCGATCGGGGTACCGTCAGCCATGTAGGGCATGTCCTCGACCGGCAGAACGTTACAAATAACACCCTTGTTGCCGTGGCGGCCGGCGATCTTATCGCCCTGCTGGATCTTACGACGCTGGGCGACGTAGACGCGCACCTGCTCGTTGACGCCGGGGGCCAGGTCGTCGCCGTTCTCGCGGCTAAAGCGAACGACGTCGATGACGCGGCCGTAAGCGCCGTGAGGCATCTTGAGGGAGGTGTCGCGGACATCGTGGGCCTTGGCACCGAAGATGGCGCGCAGCAGGCGCTCCTCGGCGGTCAGAGCGCTCTCGCCCTTAGGCGTGACCTTGCCGACCAGGATGTCGCCAGGGCCGACCTCGGCGCCGATACGGATGATGCCGTCCTCGTCGAGGTTGGCAAGCATGTCCTCGGAGAGGTTCGGGATCTCGCGGGTGATCTCCTCGGGGCCAAGCTTGGTGTCGCGGGCATCGATCTCGTGACGGGTGATGTTGATGGTCGTCAGCAGGTCCTCGGCCACCAGGCGCTCGGACACGACGATACCGTCCTCGTAGTTAAAGCCTTCCCACGGCATGTAGGCCACGGTGAGGTTCTGGCCCAGTGCGAGCTCGCCGTGATCGGTCGAAGGACCATCGGCCAGAGGCTCGCCCTGCTCAACGGTGTCACCGACGCGCACGAGCGGACGGTGGTTGATGCAGGTGGACTGGTTGGAGCGCTGGTACTTGGCCAGGTGATACTCGTCCATGCCGCCGGCATGCTTGACGATGATCTTGGCGGCGTCGGCAAAGATGACCTCGCCGGCGTTCTTGGCCAGGGTGACCTCGCCGGAGTCCAGAGCGGCGCGACGCTCCATGCCGGTACCGACATAGGGAGCGGCGGGGTGAACCAGCGGCACGGCCTGGCGCTGCATGTTAGCGCCCATCAGCGTACGCTTGGCGTCGTCGTGCTCAAGGAACGGGATCAGCGTGGCTGCGACGGAGAGCATCTGACGCGGCGAGACATCCATGTAGTCGACGTCCTCGACGGGCACGTCGGCGGGAGCGCCGAAGGAGCCGTCGAAGTCGCGGGTACGGGCGATCACGGTGTGGGGACGGACGATCTTGCCCTCGGCATCGGTCGTGATGAACTCGTTGGTCTTGGGATCGAGCGGCGTGTTGGCCGGCGCGATGACGTGCTTCTCTTCCTCGTCAGCGGTCATCCAGTCGATCTGGTCGGTGGCAACGCCGTTCTCGACGCGACGGAACGGGGCCTCGATGAAGCCGTACTCGTTGACGCGGGCGTAGAGGGCGAGCGAGCCGATCAGGCCGATGTTGGGGCCTTCGGGGGTCTCGATCGGGCACATGCGGCTGTAGTGCGAGTTGTGAACGTCGCGGACGGCCGTCGGCACGTTGGTGCGGCGGCTGGAGCCGGACTTGTGACCGGCAAGACCACCAGGGCCGAGTGCGGACAGACGGCGCTTGTGGGTCAGACCGGTCAGGGGGTTCGCCTGGTCCATGAACTGCGAGAGCTGCGAGGAACCGAAGAACTCCTTGATGGAGGCCACGATCGGGCGGATGTTGATGAGCGACTGTGGGGTTATCTCGTCGATGTCCTGGGAGCTCATGCGCTCACGGACGACGCGCTCCATACGGCTCATGCCGATACGGAATTGGTTGGCGACGAGCTCGCCAACGGTGCGGATACGGCGGTTGCCAAAGTGGTCGATGTCGTCGACCTTGAAGCCCTGCTCGCCGGCAGCGAGGGACAGCAGGTAGCGCAGCGTCGCGACGATATCCTCGTCGGTGAGCACCGTGACCTCTTCCTCGGTGGTGAGGTTGAGCTTCTTGTTGACCTTGTAACGACCGACGCGGGCCAGATCGTAGCGCTGCGGGTTAAAGAGCAGGCCCTCGAGCAGGCTGCGGGAAGCGTCCACGGTGGGAGGCTCGCCTGGGCGCAGGCGACGGTAGATCTCGATGAGGGCGTCCTCGCGGGTGAGGGCGGTGTCGCGCTCCAGGGTGCGCTTGATCACATCGGAGTTGCCGAGCAGCTCGATGATGTCGTCGTTGGTGACGGCGATGCCAAGGGCGCGCAGGAACATCGTGGCGCTCTGCTTGCGCTTACGGTCGATGGAGACCATGAGCTGGTCGCGCTTGTCGACCTCAAACTCAAGCCAGGCACCGCGGGACGGGATGATCTGGGCCTTGTAGATCTGCTTGCCCGAATCCATCTCGGAGCTGTAGTACACGCCCGGGGAGCGGACGAGCTGCGAGACGACGATACGCTCGGTACCGTTGATGATGAAGGTGCCCTGATCGGTCATCATGGGGAAGTCGCCCATAAAGACGAGCTGCTCCTTGATCTCGCCGGTCTCCTTGTTGGTGAGACGGACGTCGGTCAGAAGCGGAGCCTGATAGGTCATATCCTTCTCGCGGCACTCCTCGACGGTGTGCGCGGGGTCGCCGAACTGATGCTCGCCGAAGGTAACCTCGAGAACATGGTTCTGGCTCTGGATGGGGCTGGATTCCTTGAACGCCTCACGAAGGCCCTCGTCCTTAAAACGCTCAAAGGATTCCCTTTGAACAGAGATAAGGTTGGGGAGCTCCATGGCCTCCGGGATTTTCCCGAAGCTGACGCGCTTGCGCTCAGTGGCAGTGTATGCGTAGGTCACCAGGTTTTTCCTCCTTCACGGAAATGCTCGGTGGGTTGGCGAGGCATAGCTTCGCCAGTTATCGCAACCTAATAGTTTATCAGGTACCGACCGTTGGGCAAGAAAAGCCTTGACGCGATTGAGTTTTTGGAGTAGCAAAGTTTTTCGACAGAAAAGATGCAGGTAAATCGGTGTGCATCGAACATCTGTTCATATATTTTCTGTGAACAGAGCTGCTGATGCGCGCCGCTGAATGGCGGAATGGCGGCGAGGGTTGGCCGGGCGGAAACTGTGTCCCGTTTTGAGGCCCCAAACTGGGACGCAGCTTCCGATTGAGCCCTGTTTGGGAAACTGCATCCCGTTCTGAGCCGATATTCCGGGTCGTAGTTTCCGCTAGAGGCCCCAACCGGAAAGCGCATCCCAGAATTCGGCCGAATTGCGGGTCGCAGTTTCCGGAGCCAAGCTGCGACGCGCATAAAAAACGGGCGCGAACCGAGGTCCACGCCCGTAAATGTCGGTGCCCGATGGCTTACTTGCGCATCAATCCGCCGCGCTCGTCGATGGCGTCCCAGAAGGCATCGGCAAAGCGGGGGTCGTTTGCAGCCATGAGGGCGTTAGTGGCCATCCAACCAGAGGGAGTGCCGGTGTCGTAGCCCGACAGCGGGTCGATGACGACGGCGTACATGGCCTCGCGGTCGAGCGAACGGGCCATGGCGTCGGTGAGCTGGATCTCGCCGCCCTTGCCGGCCTGCTGATCTGCCAGCAAGTCCATGACCAGCGGGCTCAGCAGGTAGCGACCGACGATGTACAGGTTGGACGGAGCCGCCTCGGGAGCGGGCTTCTCGACCAGACCGCCGATGCGCCAGACAGCGCCCGGCTCGGCATCGGCAACGTTCTCGGCGCCCTCGAGCGAACCGACGCGCTCGCCGGCGATAACGCCGTAGCGGCTGACTTCCTCGGGCGAGCAAGCAGCGACGGCGATAACCGAAGCGCCACCGTGCTCCTTGGAAACGGCGAGCATCTTGTCGCAGATATCGCGGTTAGGCACAACGTAGTCGCCCAGAAGAACCAGGAAGTTCTCCCCTGCCACGGCGTCGGCAGCAGAGCGAATAGCATGGCCGAGGCCCTTGGGCTCGTACTGATAACGGAAGTCGACCGGCATACCGCCAGCGTGGGCGACAGCATCGGCATAGGCGTTCTTGCCGCGCTCGCGCAGCAGGTTCTCGAGCGAGCGATCAGGCTGGAAGTAGTTCAGTAGCTCGGGCTTACCGGGAGAAGTAACGATGATGGCATCGTCGACCTCCTCGGGCTCGAGCGCCTCCTCGACGACGTACTGAATGACGGGCTTGTCGAGCACCGGCAGCATCTCTTTGGGCGTGCACTTGGTGCCAGGCAGAAAACGCGTGCCAAGACCGGCGGCGGGGATGATTGCCTTCATGTTATTCAAAGATCCTTTCGCAGGCGCAAAAGCGCCCCGTGCGTGCGGCACACAGCCGCAGACCAAATTGCGATACCCAAGCATCTTACCGCTGGAACTATATGTCGCTACAAGGCAGAGACAATTCTTCAGCAGGTCAACGCAAATTATTGCTCGAATGGTGCAATTTTATTGCCCAACGGCAGGGCACCCGATACGACGCAAATCACAGAACATGGCAGTTTGAGCAACCGATGCCGAGGGACCGAAAAACAAAAAAGACGGGGCTCGCAATGCGAACCCCGTCTGCAAAGAAATCTGGCGAGAAAGCCTGATTACTTGAGGGTGACAGCAGCGCCAGCAGCCTCGAGCTTCTCCTTGGCAGCCTCGGCGTCCTCCTTCTTGGCACCCTCGAGAACAGCCTTGGGAGCGCCCTCGACGACCTCCTTGGCCTCCTTCAGGCCAAGGTTGGTGAGCTCACGGACGGCCTTGATGACCTGGATCTTGTTGTCGCCGAAGCCCTCGAGCACGACGTCAAACTCGGTCTTCTCCTCGGCCTCAGCAGCGCCGGCAGCGGGAGCGGCGACAACAGCGGCAGGAGCAGCGGCGGAAACGCCGAAGGTGTCCTCGATAGCCTTGACGAGCTCGGAAGCCTCGAGAAGGGTCATTTCCTTAAGAGCATCGATGATCTCATCGGTGGTAAGCTTAGCCATTTCTAAGTCCTTTCGGTTTCCGTGTCTGTGCACGGAGATCAGTTAAAACACGGCGCGAATGCGCCAGGGGTGCGGCGTTGCCGCCGCGGGTGAAAACAGCGACTAGGCTGCCTTCTGCTCGGAGACCTGCTGGATCGAACGAGCGAGACCAGAGGAAACGCCGTTGACGCAGACAGCGATGTCGCGAGCGAAACCGGAGATGAGACCGGCGATCTGGCCGAGAAGCTGATCCTTGGTGGGCAGCTCGGCGATAGCCTTAACATCATCAGCGGAAACGGCCTTGCCGTCGGAGATACCGCCCTTGATCTCAAGGACGCCCTTGGACTTAGCAGAGAAGTCCTTAAGGGCCTTAGCGGCCTCGACCGGCTCGGTCTCGTAGAACACATAAGCGACGGGGCCGGCGAGAATCTCGTCGATCTCGGGCTGCTCCTGGTTCTTGAGAGCGATCTTGACCAGGTTGTTCTTGTAGACCTTCATCTCGGCGCCGCACTCGCGAAGCTGATGACGCAGCTCCTGAGCCTGCTTAACCGTCAGACCGTTGTAGTTGACGACGAACAGACCGGCGTTCTCGGCGATACGGGACTCGATCTCTGCAACCTTGTCGATTTTGTACTGCTGGGGCATGAATTACACCTCCTCGAATTCTTTCCGGGCACGGTCCGCCACAAGGACGTGACGGGGGCATGTCCAAAAAGAAAGCCCCCGCGCTGCATGAGCGACGGGGGCGAGAAGACATATCTACTCGACCACCTCGGCTGGCGGGAAGTCCCATTAAGCTCGCGGGCGATGCCCGTTTGCGCCGGCTGTCTCTGGCAGCGGATTCGTGCGTGAACCGAAAGTATTATGGCGGGGACCCCGGCATCGGTCAACGGAAAACCGGGCTGCACACAATTCCACCATCCGGCCGCGCCGCCGAAGGCCAGGCGCAAGGTTTTCGCTCGGTCAAGTCCTGGCTCGCACGAAGAGCACATTAAGTGCTCTTCGGCTCGTGCGGAATCTACGAAAACCTTGCGCCTGGCCTTCGGCGGCGCGTGCCTGTGTTGACTTTGGGCAGCCCGGGTTTTCGTTGGCTGACGCCCCCACTCATAATGCTTGGGTCGGTGGGCTGATGTGTTGCGTCCCTGGTGGCTATAGAGTTGAGACGAAGGTGGACAGGCGGTGGAGGCCTTCGTCTAGATCTTGGTCGGAGACGCAGTAGCTTAGGCGGATGTGACCTTCGGTGCCGAAACAGTCGCCTGGGACTAGGGCTACGTTTGCTTCTTTGATGGCTTTGATGCAGAAGGCTTCGCTGGTTAGGCCGTACTGTTTGATGCTCGGGAAAGCGTAGAAGGCTCCTGCGGGCTCTACCACGTCGAGGCCCATGGCGTCTAAGGCTGCGAGCACGCGTTCGCGGCGGGCTCGGTAGACTTTGAGCATGGGGGCAGGGTCGACGGTGAGGGCTCGGGCTGCGGCGTCCATCTCGAAGGAGACGGCGCTCGATACTAGGTATTGGTGGGCTTTTGCGATCTCGGCGATGACGGGGGCTGCCGCTGCGAGCCAGCCCAAACGCCAGCCGGTCATGGCCCAAGGTTTGGAGAAGCTCTCGATGACCACTGTCTGCTCGCGTAGCTCCGGGTGGCGCTGGGCAAAGCGCTCGTAGCCATCCACATAGACCAGACGGTTATATACGTCGTCGCAGACCACGTAGATGCCTGCCTGCTCTGCCACGCGTGCCACGGCGTCGAGCGAAGCCGCGTTGAGGATACAGCCCGTAGGATTGTTGGGCGAGCAGATGACGATGGCCTTGGTCGCCGGCGTCACGCAAGCACGAAGCGCCTCCTCGTCAATCTGAAATTGCGCAGGCTCCGTATCCAAAAAGACTGCTTTGGCGTGGTTGGCCACGACGATGCTTTCGTACAGGCCAAAGGCCGGCGTGGGAATAATGACCTCGTCGCCGGGGTTGAGCATAGCCATGAATGTTGCCGACAAGGCCTCGGTCGCGCCATCGGTCAGGATGACCTCGTCAGCCGAAAACGCAAGGCCCGCGTCCCCCATGTAGGCAGACAACGCCTCGCGCAGGGCGGGGCGACCGTTGTTGGGCGGATAGTGCGTGTCACCGCGGTCCAGTGCGGCGGTCACCTCGGCACTAATCACATCGGGCGTGGGAAAATCGGGCTCGCCAAGCGCAAGCGCGATGCAACCCGGGTGCTGGGCGGCGAGCGCGTTGATCCGGCGGATGCCGGAGGGCTTGAGCGTGGCAAGCGAGGTATTCATGGGCAGGCGCATGGCGTTCCTTTCGTAAGGGTTGCACTAGGATAGCGCGGCGAGGCACCGCCAGACGGTGTAACCTAAACGGAAACGAGCCGGAAAGGAGATGGCATGGAGACAATCACGCGTGACGACGTACCAAAAACACTGCACACCATTGCGTATATCAGTATTCCCAATAGCGCCGATCTTGGTTTTTTGCTCTGGGACCTGCAGGATGCCATCGCCGCCTATGCCCGGTTTTCCGGCACCGCACTCCCCCGCCCGGTCGACTTGAAGGCAAATGACACCGACAGCGTTGCCGATGGCATCGTGCTGGCCATTGAAGATGTGGCTGACGATGAGACGTTGACTGCTATCGAGCAGGCGCTTGAGCGCTTTGGCAGTACGGGAACACGTGTCTATGCCGTGATTCGAGCCGCACAAGAGGGCACAGAGCAGGCGCGTGGGACCGCCGTTCGCCTGCACAAGGCATGTGAGCGCCATGACCAATTGTGGTGTGGCGGCGTTGCCATCTGCGCCGGCAGCGGCATCGCAGCGCTTCGCCATTCCCCACGCATGGGCCTCTTGCGCCGACCATTTTCGGAAGCGATGGATAAGCTTGTGGGCGCTGTGCGCATGGGCTGCTCCGTCGAGCATGCACAGCGACTTGGCGGCGGCAATGCCGCCAACGTCGACGCCGACGGCATGGTTTGCGCCGAGCCAGCCGTGCCCGCGCCGGTCTGGCGAAGCGTTCTGAAACACCTCGGCGCCCACGCTCAAACAAAAATCTAAACTAAATAACAGCCCAGTCAACGGCTTCGTGCCAACGCTCAACAAGACGTTCCAGGCGCCAGGCGGCATTGGCAGGACTTGTCGAGGGCAGGACGATGGCGGGCAGCCCCGTCCGATCTTGCAAGTAGCGTTTGTAGAGTCGCCCTGCCGTACCGCCGTTACAGACAACGACCTCGATCGGCGCGGCATCGGTAATGCACTCGATATGTGCCGGCACAACGTTGCGAATGCTCGCGTCGCTCGAGCCCTTAATGTCGCAGCTCTCAATCACATCCCACAGGGCCACGCCACCGTTCAACAGCATGGATCGCTTGGCGGCAATGGAGGCATCAAGCGTTGCGGGCTCACCGCTTGCCAAAAGATCGCCCTCGTTGGGCGGCACAGGCATACCGAGGCACGTGGCCATCACACGCCAAAAGCGATTCTGAGGGTTGCCGTAATAAAAGGCATTGGCGCGCGAAAGCACCGAGGGAAACGACCCGAGCACCAAAACGCGCGAGTGCTGGTCGAACACGGGCTCAAACCCATGCTCAATATGTTGATAGCCCTCGTCAGACACGGCCATGGGCTAGGCTCTCAACAGATAGCGCACCTCGTAGGGTGCAAGCTCAAGGGTACCCGTCAGCTCGACCGTGGGCGCATCGTCGGCAAGCAGGTCGACGAAGGAGCCGTTGAGTTCGCCAGCTCCAAAGGTATAGGGCTCGTCCACGGCGTTCACCGCTACGAGCACCGTCGCGTCGTCGCAGGCGCGCTCGAACAGCAGCTGCTTGTTCTGGATCACCACGTTGCGGTACGCG
Source organism: Coriobacteriaceae bacterium AF08-21 (assembly GCA_027687465.1). Taxonomy (GTDB): domain Bacteria; phylum Actinomycetota; class Coriobacteriia; order Coriobacteriales; family Coriobacteriaceae; genus Collinsella. Next base: position 46,102 of record JAQCQR010000012.1, read on the forward strand.
CCATAGTTGAGAGCGTGTGCCGCCGCGTCGTTTGCCGAGCGCAGGTGCGCGAGCTGCTTGATGAACGTCGTCAGCTCGTTGGGCGCAGGCGCATTGAGCGCAGGTCGCAGCGCCCAGTCGCCATCGGAGCCGCCCTTTTCGCCGGCAATTCCCCACTCGCTGCCATAGTAGACGCACGGGATGCCCGGCATGCCAAAGAGCATGCCATAGGCGGGGCGCAGGCACGACTTGTCGGTGAGGATGCTTGCTAGGCGCGGCACGTCGTGGTTGTCGACAAACGACAGCAGGTGCTTGCCGCGGTAGATGCACCAGGGGTCGCCGCCAAACTGACGGTGCAGCGAGTGCGCGATCTCGAACATATTGACCGAGTTAAAGCTGGAGTACAGACCCTTGTAGCACTCGTAGTTGGTACAGGAGTCGAGCATCTCGTCGTTGACGATCTGGTTGTAGTCGCCGTGGAGCGTCTCGCCGATCAGCACAAAGTCGGGCTTGAGCTCACGGGTAAAAGCGTGCAGGCGGCGCATAAAGTCGCGGTCGAGCATATAGGCAACGTCCAGGCGCAGGCCGTCGACGCCAAAGACCTCGGCCCAGCGGCGCACGGACTCGAGCAGGTAATCGACCACGGCGGGGTTTTGCAGGTTGAGCTTCACGAGCTCAAAATGGCCTTCCCAGCCCTCGTACCAAAAGCCGTCGCCGTAGCACGAGTCACCGTCAAAGCTGATGTGGAACCAGTCCTTGTACGGCGAGTCCCACTTGCGCTCCTGCACGTCGCGGAAGGCCCAAAAACCGCGGCCGACGTGGTTAAAGACAGCATCGAGCACCACGCGGATGCCATGGGCATGTAGCGTCTCGCACACGGCGGCAAAGTCGGCATCTCCACCCAGGCGGCGGTCGATATGGCGCAGGCTGCGTGTATCGTAGCCGTGGCTATCAGATTCGAGCGGCGGGTTGATGAGCACAGCGCCAACGCCGAGTTCCTGCAGGTAGTCGGCCCATTGGGCGATCTTCATTATGGGCGCATCGGGGTTGGGCGCGGCGTTGGCAGCCTGGGCGAGCTCATCCTCGGCAACGGGTGCGGCGTTTTCGCGCAGAGCTCCGCAAAAGCCCAGCGGATAGATTTGATAGAACGTCGTCTCGTATGCCCACATAGCAACCTCCCGGTAAGCTCAACACAACGACATCCATTGTATGCCCAGCTTGTATCCTCTTCCCCAAAATAAGTTGCGGTGGAATAGTTCCTGCTTGGGCCCTCAGAGGCCTTAAACAGGAACTATTCCACCGCAACTGATGAGGGGACGTGATTAGGCAACGGACTTGGCACGGCGTATGGCCGGGAACAGCACCATGATGGCGAGGATCTTGCCAAATAAATGGTACTGCCGAGATGCCGCTGAGCGAATAGAGGGGGTGTCCGCACGGGCGGCTACCCTATGATAAAGGCGGCATATTCCCACACCTGACCTACAAAGGTAGTTGAACGATGGCAGACATTAAAATCAAGATCGTCAGCAATCCATATCAAGAAATTGTTCGGTTCTTCCGATGGGATAACGGCTGGCAAGAAATAACGACATCTACAAATCCCAATAGCGCGCTCCATAGCACGAAAATCGTTAATGGTTTCTTCCCCTTTAAGGCCGAAGAGATCATCGACATCCTCGCCAAAGAGTTTGGCGGTGGCGACAAAATCGAATTGCATTTTGAAGGAGCAGACGACGAATGGCAGGAGTTGCTCGCCATCTGCACCGAAGGGCCACGTGCCAACACATACGAGGCCATACGAGACGAGCGCTATCTATCAAACGCCCGTGACGTCTTGCCGGAAATTGTCGAAGTCTTCAGAGAAATCCAGGGGCTTGTAGACGAAGCAGTCTCCGAGCGAACAAAAGTCTCTGAGCAAATTAGGAAGTTCACCGATGTCTCGAGCGACATTATCCCGCTGTGCGTGCTCGGCAGCTATAGCGCAGGCAAATCGACGCTCATCAACGCCCTCATTGGCATGGAGATCCTTCCCAGCGGCGACGAGCCTGTAACGGCCCGCATATTTCAAATCAAACGTTCAAAAGACCGAGATCGCGCGATGGTTCAATTCTCCTGTGGCAACAGGCGATTCTTGCTACGTTTTGATCTTGATGGCCTCATGGAAAACAAAGAGCTTGTGGGGGAGCCCCTATACGACATGATTGCAGCCAAAGTCGCCGACTCCATGCCCGGTATGGCTTCCCATATGAACAGCGCCCTCAAGGTTCTTAACTCATACCATGCCGATGAAGACGACCGGACCATCTCCGATCTGATCAGAATCGAGGTGCCCTTTAGCGATACCGACCCGTGGCCCCATGACAGGGAGTTTGTCATCTTTGACACCCCGGGCTCAAACTCCGACTCCAACGCCGATCACGCCCGAGTGCTCAAACAGGCAATGGAGGGCCTCTCGAATGGCCTTCCCATTTTCGTTGCAGAGTACAGCTCGCTCGATACGAAGGACAACAAGAACCTCTCTAACGAAATAGAGCAGATTCCCGCAATTGACGAGCGTTTTACCATGATTGTGGTTAACAAGGCCGATTCCGCCGACCTTCCCAAAGGCGGGTTCGACGACGAACGAGTCTCGGACATCATGCGTCAGTCCATTCCATCCAGCCTCTATGGTCAAGGTATCTACTTTGTTTCTTCCATCCTCGGCCTAGGCTCAAAGAACTCCAGTGAGTTTATAAGCGACAACTATGCCGAAAAATTCGAAGACCAGCAGCGTAAATACACCGATCCAACAAGCCGCTTCTACAAAACGCTCTACCGCTACGACATCCTTCCGGGACAGATCTCGCGCAGAACCAACCGCGAATCCGAAGCTTGCAAGGACCTCCTTCTTGCCAACAGCGGACTCTTTTGTATCGAAAATGAAATACGGCTGTTTGCCGAGCGGTACTCTGCCTACAACAAATGCAGCAGGTCGGAATCGCTCCTACAAGAAATTGTCTGCATAACCGAAGAAGAAATTGCCGATAAGAAAACCGACCTCGAACAAAAGAAAGCACAGCGAGAAGCCGAGCTCGAAGAGGATAAGCGCAATCTCATCAACCAACTCGAAGACTGCAGAGAGCATGCAAGGCTGGACTCCTCGGCCAGCTATGCCGGCGCCATCGACAGGAACGTTTCCGCCGAGCAGTGGAAAACCAACCTTGACACGCTTCAGGCGCGTCAAGGCGTCATTACCGAAGACAAGCGAGAACGCCTCGGATACTCAAAACGGTCGAACGCAGCCGCGCAAGCGTTTGACTCAATCGCCCCTAACTTTTTCAATAGGCTCGGCGAATCGATAAAAGGAAGCCCGGCCAACACGCAAAAGGGCGTCGACCCCCAGCCAACATTTGGGTTAGCGGAGGTTGGCAAAGGCCTTTGTGATGACATCACCGATGCGCTCCAAAAAAGATCCGACGCAAAGGCTGCCGAAAGAACAGCCGACAAAGATGCCGCCGACCAACTCTTTAACGAGGTCATCAATCACTATGACGAATGTACCGAGCAAATAGCTCAGACCATCGATGAGCTGTCGCAAAGCTATTGGAAGAATTGTGCGGAGCATAGCCGCGATGCCCTCTATCGCATCGCTACCAGCAGCGACAATCCTCTTTCCGAAGAGAAGCGCCAAGAGGTCGGCGATATCATTCTTAAATATCATGGCCTCGCGCTCGACAAGACAAAGGGCCCCATTTTCAGCAAGGCAGACTTTACCGAACTGAAGCTCATGGACCGTGTCATCTTTAAATCCGACAAGCTTTTGCTTAGGAAAGTCGAAGACAAATTCAACCGCGAAATCTCACGGTGTTTCTGCGAAGCACGCGCCGAAACAGAACGCGAGCATACCTACGGCTTTACCGAATGGCTCAACGAGCTGCTCGGCCAAATTACGAGCAATATCACCGACTACAACCCGGTGCTCCATGGCCATGTCGAAGACATCAACAGGCAAACCGCGGAGATCAACGCTCTCGAGGCAAAACTCGAGACGCTCAATAATCGAAAAGAGTACATTGCGCGCGTCATTAATTGGAAGGAATAGGCTGATCGCATGGGCATCAAAAACGCGATTATGCGCGCTGCCGATAAAGCCGGCAACGCGGTCGCAACTGTCTCGGTACTCAGCAGCTCCCAACTCGATGAGGTCGACAAAAAGCGAACAGCATACTTGTCAGAAAAGCCGAATCCGGCAGACGAGCAAGCTGTCGAGCTCACCAATCGGCTCTTGGCAACTGCCGCCGTTGAGCTTCACAACGCCTATCTGCCACAGCTGCGAAATGTTTACGCGCCGATTGACCCCTCTATCGAATACCCCGCGGGCTTTAACGCCGACAACAACATCCGCTTCGTGAATATCACGAAGTGGATCGTCGACCCCAACGAGGACAGTCTCGAGAAGCTCGTAAATGTATACGACGTTCTTTCTGACGAAGACTGCAACATTGCGCTGGTTTTTAATCGCACCAGCGCAAGTACCGAGGTATTCCTCGCAGTCGTCAATAGCGACAATGCCCGTGACAACATCGACGCCGATAATTTTTCCCGGCGCATGTCGGATGCCCTGAGGGGCAACTTCCCCGGTTCCGAAGTGGGACCCGCCAACCGCGGCCCCATTCCGTGTCTAGACAATCGACGCTCGTCTTCGGTTGCCGCCGTTTCGAATATTCCAGCCGAAAAGAACGAGAAGTTCGTCACGCAAACCATCGAGAAAGTTCTCGACGGCATTGTGCCTGGCAGGCCGAGCGAAGACTACACTATCGTGCTGCTCGCAACCCCGATTCACGATATCGAATCGCGTAAACTCCGCCTCGCCGAGCTCCACACGCTGCTGACGCCCTATGCCTCATGGACGACCAACTATACCTACCACCAAAACGACTCCATCGGATCGTCCGCGACGATTGGCATCAATGCAGGCGTGAGCGCCGGCAGACAGGTGGGAAACAATCAGGCTGTTGCTCAAAACTACAACGAGACAGACTCGACAAACGGGTCGGTCTCGGAATCGAGCAACGAGAGCGTAACCGACTCGTCCACATCGACCGAAAGCATCACGGATACGGTCACCGACGGCAGAAATGAGTCCTCGAGCGGGAGCGTAAGCCTAGGTGTAGGCGCAGGAAAAGGCCCGGGTGCATCCGCAGGCGTATACGGTGGCGGCAATCTCGGCATATCCGCAAGTCACACCGAGGGCTCGTCGCACTCCACGTCTACAGCAAAAGGCACGAGCTCATCTACCGGCAAGGCCATATCCAACTCGCTCGGCAAAGCCGTCACCAGCGGTGTTGGCAAGGCCGTCTCTAAGGGAGCCTCCGTGACTTCCGGTGTTTCGCAAGCCGTAAATCTCGGCGCCAACTTTGGCGGATCGTTCGCACGCTCAAGCACGATCACCGCTACCATCGGCGCCGACGAAGGCATCACACAGACGTTCAAGAATTACTCCATCCAACACGCGCTCGAAATACTCGAGTTGCAAATGAAGCGCTACGACCTTGCCTCGGCACTCGGCATGTGGGACTTTTGCGCCTACGTGCTATCAGAAGACCACAACGTCGCGAACAACGTTGCCCACACCTACCTCGCCCTCACCCAGGGCAAAGAGTCCTATATGTCTCAGGCTGCGGTAAACCTCTGGCGTGGAGACCTCGGAGAGCAAAGTGCCGACGCCGCGGCAATCTGCTCCTACCTTCGCGATTTGCGCCATCCTGTTTTTGCCCTCTCCCCCGCCCTGCTCGATCAACATCCGAGCTTTTCGGTCTATCCGGCAACAGTCGATGCAACCGCCGCCCTATCGGGCAAGGAGCTGGCTTATTCGCTCAATTTCCCCAAGAAATCCGTCCCAGGGCTGCCCGTTATCGAGTGTGCGTCTTTTGGACGCAATGTCTCAACGTTCGATGGCACGCAGCCCCAACAAGGCCTTTGCATAGGCAAGGTTTTCCACATGCATCGCGAGGAACGCATTAGGACGTTCCTGTCAAAAGACTCGCTCGCCTCGCACACCTTTGTTACGGGCAGCACCGGCGCAGGAAAGACCAATACCGTCTGCCGCATCCTCGATCAGGCGCTCGATCAGCAGGTCAAATTCCTTGTCATTGAACCTGCCAAGGGCGAATACAAGGACGTGTACGGGGGCCGCGAAGACGTAAACGTCTTTGGAACCAATCCAGAATTCACGCCGCTCCTGCGCATCAATCCTTTTAGCTTCCCGTCCGGCATCCATGTGCTGGAACACCTCGACCGACTCGTTGAGATCTTTAATGTTTGCTGGCCCATGTACGCCGCCATGCCCGCCGTCCTTAAAGACGCTGTCGCCAGGTCATACGAAGACTGCGGATGGGATCTTGCCGCTTCTGATAACCCATATGGAGCCGATTTCTTTCCCTGCTTTGCAGATGTTGCCCGCAACGTCCGCGAGATTCTCGACTCCAGCGAGTACGATGCCGAAAATAAGGGCGCCTACAAGGGGTCGCTGCTCACACGTCTCAACTCGCTCACCAACGGGCTCAACGGCATGATGCTTTCGTCGAACGAAGTCGATGCTAGCGTGCTTTTTGACGCCAACACAGTCATCGATCTATCGCGCATTGGCTCCGCCGAAGCAAAATCCCTACTCATGGGTCTTCTTGTACTCAAACTTCAAGAACATCGCATGGCCGAGAAAAAGGGCATGAACCAGCCGCTTCGTCATCTGACCGTGCTTGAAGAGGCGCACAACTTGCTTAAGCGATCGTTGAGCAGCCAAGGCTCGGAGAGCGGCGACCTGACAGGCAAGAGCATCGAAATGATCTCAAATGCCATCGCCGAGATGCGTACATACGGCGAAGGCTTCATCATCGCCGACCAGGCGCCCGGCCTTCTCGATATGGCAGCCATTCGCAACACAAATACCAAGATCATCCATCGCCTGCCCGATCTTTCGGACCGCGAGCTCGCCGGTCGCGCCGCCAACCTCAACGACCAACAGATCGTCGAGTTGGCGCGTCTGCCTAAAGGCGTTGCGGCGATCTATCAGAATGACTGGGTCGAACCGGTGCTTTGCAAGATCGCCAAAGCAGAAGAAGGCGAGCGCTTTACCTACAACCGTCCCATCGAAGACACCACAGACAACCAACACGATGACGCTCTTTCCGTAGCGCGCATGTTGGCATACGGCATCAGCATTGGAACCGAGGCGGAACTGCATAGCATTCGCGAACGGCTCGATCGCCTCCATATCGGCGCGTCTACAAGGGTCAGTATTCTGCGCACCGCCCAAAACCCGCCCAACGAACCGCACATGACCAAGCTGGCGCCCATTATGAGTGCGCTGTTCCCCGATGTCGTCAAAACGGTCGAACGTGAGCTCAAGAGCAGCAATGAAGCCGAGCAATTGACAAGAGCAGCAGAAGCGGCGCTCGGGGCTTCCATCAACCGCGAAATCGACAACCGCACCAGGCGAGTCATCATCCAGGGCATCATGACAGACATCCTGTACCTGCAAATGCAAGATTCAAAGTCATATGACGACTGGCGCAACTGGAACGAGAATTGCGAGGTGAGCTAGTGGAGCTCAGGCAAATGAAAGTCGGCGAAGCAAAGCCGAGTGATAAGCATGGGTTTAATCCCGACAAGCTTATTGGTTCCGAATCAAAAGAAGCCAAGGCCGAGATTAAGAATGTCGGCCGTAATGAATCCCTTGATCCCGACAAATTGATTAAGCCTTCGGTGGAATCGTGCGACTATCCTTCGAGCTATAAGGAGCGGCTGGACCGTACTCCAGCTACGGAGAATTCCCATGGCGAATGGTCGGGCGACCGAGGGGAATCGATGTTTGTCCCCACGGATGACAGACTTCGTGAGCTTCTTCAAAGTAAGGGTGTTGAGGGCATCAACTACAAAGATGCTATTCCTGACTTCAGCCCCATCGCCGAAGCAAAGGTAACCATACAAGGTATGAGCCAGCATAGGCTTTCGCTGATAGGCGAAAATGGCGAGCGCATTGTCGGTAACTATGAAAAGGCGGACATTGAATGCGCAAAAGTTTGGAACCACGAGCGACGTGACGGCAAAGATGATTGGACGCCCCAGGGCGTCAGGAAATGGCGCGAGGCAAATGGGTGCACCTGGAACGAGCATAATGATATGAAGACGTGCTCTCTTGTCCCGACCCTCGCGCACGAGACATGCAGGCATCTCGGCGGCGTAAGTGAAATCAAGAAGGCACTGAACCAGATTGGCGGCTTTGATGACTAACGACATGATTCTGTGGGGTAGGGATTTCTCACTCCCCGTCTATTACGAGTGCGGCACGGATCAAGACGTCCTCGACATTCAAAAGGAAGCAAAGGACGCCCTGTTTGCAAGCTGGGATACCGTTGAGGGCAGCAAGGAAGCAATCGAAGATTATTGCCTCGAAAGAGACGGCGATCAGATTGAGAGCCCCGTTACGAATATCTTTAGATACGTTATTCCGACCAGCATCGTGATACTTCGAAGCGATGATGCTCGCAAAGCGGCGCTCATGTGCAACTATCGCTTTGACCCCGAACATGGGCTTGCTGCGGTATTTGAAAACGAAAAACTTACAGCCGTCGTCCCCCAAGACGAGCTGTAGGCCAGCCATAAGCAACCGGAAAACAAAAACTGAGGTCGTCCCAATGCAACGTCGGGGCGGCCTCAGTTTTGTTATACGCATGCCCGCCGCGCATCCCCTCCCCCAAAATAAGTTGCGGTGAAATACGGACTGTTTGCCGGGTTTATTGGGCCCAACAGTCCGTATTCCACCGCAACTGATGAGGGGACGTGGTTAGGCGACGGGCTTGGCGCGACGGATGGCTGGGAACATCACCGTGATAGCGAGGATGACGCCCACGACAGCGATCGCACCGCCCGCGTAGCCGATCCAGGCGATACCGGGGCCCGACACCACGGCGCCGCCGATCGCCGTACCGGTGCCGATCCCCAGGTTGAACAGGCCCGAGAAGATCGACATGGCGACGGCCGACGAATCCGCCGGCGTGTACTTGATGAGCTCGGCCTGGAACGCCACGTTAAAGGCCGTGGAGCAGCAGCCCCATAGCGCGCAAACAGCGAGAACGGCGACGAGCGACGGTGCAACCGGACCCATGAGCAGCAGAGCCACCGGCACGCCGGAGAGCGTAATCGCGAGAAACGGGAACCGGTGCCCATCGAACAGGCGGCCAAACAGCCAGCTTCCGAGCAGACCAGAGCAACCGAACGCCGTCAGCGTCATTGTGATGGCGCCCGCGTCGACGTGCGCGACCTGTGCCAGGAACGGCTCGATATAGCTGTAACCCGCATAATAGCCGGTCGCCATAAAGACCGTGACCGCATAAAGCGCGATGAGGAACGGGTTCTTGAGCAGCTCGGGAAGCTGTTTAAGCGTAAAGCGCTCACCCGCCGGCATGGCCGGGAACACCGCTGCCTGGTACACCACCGCGGCGGCAGAAAAGACCCCGACCACGGCAAACGTCATGCGCCAGCCCACGGCCAGGCCGATGGCGCGGCCGATCGGCAGGCCAAAGATCTGCGCGATGGACGAGCCCGTGGCGATCATACTGATGGCGAGCGCCCCGTGACGGGTGTCGACCAGGCGCGAGGCCATAATCGAGGCGACTGACCAGAACACGGCGTGCGCGCAGGCGACCACCAGGCGCGCGCAGACCAGGATGGGATATGTCGGTGCCATAGCGGACAGGAACTGGCCCAAGGAGAACACGGCGAGCACGCCGAGCAGCATGCGCTTGAACTCGAAGCGCGAGGCAAACACCATAAGCGGCAACGACAGCAGCATGACGCCCCAGGCGTAGACCGAGATCATGATGCCGGCCTGGGCCTCGGTGAGCGAGAACGACGCGGCAATATCAGTCAGAAGGCCAATGGGCATGAACTCCGACGTGTTGAATACGAACGCGCAACAGGCGAGCCCGATAATCGGGAGCCACTGCTTGAGTGAGATGCCATCTTGTCTTGCCTGAGTCATGTAGGAACCTCTCCGATTGTCCTGAGCGGTGGGCGATTATATAGCAACGGCCCCGCATCCGTCAGCAACAGATGCGGGGTCGCAATCAACTCAATACACAGGGGTTGCGCCGTCAATAAATAGCTAAGCCAACCCCAGCAATATGCCCGCCGAATGCACGACAAACGCCACGATCCAGGCGACCGTCACCTGAAACGCGAACACGGCAACGGCGTAGCGTCCGCCCAGCTCACTCTTGACGGCGCCGATTGCCGCTACGCAGGGCGGGTACAGCAGCGTAAAGACCAGGAACACGTAAGCGGTAAACGGCGAAAACATGGTCGACAGTGCCGCGGGCGAGGTCGTGCCCAAAAGCACCGTGAGGGTCGAAATGACGCTCTCCTTGGCGATAAGTCCGGTGACGAGCGCCGTCGAGGCGCGCCAGTCGCCGAAGCCGAGCGGGGCCAACACCGGCGCGATGATGCTACCCAGACCGGCAAGCAGACTCTGCGACTGATCGGCGACCACATTAAAGCGGATGTCGAACGTCTGCAGGAACCAGATGACCACCGTAGCGGCAAAGATAATGGTAAAGGCCTTGGTAATAAAGTCCTTGGCCTTATCCCATGCCAGCATCACCGTCGTCTTGACGCTTGGCAGGCGATAGTTGGGAAGCTCCATGATAAACGGTACCGGGTCGCCCTTAAATGCCGTGCGGTTGAGCACCAAAGCCGCGATGCAACCGACTGCAATGCCAATCAAATAGAGCGAGACCATGGCGGGAACTGTCGCCTGCGGGAAAAACGCCCCGCACAGCAGACCGTAGACCGGCAACTTGGCCGAGCAGCTCATGAACGGCGTGAGCATGACCGTCATCTTGCGGTCGTGCTCGGATGGGAGCGTACGGGTCGACATGATAGCCGGCACGGTGCAGCCAAAACCGACGAGCATGGGCACAAAGCTGCGGCCCGAAAGGCCAAAGCGACGCAGCACCTTATCCATAACAAAGGCCACGCGTGCCATGTATCCGGAGTCTTCCAGAATGGAAAGGAACAAAAAGAGCACGACGATAATCGGCAGGAAGGTCAGCACGCTGCCCACGCCCGTAAGCACGCCGTCGACAGCCAGTGAGCGCACCACGTCGTTGGTGCCGAACGCCTTGAGGCCCGCATCGGCCGAGGCGATGATGGCAGCGATGCCGTCCTCCATGAGCCCCTGCAACGCCGCGCCGATCACGCCAAACGTCAGCCAAAAGACGAGGCCCATGATCACCAGAAACGCCGGAATGGCTGTGTAGCGACCCGTCAGGATGCGGTCGATCTTGACGGAGCGCACGTGCTCGCGGCTCTCGTGCGGCTTGACGACGCAACGCCCGCACACGTCGCCGATAAAGCTAAAGCGCATATCGGCCAGCGCGGACAGGCGGTCGGTGCCGGCCTCGCCCTCCATCTGGGTAATGATGTGCTCGATGGCGTCGAGCTCGTTGCGATCCAGGTGAAGCGCCTCGGTTACCAGCTCGTCGCCCTCAACCAGCTTGGTCGCCGCAAAACGCACCGGAATATGCGCCGTCGCGGCATGGTCCTCGATAAGGTTGGCGATGCCGTGAATGCAGCGATGCAGCGCGCCGCCGTCTGGACCATCGGGCGCGCAGAAGTCCAGGCGACCGGGGCGCTCGCGGAACCGCGCCACGTGCAAGGCATGATCCACCAACTCGCCGATGCCCTCGTTGCGGGCAGCGCTAATGGGGACAACAGGCACGCCCAACAGGCTCTCGAGCAGGTTGACGTCCACGGCGCCGCCGTTGGCCGTCACCTCGTCCATCATGTTGAGCGCGATGACCATGGGGCGGTCGAGCTCCATAAGCTGCAGCGTCAGGTACAGGTTGCGTTCGATGTTGGTGGCGTCGATGATATCGATGATGGCGTCGGGGGTTTCGTCCAAGATGAATTGGCGGCTGACGATCTCTTCGCCCGTGTACGGTGACAGGGAGTAAATGCCGGGCAGGTCGGTAACGCTTGCCTCAGGATGGTTGCGGATGGTGCCGTCCTTGCGGTCGACCGTTACGCCGGGAAAGTTACCAACGTGCTGGTTGGAGCCCGTAAGCTGGTTGAACAGTGTGGTCTTACCGCAGTTTTGGTTGCCGGCGAGGGCAAAATGCAGCGGTGCGCCCTCGGGCACGGCCGTCTTGGCAGCACGAGGCGAATACGTCCCCTCGCCCAGTGCCGGGTGATCTGTCGTGCCGATTGCGGCGTTAGCGCGCGGACCCGTATCTGTATCGTGAACACCCACGAGCTCGATGCGAGCGGCATCGTCCTTGCGCAGCGTCAACTCGTAGCCACGCAGGCGAATCTCGAGCGGGTCGCCCATAGGAGCGTACTTCATCATGGTGACTTCGGTGCCCGGCGTTAGGCCCATGTCCAAAATATGCTGTCGGAGTGCCTGATCGTCCGATGCCACCGATGCGACAACGGCGTCCTTTCCAATCTCGAGTGTATCGAGCTTCACGCGCTCATCCTTTCGTTAGACGCGGTTAACCGTTTACCGGGGCTAACCAACTCGTAACGACAAATGATAGCGCTCTGGACTTTTTTATAAAGTCAAATACCGATGTTTACCTGCGCAAACTTTATGCGGTGCGCCCCGAAAGCTCTTTGCGCATACCGCTCAGCGAGATCGAAATGGAACCCGACCGCGCGGTAGCGGTGAGTCGATCACCCTCGACCGACCCCGTGCATGTAAAGGGCACCTTGCCCATCAAGACGTGGGAGATAGTACCCGAGAGCTCAAAGAAATCGCCCTCAGCGCGGGCACTCGAGAGAGCGATATTGAGACCCCTGACGTTTAGTACTGCCCTGAGCGCGCCGTTCACCCCATGTGCAAACGTCACCTCGCCGCGTTTACCCCCCACCGGCGTCTGGGCCGAAACCACATACGTACCCTCAAGCATGGCTCCTCCTCTGAGTAGGCTTTTTGAAATGGGCAAGTAGCCTACTTTTACATATGGCGCTCCAGGAAGCGGAAGGCTAGGCGAATCCAGGGACGGACCGCCACTTGCTTGTCCTCATTGTCGACCGCAGTGTTGGCGTTGCCGAGCGAAAGGCCGTGGCCACCCTGGTCAAAGACGTGCATCTCGCATGCAACGCCCTCCTCGGCCATGCGCTGCGCAAACGGATAGGCCTGCGCGATCGGCGCCGTCTTGTCGTCCGAAACGCCCCACACAAAGGTCGGGGGCATCTGACGCGAAACGTGCGTGGTAGGGCAAATGTCGGCCAGGTGCTCATCGGTCGCCTCGCCGCCCGTCACCATCGACAGATAGTCGTTGAGCAAATCGCGCCCCGTCTTGCCACCCGTCTTGGGCACGCGCAGGTCGATGCGCGGGTCGCGCGTCTGCATATCGCGCACATAGGCAAGGTCGAGCAACGGATAGCCCAGCACCACGGCGTCGGGACGAATATCCTCCGGACGAGCCCCGGCAAGGCCCGCGAAGGGTCCGGTCTTCCACTGCGTTGCCAACGAGGCGCAGATCATGCCGCCCGCCGAGAAACCCACGATGCACACGCGCTTGGGATCGACATGCCACTCGTCGGCGTTGGCGCGCACGGTAGCGACCATCTTGGCGAGGTCCGCCTGCGGGTGCGGAAAGCTCACGTCGCCCGTGGCGCTCGTCACATAGTTGAGCACAAAGGCCTGGTAGCCGCGGTCCAAAAACGCAAACGCCACCGGGTCCTGCTCGTGCGGAGCGATATGCGTAAACCCGCCTCCGCCGCAGATGATCACCGCGGGGCGGCGGCCATTGGGCTTGTCGGGCAGCGGCTCGGCACCCAGATACGTAAACGTCGCCGGATAATCCTCGGTCGGCTCCTCGCCCCACAGCGCATGGTTCTCAATAATCATAGGTGCTCCCTCCGTGCGATTCGTGCGCACTCGTTTTTCGCACCTTAGCGTACCCCACTTGAGCCCGCGGCGTAGAAACACCCCCGCAATAAGTTGGCCTTCAACTGATATATCACAAAATCGCTGTTCAGAGGTATCGTTGGACAGCGTAAAATAGGAGCGCTGACCGTGCTGGGAAACACGTACGAAACGTTTCCAGCAAACCACACGCGTGCAACATGCACGCCTGATACGTTGGAGGCATCTATGGGTCTGCTCGATTCGCTCAAGTCCACGTTCACTTCGTCGGGCGAGGCGTCCGTTCCGCCCGCAGCAAGCTTCGCCACCCGCGAAGGCGTCATCTACGCTCCTGTCAACGGCGTGCTCGTCAATCTGAGTGAGGTTCCCGACGAGACCATCGCCTCGGGCATGCTCGGCCAGGGCTACGGCATCGAGCCCATTACCGGCACCATTTACGCCCCCGCTAACGGCCGTATCGGCGCCACCACCGTCACCAACCACTCCATCGGCATGATCACCGAGGACGGTCTTCGCGTGTTCATCCATGTCGGCCTGGGCACCGTGGAAATGAACGGCAAGGGTTTTGCCCGCTTTGTCGAGATGGGCGACACGGTCAAGGCCGGCCAGCCGCTCATCAGCTTCGACCGCGACGCTATCAAGGCCGCCGGTCACGAGGACATCGTGACCGTCATCATCTCTGAGCTCGACCGCCTCAAGAGCATCGACCACGTCGGCGAGTCTGGCACGCTTATCGGCGGCAACCCGCTCGTCAAGCTTGGCGACCCGCTGCTGGTAGCCAAGACCAAGTAGCCAGGCCCCGCGCCACACAGCCAAAAGGCAACACGCCAAGCGCCCGCGACCATTTGGTCGCGGGCGCTTTTCGTTTGAAACCGTTCTGCCAATGCCTTATCTGTATAGCCCAAATGAGCCAAGCTGCTAGAATATCGAACTGTATGGATAACTATCATTCAACCGTTATGGGAGGATACGTGAACCGCACCAAAATCGCGCAGCTCTATACGCACGCCGAGTCGCTCGGCGGCCAAACCGTCACCGTTGCCGGCTGGGTCAAGTCCGTCCGCGACATGAAGAACTTTGGCTTCGTTACGCTCAACGACGGCAGCTGCTTCCGCGACCTGCAGGTCGTCATGAACCGCGAGGCACTCGACAACTACGACGAGATCGCCCACCAAAACGTCTCGGCCGCACTCATTTGCACCGGCACCGTCAAGCTGACCCCCGATGCGCCCCAGCCTTTCGAGCTTTCTGCCACCTCCATCGAGGTCGAGGGCGTCAGCGCTCCGGATTACCCGCTGCAGAAGAAGCGCGCAACCGTCGAGTTCCTGCGCACTCAGCAGCACCTGCGCCCGCGCACCAACCTGTTCCGTGCCGTGTTCCGTATCCGCTCTGTCGCGGCTGCCGCCATCCACCGCTTCTTTCAGGAGCAGGGCTTTGTCTACGTCAACACCCCCATCATCACCACAAGCGACTGCGAGGGCGCCGGCGAGATGTTCCGCGTGACCACGCTCGACCCCAAAAATCCGCCTCTCACCGAGTCCGGCGAGGTCGACTGGAGCCAGGACTTCTTTGGCAAGCATGCGAGCCTCACCGTGTCCGGCCAGCTCAATGCCGAGAACTTTGCCATGGCCTTTGGCGACGTGTATACCTTTGGCCCCACCTTCCGCGCCGAAAACTCCAACACCACGCGCCACGCCGCCGAGTTTTGGATGATCGAGCCCGAGATGGCCTTTGCCGATCTGAACGACTACATGGATAACGCCGAGGCCATGCTCAAGTACGTCCTTAAGGACGTTATGGCCACCTGCCCCGACGAGCTCAACATGCTCAACAAGTTTGTGGACAAGGGTCTGATCGAGCGCCTGAACCACGTGGCAAACTCCGACTTTGCCCGCGTCACCTACACCGAGGCCGTCGAAATCCTGGAGCAGGCCGTCGCCGCCGGTCACAAGTTTGACTATCCCGTGAGCTGGGGCATCGACCTGCAAACCGAGCACGAGCGCTTCCTGACCGAGGAGCACTTTAAGCGCCCGACCTTCGTAACCGACTACCCGGCCGAGATCAAGGCCTTCTACATGCGCATGAACGACGACGGCAAGACCGTCGCCGCCGCCGACTGCCTGGTGCCGGGCATCGGCGAGATCATCGGTGGCTCCCAGCGCGAGGAGCGCCTGGACCTGCTCGAGGCCCGCATCAAGGACCTGGGCATGAATCCCGAACAGTACAAGTACTATCTGGACCTGCGCCGCTATGGTTCCTGCAAGCACGCTGGCTACGGCTTGGGCTTCGAGCGCTTGGTGATGTACCTCACCGGCGTGGGCAACATCCGCGACGTCCTGCCGCACCCGCGCACCGTGGGCAACGCCGACTTCTAATCGTCGGACGCTAGCTCGCGTCGCCACACGCCAACGCTCATCGCACAAGCGTCTCTCGACATCGGTCGAGAGACGCTTTTTTCAACGGTATCCGTCAAGCTTTTGGCAAGTTTTTGGTCAGTTGAGCAGAGCTGTTGAAAACTCGACCCGCCGTTTGCCGACGACTACCGACCGCCCAGAGCGCCCTGCGCCCCTGGGAAAACCCCGCGTCCTAGGCTCCATACCGTCGCCACCCAAAACGGAAAGGACGTGGGCACCATGACCGAAACCGCTGTTGAAACCTACGACACCACGACTAGAGGCGCCGCCTCGATGGCCGCCTATCGCGCCGTTCGCATCTTGCAACTATTAAGCGAGAACACCGGCGAGGACAAGGCCATGCTTTCCGACGAGTTGATCAGGCGCCTCGCCCATCCCGACGACCCCGCCCGCATGCCCATCTCGGCGGCGCGGCGCAGCATCTACACCGCCATCTCCGCACTTCGCCATGCCGGATATGAGATTGAATACAAGCGCGGCGTGGGGTATCGACTCTTGACCCGTCCACTCACCGACGAAGAGGTCATCCGCCTCCACGGCATGGTCATGCGCAACCGCTCCACACCCATCGCCATTCGAAAAAGCATGGCTCAGCACTTGGTCGCCATGGCGAGTGTCGACGTTCGCGGCTACCTCGATGCACCCGAGCCCGCTCCAAGTGCCGGCAGCAAATCCACCAAGGCCACGCGCACGCCCGTCAAGCGCATCGACACCTGCGAGCTCATCGAGCAGGCCATCGACCACGGAACCACGGTGAGTTTTGATATTTCGAGCGTCACGGCACGTGGCGAAACCGAGGTGGTGCGGATGACGGTCCGGCCCTTTGCCATCAGGCAACGCGATGGCGTCT
This sequence comes from Coriobacteriaceae bacterium AF08-21, assembly GCA_027687465.1. Taxonomy (GTDB): domain Bacteria; phylum Actinomycetota; class Coriobacteriia; order Coriobacteriales; family Coriobacteriaceae; genus Collinsella. Next base: position 63,260 of record JAQCQR010000012.1, read on the forward strand.
CGTATCTGCTGGGAACGGTCTACGACACCCGAGGCACCGACGACACCCTGCGCACCGTAGAGATCGGCCGCATGAAAAACGTCAGCACGCGCTTGCTCGACGGCAAAAAACTCTTTGCCGCGCTAGACGATGAGAACGCCTCCGCCGCATAAGAACCTCCGCCGTCCATTCGACTACCCGTACCGCCCATCCGGTTCTGTATTAAAAAACCCGCCAGGTTATTGTAAAAATGGACATCCGCGCTACTATAGTTCCACTTGCACTTTGTTTGAGTGCAGTGTTTCCAGCCATTTCTATACTGGGGGTAACGATATGAAGGATATCACCATCAGCCGCAGGAGCCTTCTGGTCTCTGCTGGCCTGCTCGCGCTCGCTCCGCTCGCCGGATGCGGCGGCAACTCTGGTTCCGGCTCTGCTGCCGCCGGTTCCGACTACACCGTCGGCGTTCTGCAGCTCACCGAGCACTCTGCACTCGACGCCGCCAACGACGGCTTTGTCAAGGCCATCAAGAAGAGCGGTCTTAAGGTCAAGATCGATCAGAAGAACGCCCAGAACGACCAGTCCACGTGTAAGTCCATCGCCGACAAGTTCGTGGGCGATGGCGTCGACCTGATCTATGCCATCGCTACGCCCGCCGCGCAGGCCGCCGCCGGCGCCACCGCCGATATCCCCATCGTGGGCTGCGCCATCACCGACTACGCTGCCTCGGGCCTGGTCCAGGACAACGATAAGCCCGGCACCAACGTCACCGGTGCCTCCGACCTCACCCCGGTCGCCGAGCAGCTCGAGATGATGCAGAAGGTCCTGCCCGACGTTAAGAAGGTCGGCTTGCTCTACTGCACCGCCGAGTCCAACTCCGACGTCCAGATCAAGGCCGCCAAGAAGGAACTCGACAAGCTGGGCCTGAAGTACACCGATTACACCGTCTCGAGCTCCAACGAGATCCAGTCCGTCGTCGAATCTGCCGTGGGCAAGGTCGACGCGCTGTACTCCCCCACCGATAACACCATCGCTGCGGGCGCCTCGCAGGTGGGCCAGATCTGCAAGGAGAACAAGCTTCCCTACGTGACCGGCGAGGAGGGTATGTGCATGGCTGGCGGCCTGTTCACCCTCTCCATCAACTACGAGGATCTGGGCTACGCCGCGGGCGAGATGGCCGTCAAGATCCTGAAGGGTGAGGCTAAGCCCGAGGATATGCCGATCAAGCACCTCTCGAGCAAGGACCTAGTCGTCGTCAAGAACGACGAGATGGCCGAGGCTCTGGGCATCGATCTTTCTGCTCTGGACGAGTAGCGCCATGCGCGGTAGCGCGTCTAGGGCACGCACTCGCGCCGTTGCCGTGTTATTCAATATCTGAGCCACAGGGGCGAACGCCAAAGACCGGCGTTCGCCCTGCTTGTTACGGATGAGACAAAACATCCGGCCGCAGCTCTTTTATGCATTGTTACCGCTATCATGGTGACTCACGTGTCCACCCTATCCTAGGAGGTATGAAGCATGCTTATTGCATTGCAGGGCGCTGTTTCGCAGGGCGTCCTCTGGGGCATTATGGTGCTTGGCGTGTTTATCACGTTCCGCCTGCTCGACATCCCCGATATGACCTGCGACGGCAGCTTTGCCCTCGGCGGCTGCGTCTGCGCCGTGCTCATCGTCAATAACAACGTCGACCCGCTGCTCGCTGTTTTGGCCGGCATGTGTGCCGGTGCCATCGCGGGCGCCGTCACGGGCATTTTGACCACTGTCTTTGAGATTCCCGCAATCCTCGCCGGAATCCTGACGCAGATCAGTCTGTGGTCCATTAACCTGCGCATCATGGGCAAATCCAACACGCCCATCCTTGCCAAGGGCACCATCTTCTCATCCGTCAGCCACATGACGGGCCTGCCGCAGTCCACCGTTGCCATCATCCTGGGCATTGTGCTGGCCGTGGCCATCGTCGCCATCCTGTACTGGTTCTTTGGCACCGAGATCGGCTCGGCGCTGCGTGCCACCGGCAACAACGAGTACATGATCCGCGCCCTGGGCGTCAACACCAACTCCACCAAGATGATCGCCCTCGTGCTCTCCAACGCCCTTATCGGCCTTTCGGGTGCGCTCATCTGCCAGAGCCAGAAGTACGCCGACATTGGCATGGGCACCGGCGCCATCGTTATCGGTCTTGCCGCCATTGTTATCGGCGAGGTGCTCGGCCGCCTGCTGCCCGGCGGTCTCACGCAGTTTAGCGTTCGCCTGGCCTCCGCCGTCTTTGGCTCCGTGGTGTACTTCCTTATCCGCGCTATCGTGCTGCAGTTGGGCATGGACGCCAACGACATGAAGCTGCTCTCCGCCGTGATCGTTGCCGTGGCCCTGTGCGTGCCCGTGGTTTGGGAGCGCTATAAGCTCCGCAGCTCCTACACGAAGGGGGATGAGGCAGATGCTTAAGCTCTCGCACGTCAAGAAGACCTTTAACAAGGGCACCGTCACCGAGAAGCGCGCGCTCACCGGCGTCGACCTCACCCTGAATGACGGCGACTTTGTAACCGTGATCGGCGGCAACGGCGCCGGCAAGTCCACGCTGCTCAACATGATCGCCGGCGTGTATCCGCTCGATTCAGGCGTTATCGAGCTCGACGGCACCGACATCTCGCGCCTGAGCGAGTCGCAGCGCGCCAAGTATCTGGGTCGCGTGTTCCAGGACCCTATGCGCGGTACCGCTGCCGACATGCAGATCGCTGAGAACCTGGCCCTCGCCAAGCGCCGCGGCCAGCGTCGCGGTCTTTCGTGGGGCGTCACCAAGGCCGAGAAGGACGAATACGTTGAGTTGCTCAAGCGCCTGGACCTTGGTCTGGACACGCGTCTCAACGCTAAGGTCGGTCTGCTCTCGGGCGGCCAGCGCCAGGCACTCGCCCTGCTCATGGCCACGCTCACCAAGCCGCGCCTGCTGCTGCTCGACGAGCACACCGCGGCCCTCGACCCCAAGACGGCATCGAAGGTGCTCAATCTGACCGAGGAGATCGTCGACGAGAACCACCTGACCACGCTCATGGTCACGCACAACATGAACGACGCCATCCGTCTGGGCAACCGTCTGATCATGATGCACGAGGGCCATGTGATCTACGACGTGGCCGGCGACGAGAAGAAGTCGCTCACCGTGGCCGACCTGCTGCAGAAGTTTGAGGAGGTCTCGGGCGGCGAGCTCGCCAACGACCGCATGCTGCTGAGCTAAAACCTGCCAAAAAGGGACAGGTTTATTTTGGCAGGTTTTATCTGCATAAACGTCAAAACCGCCGCAAAGGGGTCAGGCACCTTTGTGGTGGTTTTCGCATATCATATCGATATTCCGATATTCAACCAGGCTCAACCGCGAGGCGCCCCATTCGCGCCCAGCCACCATCGTTATATAATCAGCAAAAACATGCGGGAGAGGAGCGGCACATGTCATTGCGAGACTGGCTATTCGGCACCGGCGAGGACCCACAGGGCAGACCGACAGAAGAGTCCCTTGCACCCCTCGGCGCCACCGAGCTCGCACGAATCGAGGAGGCGTCCACCCGCTCCCTCGCGCTGCGCAGCGGCGAACGCTTGGCCGCCGCCGTGGATCAGCTCGTCCCGCTCGGCGCCACCTGGGGCCAGGCGGCGGCCACGCGCGGGCTCGCCGTCGTGAAGTTCCCCGAAGGCGTCACATGGGCCGACCTCTGCGTGAGACAGTCCGACGGCTGGAACCTGCTCTCAAGCTTCAACAAGGAGACGGGCAAGTTCAACAAGATGGCCGGCATCAAGCAGGCGGGACTACAGCCCCAATCCGTCGCCAACATCGCGCTCCAGAGCGCGGCGGTGGCCGTCGGCATGGCCTACATGAACGAGATAAACGACAAGCTCGAAGGCCTGCAAGAGGGAATCGAGGAGATTCAGCGCGTCATGGAGCGCCAGCGTGATGCGAGGCTCAAGGCTGGCTACGACGCGCTCTACCGGCTCTCCCTGAACCTCGGGGAATCCGCCACCACGGAGGGCAAGTTCACCGTCGGGCTCCAGGTCATCGAGGACGCCACCCGCGCCGCCGAGGAAGCGTGGAACTACCAGCTCTCCGAGATCCAGGACCTCACGGAGACACTCGCGAGAAAGAAAAAGCTGGACGAGAAGGAGATCGCCTCCGAGATAACCCTTCTCCAGGAGAAGGAGCGTCGCGCGGTCCTCGCGTTCCAGCTCATGCTCATCGCCCAGCAGGTCGGTATGCGCTTCGAGAGCGACTACACCGCAGCCCGCATCAAGAAGAACAAGAAGATCGTCGAGAAGTGCCTGGGCGAGCACGCCCAGCGCCGCGAGGAGTACCGCCGTATGCTCGGCAAGAAGGTCTCCAAGCTCGGCGGCCCCGTGCTGAAGCTTGCGGACGCCGCGAAGGACGAGGGCTACGAGGCCGCGAATGTCATCATAGGAGTGCTCCACGAGGTGAGCAGGCAGACAGCCCGCCTCAACCCCGTCGAGATGCGTAAGAAGGCCAAGGAGGCCAACCGTACGCACAAGGCCCTCATCATGGACTCGCTGGACACGGGCAACGCCGTCCGCCAGCTTGCCGAAAACTACGAGGATGAGCTAGACGAGCTCGACTTTGCCTTCAACCAGGCCGACACAGTGGTCATCGAGGACGGCCAAGTCCGTCTCTTCGTCACGGGAGACGTCGATAAGGGTGAGGATAAGGCCGAGTAGCCCCCCACCAACCTGCGCCGCCGCGAGCGGGCCAAGCTACCAACCTCGGGTCCTCCGCGCCATGCCCGCGTCCGCGCGGGTGCGTTCCGCCTGTGGGCATCTGTGCCGTACGCCGCCGGTCGCGCCCGCGCGTGCCCAAGCCGGACACGTCGACCACCACGACCACGCAGGTCACCACCAAAAAGACGGCCGGCAAGCTCGCCGCAACGGGGGATCGCACGCTTGTCATGGTCGGCGCGTGCCTCATCGGCGGCATCGTCATCATCGTTCTGGGCATCATCTGGAAGCGCCGTCGCTAGATTACGCCACGTGGCCTACATCCCGTACTATTCAAACCTTATACCGAGCGCAGAAGCCCGTCCGAACATGATCGGACGGGCCTTTTGGTGGGTATCATGGATGGACGTATCTTTAGGAGGTTCCCCCTACATGGAATTGTTTGAGCCGATTCTTCATTTCTTTTCGCAACGGTGGGTCCACAACATCATTTGGGCCGCCGTCCTGGCCCTTGGCACCGCCGTCGCCGCCAAGGTGGCATCCAAGACCCTGCACCACCTACTCAACCGTGACGACAACCCGCTTCCCGCATCGAGCATCTTCATCAACATCGCGCGTGCCGTCATTTGGATGATCGGCGGCAGCTTTATCCTCGACAACTGCTTTGGCATTAACGCAAACGCGCTCGTCGCCGCTCTTGGCGTCGGCGGCATCGCCATCTCGCTCGGCTTTCAGGACACGCTATCAAACCTTATCGGCGGCATGCAAGTGACCTTTATGGGCATCATCAAGCCCGGCGACAATATCGAGGTCGGCGGCGTGTCGGGCGTGGTCCAGGACATCACTTGGCGCCACACGACCATCGAGGACGCCTGCGGACAGACCATCATCGTCCCCAACTCCAACATCTCCAAGAACACACTCGTGCACCTCATGCCCTTTGGACGCGTTGTCGTTCCCGTCGCGGTGAAGGACACGTCAAAGTGGGACTCGCTCGATGCGCTGGCAGACGAGCTCGCCTGTGCCACCAAGGTCGCCGTTTCACCCATCTCGGGCTTTGACAAGGAACCCTACGTGCTCTTTAGCGAGATCGGCGACTTTGGCATTAAGGGTAAGATCATCTTTATCGTCAGTGATGACAGCACCACCTTTACGGCAGCCGACGCCTGCATCCGCGCCATCGCCCCCATCATCGCCTAAAACCACCGCAAAGGGGACAGTGAACTGCGCCCCGAAACTTGGACTGAATAAATAGCGACTACGCCG
>JAQCQR010000013.1:0-57042 GCA_027687465.1 Coriobacteriaceae bacterium AF08-21
AAAGAAAGCCTCCCATTTCTCATGTCCAAGAAATGGGAGGCAGTTCAGTGCGAGCTGCAGGGTCTTTTGTCAAGCGATGCGACAAAAATGATCCGTTTCCCTTCGTCCCCAAGGGATCACGTTTAGCCCTCCTTGCGAACTTTTTGCAGGTAGCGGTAGACGCTGGGCTCCGAGATGCCCAGCGCGGTGGCGGCGCAGGCCACGGCGCCCTTGAGCATAAACACGCCGTTGCCGTTGAGGTGGCGAATGACGTCCACGCGGTCGCTCTGGCCAAGCGACGCTACGTCCAGCCCGCGCGCGCTCAGCAACTCGGCAATGCTGCGGTCGATGAGCTCCTGGGTGGACTCCGAAAGGCTTTCGACCTCGATAGGGGCGGGCTCCGTGCGCGTCGGCGCTGCGTCGAAGCACGCCATGAGCTGCTGCGCCATGGCGTTGATGGAGCGTACGGTCGAGAGGTCGGTGTTGACGCAGAGCATACCGACGATCTCGTCATTTTCGCGGATAAAGAACGTCGCGGACTCCAACGTCTTGCCACCGGCACCGCGCCCCTCGTAGCCCGTAATAAACGGCAGGTCGCGATACTTGGGGTCGTGCATGATCTTGAGCGCCAGATCGGTGGCGGGACCGCCGACCTTGCGGCCGCTCACGATGCCGTTGCGAATATCGACGATGGCGTGGTCGGGATCCGAGAAATCGTGCAGGACGATCTCGCTGTTCTTACCGAGTATCTGCTCCAGGAAATCGACCATCGGCAAAAAGCGACGTACGGTCTCGTTCACGGGCAACTCCTTTGGGTGAAATCGGAAGGTTCATAACAATTTTTTCTCATGGTAACACGCTACTCTTCATCTCGTATATCCGCAGGTACATTGCGTAATACAGATGAGCGGTAGATATTTGGCGGTAAACGGTTGACCAAAAGAAAAGTTAGATGTTATTTTGACCAGACACTTTTCTGACCTGCGGAAATGCGTTATTTCAGCTGAAGAATAGTCTGATAACAAAAAATTATTATTGAGAATGAGAATCATCTTTAATACGATATGCAATGAAGGCACAACCTCAACCCCGCACTGCGTCACAATAGAGCGTTAGATGCGAAAACAACTACTTCGAGGATTGGTGGTCAAATGACCCAGGAGACGGTTACGAACGGCACTGAAGCCCTGTTCACTCGCGAAGGCATGCCTCCCGTTAAGGAAATGATCCCGTGTGCCCTTCAGCACGTACTGGCATCGTTTGCCGGCATCATTACCCCGGCGGTCATCATGGCCGGCGTCTACGGCTTTAATAGCCAGCAGAGCACCGACATCATCCAGGTTGCGCTCATTCTTTCGGCGATCGACACGGCCCTTCAGGCCTTCGCTCCCTTCCGTCGCATCGGCGGCGGCCTGCCCATTGTCATGGGCGTTTCGTTCGCGTTCCTGCCGGCCCTGCAGGCTATGGGTGCCTCGGGCTTTAGCTTTGGTGCGCTGCTGGGCGGCGAGATCGTCGGCGGCGCCGTCGCGGTCCTCTTTGGTCTGGCCTACAGCAAGATCAAGTGGCTGTTCCCGCCCGTCGTGACCGGTACGGTCATCTTCTCCATCGGCGTTTCGCTGTATCCCACGGCCGTCAAGTATATGGCCGGCGGTATGGGTACGCCGCTGTGGGGCACCCCGCAGGCCTGGTGCGTCGCTCTTATCACCTTCGCCGTGGTCTTTGCGCTCGCCAACTTTGGCAAGGGCACGCTCAAGCTGGGATCCGTGTTCTTTGGCATGATCGTTGGCATGATCGTCTCCATCCCCTTTGGCATGATCGACTTCTCCAGCGTCGCCACCGCTCAGGTCTTCGCCCTTCCCAAGCTCATGCCCTACGCGCTCGAGTTTGATCCCGAGGTCTGCATTACCCTCGCCGTCGTGTTCCCCATGGTTGCCATCCAGGTTATCGGTGACGTCTCCGCCGCCTGCCTGGGCTCCATCGACCGTATGCCCACCGAGCGCGAGCTCTCCGGCGCTATCGTGTCCCAGGGCCTCACCTCTATGGTCGGCGGCCTGCTGGGCGGTCTTCCCACCAGCGCCCTTGGCCAGAACGTGGGCATCATCTGCTCCAACAAGGTCGTCAACAAGTGGGTCTTTGTGATCATCGCGGCCGTCTTTGCCATCGCCGGTCTGTTCCCGCAGCTCTCTGCCGTCCTTTCCGCTATCCCGCAGCCCGTCATCGGCGGCGCGACCGTCGGCGTCTTTGGCACCATCACCATGAACGGTGTGCGCATGTTCACCCGCGAGGGCCTCACGCAGCGCACTACCACCATCGTCGGTACCTCCGTCGTCTTTGGCCTGGGTATCTGGATGGCCAGCGGCTGCCTCGCCGGCGAGGGTATGCCCGCCTGGGTGTCCACCGTCATCGGCTCCAATGCCGTAACCCCCACCGCCATCATGGCCATTGTCCTTAACCTGATCCTTCCGCAGACGCCGGTCGTGGCTCAGCACATCGATGCTGCCAAGGACGCTGCCGTGGATCTGGTCTTGCCCGAGAGCAAGAAGTAACCAATTCGGTGCTATTCGTCGGCGGACGCATCGTCTCGTCCGCCGACGTCATGCGGCGTCAAGCCGCACTTCAAAGGGTTTGTCCCTTTGGTGAAGCGTTGACGGGAGAGGGCCCGTTTCCGGTGTAGGCCGGCGCTTCGCACTCCGCTATGTCAGAGGTGTCAAACCCCGCCCCTGATGTTGAAGGGAGCATCCATGCTTCTGGTCGCTAACGGTTCCGTCTTTACCCGCAACGCTCAGACCCCGTTCATTCCAAACGGTGCGGTCGCCATTGACGGAGATACGATCGTCGAAGTGGGCCCCGAGTGCGAGCTCAAGGCCAAGTACCCGGATGCCGAGTACGTCGACGCCCAGGGCAACCTCATCATGCCCGGACTTATCAACTGCCACACCCACATCTACTCGGGTCTGGCCCGCGGCCTTGCCATTAAGGGCTGCAACCCCACCAACTTCCTGGAGAATCTTGAGCAGCAGTGGTGGAAGATCGACGACAACCTGACGCTCGACGGCACCAAGGCCAGCGCCTATGCCACGATTCTTGACTCCATCCGCGATGGCGTCACCACGATCTTCGATCACCATGCGAGCTTCTGCGAGATCCCGGGCAGCCTCTTTACCATTAAGGACGCCGCGCAGGAGCTGGGCATGCGTTCGTGCCTGTGCTACGAGGTCTCCGACCGCCGCGGTCAGGAAAAGTGCAACCAGGCCATTGCCGAGAACGCCGAATTTGTCCAGTGGGCCGCCAAGGAGCGTCGCGATAACGACAACCACATGATCGCCGCCATGTTTGGCGGACATGCCACCTTTACGCTTTCGGACGAGACCATGGACAAGATGGCCGAGGCCAACAACGGTCTGACCGGCTTCCACATCCACGTGTGCGAGGGCATGAACGACGTGTGGGATTCCCGCCTCAACCGCGGCGGCATCAGCCCCGTCGAGCGCCTGCTGCAGCACAACCTGCTGGGTCCCGACACCATGCTGGGCCACTGCATCCACGTGACGCCTGCCGAGATGGATATCGTCAAGGAGTCCGGCACCTGGCTCGTCAACAACCCCGAATCCAATATGGGCAACGCCGTGGGCTGCGCCCCCGTGCTCGAGTTCTTCCGTCGCGGCATCCCCGTGTGCATGGGCACCGATGCCTACACCCACGATATGCTCGAGAGCCTCAAGGTCTTCCTGATCATCCAGCGCCACAACGCCGCCATGCCCAACGTGGGCTGGTGCGAGGCCATGACCATGCTGTTCGAGAACAACGCCAAGATGGCGAGCAAGTACTTCGATCGCAAGCTCGGTGTGCTCGAGGCCGGCGCTGCCGCCGACGTCATCGTCATGGACTACAAGCCCTTTACGCCGCTGAGCGAGGAGAACATCGACGGCCACATGCTCTTTGGCATGATGGGCAAAAACTGCCGCACCACCATCATCAACGGCCGCGTCCTGTACAAGGATCGCGAGTTTGTCGGTATTGATGAGGACAAGATCAACGCGTGGACCATGACTGAGTCCAAGAAGCTCTGGAGCACGCTCAACGATCGCGCCTACTAATTACAAGTAGATTCACGCGCGTCGGATGTTTCGCCACATCCGACGCGCGTATAGGCGGCCTCCGCGGGGTCGCCGGCGCTGTGCTAGCGCTACACCGTATTTGCGCCCGCCGCGCGGTCTCGCCGGGCGTTACAGAGAGGAGCTCATTATGAGCGACATCATGAGGCCGATCCCGTTTTCGCAGCTGATGAACTGGATCATCGAGGAGCACAAGACCCAGGACGCCATCTTTGGCGTGCGCAAGATGGTCACGACCAACCAAGAGGGCGCGCTTCCCATTTTTGACGAGCGCATCGAGACTCCGTTTGGCCCGGCCGCCGGTCCCAACACGCAGCTTGCCCAGAACATCGTGGCCTCTTATGTGGCCGGTTCCCGCTTCTTTGAGCTTAAGACCGTTCAGGTTATGGACGGCGAGGAGCTCTCCAAGTGCGTTAACAAGCCCTGTATCGTGGCGCAGGACGAGTGCTACAACTGCGAGTGGTCGACCGAGCTCGAGGTTCCGCAGGCCTTTGCCGAGTACGTGAAGGCATGGTTCGCCTGCCACCTGATCGCTCGCGAGTACGGCTTGGGCAGCCCGGACGGCTTTGTCTTCAACATGTCCGTGGGTTATGACCTGGAGGGCATTAAGAGCCCCAAGGTCGATGCGTACATTGAGGGCATGAAGGACGCCAGCGGCTCCGACGTCTGGAACGAGTGCCGCGCATGGGCGCTCGCTAACCTGGACAAGTTTGAGCATGTCGATGCCGCGTTTGTCGAGTCCATCCCGGCACGCGTCTCCAACTCCATTACCGAGTCCACGCTGCATGGCTGCCCGCCGGCGGAGATTGAGCGCATCGCGACTTATCTGATCACCGAGAAGGGCCTCAACACCTACATCAAGTGCAACCCCACGCTGCTGGGCTATGAGTTTGCACGTCAGCGCCTCAACGAGCTGGGCTTTGACTACATCGTCTTCGACGATACGCACTTCCGCGAGGACCTGCAGTGGGCTGACGCCGTGCCCATGTTCGAGCGCCTGATTGCCCTGTGCGCCGAGCGCGGCCTGGAGTTTGGCGTCAAGCTCACCAACACCTTCCCCGTCGACGTGACGAGGAACGAGCTGCCTTCCACCGAGATGTACATGTCCGGCCGTTCGCTGTTCTCGCTGACCATCGAGGCCGCCCGCCGCATTACCGAGCAGTTCGATGGCAAGCTGCGCATCAGCTACTCCGGCGGTGCCACGGTGTACAACATTCGCGCCCTGTACGATGCCGGCATTTGGCCCGTCACCCTGGCGACCGACGTGCTCAAGCCCGGTGGCTACGAGCGCTTTAGCCAGATGGCCGGCGAGTTTGGCGATCTGGACGGCAAGCCGTTTGAGGGCATTTCGCTCGAGGCAGTGACCGCGATCCAGACCGATTCGCTCACCAACCCGCTCTACAAGAAGCCGCTGCGCCCGCTGCCCGACCGCAAGGTCGCCGGCAAGAGCCCGCTTTCCGACTGCTTTACCACGCCGTGCCGCACGAGCTGCCCCATTCAGCAGGATATTCCCGCCTATCTGGCGGCTGTTGACGAGGGCCGCTACGAGGACGCACTCAACATCATCATCGAGCGCAACGCCCTGCCGTTCATTACCGGCACCATCTGCCCGCATCCCTGCGGCCGTGCCTGCGAGCGCGCGTTCTACGAGCCCGAGGGCGCCCAGATCCGCGCCAGCAAGCTCAAGGCCGCCCGCGAGGCCATGACCGCCGTGCTGCCCAAGCTGCGCGCCCAGGCCATCGCCAACGACGGCGAGCGCAACGTTGCCGTTATCGGCGGCGGCCCTGCCGGTCTGGCGACGGCGTTCTTCCTGACGCGCGCCGGCGTGCCCGTTACCATCTTTGAGGCCCGCGATTCGCTCGGCGGCGTGGTCCGTCACGTGATTCCCGAGTTCCGTATTGCGAGCGACGATATCTCGCACGATGCCGAGCTCTGCCTGGCCTTTGGCGCCAAGGTTCAGCTCAACGCCCGCGTGGAGTCCATCGACGAGCTCAAGGCCCAGGGCTTTACCGACGTGGTCGTGGCCACCGGCGCCTGGATGCCCGGCTCTGCAGGCTTGGGCGAGGGTGCCGAGCTCGACGTGCTGGAGTTCCTCGAGGCCGCCAAGAAGGGCGAGAAGCTCGAGCTGGGCGAGGACGTCGTGGTCATCGGCGCCGGCAACACCGCCATGGATGCTGCCCGCGTGGCCAAGCGCCTGGCTGGTGTGAAGAACGTGCGCCTGGTGTATCGCCGCACCAAGAAGCAGATGCCCGCCGACGAGGAAGAGCTCGATCTTGCTCTTGCCGACGGCGTTGAGTTCTGCGAGCTGCTGGCGCCCAAGGCGCTCAACGGCGCCGTGCTGACCTGCGACGTTATGGAGCTTGGCGAGCCGGATGCAAGCGGCCGTCGCAGTCCCGTCGCCACGGGCGAGACCGTCGAGCTGCCCGCCACCACGGTGATCTGCGCCGTGGGCGAGGGCATCGATGCCAGCCTGTACGATGCCGCGGGCGTCGAGCACGACCGTCGCGGTCGCCTTGCCGCCACCTCCACCGGCGTCGAGGGCGTCTGGGCTGCCGGTGACTGCCGCCGCGGTCCCGCTACCGTGGTCGAGGCTATCGCCGACGCCGCCGAGGTCGCCCGTGCCATTGCCGGCGTGGACTTTAACAAGTACGCCGACTGCAACGAGCAGGCCGGCCGCGAGGACACCTGCTACGAGCGCAAGGGATCGCTGTGCCGCGACAAGCGCAACTGCACCAAGACCCGCTGCCTGGGCTGCGGCTCGGTGTGCGAGGTCTGCTGCGATGTGTGCCCCAACCGCGCCAACGTGGCAATTAAGGTGCCGGGCCTGGCCAAGCATCAGGTCGTCCACATCGACGGCATGTGCAACGAGTGCGGCAACTGCGCCGTGTTCTGCCCCTACCAGGAGGGTCGTCCCTACAAGGACAAGCTCACCCTGTTCTGGAGCGATCAGGACATGGAGAACTCCGAGAACGAGGGCTTCCTGGCAGTGGACGAGGACCACTTTAAGGTCCGCGTCGCCGGCACGGTCCGCACCGTCTCGGTCGATGCCGTCAACACCGGTCTGCCCGAGGCCGTCCGCCTGACCATCAAGGCCGTGCGCGACAGCTATCCGTATCTCCTTAAGAAATAGGCGAGTCTCTTATGGCCAAATCCATTCAACATAACGTGGCCTACGTTGCCTGCGGAAGCGGTTGCGCCTCCGCAGGCGGCGACGCCCGCTGCAGCGAAGGCTGCATTGGCTGTGGCGCCTGTGTCACGGCCTGTCCCCACGGCGCCATTGCACTGATTGATGGCATCGCCCGCGTGGACCGCTCCAAGTGCACGGGCTGTGGCCTGTGCGGCATGGCGTGCCCGCAGCGCGTGATTGCCTTTGTTCCCGGCTACCAGAACATCCTGGTGCGCTGCAACAACACCGATAAGGGCGCCATCGCCCGCAAGATTTGCGACACGAGCTGCATCGGTTGCGGCATGTGCGCCAAAAAATGCCCTGCCGGCGCTATCCGCATCGAGGACAACTGTGCCCACATCGACGGTGCGGACTGCCTGTCGTGCGGCATGTGCGCCGTCGTTTGCCCGCATGGCGCCATCCACGACCGCACCGGCATCGCCGCCGGCGTGTAGAAGGGAATCACCATGGCACAGGAATTCACTTTTACCGTTAACGGCGTCGAGCACACGACGACCCAAAACAAACCGCTGCTGCGCTACCTGCGCGACGACCTGCACATCCATTCCGCCAAGGACGGCTGCTCCGAGGGTGCTTGCGGCACCTGCACCATTCATGTGGACGGTGCGGCCGTCAAGGCCTGCGTGCTGACCACCGCCCTTGCCGCCGGCCGCAACATCGTGACTGTCGAGGGCCTGCCCGAGGACGTGCGCGAGGCCTTTGTGTACGCCTTTGGCGCCGTGGGCGCCGTGCAGTGCGGTTTTTGCATCCCCGGTATGGTCATGGCAGGCGCGGCGCTGATCGCCGAGGACCCCGAGCCCACCGAGGAGCAGATCAAGTACGCCATCCGCGGCAACGTCTGCCGCTGCACCGGCTACAAGAAGATTATCGAGGGCATTTCGCTGGCCGCTGCGGTGCTCCGCGGCGAAAAGCAGATCGACGAGGACCTGGAGCGCGGCGACGACTACGGCGTGGGCAAGCGCGCCTTCCGTATCGACGTGCGCAAGAAGGTGCTCGGCGAGGGCAAGTACCCCGATGACATCGACGAGCTCGATCAGCCGGGCCTGACCTATGCCAGCGCCGTGCGCTCCAAGTATCCGCGCGCCCGTGTGCTTTCCATCGACACCTCCAAGGCCGAGGCCCTGCCCGGTGTGGTGGGCATCCTGCGCGCCGAGGATGTGCCGGTCAACCAGGTCGGCCACCTTATCCAGGATTGGGACGTCATGATCGCCCAGGGCGATATCACCCGCTGCGTGGGCGATGCCATTGTGCTGGTGGTTGCCGAGGACGAGGCGACGCTCGAGAAGGCCAAGAAGCTCGTAAAGATCGATTACGAGCCGCTGGAGCCCGTGCGTAACATTGTCGAGGCCAGGGCTGCCGACGCCCCGCGCCTGCACGACAGTTTCTTTGCCTTTGGCAACACGGTGGAGCTCAAGGACAACGTGTGCCAGAGCCGTCACGTGACGCGCGGCGACGCCGCCAAGGCGCTGGCAGAGAGCGCGTTCACCGTGACGCAGCGCTTTACCACGCCCTTTACCGAGCATGCTTTCTTGGAGCCCGAGTGCGCCGTCGCCTTCCCGTACAAGAACGGCGTCAAGGTGCAGTCGACCGACCAGGGTGCCTACGATACGCGCAAAGAGTGCGCCCACATGTTTGGCTGGGATAGCGAACCCGAGCGTGTGGTCGTCGAGACCATGCTCGTGGGTGGCGGCTTTGGCGGTAAGGAGGACGTTTCGGTCCAGCACCTGGCCGCGCTCGCCGCATATAAGTTCCAGCGTCCTGTGAAGTGCAAGCTCACGCGTGCCGAGTCGCTCGCTTTCCATCCCAAGCGCCATGCCATGGACGGTACCTTTACGCTGGGTTGCGACGCCGAGGGCAACTTTACCGGCCTGGATTGCGAGATCAACTTTGACACCGGCGCCTACGCGTCGCTGTGCGGCCCGGTGCTCGAGCGCGCCTGTACGCATGCCGTCGGCCCCTACAAGTACCAGAACACCGACATTCGCGGCTTTGGCTACTACACCAACAACCCGCCCGCCGGCGCGTACCGAGGCTTTGGCGTTTGCCAGTCCGAGTTTGCGCTCGAGAGCCTGATCGACCTGCTGGCAGAGAAGGTTGGCCTGGATCCGTGGGAGATTCGCTACCGAAACGCCATCGAGCCGGGCGAGGTTCTGCCCAACGGTCAGATTGCCGACTGTTCCACGGCGCTTAAGGAGACACTGCTCGAGGTCAAGGATGCCTACTATGCGCATCCCGGACACGCCGGTATTGCCTGCGCCATGAAGAACGCCGGCGTGGGCGTGGGCCTGCCCGATGCCGGCCGCTGCAAGATTCGCATCGAGGACGGCGTGGCTGTGGTCTATGCCGCCACGTCCGACATCGGCCAGGGCTGCAACACCGTCTTTTTGCAGGACGTTGCCGAGGCCTGCGGTCTGCCGCTGAGCTGCATTGCCAACGGCGAGTGCTCCACCGAGAACGCTCCCGACTCCGGCACCACGTCTGGTTCGCGTCAGACGGTCGTGACCGGCGAGGCCGTGCGCGGCGCCGCTTTCCTGCTGCGCGATGCCATGGTTGGCATCGAGGCTGGCAAGCCTGCGCCTACCGCCCCGGTGAGCGCCCATGGTGATGGCGTCAAGATCGAATACGATGACGGTCGCGCCTATCAGTTGCGCACGCAGGAGCTCGTCGCCGGCCAGGGCATGCATCCTCAGGATCCCGCGACCGCCATCAAGGCGCTCGAGGGCTGCGAGTTTGGCTACGTGTACCTGGAGCCGACCGACAAACTGGGCGCCGACGTCCCCAACCCCAAGAGTCACATCTGCTACGGCTTTGCCACGCATGTGGTCATTCTGGATGATGACGGCCGCGTGAGCGAGGTCTATGCCGCGCACGATTCCGGCAAGGTGGTCAACCCCATCTCCATCCAGGGTCAGATCGAAGGCGGCGTGCTTATGGGTATGGGCTATGCGCTGACCGAGGACTGGCCGCTCAAGGACTGCGTGCCCCAGGCAAGGTACGGTACGCTCGGACTGTTCCGTGCGCCCGAGATTCCGGATATCCACGCCATTTACGTGGAGAAGGACGAACTGCTGCCCGTGGCATACGGCGGCAAGGGCATCGGCGAGATCGCAACGATCCCCACGGCGCCCGCCGTGCAGAACGCCTACCGCGCGTTTGACGGCAAACTACGTCCCGATCTGCCCATGGTGGATACGCCCTACAGCCGCGTCCGCAACCGCGGGTAGGGTAGGGCGCGGACAGCCATTGCTGACTGCCGTCTGCGCTTGCCATCAACTGTATAAGCTGCGCCTTTGGCCCCAGCTCCATCGTGAGCCGGGGCCTTTTGCTTGGAGCGCCTCCGCATACGGAAACTGCGTCCCAGATTTCGGCTCCAGAATGGGATACGCTTTCCGGAACGGGCCTCAAGCGGAAACTGCGTCCCGGAATTGGCGCTCAGAATGGGATGCAGTTTCCGGATCGGCCTTCAAGCGGAAACTGCGACCCGGAATCGATGCTCAGAATGGGATGCGCTTTCCGGTAGAGCCTCTGGCGGAAAGCGTGTCCCGGAATTCGGCTCCAGAGTGGGACGCGCTTTCCGGTTGGAGCTTCAAACGGAAAGTGCGTCCCGGAATCCGCGCCTGGAATGGGACACACTTTCCGGAACAGCCCTCAACCGGAAACTGCGTCCCAGAATTTTGCTTCAGAGTGGGATGCCGTTTCCGGCTGAACCCTCTGGCGGAAAGTTCATCCCAGAATTGACGCTCGGAGTGGGACACGGTTTCCGGATCGGCCCTCAGCGGAAAATGTATCCCAGTTTGAGCGTCTATTCCGGGATGTAATTTCCGCTGGGCGTTCAACCGGAAAGCGTGTCCCGTTCTAGGCCTTGATTCCGGGATACGCTTTCCGCTAGGCATGCCATCTGGAAAGCGCGTCCCGTTTTGAGCACTCAGTCTGGGACATGGTTTCCGCGGGTGCTGCCAACCGGAAAGCGTGTCCCGGTTTGGTAGGCAGGCGGGCATAAGCTCGGTAGCCCCTACAGCTCAATATCGTTGAGCCATGTCGGCAGCGCGGTCTGCCGGATGCCTGCCGTCTGCAGCTTTTTCGCGAACATGCCTGCCGAACGGACTTCGTTCATGGTAAAGCGCAGCAAGGGATGACCGTAAAGCGATAGATGCGCCTCACGCTGTCGTTCGGCAACGAGCGCCTCGGCGGTGGTGCGTCCGGCCAGCATGGTCTGGTCGGTATATTTGATGAGCCCATCGAGTTCGCCCAGCGTGAGCTCCCTGGCTTGACGCTCCCAGGCAAAATCCGTTCGCATGCTTTCGGTCGAATCGAAGGGATCCGTCAGCTCGTATTGAAGTTGGTCGGGTGCAAAGCCGGTCTCGATCATGACGGCTCGGGCGACCGATTCCCCGCCGCTCTCGGCGCGGGCGTCGGCATATCGAAGCGTTGTGAGGGCGGTGCGAATCGCGCGACCATTGCGGGCAGTCGCTCGTTGCTCAACGGCCTCCATCAGCTGTTCCGGCGCAAGGCCGAGCTTTGAGATCGCCGAATCGGCAATGGGCATGCCGTCGGCAAAACCGGTCTGCAACAGACAATCCGTCACCGTTTGAATGGGCGGCGTTACCGATATGCCGGACAGGCGGATTGCTCCGACCGGCTCGATCTGATGCCGCTGAATATGCGCGCCCGGGCGAGCCGACGGCTTGGTGGCGCTGCAGACATGCACGACATTCAGGTGTCGCCACGAGACCTCGAGCCCCAGCAGACAGGCGGCCGAAAACGAGCAGAACGTCCAATCGGGGTGGATGATCGCAAGGGCGCGGAGGATTTCGCAATGGCGTTGCGCTCGGTTGAGTTCATTCCAGCGCGTTTTTCGCGCAAACAACCCCGGCATGGGCGAGACAACCGTGCCGCCGGTGCGCCGAAGGAGCGCTTTTCGGATCGCCGAGCTCGGGGGAATCAGACAGCGCCCCTCTTGTTCGGCTTGAGTGAGCAGTTGGTCGATGAGCTGGTCATTGCAATGGGTCATGAGCTACCGCCTCCTTTTGGGTAGCAAAAACGTATCAGCTGGAACTTGCCGCTCAGCTGACCAAAAGCTGACCAAAATCTAACCATGCAGGTAGATGACCTGCTTTTGGCGACATATTTCTTGTTTGAATCGGTGGGCGGTAATCGGCGACCGTGAACGGTAGCTAGACATGAAACCTTGGTAAGTTTAGGGACGTGTACTTTTTTGAAAAAGAGCATTCTATCTGCTGTTTTGTGTTTCTGGATCGCATGTTTGAAGGCATGTGATAAGGGCGGCGGACTGTCGCCTTGTATCTGCGGAAACTGTGACCAGGAATTGCCACTCGGAATGGGACGTGCTTTTCGGATCGCCCTTCAAGCGGAAACTACATCCCAGATTTCGGCTCCAAACCGGGATGTGCTTTCCCGGCGGCGTCTCTGGCGGAAATTGCACCCCGGAATGAGCGCTCAGAGTAGAACATGCTTTCCTAACGAAGCCGCATGCGGAAACTACGTCCCGGATTCGATGCTCAGGACGGGATGCCGTTTCCGATAGAGGCATGGGGTGGAAAGCCTCCCATTTCTAATGTTCAAGAAATGGGAGGCAGCTCATCGCGAGTCGGGGCCTTTTGTTTGGAGCGGAGGCAGCATCCCGGAATTCGGGCAATCCGGTGGTCAGGGGTTGAGCGAGCGTCGCGCTAAGGATGCCAAGCATAAAACCTTCAATGAGAATGGCGTAAAAACTACATTGAAAGTAGCGTAAAATCCGCATTGAGAATGGCGTAATTTCGCATATCGCATGATCGCCCGAGCTTGCACACGGCCTTTTGCGAGCTCTTGCCATGAACGAGAGCCAGGCTGTCACGTACAAGACGCTCATGAAGGATGCCTCGTACGGCGAGGCGGGTCCCGACGAGAGGGCCATCGCTGCGTACCTGGACCTCTTCAACAGGCTCAAGCTGACCGAGGACCTGTGCGGATGGGAGCCGCCCATGCGCTCGAAGGCCCGCGTTCGCGTGCGCCCCAAGCGCTACTTCTGCGACCCGTTACTTGCGGCGACGTTGCTGGGGGCTACCCCTGAGCGGCTGCTTGGCGATATGCAAACGTTTGGGATGCTCTTTGAGAACCTCGTTCTGCGCGACGTGCGCGTGTTCCTTTCCACCTACGGCGGTGTCGACAACAGTGTCCATTATTTCCGAGATGAGAAGGGCCTTGAGGTCGATCTGATCGTTGAGCACGACGGGCGCTGAGGAGCCATCGAGGTCAAGCTGAGCGATGCGAAAGCAGACGATGGAGCGAGAAATCTCAAGGCGCTGGAGAGGAAAGTGCTCTCCAATCCTGACGCCCAGAATGCCGCGCCGGCGTTTTTGCCGGTCGTGGTTGGAAAGGGGAGCATTGCCTACACACGCGACGACGGCGTGGCGGTGATCCCCGTGGCGGCACTTGGGGCGTAGTGTTTTTGCGGGCGTGCCGTGCTTCCTTTACCGAAAATCCATTTGGTAAACCCGGTGCCCGTGGGTAAAATAAGGTCGACGGCAGCCCAAGTAGTGAAGAGCTGGGCAGCGCCGTTGCTTGGATTAAGGGGTCATCGCCTTAGCGGCGTCGACCCCTCTTTTTATGCTTCGTATGCTGCTTGAGTGCCTCGGTAAGTCCGATAAGCGCCGTGAGGAGCGAGACCAAAGCGGTCAGGAGCTTCACAAAATCAGTCAGATCGGTCATGGGCATCACCTCCCGTCGCATGGAGGGCGCTGCCCGGCACATGGAACTGCCGTCAACAATAACCAGTCTATCAAACTGCAGCCATAAATACGAATATATGTTCGATAATAACAGCGACGTGACCATCTCAAAGCGCAGCTTTACGCAAGGATGCCGGAAAGCTGCACTGTGCGATTTCATGTCCGCACGGGCGCCTATCTTTACGGCAATGTAGCCGCCTATGTAGCAAGCGGCAGGCAACGGAGAAAGGCCCTAACCGTGCCAGCTAAAAAGACGCCGTGCATCTCGGCTATCGATACGACGAACTTTGCGCGCCAGATCGTGCTGGACTTTGAGTTTGCGCCGGTGCCAAAGCAGCGCCAGCGCCGTGGACTGCACAATGAGATTATCGAGGTCGGCGCCGTCGAGCTCGATTACCACGGCAACGTGATGGGCGAGTTCTCGCAGTTTGTGCAGACGGAATTTACCGAAGGCGTTGCGTTTCCCGTCCGCGAGCTTACAGGGATATCGACCGTGGACACCGCGATGGCCGATCCGCTCTACACGGTGATCAAAAGGCTCAGCGATTGGATCGGTCGCTACTCCGCTCAGATAGTTTGCTGGAGCGGGACGGATCGTCGACAGCTTTTGACCGAGTGCCAGGCAAAGCACATCGACCTTGCCGCATTTCCTTCGGACTGGGCCGACCTGCAGGCGTTTTACACCTCGATTATGGACGTGGGCAGCCATGGGCGCGTCTCGTTGGGCGACGCGGCGACGTGGTCTGGCATCGAGTTTGACGAGTCGACGGGGCACGCCCACAGCGCTCTGGCCGATGCGCGCGTGACCGCCAAGCTGCTCAAGCAGATGATGGACGGGGACTACCGCGTGAGCCCGCGCGCCCAGGAAGTCCGCCAGCGGTGGGGGATGGGCGAGCGAGCCCGGATGCGCCTTTCCGACAAGTGCCCCGGGTCGAGCGACCTGCTGCTGAAGTTGAAGGCGGAGGGGGTAGGCCTTTTGAGAACGCCATTCGGTTTGGCATGGCAGCGCTGTAAGCGCGACTCCGCCCTGCTGTTTGAATCGAAGCGTCAATCAGTATGACGAGTGGCTCGGTCCGCCTACCTGCACTTCCGCAATCCCGCCCGCTGCACTCAGCAGCTCGTACTCCCTTTGGCTCCACTGACGCAGCTCGGCTGTGCGTACGGCGTCGCGACACAGGTCCAGAAACACCTCAGCGCCCTCGCAGAAGCGCTCGCGGGCAAAGGCTCCGGACCCGCTTGCGACACACGCGCCGTCGGCAAAGAGCTTCCAGCTAGACGGCTCGCGCGAGTCGTCTCCGAGCAGCTGAATCTGCAGTACGTGCGGATTGCCAGCAGCACAGAGTTCCTCCTCGAGCTTCTGTATGGTAAAGCGCATCTGGTGGGAGAGGCCGCTCTTCACCAAAGCCGAGGTGTAGCCGCTCGGCTCGTCTAGAAGATGCATTCGTTTTGGCTTGACGATCAGGTTGTGGAAATTGCGCTCGCTGCGCACGGAGAAATTGTCCATACGGACTCCTTTCATCGATGTTGGCAGGGCCACCGTGCCTCTTGGCCGGTTGGCGTCGGGATCGTGGAGCCAACTCTCTACTCCGACTCTGGATAAAACGCGCCCGCTCCTTGCGGGCAAGAGGAAGTCTATCAACGTGTACGGACAGAAATCAAGCGCCATCCGCGAAATGACGAGCGGACTGCGTTGGTTTCCCAAGTGATTATTCGGCTTTCATCCGGAAAAGTGTCGAAATAGGCACCTTAAAACTTCGGAAAAGTGTCAAATTCGATAGGCAAATTATCCGGAAAAGTGTAGCTGGATGACAAAACAGCACTTAGAAGCCAGTGCTGGATGCGGGATCCTGCGGTCGCCTTCAGCTCTCGCTACTCATCGTCTCCGTCGTTGGGGTCGCCTTTGAGGGTGTTGATGTCCAGGTGCTGGTTGTCGTCCTCTTTTTGCTGGGTCTCCGACTCCGCTTGGGTGGGGCCGCGGAACAGTTGGAATCCCTCAAACGCAATGACGCCGAGCAGGGCAATGACAATGGCGATAAAGGCAACCTTGACTGCCTGCGGTAATTCCGAGAAACGCAGCGCCTTTTCCTCGGCGTAATAATCGGCGAAGCGCTCTTCGCCCGTGCTTTTGGTATACGCCGGCGCGGACGCGGCCTCCGGGTCATATTCCGGTGCAGGCGTGGCAGCGTACGGATCGTTGAGATAATCGCTCGATGCGGTGCCATAATCCTCGGTCTCGATGCGATCGGTGCCAGCATAGCCATCGGAATAATCGGAATATGCCGCACCGCCCTCATAGTCCGCGGCGCTCGTGTTGGCGGCAAAAAGCGGGTTAACTGGAACGTCGAGCGCCGGCATGCCGGTAGAGGTCTCATCCAGATCGGCTGCAGCCCAGGAATCGTAGGCAACCTGATGGGCAACGGGCTCATCGAGCCTTGTGACCGGAGACTTGCGTGCCGCAGGAACAGGCAACTGCTGGGCGCTGTACATAACGGTGCTGTCGGCCGATTTGCCCTGCGTCGCTGCAGCGAGAAATGCTGCCGTCTCGGACGGGTCGCTTGCGGGGCGGGGAGCGGGCGTGGGCGCCGAAGTGGGTGCGGGCGTAGGCGCGGGCGTCGAAACAGCCGACTGCGCAGGAGTCGGCGCAGATGCGGTCTTAGGCGCAAGTGCGGGATTGGGGTTTGACGGGCGAGCCCCGCCGCCCATGAGTTCGTCGGCGGTCCACGGGCGATCATCCATCACGTCGTCAAGGCTCAGCGAAAACAAGTCGTCTTCACCCTCATCGAACATGCGGTGCACATGTCCACCAATTGCCGGAATCAATCCGCGACCGGTGCATGATGCCTTGCTCAACGCCATTCTGTTCCACCCTTTCGAAATACTAATGACATCGATTATATGGAACTTTCCAAGCGGCTCGGTCTTGGATTCATGCTTTCCAGAACTCGCGCCCAAAAGGGGAGGGACAATCCAGGCGAGTGCCTACTTGTCGCCTGTTGCCGCCTTGGCCTCATTGAGGTAGCTATAGAAGCTGTACTTGGAGATGCCAAAGAACTCGCAGGCGCGTTCGCTCGACTTGGAAATGAGGAAGGCGCCGCGACGGTCGAGGTAGCCAATGGCACGAATGCGCTCGTCTTTGGTCATGAGTGCCGCGGGCTTGCCCACAAACTGTTCGCACTCGTGCAGCAGGTCCTCGAGCAGGTCGCCGATGTTCTTGGTAATGGGCTCGGGCTCGGTGTAGCCCGAGCCGCCGGTGCCGGTAAAGGCATCGAGCGAGCGCTCAAATGCCTTCATGAGCGTAATGTCAAAGTTGATGCCCAAAATGCCGACGGGTTTGCCCTCATCGTTGCGGATGAAGATCGTCGAGGACTTGAGCAGCTTGCCATCGGTGGTTTTGGTGAGGTATGGCTCGCGGTCGTGCACGTCGGTGGTGCCCTCGTGCATGGACTCAAACACAATATGGCTGGGGCCGTCACCCAGTTTGCGCCCGCTGACGTGGCCATTTTCGATCACTACGATGGAGTGGTCCACGTCATCGGTCTCCAGATCGTGGACGACGATTTCGCAGTTGGGGCCAAATTGGAGCGCCAGACCGTGTGCAAGGCGCTTGTAGAACTCAATCTGTGCGGGGGTCATGGGTGCCTTCCTAAAAATTAGTTTGGGCTCACTGTGCCATAAACCCCACTTGTTCGCAAATAACGAAAGCGTCGCTGCGTTATGTGACCGTTCGGCGGCGAAAAGGTACCGATTACGGCAACAAACAATTTGTTAGGATTTCCAATCAAAAAGTGTGATAGAACAGTGATAACAAACTTTTTGTTTGGCATCCACATAAAAGTTCAGTCGCATGAATGGGAGTGGGCTGAGACGCGTATGCGGGGGCCGGCAAGAGAGGACTTAAGGAGTTCACCGTATGGCCGATAAGATCCAGTGGGCGGGCAACACGATGCCCAAGAGCGATGACAAGCACTTGGGAATCATGAGCCTCGACCACGTGAAGAAGGCCCGCGCCTTCCACCAGTCGTTCCCTCAGTACACCGTTACTCCGCTTGCCCGCCTGGACGGCCAGGCCGCGCGCCTGGGCCTGTCCAACCTGTGCGTTAAGGACGAGAGCTATCGCTTTGGCCTCAACGCCTTTAAGGTCCTGGGCGGCTCGTTTGCCATGGCCAACTATATTGCCGACGAGACCGGCAAGGACGTTGCCGACTGCACCTTCGATTACCTGACCTCCGATCAGCTGGCCGAGGACTTTGGCCAGGCTACCTTCTTTACCGCCACCGACGGCAACCATGGCCGCGGCGTGGCATGGGCTGCCAACAAGCTGGGCCAGAAGGCCGTCGTGCACATGCCCAAGGGTTCCACCAAGCCCCGCTTCGATAACATTGCCGCCGAGGGCGCCACGGTGACCATCGAAGAGGTCAACTACGACGAGTGCGTGCGCATGGCCGCCGCCGAGGCCGACGCCTGCGAGCGCGGCGTCATCGTTCAGGACACCGCCTGGGAGGGCTACGAGAAGATCCCGTCCTGGATCATGGAGGGCTACGGCACCATGGCTTCCGAGGCTGCCGAGCAGCTGCGCGAGATGGCCATCAACCGCCCGACGCACGTCTTTGTCCAGGCTGGCGTAGGCTCGCTCGCCGGCGCCGTGGTGGGCTACTTCACCAACCTGTATCCCGATAACCCGCCCACCTTCGTCGTGGTCGAGTGCGCACCGGCCGCCTGCCTGTACAAGGGCGCTGCCGCCGGCGACGGCGACCCGCGCATCGTGGACGGCGACATGCCCTCCATCATGGCCGGTCTGTGCTGCGGCGAGCCCAACATTCTGGGTTGGGATATCCTGCGCAACCACACCACCGCCTTCGTGTCCTGCCCCGACTGGGTCACCGCTCGCGGCATGCGCACCCTGGGCGCTCCCGAGAAGGGCGACCCGCGCGTTATCTCCGGCGAGTCCGGCGCCGTGACCACCGGTCTGGTCGAGACCCTTATGCTCGATCCCGAGTACGCCGAGCTCAAGGAGCTCATCGGCCTGGACAAGACGAGCTCCGTGCTCTGCTTCTCCACCGAGGGCGACACCGATCCGGATCAGTACCGTCGCATCGTCTGGGAGGGCGAGTATCCGACCTGCTAGCAGACTGACCTGTCCGGAGGCAGCCGGAGGACTTTACTCCCTGCTCGGACAGTCCTGCTCGCACGGAGAGCACATTAAGTGCTCTCCGGCTCGTGCGGAACTCGCGACGGAGCAAAGTCCTCCGTCCGCCTCCTATGGTTACTTGCTTGTGGGGTGCTCAACCTCACGCCGCTTGGCACAAGTGATCTATCTGAAATATCTACCTGTAGGTAAACCCTTGTAGAAAGGTTGACTGTTATGACTAAAGAACTCGATTTTGATGCCATTAAGGCTGCGGCTGAGTCCCATCGTGCTGATATGACGCGTTTTCTTCGCGCAATGATTAGCCACCCCTCTGAGTCTTGCGAGGAGGGTGAGGTTGTTGCCTGCATCAAGGCCGAGATGGAGAGCCTTGGCTATGACGAGGTCAAGGTCGACGGCCTGGGCAACGTCATGGGCTTTATGGGCGAGGGCGACAAGATCATCGCCATCGACTCCCACATCGACACCGTCGGCATCGGCAACATCGAGAACTGGGATGCCGATCCCTATGAGGGCTACGAGACCGACGAGATCATCTACGGCCGCGGCGGCTCTGACCAGGAGGGCGGTATGGCTTCCGCTACCTATGCTGCCAAGATGATGAAGGACATGGGCCTCATCCCCGAGGGCTACAAGATCATGGTCGTCGGCACCGTCCAGGAAGAGGACTGCGACGGCATGTGCTGGCAGTACATCTACAACAAGGACGGCATTAAGCCCGAGTTCGTCATTTCCACCGAGCCCACCGACGGCGGCATCTATCGCGGTCACCGCGGCCGTATGGAGATCCGCGTCGACGTTCACGGCACCTCCTGCCACGGCTCCGCTCCCGACCGCGGCGACAACGCCATCTACAAGATGGCCGACATCATCGCCGACGTCCGCGCCCTCAACAACAACGGCTGCGACGAGTCGACCGACATCAAGGGTCTCGTCAAGATGCTCGACCCCAAGTACAACCCCGAGCACTTCGAGGACGCCCGCTTCCTGGGCCGCGGCACCTGCACCGTCAGTCAGATCTTCTACACCAGCCCCAGCCGCTGCGCTGTCGCTGACTCCTGCGCCATCTCCATCGACCGTCGCATGACCGCCGGCGAGACCTGGGAGTCCTGCCTGGACGAGATCCGCAACCTGCCGGCCGCCAAGAAGTACGGCGACGACGTGAAGGTCTCCATGTACATGTACGACCGTCCGTCCTGGACCGGCGAGGTTTACGAGACCGAGGCTTACTTCCCCACGTGGATCAACAAGGAGACCGCCCCGCACGTCAAGGCCCTCGTCGACGCCCACAAGGCCATGTTCGGTGACGAGCGCATCGGCTGCGAGCCCAGCATGGACAAGCGCACCGGTCGTCCGCTGTGCGACAAGTGGACCTTCTCCACGAACTGCGTTTCCATCCAGGGCCGCTATGGCATCCCCTGCGTCGGCTTTGGCCCGGGTGCCGAGTCTCAGGCTCACGCTCCCAACGAGGTCACCTACAAGGACGACCTGGTCACCGCTGCCGCCATGTATGTTGCTGCTTTGAACCTCTACGATCCGAGCCAGGCCGATGGCGACGCTACCGTGTTCCGCGCTGGTCTGACCAACAACAAGATCGACTAGTCCCATTCCTTGATCTTGTTGAGCCGGGGACAGCCTGTGTCCCCGGCACCCCCTGTTGACTTGGGGCCCGCGGTCGTTATCTCCCATGCTTCCTCAACGGTAGCGGGTCCTCGTCATAGCGCTCTGCATGTTCTAGCCACACGCGCATGCCGGAGCACATCTACTCATTGCGATCGTTTCATCTATGGAAAGGATATTTACATGGACGCCAAGTTTACCGAGCTCGTCGAGCAGCTGAACGGCCTCGATTTTAAGGGCATGTACGGCAGCGACTTCCTGCACACCTGGGATAAGACCACCGATGAGCTCAAGGCGCTCTACATCGTCGCCGACGCCCTGCGCGAGCTGCGCGAGAACAACGTTTCGTCCAAGATCTTCGATTCGGGTCTGGCCGTCTCCCTGTTCCGTGACAACTCCACCCGTACGCGCTTCTCCTTCTCTAAGGCAGCCAACCTGCTCGGCCTTGAGCTGCAGGACCTGGACGAGAAGAAGTCCCAGATCGCTCACGGCGAGACCGTCCGCGAGACCGCTACCATGATCTCCTTCATGGCCGACGTCATCGGCATCCGCGACGACATGTACATCGGCAAGGGCGACGCCTACATGGCCGAGGTCTCCGAGTCTGTCCAGCAGGCCTACGAGGACGGCGTTCTGGATCACCGTCCCACGCTCATCTCCCTGCAGTCCGATTCCGACCACCCCACGCAGTCCTCTGCCGACATGCTCTACCTCATCAACGAGTTTGGCGGTCTTGAGAACCTCAAGGGCAAGAAGGTTGCCGTTACCTGGGCCTATTCACCCTCTTACGGCAAGCCGCTGTCCTGCCCGCAGTCGCTGATCAGCCTGCTGCCCCGTTTTGGCATGGACGTCACCCTGGCCCACCCCGAGGGCTACGACCTCATGCCCGAGGTCGTCGAGCGCGCCAAGGGCTATGCCGCCGAGTCCGGCACCACCTTTAAGCAGGTCAACACCATGGCCGAGGCCTTCGAGGGCGCCGACATCGTGATCCCCAAGAGCTGGGCTCCGTTTGCCGCCATGGAGAAGCGTACCAACCTGTACGCCGAGGGCGACGACGCCGGCATCGCAGCGCTCGAGAAGGAGCTGCTCGCTCAGAACGCCACCCATCAGGACTGGTGCTCCACGACCGAGCTCATGGAGAAGACCGCCAACGGCCAGGACACCATCTTTATGCACCCGCTGCCCGCCGACATCTCCGGTGTCTCTTGCGAGCACGGCGAGGTCAACGCCGACGTCTTTGACATGCACCGCGTGGGCATGTACAAGGAGGCCAGCTACAAGCCGTACGCCATCGCAGCTATGATGTTCCTGCAGAAGGTTGCCGATCCCGCCGCTACCCTCAAGGCCCTCGACGAGCGCAACACCGCCCGTTGGTTCCAGGCCTAAAGCCGCGCTGAGGTAAGCCATGTAAAGGGGGCGCTCTGCCAACCGGCGGGGTGCCCCTTTTTGCATCGTGGGCGTGCGGGATAAGCGCTTTCGATGTAGATGCCCCGCGACGCGAGTTATGGGTACGATGGTTTCAGGGGAGGTATCGCCATGAAACTCGGTTGCGTCATTATGGCTTCGGGCGAGGGCAAGCGGTTTGGCTCTAACAAGATGCTTGCCGATATCTATGGCAAGCCGCTGATTGCCCGGACTATCGATTCGGTTCCCCGGGGCTTTGACGTCGTGGTTTCGACGCGTTGGCCCGAGGTCGCCCAGATTTGCGAGGACAAGCATTGCCCGTGCGTGCTGCACGATGGCAAGCTCAGGAGCGAAAGCGTCCGTGCGGGCCTTTCGTGGGGGGCGAGCCGCGGCTGGAAGGGTTGCCTCTTTTTGCCGGGCGACCAGCCGCTCGTGAGTTCGGATTCTTTTGAGGCCATGGTTCGCGCGTTTGATGAGCGTGGCCGCAAGTATCCGATGCGTCTTGCGTGCAACGGTGAGCCTTCGAGCCCGGTGCTCTTTCCGGCGGAACTGTTCGATGCACTTATGTGTCTTGAGGGCAAGGACGGTGGCGGCTCGATCCTCAAGGACCGTATCGACGTGGTGCTGGTTGATGCGCGTGCTTACGAACTGTGGGACGTCGATACCGTCAAGGGACAGCGACGCATAACGGAGCATATCGCCGCCTGCTCGTATTTTGATCGCGTGGCCAACTGCATCAATCAATAAGGAGCAATTATGATCATCATCAAAAACGGCGCGCTCGTGACGCCCCAGGGGCTTCGTCGCGCCGATCTTGCCATGGATGGCGATAAGATCGTGCGGATCGCCGCGGCGATTGAGCCGGCCGAGGGCGATACCGTCGAGGATGCCGTGGGCTGCTGGGTGTTCCCGGGCTTTATCGATGGGCACACGCACATGCAGTGCTGGACCGGCATGGATTGGACAGCCGATAGCTTTGAGACCGGCACGCGCGCGGCTGCCTGCGGCGGCACGACGACCATTGTGGACTACGCGACGGCCGATCGCGGCGTGACCATGCCCGATGCCTTGGTCGAGTGGCATCATCGCGCCGACGGCACCTGCACCGCCAACTATGCCTTCCATATGGCGCTTGCCGAGTGGAATGAGCGCAACCGCGCCGATCTTTCGGCCATGCGCGAGGCGGGCGTGTCGTCGTTTAAGACCTACTTTGCCTACGACCATCTGCGCCTGGACGATGCCGAGACGCTCGAGGTGCTGGAGGAGCTCAAGCGCGTGGGCGGTATCCTGTGCGTGCATTGCGAGAACGGCACGTTGGTCAACGCGCTGCAGAAGCGCGTGTTTGAGCAGGGTATCCACGGGCCCGAGGGCCATGCGCTCAGCCGTCCGGACGTGTGTGAGGCCGAGGCCGTGAGCCGCCTGCTGTATCTGGCGCACTTGGCCGGGGACGCTCCGGTCAACGTGGTGCACCTTTCGACCAAGCTGGGGCTCGAGGCCATTCGCGCTGCCAAAGCGCGCGGGCAGAAGAACATCTATGTCGAGACATGCCCTCAGTATCTGATGCTCGACGACACCTGCTATCTGGAGCAGGGCGAGGACGGCTTTGCGGGCGCCAAGTACGTGATGAGCCCGCCGCTGCGCCATGCCGGTGACCGTGCCGCGCTGCGCGAGGCGCTTGTGGCTGGCGAGATCGATACTATTGCCACCGACCACTGCAGCTTTAATCTGCACGGGCAAAAGGACCGAGGACGCGATGATTTCCGCGCGATTCCCAACGGCGGGCCCGGCGTGGAGCATCGTCCCGTTGCGATTGCCACGAGCTTTGAGGGACAGCTGGGTCCCGAGGATCTGTGCCGCTTGATGAGCGAGAACCCGGCGCGCGTTTTTGGCATGTATCCGCGCAAGGGCTGTCTTGCCGAGGGCGCCGATGCCGACGTGTGCGTGTGGGATCCGTGCGCGCGTTGGACGATCAGCGCCGCGACGCAGCATCAGGCCGTGGACTACACGCCGCTCGAGGGCTTTGGGGCACATGGCCGCGCCAAGGCCGTGTTTGTGAACGGCGTGCTGGCGGCACGCGACGGCGAGCCCACCGGAGCCCAACCCGGCCGCTACGTGCCCCGCTAACAGGAAGACCGCCGGGGTAGCTAATTTGGGAGATGATTTTTCGGGACGGGGTAGCAAAAAAGAGCCCCGTCCCAAATTTGCTACCCCTGGAGGCTGGTGGCGATGAGGGGGCGGTTGAGGGCTGCCTCGAAGCGATCTGCCATTGTTGGGTCGGCAAGCGTGTCGGCTTGGTTGAGCATGACGCGTGCGGTGCTGAGTCCCAGCGCCTGCATCTCGGCATTGAGCACCTGGGCGACGCGCTCGGGCGTGGCGATGTCGGTGAGCTCGCAGCCGCAACGCTCGCAAAAGAGCTCGGGGCGGTGGACGGCTTCGTTGATGGGCTTGCCGAGCCCCGAGGCGCCGACGAGCCAGATAACGTTGACCGTCCCGGCGGGAACGACCGGCTCCCACGGGGCGTGCGCCTTGAGCGGGAGCCGCTTGCTGCCGTCCGCCTCGGCCAGGACGTAGTCAAAGCGCTGCGCCAGCTGGTCGAGCGGCTCGGCAGGGGAGGAGAGCTTGCCCGTCTCCGGGTCCAAAACACCCGCCTGGCAGATACTTCCGCGGCTCATGCCCGCGCATGCCTCGCAGGTGCAACCGGGGACATGCGAGGCGCCCGGCTTCCAAGGCACGGCGTCCAGGCGACGGCTCGACCCGTCCCACGGCACGCCGGCGACGGGGAACATATGCGTGGTGGTGCAGAGGAGCGCGCGGCCGCCAGCGCGCATAAGCTCAAGGCCGAGCGTCTTTAGCAAGGTCGACTTGCCACCGCTGCCGATAATCGCGGTAATGCCCGGCTTGATCCTGAGCGCCGAGGCAAGATTGCCGCTAACCGTTTCCATCTGTTCACCGCCGTATAATACTGTGATAATAAATAATCATCAGAGTAGCGGTCGAACCGCTTTTGCTCTGCTCAAACCGTAGCACAGGGAGGTGCCCCGGGAATGCTCGTTTATGTTCGCGGCGCCGGCGATATCGCCACGGGTGTCGCTGCCCGTTTGGTGCGCGCCGGCGTGTCGGTCGTTATGGCCGATATCGCGGTTCCCACGTGCATCCGTCGCACAATCAGTTTTTGCGAGGCCATTCGCTTGGGCGAGGTCCAGGTCGAGGGTATTTGCGCCCGCTTGGCGCAGACGCCGGCAGAGGTGCTTGCAATTACCGAGGCCGGAGACGTCGCCGTCGTGGTAGACCCCCAGGCCAAGATGCTCGACGAACTGAAGCCCGCGGCCGTGGTGGACGCGATTCTGGCCAAGCGCAACTTGGGCACCACGCGCGATATGGCGCCTGTCGTTATTGCCGTGGGACCGGGCTTCACCGCGCCGGTTGACTGCGACGCCGTGGTCGAGACCATGCGCGGGCATTTTCTCGGCCGTGTCATTACCCAAGGTTCGCCCCAGCCCAACACGGGCGTGCCGGGCATTATCGCCGGCTATGGCAAGGAACGTGTTATCCACAGCCCCGCCGCCGGCGTGTTTCGGTCCGACCGCGCAATCGGCGACATCGTGAGCGCCGGAGACGTGATTGGCTACGCGGGCGATACGCCCATGTGCACGCAGATCGATGGCTGTCTGCGCGGGCTTTTGGCGAACGGCGTGCAGGTGACTGAGGGCTTTAAATGCGCCGATGTCGACCCGCGCGGCGATGCCAGCTATATCAACTACATTTCGGACAAAGCGACGTCGGTCGGCGGCGGCGTGCTCGAGGCACTCGCTATGCTCACCGGTGTCTTTAGAGGATAGAAGGCGGCAATGGAAAAGCTCGATGTTGTGAATGCGGTGCTTGCCGCCCTGCGCGCTGGCGAGACGTGCGAGCTCGTGGTCGTGGCCGGTACGGCGGGGTCGTCGCCGCGCGGTGTGGGCGCATGGATGACTGTCTTTGCCGATGGCAACCAGGCAGGCACTATCGGCGGCGGCAAGATTGAGCTCTTTGCGCTGGATGAGGCGCGCGAGCTCTTGAGCGCGGGACAGTCGCGTCTGGTCCGCTACACCATGGGCGGCGAGAACTCCGATACCGGCATGATCTGCGGCGGGGTCATCTGCCTGTGCTACCTGCATCTGGACGCGACTCAGGCACCGTTGTTCCAAGAAATTGCCGATGTACTGGCGTATCGCCGCATCGGCGACTTCGTCATCGACTTTGAGCCGTTTATCGCGAGCGCGCTCGAGGGCGATGTGGCCGAGTACCATGGCGAGGAATCGCGCCGCACCATTGCGGGCTGCCCCGGGCTTTCGCTGGTGGAGGAGGGGAGTAAGGTCACCTACACCAACGCCGCCTCCGAGATTCCCACGGCGCATATCGAGACGCTCTGCCCCGAGGGCCTGACCTATATCTTTGGCTGCGGCCACGTGGGCGCCGCGACGGCGCGGGTGCTCACGGCGGCGGGCTTTGCCGTCGTGGCTTGCGACGACCGTCCCGGCACGCTGACCCCCGAATGGGTGCCCGGTGTCTACGATCGTCGTCTGGTCGACTACAAGAACCTGAGCAAGCAGTGCCCTATCGGCCCGCGCGACCTAGTGGTCGTCGCCACGGCGGGTCACAAGTCCGATATCGACGTGGTGATTCAGGCCATGCGCGCCAAGCCCGCCTATCTGGGCTGCTTGGGCTCGCGCCGCAAGACTGCCTTTGTGCGCGCCCGCCTGGAGCAGGAGGGCTTTACGCAGGAGCAAATCAACGAGCTGCACCTGCCGATCGGAGTCGCCATCGAGGCGGAGGATCCCGAGGAGATAGCCATCTCCATCGCCGCCGAGATGATCCACCTGCGCCGCACCAAACTCGTCCCCCGCAAGCGATAGTCTCATCCCCATCAATAAGTTGCGGTGAAATACGGACTGTTTGGCGGCTTAACAGGCTTAAACAGTCCGTATTTCACCGCAACTGCTTTTTGGGACCCATTTGTGCGGGGGAGTTGTGGAGTTGTGCAGGCAGACGAGGTTTTTCTGGAAATACGCACCCAATGCGCGTATAGTACCGATTGTTTTGTCGGCTCCTGCTGCGTCGAGTCCAAACCGCGAAATGCCATGAGCGGCGCGGATGCAGCCAGGAGGCACGAGGACAACCCATCGTGGCCACGCCCCGTGCTTAAAACCCCAAGAAGGAGTGAACAATGGCAGAAGAGAAGTATGTGCCGCGTCTGAAGACCAAGTACAACAACGAGGTCAAGCAGCAGCTTCAGGACAAGTTCCAGTACGAGAACGTCATGATGATCCCCAAGTTTGAGAAGATCGTCGTGAACATGGGTGTCGGCGAGGCCGCTACCGATTCCAAGGCCATCGACGGTGCCGTGCGCGACCTGCGCGCCATCACCGGCCAGCAGCCGATGATCACCCGTGCCCGCAAGTCCATCGCTACCTTCCGCCTGCGCGCTGGTATGCCGATCGGCTGCAAGGTTACCCTGCGTGGCGACCGTATGTGGGAGTTCTTCGATCGTCTGACCTCCGTCGCGATTCCCCGTATCCGCGACTTCCGCGGCATCTCCGCCAAGAGCTTCGACGGCCGTGGTAACTTCTCCATGGGCGTCACCGAGCAGCTCATCTTCCCCGAGATCGACTTCGACTCCGTCGATCACCAGCGTGGTATGGACATCACTTTCGTGACCACCGCCAATACCGATGAGGAGGCCAAGGCCCTTCTGGACGCCTTCGGTTTCCCGTTCAAGAAATAGGCTCACCTGCCCTATGAGCGCCGTTCCCAGAAGGGGGCGGCGCTTGGGGCGAACAATACTCTATGTGAGGAGGATATAAGTGGCTAAGACATCGATGATCGTCAAGTGCAATCGCAAGCAGAAGTTCTCTACTCGTGAGTACACGCGCTGCCAGCGCTGCGGCCGTCCGCACTCTGTGTACCGCAAGTTCGGCCTGTGCCGTGTCTGCTTCCGCGAGCTTGCACTCAAGGGCGAGCTTCCCGGCGTTAAGAAGGCCAGCTGGTAAGTCACTACCAGCGTTTCAAGCATCCGTTTGGAACAGGGAAAACGCGCTAGTTAGGCTTTGCCGTTAAGGGCGGCGAAGAACCAAGAGCACGTGTTCATCAAGAACGAAGGAGAATCTGTATGAACCTTACAGACCCGATCGCAGATATGCTTACGCGCATCCGTAACGCTAACTCTGTGAACAAGGCCACGGTCTCCATGCCGAGCAGCAAGAAGCTCGTCGAGATCGCTCGTGTTCTGCACGAGGAGGGCTACATCGAGGGCTACGATGTCGAGGACACCGTTCCCCAGAAGACTCTGCACATCACGCTTAAGTATGGTCCCAAGAAGGCTAAGGTCATCAACGGCATCCGCCGCATTTCCAAGCCGGGCCTGCGTAAGTACACCGGCGTTGCCGACATGCCCCGCGTCCGCGGTGGCCTTGGTACCGCCATTATTTCCACCAGCCATGGCGTTATGACCGACCGCGATGCTCGCAAGCACAACGTCGGCGGCGAAATCATCGCTTACGTCTGGTAATTCGCTCGGTAGGTAGAAGGAAAGGAGATCACCGTGTCTCGTATCGGTAATAAGCCTGTCCAGATTCCCGCCGGAGTCGAAGTGGCAGTCAACGGCAACAACGTTGTCGTCAAGGGCCCCAAGGGCCAGCTCGAGCTCGATGTTTTTGAGAAGCTCACCATCAACGTCGAGGACAACGTCCTCACCGTTTCCCGTCCCGACGACGAGCGTGAGACCCGTGCCCGTCACGGCCTCACCCGCGCCCTCATCCACAACATGGTTGTTGGCGTTTCCGAGGGCTTCGAGAAGAAGCTCGAGCTCGCCGGCGTCGGTTACCGCGTGCAGCAGAAGGGCAAGAACCTCGAGTTCTCCCTGGGCTTCTCGCACCCCGTGATCGTCGAGGCTCCCGAGGGCATCACCTTCGAGGTTCCCGACAACACCCACGTGAACGTCAAGGGTATCAACAAGCAGCAGGTCGGTCAGATCGCCGCTGAGATCCGCGGCCATCGTCCTCCCGAGCCTTACAAGGGCAAGGGTATCCACTACGTTGGCGAGCACATCCGCCGCAAGCTGGGTAAGGCCGCCAAGTAGTCGTAACCGACTCACTCGCATAAGACCAGCACCCCGTCAGGTGCTGGCAAGATCAACCTTTTTAGGAGTTTACGTATGAACAAGCATAAGGCGAAGCTGGAAGGCCTCAAGCGTCGTCAGCGTCGTGTTCGCGGCAAGGTCTCGGGTACCTCCGAGCGTCCGCGTCTTCGCGTGACCCGTACTAACGCCAACATCTATGCCCAGATCATCGACGACAGCAAGGGCTCCAGCCTGACGCTCGTCTCTGCCTCGACCCTCGAGGCCGAGTTCAAGGGCACCCACACCTCGAACAAGGAGGCTGCGGAGAAGGTCGGTCAGCTCGTTGGCAAGCGCGCCATCGAGGCCGGCATCACCAAGGTCGCCTTCGATCGCGGTGGCCGTATCTACCATGGCCGCGTCAAGGCCCTCGCCGACGGTGCTCGTGCCGCCGGTCTCGAGTTCTAGGAGGTATGTAGCACATGGCTCGTAATCAGAAGCAGCAGCGCGAGGCCTCCGAGTTCGAGGAGCGCATCGTTTACATCAACCGCGTGTCGAAGACCGTCAAGGGTGGTCGTCGCATGAGCCTCGTCGCTCTCGTCGTCGTTGGCGACGGCAAGGGCAACGTCGGCGTTGGCATGGGCAAGTCCGCTGAGGTGCCCCTGGCCATCTCCAAGGCGTCTCTCGATGCCAAGAAGAACATGTTCCACGTGCCGGTGACCGAGCAGGGCACCATCCCGCACGAGGTTCTCGGCCACTTTGGTGCCGGCCGCATCATCATCAAGCCCGCTGTCGAGGGTACCGGCGTTATCGCCGGCGGCGCTGTGCGTCCCCTCTTCGAGCTTGCTGGCATCAAGAACGTCCTGTCCAAGTCCCTCGGTACCGACAACGGCCTCAACATCATCAAGGCTGCCGTCGAGGGCCTCAAGGAGCTCTCCAGCCCTGAGGACGTCGCGGCTCGCCGTGGCCTGACGGTCTCCGAGATGTTCGTCGGTAAGGAGAACTAAGCATGGCTGACACCATCAAGATCAAGCAGGTCCGCAGCACCAACGGTTGCAAGCAGGACCAGGTCCGTACTGTCCGTGCCCTCGGTCTCCACAGGATCCGCGAGGTTCGCGAGATTGCTGACAACGAGTCCGTCCGCGGCATGATCTTCAAGGTCAAGCACCTTGTCGAGATTGTAGAGGAGTAGCAAATGCAGCTTCACGATCTTACTCCCGCGCCCGGTTCCACCAAGAACCGCAAGCGCGTCGGCCGTGGCAATTCTTCGGGTCACGGCACCACTTCTGGCCGCGGCCAGAAGGGCCAGGGTTCCCGCTCTGGCGGCACCAAGGGTGCCGGCTTCGAGGGTGGCCAGACTCCGCTGGCTATGCGTCTGCCCAAGCTTCCGGGCTTCCGCAACCCCCGTCGTATCGAGTACACCGCCGTTAACGTTGAGCGTCTCGAGCGTAAGTTCGAGGACGGCGCTGTGATCGACGGTGCCGCTCTTAAGGCCGCTCGCATCACCAAGAGCGAGTTCGAGCCCGTCAAGGTGCTCGGCAATGGTGAGCTCACCAAGAAGTTCACGGTCAAGGTCGACAAGGTCAGCGCTTCTGCGCAGGCCAAGATCGAGGCCGCCGGCGGAAAGGTCGAGCTGCCGTGCTAAATGGTCTTAAGAATGCTTTCCGCATCAAAGAATTGCGCGAAAAGATTCTTTTTACCATAGCTATGCTCGTCGTGTACCGCATTGGTGCGCACGTTCCTGTGCCCGGCATTCCCTTCCAGGGGATGCTGGGCCTTTTCTCGACCGATAACAATTCGGTCGCCGCAGGTGCTATGGCCCTCCTGAATCTTTTCTCTGGCGGCGCGTTGAGCTATGTGTCGGTGTTTTCGCTGGGCATCATGCCTTACATCACCAGCTCGATCATCCTCCAGATGCTCCAGGCCGTTGTGCCTTCCCTGCATGAGCTTGCCCGCGAGGGCGAGGTCGGTCAGACCAAGATTACGCAGTATTCGCGTTACCTCACCTTGGCTCTGGCAATCCTCAACTCCGTGGGTTACCTCTTCCTCTTTAAGAGCTTCGGCATCAGCTTTAATGGCGCCGGCGCTCCCGAGATCATCTTCGACCTCATGGTCGTCGGCACGCTCACTGCGGGCGCCATGCTGATCATGTGGATTGGTGAGCTCATCACCCAGCGCGGTATCGGCAATGGCATGTCGCTGATCATCTTCGCGAACATCATGGCCGGTCTGCCGCAGGCTATCTTCTCCAGCACCGAGGGCAATGCCGGTGGCATCATCACCATGGTGATCGTCTGCGCCATCATCCTGCTGGTTATCCCGCTGATTGTTTTTCTTGAGCGCGGCCAGCGCCGCATCCCGGTCTCCTACGCTAAGCGCGTCGTGGGCCGTCGCATGATGGGTGGCCAGACCACCTACCTGCCCATCAAGGTCAATACCGCGGGTGTCGTGCCGATCATCTTCGCTTCGGCGCTGCTGTACTTCCCGGCTCAGATTGCCGTGTTCTTCCCCGGCATCGGCTGGATTCAGGCAGTTGCCTCTGCGCTTTCGACCGGTTGGCTCAACTGGGTGCTTAATGTTGTCCTCATCGTGTTCTTCGCGTACTTCTACACCTCCATGGTGTTCAACCCCGATGACACGGCCGACAACCTTAAGAAGCAGGGCGGCTTTATTCCGGGCGTCCGTCCGGGTAGGGCTACCGCGGCCTACATCAAGAACGCGCTCAACAAGATCACGCTTCCCAGCGCTGTCTTTTTGGCGCTCATCGCCATCGTGCCTTCGATCATCTTCTCCTTCACGGGTAACCATCTGATCCAGGCATTTGGCGGCACGTCCATCCTCATCATGGTTGGCGTCGTGCTCGACACGGTCGATAAGCTCGAAGGCCAGATCAAGATGTATGATTACGATGGATTCTTTAAATAGGCTAGAGGAGGATTGCTCATGAACCTCGTATTGCTCGGAGCTCCGGGTGCCGGTAAGGGCACCGTCGCACAGGAGCTCGTCGCCGAGTTTGGCGTCGCTCACATTTCCACGGGCGACCTGCTGCGTGCTGCCGTCAAGGGTGGCACCGAGCTTGGTATTCAGGCTAAGAAGTACATGGACGCTGGCGAGCTCGTTCCCGACCAGCTCGTGATCGACCTTGTCAAGGAGCGCCTTGCTGCCGATGACGCCCAGCAGGGCTTCATCCTCGACGGCTTCCCGCGCAACACCGCCCAGGCTGTGACGCTCGATTCCGAGCTCTCCGCCATGGGTCGCGAGATCGACTGCGCCCTTCTGGTCGACGTGGCCCCCGAGGTCATCATCGATCGTCTGTCTTCGCGTCGCACCTGCCGCGCCTGCGGTTACACCGGCACCGCTGCCGATGCTACCTGCCCCAAGTGCGCCGGCGAGATGTATCAGCGCGACGACGACAAGCCCGAGACCATCAAGAACCGTCTCGACGTCTACGAGAAGTCCACGAGCCCGCTCGTCGACTACTATCGTGGCCAGGGTCTGCTCAAGTCGGTCAACGGTGACCAGGCTCGCGAGACCGTGTACGGGGATGTCAAAGAGGCTCTCGGTCTATGATCAAGATTAAGTCTGCAACGCAAATCGAGCAGATGAAGAAGGCAGGAGCGCTATCTAAGATGGCGCTCCGCCACGTTGGAGCCATGGTGCGCCCTGGTGTTTCGACCTTTGAGCTCGATCAGCTCGCGGAGCAGATTATCCGTATGCATGGCGGCACCCCGGCCTTTAAGGGTTACGGCGGGTTCCCCGGTACCATTTGCGCATCGATTAACGATGCCGTGGTCCACGGTATTCCCAACCCCGACATGATCCTGCGCGATGGCGATATCATCTCCATCGATACGGGAGCCGTTGTCGACGGTTGGGTTGGCGATAACGCTTGGACGTTTTTCGTCGGCACCCCTACGCCCGAGGCCAAGGCCCTGTGCGAGGTCACGCGCGATTGCCTTAAGGCTGCCATCGAGCAGGCTATTCCCGGTAACCATATCGGGGACGTCGGTTATGCCGTTCAGTCTCTCGCCGAGTCTCACGGTTACGGCGTGCTTCGCGACTATGTGGGCCATGGCATTGGCCGTGTGATGCACGAGGACCCCAACGTTCCTAACTATGGAAAGAAGGGGAGGGGCGTTCGCCTCCAGGCCGGCATGGTCATTGCCATCGAGCCGATGGTTACGATGGGTTCCAACCATGTGAGCACAGGCTCCGACGGTTGGATTGTTACGACCAACGACCACCTGCCCGCCGCGCACTACGAGAACACCGTCGCCATTACCAATGACGGTCCGGTGATTCTCACCACGGATGCCCAGGGTGCTTGGTGTTCGCTCCAAGGCGGAGAAATGTAACAAGTTCCACTTAGTTGTGGAGCCATTACGAAGTTATTACGATGCGTGCATACGTGTTGTAGAATACTCAATCGCTGTCGTTTTCTAGAGAAAGATGATTGCTTGTGAAGAAGGAAGACGCAATTGAGCTCGAGGGTACGGTAAAGGAACCGTTGCCCAATGCCATGTTTAAGGTTGAGCTCGAGAACGGTCATTCGGTTCTGTGCAACATTTCTGGCAAGATCCGAATGAATTACATCCGTATTCTCCCCGGTGACAGGGTTGTCGTGGAGCTTTCCCCGTACGACCTGACCCGCGGCCGCATCACCTATCGCTACAAATAGCGGCACGCATACACGCACTCCATTTCCGACTGCAGGCTTAGCTCAACCTACGGTCGGATTGTGTGTGAAGACCAGCCATAGTTTTAAACGCCTGCGGCTGGGCGAGTAGATAGTAGGGAAGTAGTTTGAGCGCTACCGAAAGGAAGAACGATGAAGGTACGTCCTTCGGTCAAGAAGATGTGCGATAAGTGCAAAATCATTAGGCGCCATGGCAAGGTCCTCGTCATTTGCGAGAACCCCCGTCATAAGCAGCGTCAGGGTTAAGAGAGGAGACTACGTTGGCCCGTATTAATGGTGTCGACCTCCCGCGTGAGAAGCGCGTTGAGATCGGTCTGACCTACATTTACGGCATCGGCCGCACCACTGCGACGAAGATCTGCGTCGAGTGCAACGTTAACGTGGATACGCGCGTTAAGGACCTCACCGAGGATGAGGTTAACGCCATCCGTGATTATATCGATAAGAACCAGATCATGGTTGAGGGCGACCTCCGCCGTGAGCGCAACCAGAACGTCAAGCGCCTTATGGACATCGGCTGCAACCGCGGCCTTCGTCACCGCAAGGGCCTCCCGGTCCGCGGCCAGCGCACCCACACTAACGCTCGTACCCGCAAGGGCCCGAAGCGTCAGATCGGTGCTAAGAAGAAGAAATAAGGAGCGCTAGATAGATGGCTACTGCTAAGAAGAACGTTCGCGCTGCCCGTCTGAAGCGCGCGGACCGTAAGAACATTTCCGTGGGCCAGGCTCACATTCGTTCTACGTTCAACAACACGATCGTTTCGATCACCGATCCCCAGGGCAACGTCATTTCCTGG
Organism: Coriobacteriaceae bacterium AF08-21; assembly: GCA_027687465.1. Classification (GTDB taxonomy): domain Bacteria; phylum Actinomycetota; class Coriobacteriia; order Coriobacteriales; family Coriobacteriaceae; genus Collinsella. The sequence continues at coordinate 34,762 of JAQCQR010000013.1, forward strand.
AAGTCGGCTGGCCAGGTGGGCTTCAAGGGCTCCCGTAAGTCCACGCCGTTCGCTGCCCAGATGGCTGCCGAGGCCGCTGCCAAGCAGGCCATGGAGCACGGTATGAAGAAGGTTTCCGTCTTCGTCAAGGGCCCCGGCTCCGGTCGTGAGACCGCCATCCGCTCCCTCCAGGCTGCTGGCCTCGAGGTCTCGAGCATCCAGGACAAGACCCCCATTCCGCACAACGGCTGCCGCCCCAAGAAGCGTCGCCGCGTGTAACTGAAAGGATCGTATCAATATGGCAATCGACAGGACTCCTGTTCTTAAGCGCTGCCGTCAGCTCGGGATCGATCCCGCTGAGCTCGGTTACAGCAGCAAGAAGGAATCTATCCGTCAGCCCAAGCGCCGTCGCAAGGAATCTGAGTACGGCATGCAGCTGCGCGAGAAGCAGAAGGTCAAGTTCATCTATGGCGTTCTGGAGAAGCAGTTCCACGGCTACTTCAACAAGGCCCGTAAGATGAACGGCGTCACCGGTGAGAACCTCATGATCATCCTTGAGTCTCGCCTTGACAACGTCGTCTTCCGTCTTGGCTTCGCCCGCACCCGCAAAGAGGCTCGTCAGTCCGTCCGTCACGGTCACTTCACCGTGAACGGCAAGCGCGTGGACATCCCGTCTTACCGCGTCAAGGCCGGCGACGTCGTCGCTGTCGGCGAGAAGTTCCGTGACCTCCTCCCCATCAAGGAGGCCCTGATTTCCTCCGAGCGCTTTGAGGTCCCTGGCTGGCTCGAGGTCGATATCGAGAAGCTGTCTGGTAACGTGCTCGCTCTGCCGACGCGTGAGCAGATCAGCGGTGATATCAACGAGCAGCTCATCGTCGAGCTCTACTCTAAGTAGTCCATCCGGGCTGCTGAGGCTGGAGGTAATACATGTCAGAATTCATTAGGCCTCAGGTTCAGGTCGAAGAGATCAACGAGACGTCTGCTCGTGTCTCCGTCGAGCCGCTCGAGCGTGGCTACGGCGATACGCTGGGTAACTCCCTTCGTCGCGTACTTCTGTCCTCGCTCGAGGGTGCCGCCGTCGAGGCTATTCAGATCGATGGTGCACAGCACGAGTTCATGACCATCCCTAACATGGTCGAGGATGTCACCGACATCGTCCTGAATGTCAAGGGTCTTGTCTTCAGGGCTCTCGGCACGACCGACGAGGCGACCGCCACCATTTCTGTTGACGGCCCCTGCGAGGTCACCGGTGCGGACTTCTTTATTCCGTCCGAGTTTGAGCTGGTCAACCCCGAGCAGCACATCGCTACGCTCACCGAGGGTGGCCATCTCACCATGAGCATGCGCATCGGCTATGGCCGCGGCTATGTCTCTGGCGAGGCTAACAAGCGCGACAACGATCCCATCGGTGTGATCCACGTCGACTCGCTGTACTCGCCGGTGTCCCGTTGCGCCAAGCTCGTTGAGGCTTGCCGTGTCGGTCAGCACACCGACTACGACCGCCTTGTCCTCGAGATCGAGACCAACGGCTCCATCGCCCCGCGCGACGCCGTGGTCCAGGCTGCCAATATCATCAACCAGCATATGGCCGCCTTTATGAACCTTGCCGAGACCCCCGAGGTCGAGGAGGAGGCTTCGATCTTCGCTCCCGAGGTCACCAACGACAACGCCGAGCTGGACAAGCAGATCGAGGATCTGGACCTTTCCGTCCGTTCCTACAACTGCCTTAAGCGCGCCAGCATTCACTCGGTTCGTCAACTCGTTGAGTTCTCGGAGAACGATCTGCTCAACATCCGTAACTTCGGTGTTAAGTCGATCGAGGAAGTGAAGGACAAGCTTGAGTCCATGGGCCTGAGCCTGAAGGCTTAATGCTTCGCATATTTGAGGAGAAACTAGACCATGCGTCACAACGTTAAGAAGGGCCTTAAGCTCGGCACCGATGCGAGCCACACCAAGGCCATGAAGAAGAGCCTGGCCAAGGCCCTCTTCGAGAACGACCGCATCAAGACCACCGAGACCCGCGCTAAGGCGCTGCGTTCGGTCGTCGACCCGATCATCACCTGGGCCAAGAAGGGCGACCTGCACTCTCGTCGTCTGGCCATCGCCAAGCTCGGCGATAAGCAGCTCGTTGCCGAGATCTTCGACAAGGCTGCCCAGGGCATGTGGCAGGACCGCAACGGCGGTTACACCCGCATCATGAAGCTCGGCAACCGTAAGGGCGACAACGCTCCTATCGTTATCATGGAGCTCGTCACCGAGCCTTGCACGCCTAAGGCCAAGAAGGCTGCTCCGGCCCCCAAGAAGGCCGCTGCTCCCAAGAAGGTCGAGGCCGTCGAGGAGGCTCCTGCTGAGGAGACCGCTGAGTAGACAATCCGTCTGCATAGGCTATATTCGAGGGGTACGTTCGCGTACCCCTCTTTTTTTGTCGCGATACCGTTGATTGTTTGTTGGGAGCGCCCATGACCGCGCCGTCTGATTTCAATTCGATTCCTGAGCTCGATGCCACGCTTGTATTCTGTGTTGCCTATGATGGCTCGTCCTATAGCGGATTTGCCGAGCAGCCGGGCCAGACGACCGTTGCGGGCGAGTTGCGCCGCGCTATCGAGACGCTGCTGCGCCGCCCGATCGATCTGACGTGTGCGGGGCGTACCGATGCCGGCGTGCATGCCGTGGCTCAGTACATCAGCGTGCCCGTAACGGACACTGAGCTTGCTCTGACGCGCCGTAGGTGGCTGAGGGCTATGGATGCCCTCCTGCCCAAAGATATCGCCATAAACGAGGTCTACAAGGCCCGTAAAGGCTTTTCTGCACGTTTTGACGCGCGTTCCCGTACGTATACGTACCGTATTGCCGATCGAGATGCGCGCCCCGTGCTGTCCCGCAGTGCCGTGTGGTGGCATCGCTATCCCTTGGATGTTGAGGCTATGTCTGCTGCCTGCCCCGCTCTGCTGGGCGAGCAGGACTTTAAAAGCTTTTGCAAGGTTGCCTCGGCCGTTGGCAAGCCCACGCATCGCTGCGTGATGCGTGCCGAATTTGGCCATGAGGTCGCTTTTGGCGAGGATATCCTGACGTTTACCATCGAGGGCAATGCGTTTCTGCATTCGATGGTTCGTACGATCGTGGGCACGCTTGTCGAGATTGGCATGCATCGCCGTGAACCCGAGTGGATGCGCGAGGTTATCGATGCTTGCGACCGTACCGCTGCGGGCCCCACGGCTCCTGCCTGCGGCCTTACGTTTATGGGTGTGGATTACGGCCCCGACGAGCTTGTCGTTCTCGACTAGGGGAGTGCTCGGCGCGTCTGTGCCTTGCACATACTATGTGTGAGCTGCGCGTGTGCAACATCTGTTCTTGGCGTGCAACATGTTAGGCGGCTCGTTGCTTTTATAGCTCGGGTGTACCATGAACGACAGTTTGATTTGGTGCTATCGAGAGGATGGAAAACTTGGTTCGACGTTGTTCGCATCCGCGACTTTCGGTGATCATTGTGGTAGAAGGTTCGCCCAGCTATGCGATGCGTGCGCTCGAGAGTATCCAGAACCAAGACCTCTATGATTTGCAGATTGTCGTTGTCTGCCGCGATGCTGTGCCCGGTGTGCGCCATTCGCTTCAAGTTGCTGCCGACAGGGACATCCATATTGATTTGATTGACGTCGAGGACGCGAAGCGCGGCGCTTGTCTTCGTGCCGGTTTTGATGCCTCGCGCGGCTCTCAAATCATCGCCATGAACGCCGATGAGTGGTTTGCTCTGCAGGCCCTTTCCAAGATGGTCGATATCGCGTGCGATACTGCGGCAGACATTGTGCTCCCCTCGGTGTCGCTCGATCGATACGATGCGCATCGCGAGCGTCATTCGCGCGTCTTGGATGCTGCCTCTATTGCCATAGAAGACGAGTCTTCTATGGTGACTGGGCTGCCCCAGTTGATTTTAGGCGGCCTAGTCGCTCAGACCTCTGGCGTGATGTATAGCCGTCCGCTGTTTGAGGCATGCCTGTCGCGCGGCAAGGCGTACCGTACGGTTGAGTTTATGGCTTATGCGCTCTCGCAGGCACGATTCGTGTCCGGCTGCGGCGACGCTTGTTTCCACGCGGTGGCACCTAAGCTTACAGATGCCTTTGATCCCACCATGTATGCCAGGATATCCGATGACACTCGAGCGCTCGACGAGCTTGCGGACTCACTCTCGGAAGCAGATAGCGGTGGTCGGCTCAAGCTGGCAAGCCAAAAGTTCTACTTTGCCGGACTGGTCGCCTGCATCGAGAATTTGTGTCTGAGCCCGCATGGAGTGTCGTCAATCGAGCGTTCCGCCCGCATGCGTGATATGCTCGAGGCGCCTCGAACCCGTCAGATGGTCGCCGCGCTCAAGGACAACCATCGGGGACTCGGTCTGTTGTTTGGGCCGATCGCCAGCGCCAAGCCTGCGCGCTGCGTGATGTGTACGCATCTGGCAGCTTTTCTTAACCGGACGGGCGCAAAAACCGCCTAAACGGCTCATTTCGAAACAAATTTGCATAGAATTGTTTCGAAATGCGTTCTTATACACAAAAGCCTTCAAATAGCGTTAAACTATTCAATCACTGATTGAATGTCTCCGCCATCTTTTGGAGAGAGGGTTTGTATGGCTAAAAAACGCAATGGGCGCCAGGATGCCATTAGAGATATTGTGCGCAATAAGGACGTCCGCACGCAGCGCGTGCTGGTCGATGAGCTCCGCGCTATGGGCTTTGATTGCACGCAGGCGACTGTCTCTCGCGATATTGCCGATATGGGGCTGCGTAAGCTCCCTGAGGGCATCTATGTTCTGGCAGAGGACCTGCACCTGCAGCGTATGGTTTCCGAGCTCGTAACGGGCGTTCTGCGCACCGATAATCTGGTTATGATCAAGGCTCAGCCTGGCACGGCTTCCGGCATCGCCGCCGCTGTTGATGCGGCAGAGCTGCCCGATGTGCTTGGCTCGCTTGCCGGCAACGATACGATTTTGGTTATTGCCCAGACGGCCGAGGACGGCGAGCGTCTTGAGGCGCTGATCAATAAGCTGAGCAATTCTCGCAAGTAGGCGTGCGGGTCGTGCGCTCGGCACTGCGTGCGCTGACATAGCGGCTTGTAAGGGGGTATCGACGTTGGTCGGTACCCCCTTTTTTGTCTGCCGGTATAAAGACCGCCCATCAGGTCGCTTCAAACTAAAAGGCCCCCGAGCAGTTCAATAGGCTGCTCGGGGGCCTTGTTGCTTATGGCCGGATGATTTCTAGCCGACCGTATCGTCAGGCGTGGGTGAGGGGTCGGGAGTGGGCGTAGGCGTAGGCGTAGGCGTGCCGCCATCGCCGCCGGTCGAACCACCAGTGGAGCCGCCCGTCGAGCCACCGGTCGTACCGGTGCCGCCGGTGGTGTCGCCGCCCGTGGTCTCGGTGGTCGTGGTCGTCGTGGTAGTTGTTGTGGTGGTTTCCTCTTCCTCTTCGTCCTCGTCCTTGTCGTCGTTCTCCGTCTTCTTGGTGTTGTTGGTGCCGTAGAACTTCCAGACGCTGTTGTTCTTGTAGGTGGGCGCCGTTCCGGTCGCAAACTCCTCGCGCTCGGTACCGGTCAGAACGGTGTTCATAAACCGCTTAAAGACAGGCAGGTTGGTGCTGTCGCCCAGCAGGTCCGTGCCGTACTTTTGGATGGGGATCTCGCCCGCGGAATAGCCGGTCCACAGGGCGCACGCCAGCTGCGGGGTATAGCCGCAGAACCACAGGTTGGTGGTGTTGTCGGTGGTGCCCGTCTTGCCGGCATAGGGCTGGTTGACGCTTAGGGCACCGGCAGCGCCCGTACCGCCGCCCTGCATGACGCCGGACAGAACATCGGTGACCGCGGCGGCCTCGCCCTCGGTAAGCACCTGTGAGGGATTGTCAGTGTGCTGGTACAGCACCGAGCCGGTACGAGAGTCAATCTCGGTGATGGCGATCGGCTGGCGATAGTAGCCGCCATTGGCAAACGTTGCGTAGGCGGCGGCCATCTCGAGCGGCGAGATCGAGCCGGTGCCGAGCGTCATGACGGGAACGTCCTCGATGTTGTCCTTGGCGGGATCGATGCCGAGCTTTTTGACGAGCGAGATGATCTTGCTGTTGCCGACGGCTTCCGCCACCTGGATGTAGCCGGTGTTGGAGGAGTATGCCGTCGCCTGCTTAAGCGTGATGTTGCCATAGCTATGGTTGGCGTAGTTTTGGACCTCGGTCGTGGTGCCCTTGGCCTTGAGCGGCGAGTTGCAGTTGAGGGTGACGTTGGGGTTCATGCCGTTTTGGATGGCAGTTGCCAGCGTGAAGGCCTTAAAGGTGGAGCCGACGGGACGCTTGGCCGTGGCATGGTTTACGTGGTTCTCGTCGGCGTTGTAGTCGTAGCCGCCCACCATGCACTTGATGTAGCCGGTCTTGGGGTCGACGACGACCATGCCCATGTCCAGGCCGTCGAGCGAGAGCGTGTCGAGCTGCTCGCGAACGGCATTCTCTGCCACCTGCTGCATCGTGGGATCGATGGTGGTCTTGACGGTCAGACCGCCCTTAAAGAGCACGTCGGTCGAGAACTCCTGCTCCAGCAGCTGCTTAACATAGGCGACAAAGTAGGGCTGCGAGTATACGTCGACGCCGCTGCCCGAAATCTCGGTCACGTTGAGGGTGATGGGCTCGGCCTGTGCGGCATCGTGCTCCTCCTGCGTGATGTGGCCCAGGCGCAACATGTTGTCGAGGACCTTGTTGCGACGGGACAGCGCCAGGTCGGGGTTGACCGTGGGGTCGTACTGCGAGGGCGAGTTGGGAAGGCCGATCAACAGCGCGGCTTCGCTCAGGGTGAGGTCGGCGGCGCTCTTGGATAGGTAGGTCTCGGCGGCGGCCTCGATACCGTAGGCGCCGTGGCCGTAATAGATGGTGTTGAGGTACATCATGAGGATCTCGTCTTTGGAGTACATATCCTCCATCTTGACGGCGATGTAAGCCTCGCGCACCTTACGCTCGATGGTCGAGTCGAACTGCTCCTCCTGCAGGATGGTGTTGCGCACCAGCTGCTGGGTGATAGTCGAGGCGCCTTCGTGACCGCCGCCGAGGGTTGCCACCGCAGCGCGCGCGATACCCCACAGGTCGATACCGCCGTGCTCGTAGAAGCGCTCGTCCTCGACGTCAACGGTGCCCTGCAGCACGTAGGGGGAGACCTCGTCCTTGGTGATAGACTTGCGGTTTTGCGTGTAGAAGCTCGCAATCTTGTTGCCGTTGCAGTCGACGATCTCGGTGGGCTCGCTCACCAGATACGCGTTGGCGTCGGTGTAGTCGGGCAGATCGGACAGCCAGCGGTTGACGTTGCCGACCATGCCGATGCCAAATGCCACGCCCGCGATAAGCAAAAAGCCCAAAAACGAGAGCAGGATTATGGGCAGAGCATGCGTCTTTGAACGGCTGCGTCCCTGTCGTTGGCGAGGACCCATATATTGACCTCCAGGTATGTCGTGCCGGACGGTGGATGTGCCGTCGGGGCAGGATGGACATAAGTTATTACACGATAAACCAAACGGGGCGCGCGAGGCCTCGTGTATGCTGGAAGACGGCATTTTTCAGAGTGAATGCATACCTTGGTAAGGAGTTTGTCGATGGCGATTCGGACGATGGGGCCGAGCGGACAATACGAGACTGGATTGGATGCTGCCGGTGCGGCGCTGCCCGAGCTGCTGGCGCCGGCGGGCGGGCTCGACCAGATGCTTGCGGCCATCGCCGCGGGTGCCGATGCCATCTATGCGGGGTTGGGCGGCTTTAACGCCCGTGTGAGTGCGCACGGTTTTACCGACGACGAGTTTGCACGCGGCTGCGCCGTGGCGCATGCCCATGGCGTGCGTGTGTACGTAACGCTCAACGTGTTCGTATTTGACGACGAGTTGTCCGACGCGGTGGCGTTGGGAGCTCATGCACTAGAGCTGGGCGCCGATGCTCTGATTGTCGCCGATGCCGGGTTGGCCTGCGCGCTGCGCGCGGCGATTCCCGGGGTCGAGATTCACCTGTCCACGCAGGCGGGCGCTCATAGCGAGGGTGCCGTGCGGCTTGCCGCCGATGAGCTGGGGGTCGAGCGCGTGACGACGGCACGCGAGCTGACGGTCGACGAGATTGCGGCGCTATGTGCCACGGGCGTGCCCATCGAGGTATTCTGCCACGGTGCGATTTGCATCGGCTATTCGGGGGCGTGCGAGTTCTCGGCCTTGCGGCGTGGGCGCTCGGCGATGCGCGGCGACTGCACGCAGCCGTGCCGTCTGGCGTACGACCTAGTGGACGAGGCGGGGCAGAGTGTTGTTGCCGTCGAGGGAGACCGCCTGCTTTGTCCGCGTGACTATCTGGGTATCGCGCACCTGCCCGAGCTTGTTGCCACCGGCGTGGCATCGCTCAAGATCGAGGGACGCATGAAGAATCCCGATTACGTATTCAACGTGGTGAGGGTGTGGCGTCGGGCACTCGATACGCTGTGCGACGGCGCGTGGGACTCCGGTGCCGTGGAAGAGCTTGAACGCGAGCTGGGAAGGTCGTTTAACCGTGGGTTTACCGATGCTTACCTGCGGGGTCGTTCGGGTGCCGAGCTCATGAGCTTTGAGCGTGCAATTAACCAGGGCGTGCGCGTGGGGCGCTTGGTCGCTGTGGGCCACGAAGAGGTGACGGTTGAGCTTGATGCCGCCGTGGCGGCGGGCGATACGCTCGAAATCCGATTTTACCCGGGTGCCGACGCGCGTCCCGATGTGCCCAAGCGCTGGCCACAGGTGCCTTGCCCCGTGGATGCCGCTGCGGGAGAGCGCATCGTTGTGCATTGCAAACGTAAGGTGGACGCGGGCTGCGAGGTCTATCTGATTCGCAGCGCCGGCGTGTTGGATCAGACGGCGGCGGTGTTGGAGCGCATGCGGGCCGAGGCGGATGCGATTGCGCCCGTTGCGCGTGCCGTTGAGGTGCTGCCCTTTGAGGACGCTGCGGTGGATGGCGGTGCGTCGACGGAGTTGGCGGGGTCGGCGGGGCCGGCAAAGCGCGAGGATTTTGCTCGTATGGTCTTTGCTTGGGAGCTGATGGATGTGGGTCCGCGCGATGAGCGAGATCTGTCCGATACAACGGTGGTGCTCGACGAAGTGTGCCGCACGGGTGACGCTGACCGGACCCGCTCGCTGATGCAGCGTGCCGGGCGCGTCGTCTGCCGCAACCTGGGACAGGTGGCGATGGCGCGTGAGCTGGGCGTGGCGTTTGACGTGGCGGCGCCGGTGTTCTGCGCGAATCGGGTCACGCTTACCTGGCTGCGCGGACTCGGGGCGGGGCGGGTGTACTTGTCGGCCGAGTTGTTCGGCAATGATGCCGAGCGTGTTGCCGAGCTTGCCGCTTGTCCCGGTGTCTTGGGGCCTGTCGATGCCGACCGTCCCGAGCTCATGGTGTGCGAGCACTGCTTGCTGACTGCCGAGGGCGCCTGCGCCACGGATGCAACGGGGCAGATCCGTTGCCGTGACTGCTCGCGCCGTCAGCAAACACGATATTTGGTCGAGCGCGACGGCATGCGCCTGCCGGTCGCCGTTGATGCGTGCGGCAGGACGAGGATTTTCCTGTCGTAGGTGTTCGGCCGCGCCGTTTTGGTTATCATAAGAGAGTTTATGAACTTCCAGCACCGCCGTATCCGGTGAGGGTGCTATGGCAAAAGGAGGATACCCAATGCTGTCTGTTGACGAGCAAATGCGTATCATCACCTCGGGCGCCGCGAAGATCGTCCCCGAGGCCGACCTTCGCAAGAAGCTTGAGAAGGGCGAGCCCCTCAACATCAAGCTCGGCGTCGACCCCACCAGCCCCGACCTGCACCTGGGCCACGCCGTGCCCCTGCGCAAGATGCGCCAGTTCCAGGACCTGGGCCATAACGTCACCCTTATCATTGGCAACGGTACCGCGCTGATCGGCGACCCCTCGGGCAAGAATTCCACCCGTCCGCAGCTTTCGCAGGAGCAGATCGAGGCCAACGCCGAGACCTACGTGAGCCAGGCCATGAAGATTCTGGACCCCGAGAAGACCACCATCGTGCACAACGGCGACTGGATCCTTTCGATGGACCTGGCCGGCCTGCTGCAGGTGTGCTCCAAGTTCACCGTCGCTCGCATCCTTGAGCGCGACGACTTTACCAAGCGCTACCAGTCCCAGACGCCGATCGCCCTGCACGAGTTCCTGTACCCCGTGATGCAGGCCTTCGACTCCGTTCAGATCAAGGCCGACGTCGAGATGGGCGGCACCGACCAGCTCTTCAACCTGCTCGCCGGCCGCGAGCTCATGGAGAAGATGGGCATGGAGCCGCAGATTGCGCTCACCATGCCGCTGCTCGAGGGCACCGACGGCGTGCGCAAGATGTCCAAGTCCTATGGCAACTACATCGGCCTGACCGATGCTCCCAAGGATATGTTCGGCAAGACCATGTCCATCCCCGACGAGATGATCGGCAAGTACTATCGTCTGGCCAGCTCGCTCGCCCCGGCCGAGGTCGACAAGATCGACGCCGCCCTGGCCGACGGTTCTGCCGACCCCTACGAGCTCAAGCGCGCACTGGGCCGCGACCTGTGCGACACCTACCACGGTGCCGGCGCCGGCGACGAGGCTCAGGCCGAGTTCGACCGCGTGTTCAAGGAGGGCCAGCTCGCCGACTTCCCCGAGAAGCATGCCGAGCTGACTGTCAATGACGAGGGCCAGATTTACCTCGCCGGCCTGCTCAAGGACCTGGGTCTTTCGGCCAGCGCCGGCCAGGCCCGCCGCGATATCGACGGCGGCGGCGTCAAAATCAACGGCAAGGCCGTGGCTCCCAAGAGCTACAACATCGATCCGAGCGCCCTCAAGCTGGGCGATACCCTCTCCGTGGGCAAGCGCAAGGGCTTCAAGTTGGTCTAGCAAGTAGGTCAACCTAACATGTGCAATAGGGCCGCAGCCGGAACGATTCCGGCTGCGGCTTTTTTGGCACTTGGGGACGTTCCTTTTGTGCCGGCACTTTGGGACACTCCTTGTCATTGGTGCAAAGTAACCTGTCCCCATTGCGCCAAGCGGCGTGTGCCGTTAAGCGGACGGGGTGTTAGCGGGACCTTCTTTTGGGCATACAATTGCTATTGGCTTGCTGCGGTGAAGGCTCGTCCGCTCCGCAGTTATTTCTACAGTTAAAGGAGTATGTATGTCCGTTGAGGTCATGAGGTCTGTGATCGATGCTGCCGAGGGCCGCGTGCCCGTCGACACGCTGTTTACCAATGCGCAGATTGTCGACGTATATGGCCAGCGCGTGGCGCCCGGTAGCGTTGCCGTCAAGGACGGCGTAATCGTCGGCGTGCTCTACGACGGTCGCGACGATGCCGCCGGCACCTACGAGGCGGCTGAGGTCATTGACTGCCAGGGTCGCTATATCGCCCCCGGCTTTATCGACGGACATCTGCATATCGAGTCCTCGAACATCCGTCCCGCCGAGTATGCGCGCATGGCGGCGACGCGCGGCACCACCACTGCCGTCGCCGACAGCCACGAGATCGCCAACGTTTCCGGCCTGAACGGCCTGCGCTTTATGATCGAGGACGGCCGTCGCGCGCCCATTTCCATCAAGTACATGATGCCCTCGTGCGTGCCCGCGCTGCCCGATGAGCAAGCGGGCGCTGTGATTACCGCCGCTGACATGCAGGCGTTTTTTGCCGAGTATCCGGGCGATGTCTTTGGTCTGGGCGAAATGATGAACCTGCCGGGTGTCTTTATGGCCGATCCTGAGACCTGCGCTCGCATCGACGCTGCCAACCAGACGCCGTCCAAGCAGGTCGACGGCCATGCGCCACTTGTTGCCGGCAAAGACCTCAACGCCTATGCCGCAGCGGGTATTATCGCCGACCACGAGTCGACGATTCCCGAGGAGGCGCTCGATAAGCTGTCCCGCGGCATGTATGTGATGCTGCGCGAGGGCACGTGCAGCCACGACCTGGCCAACTTGTCGCCGATGCTGCTGGAGAACCCCGCCCGCGCCCGTCGCTGCTGCTTTGCGACCGACGACCGTGCTCCTTCCGACGCGCTTTCGACCGGTATGATCGACAATGCCTGTCGCGTGGCTATCGAGGCCGGCATCGACCCGGTGGTCGCCATCTCCATGGCGTCCCTTTCTACGGCTGAGGCATTTGGCCTGGACCACGGCTGCCGCGACCCACACGAGCTCCGTGGCGCGATCGCCCCGGGCAAGCGCGCCGACCTGCTGGTGCTCGATGACCTTACGTTTGCCAAGGCTCCGCATCGTGTTTATGCCGCTGGTGCCCTGGTGGCGCAGGATGGCACCTTTGTGGGCGAAATTGCACCCGAGATGGCCGAGGTTGCGGCCCTTGCCGATGAGCTGCGTGCTTCCGTTAAGCTGCCGAAGCTATCGCTCGACGTGTTCGACTATGCCTTTAAGCCGGGCGAGGCCGTGATCGACGTGGTGCCGGGCAAGGCCATCACGGGCATGGCTCGTCCCGAGAATGCCGAGGGCCTGCGCCGCATTATGCTGATCGAGCGCCACGGCCGCGGCTTGTCACTGCAGGCCGAGGGGGCCGACGGTGATGGCCCTGCGGGCCTGGGTCTTGTTGGCAAGCACATTGGTCGCGGCTGGGTGCGTGGCTTTACCATTACGGGCGGTGCCATCGCCTCGACGATCGGCCACGACTCGCACAACGTGTGCGTGGTGGGCGACAACGCGGCCGATATGATGGCTGCCGTCGAGGCTGTTGGCCAGGGCGGCCACGTGCTGGTGCGCAACGGTGAGGTCGTGGCGCGTATTCCGCTGGCGCTCGGTGGTCTGATGAGCGAGGGCACGGCCGAGGATGTCGCCGCGCAGCACGACGACTTTATGGTCAAGGCGCGCGCCATGGGCATCGAGCCGCCGCTCGACCCCATCATGGGCATCATCTTCCTGCCCCTGCCGGTCATCCCGACGCTCCGCATCCGCCCCGAGGGCATGTTCGACGTCACGACCTTCACCTACGCCGACTAGTCATCGGGGACGTTCTAAACGACTATCCGTCGGGGTGGCGTGTCGCCTGACGCCGCGACCGTGAGACCTCTGGCATGTGTGAGCTATTTGCCAGGTCCTTGTAACGTTTACGCCCGCGGAGTCTTATTTGAGCTCCCTTTGGGTACGTTGGAATCGGATACACGTTCGATTCCAACAAGCCCGAAGGGAGCTTTTCTATGTTTAAACTGATTGCATCCGATATGGACGGCACATTGCTTGACGAAAACGGCCAGGTGCCTCCCGAGACCTACGAACTGATTCTGGCGCTACACGAGCATGGCGTGCATTTCGCCGCATCGTCAGGTCGTCGCTACGATCGCCTGTGCGAGTTCTTTGCGCCCGTTCGCGACAAGATGGACTTTGTCGCAGCTAACGGTGCCCAGGTCTTCGCCGACGGCAAAATGGTAGACCGCGAGGTGTATTCGCACCTGGCGATTCGAAGGCTCGCCCAGGCCGTCGCGACGTTTCCCAATTTGCATCTTGCGCTCTTTGACCGAACCAAGTCCTTTTTGCTCGATGACGAGAGCAAGTTCGTGCGCGAGGTCGATAAGGACCTTCCCAATGCCGAACGCATTTGGGAGCTGCCCGATCCCAGCGTAAATATCATCAAGGCGAGTATCTTTTGCGATGACGGTGCCGTTATGGACAGCGCCTACGTACTACAGCGCGAACTTGGTCAGCTCTTTACTTTTGCGCCTTCGGGCAACGCGTGGATCGATGCCATGCAGCCTGGTGTGTCGAAGGCCTCGGGTATCGCGCAGCTCGCGGAGCATTACGGCATTGGTCGCGACGAGGTCATGGCGTTTGGCGACTCGATGAACGACTACGAGATCATTCGCTTTGTCGGCACGGGCTGCGCGATGGAAAACGCGCGCCCCGCGCTTAAGGCGGTGGCCGATCGCGTGGTGGGTTGTAACCGCGACCACGCCGTCCAGCAGGAGCTCCGTCGCGTGCTGGAGAGTCTCTCCTAATCCGGCAGATGGGGACGTTCCTTTTCTGCCGACAGTGGGGGACGGTCCTTGCAGCTTTTTGCGAAGAGTGTCCCCAGTGACTAGTCGTTTAAGAACGTCCCCAATGACTGACCAATGACTAGGCGAGGGCGGCCATGATGGTGCGGGCGACGCCGTCGTGGTCGTTGTCGTATTCGGTGATGGCGTCGGCGGCCTCGCGATCTTCGGGCTCGGCGTTGATCATGGCCATGCCATGGCCCGCTGCCTGCAGCATGGGGATGTCGTTGATGTTGTCGCCGAACGCCCAGGCGTCGGCGAGACGCTCGCCCAGATGCTCACACAGCCACGTGAGGGCCGTTCCCTTGGTGGCGCCTTCGCCCATAACCTCGATATTCATGGCGTACGAACGCGTGACCTCAATGCCTCCGAGCGTGTCGAGCGCCGCCGCGATGGCGTCGCGATCGGTGGGGTCGTGCCAGTACATGGCGATGCGTTCGAGCGTCTCGACCTCGTCGATCTTGCTGTCGATATCCATGTCGATCGGTGTTCGTGTGCGCTTGAGCGAAGCCGCGATGTGGGGGTCGCCGCCGCAGAATTCGTCCAGGCGCGTGTAGAGCGAGCGGGGGAGGAAACACTGCCCGTCCGCGAAGATATCGAAGGTGACGTCATGGCCGGTGGCAATGCTATGGACGTGGTGGGCGATGGCGCGGTCGAGCGGTCGGCTCAAAATGCGCGTAGCACGTGAGGCATCGGTGGGCGTATCGTCGTCGAGCTGCCAGACGCTGGCACCATTGGCGCAGACCGCGTAGTGCACGGCGGGATGGGCGAGGATGGGCTCAAAGACGCCTGACAGTGGACGGCCTGTGCAGGGCACAAACTCAATACCGCGGCGCGCAAGCTCGTCGAGCATCGCCCAGGTGGCGTCGCTCATCTGCTTATCACTCGTCAGCAGCGTTCCATCCATATCGGAAAACACAATCATTTGATGCAGCCCTTTCTGCTGGCATAAAAAGCGTGGCCGAGGGCGGCGATGCCCTGGCCACGCTCGAGTTCTATAACGGTCCGCGTCCTAGCGGTCAGCGAGCGGCTTGTACTCTAGCGGCTCGATCACCGGACGATAGGCGGGGCGGATGATACGGTGCGCGCAGAAGAGCTCTTCCATGCGGTGTGCCGACCAGCCCGCCATGCGGGCGACGGCGAACAGCGGCGTAAAGAGCGTCTCGGGCACGCCGAGCATCTTGTAGATAAAGCCCGTGTACAGGTCGATGTTGGCGCAGATGGGCTTGGTCATGCCGTGGTCGCGCATGACCTGGGGTGCCAGGTGCTCGATGCGCTCGATGAGCGCGAACTCATCGCCCAGGTCCTTCTTGGCGGCAAGCGTGCGCGCGTAACGGCGGCACACCTCGGCGCGCGGGTCGCTCAGCGTGTAGACGGCGTGGCCCATGCCGTAGATGAGGCCCGTGCCGTCGAAGGCCTGCTTGTCGAGGATCTTGCCCAGGTAGGCTGCGACCTCGTCCTCGTCCTCCCAATTGGAGACATGCGCGCGGATGTCCTCGTGCATGGACACGACCTTGGCGTTGGCGCCGCCGTGGCGCGGACCCTTGAGCGAGCCGATGGCCGCGGCGTAGGCGGAATACGGGTCGGTGGCCGAGGAGGACAGCACGCGGCAGGCAAACGTGGAGTTGTTGCCGCCGCCGTGTTCGGCATGCAGCATGAGCATCACGTCGAGCAGCATGGCTTCGTCGCGGGTGAATGCCATGCCGCCGCGCAGCACCTGCAGGATGGTCTCGGCGGTGGAGAGGCCGGGTGTGGGATGCGGTACATGGACCTCGGAGCCGCGGCGCTTGGCGACCGAGGCCATATGCGCGAAGGCGGCGATGCGGGGGAGACGGGCGAGCATGGAGATGGCGACGTCGATTTCGTGCTCGGGCGTAATGGCGTCGGGCTCGGCGTCGAAGGCGTAGAGCAGCAGCACGGCGCGCTGAAGCACATTCATGATGCTCGACGACACCGTGGTCATGGGGAACTCTTTGACGTACTCGTCGCTCAGGTGCCTAAAAGCGCCCAGACGTCCGCAAAAACCGTCGAGTTCCTCTTTATTGGGCAGCGAGCCCGTGATGAGCAGGTAGGCGACCTCTTCGTAGCCATAGCGATTCTCGGCCTGGGCGTTGTTGACCAGGTCCTCGATGCTGTAGCCACGAAGCGTGAGCTTTCCCTGGTCGGGCACGACTTTGCCGTCGACCTTGTTGTAGCCGTGCACGTCCGAGATGCGGGTAAGGCCCGCGACCACGCCCGAGCCGTCGGCATTGCGCAGGCCGCGCTTGACGTTGTGCTCTACGAACAGGCCCTCTTCGTATGGGGCGGTCGGCAGGCCGTGGTAGAGGTTTTCGCTTTCGGGCGAAATCTGACGGCTCGCCTCGTAATCCAGAACCAGGCGGCTCAGGTGATCGTCGAAGCGGTAGTAGATTTTCTTGGCGTCGTAGGCCATGCGCGCTCCTCTCCGGTCCGCTTTGGGGCCGCGCGCTTGGACGATATGACGTCAAGCTGCCCCGAGCGGCTTGTTCGCTACAGGCGGTACATAAAGTTAAAGACGTCCTCGCGCTGGATGGACACGTTGACGCCCGAAAGCTCGCCGGCCTCGGCCAGCGCCTTCTGCAGCTCGGCGAAGTCGAGCTTGGACTCGGCGGTGTCGGCCAGCATGGTCATGGTGAAGATGTCCTCGATAATGGACTGCGTAATGTCGCGGATGTCGACGTTGGCCTCGCCCAGAACACGGGTGACGCCGGCGACGATGCCGGGGCGGTTCTTGCCAAGGACGGTGATGACGATACGGGAGGACGAGATCTCGGCCATGGGAAACCCTTTCGCGTGGTTGCGGCGCGCGCGGGGCGCTCCGCTACGGTACAGTGTTCACCATTGTACCTGTCTGGCGCCAAAAAGGCGCGCTCGCTGCGGCGTTACATGCCTGCAACATGAGCGTAAGGGGGAAGGCCGTACGGGGAAGAGCCGTCTGGCGCGTGTCCGGCTCGTGTTGGGTTGATTTCCGATCTCAGCCGAACACATTGAGCGGACAGGCCGTTCCCGCAGTCAGCCGAACGCCTCCGACGGCTGATTCCGAACTGGAAGCGGAGGGCATCCCCGCCCTTCGGTAGGGGATACCGCTCCGCGGCGCATGCCGCGGGCGGCGCCCCTATCGGACCACCGTGACCTCAGTTGGGATGGGCCCAGCACTGCCGCGTACTCGGTGAGCTAGAGCCAACTGTTCGTCTTCACGTCGCGTATGGCGATATTTCGGTCGTCCGGCTCGGTGATGCCGTAGCCGAACGCCTGGAGCGTCTCGATGGACTCCTGGATCCTCTGTTGGAACATGGGACCCGGATCGACCCTCGGCCCGAGGTGCCCGCGCCAAAGGCACGGCGTGGCGCGCAGCATGTTATGGATTTTGGAGATGGGCTCGATGTCGGCGTAGACGTTGAGCGTCGCCATGGCGTCCTTGTGGCCGAGGATCGATTGGAGCGCCTTGATATCGCCGCCTTGGCGGATCCACTGCGTTGCGAACGTGTGGCGAAGGCCGTGGAACGTGATCAGCTCGTCGTTGGTGCCCATGAGGCCGTTGGTCTCCGAGAACGTCTTGAACGCTCTGCGGATATAGCTTGTCGTCGCGAAGGTCGCGCCCGGCTCCGACAGGATGTAGCAGTCCCCGATCTCGACCGCCCCGGTAAGGCCGCGCAAGCGCAGCTTTCCGCAGTCGATCTCGTGGGTCTCCTTCAGGAAGGGGAGTAGGCCGACCGGGTCGATGGGGATACCCCTGGCGTCATGGGTCTTGGTGTCCTTGATGAACGAACCCATTCCCTTCGCGTACGCCACCGAGTGTCTGATCGAGATCAGGCCCGTCTCGAAATCCACATCGCACCACCGAAGGCCGCAGACCTCGCCGATTCGCATCCCCGTGTGCAGGGCGAGTACGACCGCCCTCTAATCCTCGGCGGACCAATCGAGTCCGAACTCCTTTCGGGCATCCTCTTCGCTCATGACTTCGAGAAGGTCTCCGGGTTGGCAACGAAGGGCGAGGCATAGCTGCTCGAGTGTGTTGAAGCGAATGCCGCGAATATGCCCTTTTTTAATACGGGACAGGTTCACGGGCGTGGTTCCAATCCTTTCGGCAAGTTCGTTCGAGGAAATCTTTCGCTCGGCCATGATCTTGTCGAGGCGAACAATTACGGGCATGGCGTTTCCTTACGCAATCTCGTCGGAGTCGAGGTACAGCTCTCGGGCGTACAAGAAGAGCTGGGAAAGCATGAACAGGACGATGCCGAGAACCAGAGAGGTCCAATCGAATGATGAAGCGATCTCTTGGGCGCCGACGGCCCCCTCGCCGCCAAACATCGAAACGGAGGTTTTGAGTGAGCCGGCGTAGAGGCTGGTGGCAGCTTGAACAACGAAGAGAATGCCGAGCACCTTCAAGCATGTCGCAGACCCTTTCTTGAAGGGGTCTCCGCTCTTGATCGTCCACACGAGAACGGCGCTGAGGATGGTCGTAGCGATACCGATGACGGCAGGGACCAATGTCGAGATCGCAAGGGCTGGATACGCGGGGGAGTCTGCAATTACAGGGTTGTCGAGCACTTCGATTGCTGGCTTTAAGGAGAACGCCACTTGTGCGATGGCGGTGGCGCAAAGGGTCGCAGAGGCTATCGCACATGCGATGCGGAAGGAATGAAGCCGGGGAGTGCGATTGTCGGAACTCATAATAACCTCCGAAGAATTTAAAAAACTCAGGTTACTTTTTAACAGTTTATGTTAAATTGACTTTGCCGGCAAGTAATCACAGCATACTGCAACCGAAACCCCTCTAGATTGGAGAGGATTATGTTCAGTACTGTTAAGTCGTGTAAGCTCTTGGTTTTCCTCGGCCTCGCTCTTTGTTTGTTGCTGCCGGGAGCCCCCGCTTTTGCGGATACCCCGATGCCTCCTTCCCATGAGAGCAGCCAGTGTGCCCTCGTTGAGCCCCTCGGGTATACGGACGACGTCGTCGATACCTACTGGAGCTACAGCTGTCCTCGCGGCGTAAGCGGGCACAGCATCTCGATGTTCAACATCTCTTACAAGACGATTTCCTACCGAAATGGCTATCGCCGATCCGCGCATCATAGGGAATCCCGCCTCGCTGCAATGTGCTCCTGTGGTGTTCTTGGCACAACTGATAAATGGCAATTTGTCTATAGCACCTACTAGATGCGAGGAAGGGCCGAGCATTTTGTTCGGCCCTTCTGTTCCGACTGGATGAGGTTAAGGTTGGCGATGAATATGCTCAAAATCTCGAAGGCGATCTTTAGGTCGCTTCTCTCCTCCAGGTCGCTCTGTGTTGTCGTTGTTGCGTTGATGGTTCTTTGTGCTCTGCCCGTCTTCAGGAGCGCGGCTGGCATCGACGGACGGGTCGAATACCTCGAGTCGGGAATAACCCGTGTTGAGCAGGAATTGTCAGCATCCTATGCGGATGCGCTTGTGAATGCGGGGGAGGACGGTGTCTGTACCTCTTCATCAAGCATGCCCGCGCTTCTGTACCCTCTTGCCGCGGGACGTCTTATCTTGGCACCGCTCTCTCCCCTACTTCCGTTTCTGCAGATATCGGATGGAGAGTACACCTATTATGACGGATCGAAGGAGTACTTGCTATGGGTCGCAACGGCCGTTGCCGTCTCGTTCCTTGCCGCGCGTCTTAACAAACGTGAAAAGCTCATCATCCAGGCACCGATGGGCGAGCTGGGTAGACTTGTTGCATCGAGCGTATGGGCGAGTGTTTTTGCAATGCTTGCCGTCCTCGCCATCAATCTTCCAGGGATAATCGCCGCGCTTGTGAAGAATGGCCCGGGCTCGCCGTTCTATCCGATAGGCTACATTCAATATGCGACTCCGGTTATCAAACCGGCTTGGCTGGTGTTCGCGCAGACGGCCATCTTGCAATTCTTGGTGGCAGCGTTCATCTCGCTTGTCGTTCACCTTGCCGTGAAGATTGCCAATAACCCTACGCTTGGAATCGTGTTCGTATGTGCCCTGATGGGGGTGACGATGGTTCCCGGGTATTACGGAAGATCCATCGCTTTACGTGAGTTCGCCCTGTTGAATCCCCTTACGTATGCGAACACTGAGTTGACCGTCGGCGCCTATAGCCCGTACCCGACAACGCAGATAGTGAATCTGCCTGGACTTTGCTTCGAGCGTGGCGCGATTGCCCTCGCATGCGCAATCGGGATCGAGGTGCTGGCAATTAGCCTGCTTTGCGTTGCTGGAAAGAGCGGCTGCGCGTGCCCGATATCCCCGATTTGTCTTGAGAGAGGTTCCTTCACTGCATCGAGAACGGCAACTCGTTCGAGCGCTTGTGCCTTCGCCGTTGCATACGTAAGAACGATGGGGAAACTGCTCCTGCGTTCTCCTACCCTCGCCGTATGCGCGATTGCAATGTCGACGACGATGCTGGCCCCGGCTCTGGTCGAGATGTTTCCTGACGCTGATAACGTTTCCGCTGTTCGGTATAGGGATGGAGAGCTCCGTTCAATAGATCGGTATCTAGAGCAGAACGCTGCGAATATGGACGTCGAGGGCAAAGCGGCCCTGGAAGACATGCGGGATGCTCTTTCGGGTTTCGTGTACGCGCCTATGCCTGCGGAGGGGTTTCGAAGCCTTGCGACGTACGAGCGCGCTCGAGGTGAGCTGGGCGCGGCAGATGCGACTCTCCTGCAATCGATCGGAATCGAGCCGGAGACTCCTTCTCGTGCGGAGGCGCGAGCCCTTCTGCTTGAGTCGATCGCGAGCTTGCCGGACCCCAAGGTTTACGAGTTAAGTACGAAGATGCCCCCATTAATCCTCCTTTCGTATCTCCAGGCAGCGCTTCCCTCCTTATTTTTGCTGTTGCCCGTGGTTGTCACATCGCTCGCGTGCACCCACCTGCAGTGTCGTTCCCTTCTGGTTCTCCAGATCCCCGCAACAGCGCATGTGCGTTTTCTGACGGCTGTTGCGCTGGCTCTCCTGCTTGGCTTGGTGCTGCTTTTGGTGTCGATGGTTCCCGCTGTCGTTGTGTCCGTGATTAAGAACGGTGCGGGTGGATCGGAGTATCCCGTCGCTCTCATTCGGGCGGGAGCTTCGACAACGTCCACGGTGGGGGAGGCGGTGTTGTGCAGTATTCCGTTGCTGGTCATGGCATACGGCGTGATTTCCGTCGTCGCTGCGTTGACAGCAGCGATTAGCCGCAACTCCGTTGTCACCGGAATGGTTTGCGCGGTTCTCTTGGTGTTGGGTTCGTTGAGCGCTCATGTTGAAAGCGTGGGCATGGGCGTCGCGCTGCTGGCTCCATTCGCCTCGTTTGATCCCGCTTCCCAGGTGGGGACGATTGGGTTCCTTGGGCGAGGGACGAACGCGATGCCTTTTGGAGAGGTCGTCGGCGCATCGGGCGCTCTGCTGGTGGTCTTGGGCGCCGTATCTCCGTTGATGGTGCGCCTGAGTGTTCCAAAGATCGAAAGGGGATGATCTCGATGATTGACCTTCAAACGCTGACGATCTCTTATGGAAAGAAGGTGCTCGTAGATTCGGTGAACGCTGAGTTTGCCCCGGGTACGGTCTACGGTCTCGTCGCTCCGAACGGGCATGGAAAGACGACGTTGCTGCGTGCGATGGCAGGTTTGCCGGGTCCTCGCGTGGACGGGAGCATCGTTCTGGATGAGGTGCAGGGTACGGGTGCGAGAGAGGTCCGTTCTATGATCTTCTATGCACCTGGTGAGGGGACGCTGCTGTATCCCGGATTGCGTGCGGAAGATCACCTCAAGATGGTTTGCGATATGTGGCCGCATGCTCGCGATATCGAAGAGATAGTGGAACAAACGCAGATAGGCGAGTTCGCGAAGATGAGGATCCGCACTCTGAGCCAGGGCATGAAGCAGCAGCTTACCCTGGCGATTGCGTATGCGACGGGCGCGCGGTACCTTCTATTAGATGAGCCCATGAACGCGCTCGACCCCAGCAGGGTGGACTTGCATTCCGAGATTCTCAGGAAGCTGGCCGATTCTGGTACGTGCATCATCATGTCATCCCACATCTTGGATTCGGTCGATAGGCTGTGCGATGAGATTCTGTTTTTGAAGGATGGGAGGCTCATTAGAAGCATTCCGCAAGATGATGCTGCGCCGAAGTCTCCTGGATCCCATTTCGCAAAGCCTGCCGGACGCGCCGAGGGTGCGCTAAGCACGTATCGGCGACTCTACGAAAAGGGCGGGTAGAAATGCAAGTTAAAAATCTATGTGGCCAATGTGATACCGTTGAACCCGCGTATCGATACCGCTCAGCCATTCGC
>JAQCQR010000013.1:57052-58091 GCA_027687465.1 Coriobacteriaceae bacterium AF08-21
GCAGCGCATGTCAGAGCTTTTAACAAACCGCAGGTAAATCCGTGTACCAAAAATTGGTACACGGATTTACCTGCGATGTTCATGCTTGGTCAAAAGCCCATCAAGCGATATATTCATTATTTTAATGCGCGCGCCTGAGCTTTTGGCTGAAGTGGCAGTCCGACCGCCGGCAGGCGGCCACGCTATGTCCAAAGGCCACGCCTACTCCCAGTGCCCGGCTACGTCGACGACCCAGTGCTGCCCGTCGAGTTCCTGCCGCAGGACTACATCAGGGGCGTCTTATTGGGGGACGACCACATGGAACCCCGGGAGATCAAGCTGTACGGCTGATCCATCCGTCAACAACATGTCAAAGCCCCAAAACCCAACAGGATCGCGAACGAGGGGATGAATTGACCGCCCGGGTATTTGCGCCCGGGCGGTCAATTTTATCAACCATGGGTGCGATTCTGTGAGGCCATTTTTCTGGCATCCGCCGTTTGCTCCGGTCTCAACGCACCCATCGACCGTTCAGTTATCTTTGCGAACGCGACCACGTGCGCATTTGTCGAACAATCAAATGTCCGACAATGTCTGACGGAGCTGTCAGACATTCACGCACGAACAGGTGAGCTTCGCGAGCGATTGTAGGCAACTAGTAGCCCCAGCTGCGTCTTTAGCGCAGGTTCGACGTCTGACATCTTGAATGTCTGACGTTGAACGAAGCTGGTTGATAACAAGCAGGTGGAATAAACATGGAGCCCGACACCTCTCGCGCAATCGGCGCGCGGCAAGGGTCTGGCCCATCTCATATGTTGCCAACGCTAACGGTGAACCTGAGCGCCCGGGCACATTCTTTGTTGGCTGAATCCGGCATAGCAACTAGCGGAAGGCATCATCGAAGGAGTGTGCTGGAAAGCACCCGTCTCCTTAACTGTTAGAAATGCAAGTTAAAAATCTATGTGGTCAATGTGATACCGTTGAACCCGCGTATCGATACCGCTCAGCCATTCGCCTCGCCCCCGTCGCACGCATCTTCATTCGGTCTGTCATTATTAAT
>JAQCQR010000013.1:58101-59734 GCA_027687465.1 Coriobacteriaceae bacterium AF08-21
CAGGGCATGCAGAGCTTTGTCGACGCCTTCAATACGCGCGCGCCCCAGGCCAGCGGCACAGACCTATCTCCAGAGCAGCAAAATGACGCGGAGCTTGCAAGATACGCGAACGCCGCCCTTGCCGCTCAAACCGACGCCGCCTTTCTCGATTCTGCCGAGAGCTACTACGCGCTCATGGGCGAAGGCTTCCAATCCGGGTCCATCGTGGGAGACCGAGAGACCAATGACGCAGCGCTCGCATATTGCCGTGCCCTGAGCAGCTCCGGCATCACGGATATCCCGGCCTCCGCAAACGACCTGCCATTCCTTTCCTTCCTGCCTTACGCCATTGCCACGGCGCCGTCTTTCCTTCCCTTCATCCCCTTCCTTCTCTCGTCGATACTCCTGCTCGGGGCCACAAGGCCCGGGACCCTGGCGGCAAAGGCGCCCGTGCCCAAATTCCGGCGCCTTATCCAGATCGTGTTCTCGATAATCGCCGCGGGGACCGCGATGCTCCTCGCCGGCCTCGCACCCGGGGGCATTTACGCCTTGGCCCTAAACGGCTTCGGGCAAATTGGGTACCCGATCGCCTTCTTCCATGACGGCGCGCTTACCACCACGACCGCGGGAAACGTCTTCACAGCCCTGCTTCTCGCGCTGCTTGCGGGCGGAACCTTGATATCCGTTTGCTCCGCCGTCCTATCGACCGCAACGAGGCGCGTCCTCGCGGGCCCCCTTACCTCCGCGCTGCTTGTCGCGGCCCCGGCATTCCCGTTATTGTCCGATTCGGCACTAGGGCATAATGCCGTGCTCGGGCTCCTGCCACTGCCCGTATTCTCGCCTATCGAGGCAACGGGTTACGTAGGATGCTTCCCGACAGAATTCATTGGCTCCGGTTCAGGCAGCGCATCGATGCTTGCCGTGGCCCTGGCATACGTCGCGGTCTTTTTTACGGTCGGCGCCGTTGCGACACGTTCCCCCAAACAGAGACGCGAGCGTGGGATACGGAAGCACGACGATACTTTCAATCGGGTCGCTTTTCCTGAGCCCGGGAACGGCGGCGGGCCTCGTTGCTCCCAACGGCTCGGGGAAAACCACCCTTCTTGAAGCGCTGTCGGGCCAATTTCCCACCCGCATCCGCTCGGGAAGCCTGGCGGCAGACGGAATCTGCCAACGTCGATCAGCCGAATTTGCAGAACTCGTCTACCTGAGCTCTTCGGGCAGCGCGGATCTCTATCCCACGCTATCGGCCATCGAGCACCTTGCTTTCGTTAGGGAGGCGTGGAAATCGGCCGCCGACATCGACTCGCTCTGCGACTCCCTCGGAATCTCCCCATATCTCGACAAGCCGACCCGTAAACTCTCGACAGGAATGAAGCAGCAGGTAAAGCTTGCCATGGCGATAGCGACCGATTGCCCGTACCTCATCCTCGATGAACCGCTGAACGGCCTCGATCCGGGAAAACGGAAAACCTCCTGCGACGCGATGCGCAGCGAAGTGGCGCGGGGACGCAGCGTGCTCATTTCAAGCCATCTGCTCGACGACCTGGCAGACCTCACCAACTCGTTCTACTTCATCGAGGCCGGCACGCTCGTGGAAAAGATCAAGTCGTCCTCGCAGACGCTCAAGCAGGAATACCTCGATACATACGAG
>JAQCQR010000014.1 GCA_027687465.1 Coriobacteriaceae bacterium AF08-21
GCGACGGACCTCAGGACGCTCTTACACCACGTCTGCGCGCGCCACCGGGGGACCCTTGCTTTGGCGGTTTACTTCCCCTGCACCATGGTGAGGGAGATTTTCTTGCGGTCGCGATCGACCTTTTCGACCCACACCTTGACCGTGTCACCGACGCGCACCACGTCGCTCGGGTGCTTGACGAAGCGGTTGGCGAGCTTGGAGATGTGTACGAGGCCGTCCTGGTGCACGCCCACGTCGACGAAGGCGCCAAAGTCGACGACGTTGCGCACCGTGCCCTTGAGTTCCATGCCGGGCTCCAGGTCGTCGATCGAAAGCGCCGAGCGGCTAAAGACTACCTCGGGCGCGTCGTCGCGCGGGTCGCGACCGGGCTTCTTGAGCTCGTTGACGATGTCGATGAGCG
Organism: Coriobacteriaceae bacterium AF08-21; assembly: GCA_027687465.1. Taxonomy (GTDB): domain Bacteria; phylum Actinomycetota; class Coriobacteriia; order Coriobacteriales; family Coriobacteriaceae; genus Collinsella. The sequence goes on from JAQCQR010000014.1 coordinate 401, forward strand.
TGAGGGTGCCGCAGTCCAGGTCGCTTGCCAGCGCCGAGATGCTGCCCAGGCGGCGCTCGATATCGGGCACGCCGCCGCGGCTGAGCTCGCTTGCCGCAACGCCGGCGCGCTCCAGGACGGCCGTGGCCACCTCGTAGCTCTCGGGGTGGACGCTTGTCGCGTCGAGCGGGTTCTTGCCGCCGCTGATGCGCAGGAAGCCCGCGGCGTTGAGGTATGCCTTGGGTCCCAGCTTGGGGACCTTCTTGAGCTGGCGGCGATCGGTAAAGGCCCCGTTTTCCTCGCGGTAGGCCACGATGTTTTTGGCTACGCTCGGCGTAATGCCCGACACGTAGCCCAGCAGGCTTGCGCTCGCGGTGTTGACGTCGACGCCCACACGGTTGACGACGTCTTCCACCACGTGGCCCAAGGTGCGCGAAAGCTCGGCCTGGTCAAGGTCGTGCTGGTACTGGCCAACGCCGATGGACTGGGGCGGAATCTTGACGAGCTCTGCCAGCGGGTCTTGCAGACGGCGGCCCAGGCTCATGGCGCCACGTACGGTGACGTCCAGGTCGGGATATTCCTGGCTGGCGAGCTCGGAGGCGGAGTACACCGACGCGCCGGCCTCGTTGACGATGGTGTAGCGAAGGCTGGGTGCCTGCTCGGCAATAAACTCCGAGACGACTTCCTCGGTCTCGCGGCTGGCGGTGCCGTTGCCGATGACGATGGTGTTGACGCTGTCCTTCTTGACGAGGCGGGCGAGCTCGCGCTTGGTGCCGGCGACGTCGTGGCGCGGCTTGGTGGGGTAGACCACGCCGTGGTCGAGCAGCTTGCCGGTCTCGTCCATGACGGCGACCTTGCAGCCGGTGCGGTAGCCCGGATCGAGCGCGAGTACGCGGGCGCCGCGCACGGGGCGCGCCGAGAGCAGGCCTTCGAGATTCTTGGCAAAGACGTTGATGGCCTCGGTCTGGGCGCGAACGGTGAGTTTGGCGCGGGCCTCGCGCTCCAGCGAGGGGGCCATGAGGCGCTTGTAACCGTCAGCGATGGCGGCATTAAAGACGGGAGCAAACACGCCCTGGCGACGGGGCCAGCGGCTGCCGAGGCGTGCCGTAGCGGCAGCGCCGTCGACGTTCACGCGCACGCGGAGCTTGCCCTCACGCTCACCGCGGTCGATAGCCAGCACGCGGTGGTTGGGTATACGGCGCAACGGCTCGTCAAAGTTGTAGTAGGGCTCGTAGGGGGTCTTCTCGGCGGGGTCGGTGGCCTCGACGACGATGTCGGCGGTGTTTTGCGTAAAGGCGCGCAGGTCGGCGACGTTCTCGGGATCTTCGGCCACCGTCTCGGCCACGATGTCGGCGGCGCCGGCGAGCGCCTTTTCGGGCGTGTCGAAGCCGGCCTCCTCGTTGACGTAGTCCGCGGCGGCGTCGAGCGCGCTGCCCTTGGCCGAGGCCTGCATGATGATCATGTTGGCGAGCGGCTCCAGGCCGGCCTCGCGTGCCTTCTGCGCGCGGGTCATGCGCTTTTTGCGGTAGGGCTTGTAGAGGTCCTCGACACGCTGGAGCTGTGTGGCCTCGCGAATCTGTTGCTCGAGCTCGGGCGTGAGTTTGCCCTGGGCGCCGATGAGCAGAATGACGTCCTCTTTGCGCTGCTCAAGATTACGCAGGTAGGACAGGCGCTCGTCGAGCGCGCGCAGGGCGACATCGTCCATGCCGCCCGTGGCTTCCTTGCGGTAGCGCGAGATAAAGGGAATGGTGTTTCCCTCGTCGATGAGCTTGACGGCCGCCTCGACGTTGGCGGCCTTAAGGTTGAGCTCGCGCGCGAGCTGGGCGATAAGATCCATGAAACTCCTTGCGTTTAAGGTGCGTTTGCAGCACAGAGCTACCAAGGATACCACCTGCCACTTCGCTCAAAAAAGACTGTTTTGGCGCGGAACCACGAAAGCGGCCTATCTACTACGTTTGAACCGTGTGGGTCGACCATCCCCCGGTTTTCCGAAAATGCGCAAGCCGTTTACCTGCGGTTTTTATTTCGCGAAATTCGGTATGGATGAGGGTGATTGGTTAAACGTAGTAGATAGGCACATTTCGTGGCGAACGAATCAAGCTAAGGTGCAAAAAGTCCCCCGTCCCAGAAAAATCATTGGCAACGTAGCAAAATGCCCCGCGGGCAGGAGGCTGCTCGCGGGGCAAAGAAGAGGGGCTTATTTGTGGCGGACCGAGGGGCCCGGCATGGGGTTTCTGCCGCGGCCTGTCCTAAGGTGCTACAGCTCGACGAGCTGGCCGGTCTCGGCGGCCTCCTTGATGGCGTTGAGAAGCGTGAGCGTCTTGACGTTGTCGGCGGGGGTCACGACGGGCTCGACCTCGCGGCGGACGACCTTCACAAAGTGCTTGAGCTGCATCTTGTGCGGCAGCGCCGGGTCCACAGCCGGGATCTCCATCTGCAGCGGCTTGTGCCAGTTGGAGGCACCGTCGTAGGAGAACTGGTGCAGGCGGGGTAGCGAAAGGGCGCCCTTGGTACCGCCAATAAAGTAGGCATCGGCGTCGAAGGGGCGATACTGCGGATCCTCGCGAGCGGTTGCCTCCCAGTTCCAGGGGCTGGCGGTGGCGTCGGAGATGGTCATGCTTGCGAGCGCGCCATCGGCAAAACGGACGTTGACCACGGCGGAGTCCTCGGTCTCAAAACCGCGGGCGGCGCTGGACTGCATGCCCTGGACGGCAACGGGCTCGCCCAGCAGGTAGCGGAGCAGGTCGACGTCGTGCACCAGGTTGACCAGGATCGGGCCGGCACCCTTCTTGCGGCGCCACTCGACATCGAAGTACTCGTCATTCTTATAGATCATATAGTGGAAGCTCGACACGGTGAGCTTGCCCAGCTCGCCGGACTCGATGATCTCCTTGGCCTTGTTGACGAAGGGGTTGTGGCGACGGTGCTGACCCACGAGCACGGGCACGCCGGCGGTCTCGGCCTCGGCGGCGAAAGCCTGGGCATCCTCGAGGTCGTTGGAGATCGGCTTTTCGACCAGCGGCACGATGTTGCGCTTCACGGCCTCGCGGGCAACGCCCAGATGCAGGTCGTTGGGGGTGGCGATGATGACGGCCTCGGGCTTGACCTCGTCCATCATCTGGGCGGGATCGGCGTAAAACGGCACGCCGGCGGCCTCGGCCGTGGCACGGGCGCCCTCAAAGGCGTCGGCGATGGCGACGAGCTCGGCCTCGGGCTCCTCGGTGACAAAGCGGATGTGGTTGCGGCCCATGGCGCCGGCGCCGATAACGGCAATGCGGACGGGGTTGAGCTCAGACATTTCGACTCCTTAATACTGGTGACCGGTGGAATGCGACAAAGGGACGGTCCCTCATGTCACATCGGTAAAACTAGGCGGACTTCTTCTTGCTGTCGGAGACCATCATGTAGACGGTGAGCACGACGGCGATGGCGGCAATCACAATGGCGCCGTAGAAGGACTGCTGGTAGGCGGCGCTGCCGGCCTCGGCGTGATACAGCACGGCGGTGATGGGCTGGCTGATCCAGGTAGAGGCGGCGTAGCCCAAAAACATGATGCCGTAGTTGACGCCGATGTTGCTGGTGCCAAAGGCGCCACCGGTGAGCGGCGGGTAGATGACGAGCAGGGCGCCAAAGCTAAAGCCAAGCAGGGCGAGCGCCACAAAGAACATGCTCTGCGTAAAGCTCATCGACATGATGACGAGTGCGACGATGGTGACGACAAGGCTGATGAGCAACGACTTGTAGGCGCCGAGCTTGTCGATGATCTGACCAAAGGACAGACGGCCGACCAGGTTGGCGCAGGTGTTGACGGAGACGACCACGCCGCCGAGGGCGACAGCCGCGGCGCTCGTGGGGTCGGCGAAGAGCTGGACGGCGGCGATGGAGGCAACCTTGCCCACGAGCAGGGTGCCCGCGGTGGCGGCGAAGGCGAAGGTGGCGATGAGGACCCAGAAGCGCGGGGTTTTGACCATCTCGCCCGGGGTGAGGTCGCCGAAGGTGCCGGCGTGCGCGCCGCCCTTGGGGGCCTCGAAGCCCTCGGGCAGCCAACCGGCCTCGGGGGCCTTCAGGAACAGGGCGGAGGCGGCGATCGCCACAAAGAAGATGACGCCGAGTGCCTTAAGGGCGCCAAAGATGCCAAGGCTCGGGATGAGCAGCGAGGCGAGCACCGGGGACAGCACGGCGGGGCCGGCGGTCGAAGCGGCCAGGGTGATGCCGGAGGCGAGGCCCTTTTTGTCGATGAACCACTTTTGGCCGGTGGTGAGCGCGGGGTTGTAGCCCAGGCCGTTGCCGATGGCGGCGACGAGCGAGAACCACAGGTAGAACTGCCACGGCTCGGTGACGGTGCCGGACATGAACCAGCCCACGCCGTAGCACACGGCGGCAGCGATCACGACGTTGCGCGGGCCGATCTTATCGGAGATGCGGCCGGCGAAGATGCCCGTCACGGCCATGATGGTCTGAAAGACCGGGAAGGCCCAGGTAAGAGCGCTGGACCACTCGGGATAGACGGTGAGCAGGTTCTTGCTCACAACGGAATACAGCGCGATGGAGCTGATGAAGAACATGGTGACGCACGCGGCGGAAAGCACGACGGCGCGACCCTTGTTGGAGTTGGTGGAAGCCATTGGACTCTTTCTAATCGATACGGGGGAGGGGAGGGGCAAACGCCGCCTAGGTGCTTGCCACGCGTCCCTTTCTACCGGGCTTGTTTACTGGTCGGTCGGCTTTGCGACGCCGGACTCGTCGGACCAAAGCTCGACACCCTTGTTCTTGAGATAGTTGTCGGCAAAGGCTCGGCGGCCGCCAGGCTTGGCGGTGAGGTCGCCCATCATATTGGAGAAACCGCCGTCGACCTTGATGGCGTCGCCGGTGGTAAAGTCCGAGCGCTTGGACGCCAGGAACATGACGGCGTTAGCGATATCGCTGACCTCGCCGATGCGGCGCGTGGCGATAAGGCGGCTGCGGCTCTTCTCGACCTCGGGGTCGGCATAAAAGCTCGCCGACATGGGGGTCTTGACAAAGCAGGGCTCGACGCAGTTGGAGCGCACGCCGTAGGGGCCCCACTCGGCGGCCAGCATCTTGGACATCATGTTGACGCCCGCCTTGGTGGAGCTGTACACGCCCGAGAACGTCTCGGGGGAGTGGCTGGCGACGGTCGAGATGTGCACCAGACGACCCTGGCCGGCCTTGATCATCTCGCGACCAAAGCGCTGCGAGGTGATGAAGTAGCCGGTGAGGTTGACGTTGGGCACCTGCTCCCAGTCACTCAGCGGCAGGTCTTCCATGGCTGCGAAGCGCAGGATGCCGGCGGTGTTGACGAGAACGTCGACGCGGCCGAAGTCGGCGATGGTGGCATCGACGGCGGCCTGAACCTCGGTCTCGTCGGTGGCGTTCATCTTGTAGCCCTCGGCGTGGATGCCAAACTCGGCGGCGAGGTCGGCAGCTGCTGCCTTGACCTTCTCCTCGTCCAGGTCGAGCAGGACGACGTTGGCGCCGTTGCGGGCGAACTCGCGGCAGATCTCGACGCCCATGCCGCCGAGCGCGCCGGTTACAGCGCAGACATCGCCCTCGAGCTTAAGCCAGTTGCTCATAGGAACTTCCCTTCTTGTACCTCCCTGTGGGCCGCTCCCATTAATCGACCCACGTGGTTTTCGCTGGTTATCGTATGCTTTGAATTTGCGCAGGTGAATTGCATATTTGTTAGAATGGCGTAAACCTATGGTTTATAGCTTGCAAGACGATTTGTCCTTAATTAAGTGTGTGACCTGCCAAAACAACCCCCTTCGGCAGCGCATGTCCATACGTCTGGAAACGGGAGATTGACGTGTACGATCGACGACTCGAGGCCATAACGGCCGCCGCGGAGCTGGGAAGTTTCTCGCGCGCGGCGGCAAAACTGCGCGTGTCGACCCCGGCGCTCGTCAAACAGGTGTCGGGATTCGAGGCCGAGTTTGGCATCACGTTGTTCGAGCGCTCGCACTCGGGCGTCAAGGTGACGCCGGCGGGTGCTCTGCTGGTGGACGATGCGCGCTCGATCATGCGCCAGTCCGAGGACGCGCTGCGCCGTGCCCGACGCGCGGCAGGCGATGGCGGTGCCGTGCGCCTGGGCGTGTCGATGATGTGCCCAGGGCGCCAAACGCTGTCGATGTGGTCAGGCATCCACGATCTGGAACCGTCGCTGCGATTTGAGATCGTGCCGGTAAGCGACCTCTACGACAAGCGCGAGACCGTCATGCGCAGCTTGGGCCGCGAGGTCGATGTGGTGCAGTCGAGTTTTTCGACCCCGCGTTGGGGCGACGCCTGTCAAAAACTCCACATCGTCAACGTGCCGTTTTATATTGATGTGCCCCGCACAAGCCGGCTCGCGCGCAAGACGCGCATCACGGTTGCCGACCTGGAGGGCATGCGCTTGCGCGTGCTTCGTCACGGTAACGACGCAATGGACAGCCTGCGTATCGATCTTTTGGCCGACGGTGGCGTGGACGTGATCGATGTGGATAGCTTCGACTTTGCGCTCTTTAACGAAGCCGAGGAAAAAGGCGACGCGGTGCTCACCTGCGGCGCATGGTCGGGGGTACACCCGGCCTTTGTGGGCGTGCCGTTCCTATGTGGCCGCGAGGTGCCGGTCTTCTTGCACTACCCGCTCGAGCCCACCCTCCAAGTACAAAAATTCGTCAACGCCATGGCCCAACTCCTCAAGTTGCTTACACAAAACGAGGCCCTGGCCAAACGGCCAGGGCCTCACTAACCTTTATTCCGTTTTAAACAACGGGCTGATTGCGCGCAGGAGGGTGCCCCGGGGCGGCGGGGTATTTCCTCCGCGCGCAGTTTCGCAGCGAAGCGAGAGTGTTTGAGCACGGAGGAATTACCCCGACGCCCCGGGGAACCCTCCGTCAGTAACCGTTCCTACTCCAGCTCAAACGCTCCCGTGTACAGCTGGTAGTAATACCCGCGCTTGGCGATCAGCTCGTCGTGGTTGCCGCGCTCGATGATGCGGCCGTGGTCCAGACAGATGATTGCGTCGGAGTTGCGCACGGTGGAGAGGCGGTGTGCGATGACAAACGTCGTGCGGCCTTCCATGAGTTTATCCATGCCCGCCTGCACGATAGCCTCGGTGCGGGTGTCGATGGAGCTCGTTGCCTCGTCCAGAATCATTGCCGGCGGATCGGCGACGGCAGCGCGGGCGATCGAGATCAGCTGGCGCTGGCCCTGCGACAGCTGGGCGCCGTTGCCGGTGAGCATGGTGTCGTAGCCGTCGGGCAGGCGGGTGATAAAGTCGTCCGCGCCCGCGAGCTTTGCTGCCGCGATGCACTCCTCGTCGGTGGCATCCAGGTTGCCGTAGCGGATGTTGTCCATCACGGTGCCGGTGAACAGGTTCACGTCCTGCAGCACGACGCCCAGCGAGCGGCGCAGATCGGCCTTGCGGATCTTATTGACGTTGATGCCGTCGTAGCGAATCTTGCCGTCGGCAATGTCATAGAAGCGGTTGATGAGGTTGGTGATGGTCGTCTTGCCGGCACCGGTGGCGCCGACAAACGCGACCTTCTGGCCCGGCTTGGCAAACACGGACACGCCGTGCAGCACCTCGTGGTCGGGCGTGTAGCCAAAGTCGACGTTGTCCATAACCAAGTCGCCGCGCAGCGGCACGTACTCGATCTCGCCGGTTGCGCGGTGCGGATGTTTCCATGCCCACATGCCGGTGTGGTGGTCGGCCTCCTCGAACTCCCAAGTCTCGGGGTTCACCTGCGCGTTGACGAGCGTCACGTAGCCTTCGTCGGTCTCAGGTTTCTCGTCGATGAGCTCAAAGATGCGGTCGGCGCCGGCGAGGCCCATGACCACGGCGTTGATCTGCTGTGAGATCTGGCCGATCTGTCCGCAGAACTGCTTGGTCATGTTGAGGAACGGCACCACGACGGCGATGGATAGCGCCATGCCCGAGATGCTCAGGTTGGGCACGCCCAGCGCTAGGAAAATGCCGCCTGCCAGTGCGACCAGCACGTAGAGCAGGTTGCCCAGGTTCATAAGGATAGGCATGAGGATGTTGGCGTACATGTTGGCCTTCTGCGAGACCTCGAAGAGCTTTTCGTTGCGCTCGTCAAAATCGGCCTCGGCGGCAGACTCGTGGCAGAATGCCTTGACGACCTTCTGGCCGTTCATGACTTCCTCGATATGGCCCTCGACCACGCCGAGCTCGGTCTGCTGCGCAATAAAGAAACGCGCGGAGTTAGAGCCGAGCAGCTTGGTCATAAAGGTCATAAAGGCGACGCCGGCGATGATGACCAGGCACATCCACACGCTGTAGTACAGCATGATAAAGAACACCGTGACGATGATGATGATCGTCATGAGCAGGTTGGGCAGCGACTGGCTGATCATCTGGCGCAGCGTATCGATGTCGTTGGTGTAGTGGCTCATGATATCGCCGCGCTGGTGCGTGTCGAAGTAGCGGATCGGCAGGTCCTGCATGCGGTTGAACATCATCTCGCGCAGCTTCTCCAGCGAGCCCTGCGTGACGATAGCCATGGCGCGGTTCCAGAAGAGCGAGGACAGGACACCGACGCCGTAGATGCAGGCGAGGGTGGTCACGAGCTGCAGAATCTTGGGCTGTGCGGCTTCCCAATCGCCCGACTGCCACGATTCGCTAATAATCTGCAGGGCGCTCTGCAGGAAGGTCGCGCCGATGGAGTTGATGATGGCGCAGAGCACCACGCCGGCGACGACAAGGGGCAAAAGCACGGGATAGAAGCCAAAGAGCGTCTTGATGAGGCGCGACATGGTGCCGCCCTTACGGTTGAGCGCGCGCTCGGCGGTCGTTGCCTTACTCATGTGCCTCGCCTCCTTCCTGGGTCTGAGCTTGCGTTGCGGATGCCTCGGCGTCGGCCTCGACGGCCCCTTCGCCCTCGGCAGACATCTTGTTTTGCGAGGTAAAGGTCTCGCGGTAGATTTCGCTCGTCTTAAGCAGCTCATCGTGGTTGCCGATCTGCGCGATACGGCCGCCCTCCATGACGATGATGCGGTCTGCGTCCTGCACGGAGCTGATGCGCTGGGCGATGATGAGCTTGGTCGTGTTGGGCAGATAGCTTGCCAGCCCTGCGCGGATCTTGGCGTCGGTCTTGGTGTCGACGGCGCTGGTGGAGTCGTCCAGGATTAAGATCTTGGGGCGACGCAGCAGGGCGCGTGCAATGCACAGGCGCTGCTTCTGACCGCCGGAAACATTGGAGCCGCCCTGTTCGATCCAGGTGTCGTAGCCCTTGGGGAAACCGTCGACAAACTCGTCGGCGCAGGCCAGATGCGCTGCCTCGCGGACTTCCTCGTCGGTGGCGTTCGGGTCGCCCCAACGCAGGTTCTCGGCGATGGTGCCGCTAAACAGCACGTTTTTCTGCAGCACCATGGCGACCTGGTGACGCAGCGCGTCCAGGTCGTAGTCGCGCACGTCCACGCCGCCCACGCGCACAGCGCCTTCGGTGGTGTCGTACAGGCGGGCGATGAGGTTTACGAGCGTGGACTTGGCCGAGCCGGTGCCGCCGATGATGCCGATGGTCTCGCCGCTCGTAATGTGCAGGTCGATATCGTCGAGCGCCTGGCGCTTCGCATGCTTGGAATACTTAAAGCTCACGTGGTCAAAGTCGATGGAACCGTCGGCAACCTCGAGCACGGGCTCGGCGGGATCGGCGATCGTGGGCTCGGCGGCCAGCACCTCGGCAATGCGGTGTGCCGATTCGTCGGCCATGGTCACCATGACAAAGATCATCGACAGCTGCATCAGGCTCATGAGAATCTGGAAACCATAGGTAAAGGTCGAGGAGAGCTGGCCCACGTCGAACAGCGTGCCCTGGCTCGTGATGATGAGCTTGGAGCCCAGGTAGATGATGACGACAAACGCGCCGTTGACGCAGATGTTCATCATGGGGTTGTTAAAGGCGAGCAGCTTCTCGGCGCGGGTGAAGTCCATCTGGACGTCGCGCGCGGCGGTCGCGAACTTCTCCTTCTCAAAGTCTTCGCGCACATAGCTCTTGACCACGCGCATGCCGGTGACGTTTTCCTCGACGGACTCGTTAAGGGCATCGTACTTGTGGAACACGCGCGAGAAGATGGGGCGCACCTTAAAGATGATAAAGAACAGTCCAAAGCCCAGCAGCGGAATGATGACCAGGTAGACCATGGCGACGCTGCCGCCCATGATAAACGCCATGGTAAAGGCGAAGATCAATACCAGCGGCGCGCGCACGGCGATACGGATGATCATCATAAAGGCCTGCTGCACGTTGTTGATGTCGGTGGTCAGGCGCGTGACGAGCGAGGAGCTCGAGAACTCATCGATGTTGGCAAAGCTGAACGTCTGGATTTTGTAGAACAGGTCGTGACGCAGGTTCTTGGCGAAGCCGCAGCTCGCATGGCTGCAGGTGACGCCTGCCGCGGCGCCAAAAGCAAGCGATGTCAGCGCGATGAGCACCAAAAAGCCTGCGGTGGGAAGCATCTCGGCTACGGTGGCGCCGTCTTTGATAGCGTCGATCAGGTTGGCGGTGATAAATGGAATCAGCATCTCGCAGAGCACCTCGCCAAGCACGAGCAACGGCGTGGCAACGGTGACTTTCATATAGTCGCGGATGCTGCCCATGAGGGTTTTAATCATCCAGTTCCTCCCAGGTTACGCGGATTTTATCGAGCATTTCGGCGAGCTGCTCGCGCTCGTCGTGGGTGAGGGCACTAAAGGCTTGCTCTCTAAAGCGAATGCGGGCCGCCTGGTCGATGCGGGCGTTTTCCCGGCCGGTTTCGGTCAGGCGAATGGTGAGCTGCCGTCGATCCTTGGGGTTACGGCTGCGCTCGATGAGGCCGTTGAGCTCGAGCTTGGACAGGATCTCGGAAAGCGACCCCGGCTTGAGGTCAAAGTGCATGCCGAGTTCCTGCTGCGACATCTCGCCGCCGGGTTGCTTGGCCAGCAGGCAGATGATGGGCGCCTTGCCGGACACCCCTCCGCCATGAAAATGCATGTAATGGCCGCAAAAGCCCAGATTATTGAGGATGCGCTTGGCAAGTTTGTCTTCGGCGCTGACCGCTTCGGGTACATCCGCCGGCTGTGACGGGTCGCCGCCGGGCTCGTGCGAACAAAGGTTAAGAGGTTCATCGCACATGAATTAGTGCCGCTCCTTTCTTTAGTTAGGTAGAGGAATTGTTTTGTGCCTAACCAATCTAGGGGCACGGTAAATAAATGTCAAGGTACCAAACTTATAGTTACGGCGTTTTGCCAAACGCCGTAACCGCTCGACGCTGCAAACGCTCCTAAGCGGCAATCTGGCGTTCAATCATCGGGCATGGCCACAAGGCCTATGCCCTCCTCTTTCACGTCACCTTGCTCGCTTAGGAACGCTTTCGCTGTCCGTCCTCAACCCGTGATTCCGCCACGGTCCGCTTCGGTGCATGTGATCCCTTGGGGACGGAGGAAAAAGGGATCATTTTCCGAAACCTTTCCGCAACAATTTGACCTCCACGGCGCCACCGCCCGCTCGCAATGCCCCCTGCGCTACACTTAGTCGCACTGTGGCGCTGTCGCGCCGCGCCCGAAACAAGGGAGACCCTCATGAAGAACACTCAGCTGCTGCTGATCAACGATATGTGCGGCTACGGCAAGGTCGCGCTTTCCGCCATGCTGCCGGTACTGTCGCACATGGGCTACCGTATCCATAACTTGCCGACGGCGCTCGTTTCCGACACGCTCAACTACTCCAAGTTCTACATCCACGACACCACCGAGTACGTGCGCCAAAGCCTCGCTATCTGGGAGGAGCTCGGCTTTGAGTTCGACGCCATCTCGACCGGCTTTATCGTGACCGAGGAAGAGACGCGCATCATCTCGGACTTTTGCCACCGCCGTGCGCAAAAGGGCACCAAGGTGTTCGTCGATCCCATCATGGGTGACAACGGCAAGCTCTATGCCGGCGTGCCCGAGTCCACGATTGGCCTCATGCGGCACCTGCTGGAGTGCGCAGACTACGCGGTGCCCAACTACACCGAGGCCTGTCTGCTCGCCGATACGCCTATTGCAGAGCAGATCACGCCCGATGAGGCCCGCGCCCTTGTGGACGCCGTGCGCGAGTTGGGTGCCAAGTCGGTGGTCATTACGAGCGCCGTGGTCAATGGCACGAACGCGGTTATCGGTTACGACCATGTAGCGGGGGAGTACTTCACGATTCCCTTTGAGTTCATTCCGGTCTATTTCCCGGGCACGGGCGACACGTTCTCGGCGGTGCTCGTCGGCCGCGTTATGGCGGGCTGGAGTCTGCAGCGCGCGACGTCCGATGCCATGCGTGTGGTGGCCGAGCTTATCGAGCGCAATGCCGACCAAGAGGACAAGTCGGCCGGCCTTCCCATCGAGGCCTGCCTGGATGTGATTGACCATGAGTAACGCCGGCGAGGGCGGTGCCGACGGATTCGCCGACGAGAACAAGCCGCTCGGCGCCCCGCGTGGCAAGCGTCCGCGTATCCGCGTGAGCTGTGTGGACCAGCTGGGGACGTGCCGCTGCCATCATGGTCACAAGCCGGGCGACGTCTTTGATTTCGATCGCGACCGCGGCAAGATGTGCGCCATGGCCTGCCATGTGGGCTTTCCCTATATCGATATCCTGCGCTATGGCGGAACCGTGCCCGGTAACGAGCCCGGTACGGCAAAGTTCTGCTGCCCCGAGATTGATACGCTGAACGTCTGGCTTGCCGAGATCGTCGACGAGTAGTCGAGCGCAATGTGACAAAGGGACAGTCCCTTTGTCACATTCGCGGGTGGTGTTCCTTCTTTTTTGCTTCTAATCTCAAATCTCTGCATTTCATCCGATTTTAGGTTCTAAAAATTCTGCGTTTCATTGATAATCAAGCGTATAAAACTTTGCATTTCATTTGATGACACTGAGGGGAGAGCCTATGCTGCGTAGGAAAATAGCGGCAGAGCTGGAGCGTTGGCTGAAGTCTGCCGAGCAAAAGGCCTTATTCATCACGGGTTCTCGCCAGATCGGCAAAAGCTATTCGATTCGCGCATTTGGCAAAGCCAGCCATGCAACCTACATCGAGCTCAACCTCATGGAAAATCGCCAGGCAAAAGATGCTCTTCTCGAGGCACGAGATGCTGATGATTTCATCAGCAGGGTGACGCTTCTCTCGGGAAAGCCGATAGCACCGGGCAAAACGCTCGTGTTTATCGATGAGGTCCAAGAGGCCCCCGACATCATGACGATGGCAAAGTTCCTTGTTGAGGACGGGAGGTGCCGCTGGGCGTTTTCGGGGTCAATGCTCGGGACCCAGTTCAAGGGCGTTAGGTCCTATCCCGTGGGATATGTTCACGAGCTTAGGATGTTCCCGCTCGATTTTGAGGAGTTTTGCTGGGCGATCGGGGTGAGCGAGGGAGCTCGCCAAACGATACGCGACGCGTGTATCAGCGAGAAGCCCATTCCTGATTACATTCATGACGCGATGATGGCAAACTTCAGGACCTATACCGTTGTCGGCGGAATGCCGGAGGTCGTGCAGCGCTTTCTTGACACGCGGGGCGACCTTGCCTCTGTTCGTCAGCTACAGTCAGAGCTCAACGAACAGTACCGGCGGGATATCTCCAAGTATGCAAGCGGGCGAGCCCTTCAGGTGCAGAGCATTTACGATCAGCTCCCTATTATGCTCGAGGGCGAAAACAAACGCTTCGTGCTCAATTCCATTGACCCCAAGGCGCATTACGACAAGTACCAGCGAGATTTTGTCTGGCTCGTCGATGCCGGCGTTGCTCTCAAGGCCGATATCGTAACCGAGCCAAAATCGCCCCTGCTCAAGACGGCACGGCCATCGCAGTTCAAGCTATACCAATCGGATACGGGCATGTTGATGGCGCGCTACCCCGTTGGCGTCGCCCAGGCGGCGTATCTTGATAGCAAGGAACCCAATCTGGGCGGTATTTACGAAAACGTGGTGGCCCAGCAGCTGACTGCCCAAAATCGCCAGCTTTACTACTATCAGACAAAGAAGCGCGGCGAAGTGGACTTTGTGGTCGACGGACCGGATGGAACGGCTGTTCCGATCGAGGTTAAATCAGGTTCCTATTACCACGCGCACGCCGCGCTCGGTCATGTGCTTGATACGGCCGAATATGGCGTAAGGCTCGGGATTGTTTTCTCGAGAGGCAACGTTGAACGCAGCGGAGCTGTTCTTTATTTGCCGCTATATGCGACCTGGGCCCTTTCGGATGTTTTGGGTGACTCCTGTGCCGAGGGGATAAAGCTGGAGGTCAAGCCGGTCTAGGGACAGTCCCCGATGCGACAAAGGGATAGTGCCTTTGTCGCATCCGCTATCCGAGATAATGAGCGTGGATTTTCTCCCGTCTAGAGCACACTTGAATGCTCAAAGTGGGAGAAAATCCACGCTCGATCTGTATGCCGATGACGCGGCTCACGAGGTGAACCTACAGCTGCTCGAGCATAGCGGTGCAGCCGGCGAGCACGTCGCGGTAGGTGGTATCGAAATCGCCGGTATACCAGGGATCGGCCACGTCGCCGGGGCGATCGGTCCAGTCGAGTAGACGCGAGATTTTGCCATCGGGGTCCTTACCAAAGATGCGGTGCAGGCCGCGGGCGTTCTCGGCATCCATATAGACAATGTGATCCCAGTCGCCATACTCCGCGCGACGCACCTGACGTGCGCGATGTGCGACGACGGGAATTCCGACCTCGCGTAGCTTGGCAACGGTACCGTGGTGCGGCGGGTTGCCAATCTCCTCGGTCGAGGTCGCAGCGGAATCGATGACAAACTCCGCCTCGCGCCCGGCGCGGCGCACGAGCTCGGTAAACACCGACTCAGCCATCGTCGAGCGGCAGATATTTCCATAACAGATAAACAGTACGCGTTGCATAGGACGATACCTTTCATATGGAAGGCTGCTAAAGAGTCGAAGCCGGGCGCATGCCAAGTTTTATTTCTTGGCCAGTTTGAAGTAGCGCTCGAATATCAACTCAAATACGTAATAGAACATCAATCGACTGTCGAGGTCCATGCTGCCCAAGCGGATTTCTTTTTGCACGGTGTAGATAGGGTAGTCGGCTAGTTTCGAGAGAGAATTTCGAGAAAAGCCGGTGAGCGTGACGACCTTGCATCCGCGCGTTTTGGCTATCGATGTGGCGTCAATAGACACCTGCGTCTCGCCGCTTACGGAAACGCTGAAGACCAGGTCGTTTTTGCCGAGGAGCTCTGCGTAATGCCTCATGACATGACGTTCACTGAGCGTATCGGTGTTCTTGCCCATTATTTTGAGCTTTTCAGCCATCTCGAGGCACGGGTATTTCGAAAAGCCCGAGCAGAAGAACACGATATGCGAGGCATCCTGGATAAGACTCACAACCGAATCGATGACCCTGTCGTTAAGCAGATCTTTGGTCTGTACGAGCTGGGTATCAAGAGGAAGTGCCTCGATAGTGAATCGATTGCGGTCGAGCGAGGCGGAATACGATTGTTTGAGCTCCGTAAACCCCGAGAAGCCAAGCTTATGGGCAAGCCTGACGATTGTATTGGGAGCGACGAAGAACCGTTCAGCAACGCTCTTAAGCGTGACATCGTCAATATCATCACGCAGCTCGATGATGTAGCGCATGATCTCGCTTTCGAGATCGTTGAGCTTGCTCTCGCCAGCTCGCACATGATCATAAAAAGATTCTTGATCTTTCATAAGATGTTTCAGCCCCTCGCATCTCGCCGTACATATGGTACCGCTTTGTGTAGCCAGGTGAGAAATCGGTAATCGGTCAAGATTGCCTATTGCCCATGAACTGGGCAAACGCGCGTGTCTGCCTACACATATCTGTGTCGTGAGCGAAATCATGTGTCCCCGTTTCGCATTGGCCCACACGGGGACTCTCAAATGACCTTATATCGCAAAATATCAATCGAAACGAAGCAAGCCGAGGACAACCGCGGAGCCCAAGGTCTTCGAGAACACCGATCAGCCAACCCTGGAGGGACGGAACATGAAGGATAAGCTCAATATTGTGATCGTTGGCGGCGGCTCTACGTGGTGCCCTGGCATTCTCAAGGCCCTGACCAAGCACATGGACATTCTGCCGCTGAACCGCGTGATGCTCTATGACATCGATGCCGAGCGCCAGCGT
The DNA here is from genome assembly GCA_027687465.1 of Coriobacteriaceae bacterium AF08-21. Lineage (GTDB taxonomy): Bacteria > Actinomycetota > Coriobacteriia > Coriobacteriales > Coriobacteriaceae > Collinsella. The sequence continues at coordinate 16,510 of JAQCQR010000014.1, forward strand.
CCGATCGGCGAGTTTGGCAAGATCCTCTTCGCCGAGGAGGAGCCCGGTGTGGAGTTTGGTTACACCACCGATAAGGACGAGGCTTACACCGACGTCGACTTTGTGCTCTGCCAGATTCGTACCGGCGGCTACGAGATGCGTAGCAAGGACGAGAAGATTCCGCTGCATATGGGAATCATCGGCCAGGAAACGGTGGGCCCTGGCGGCATGGCTTACGGTATGCGCTCCATGCATGACATGGTTGAGATCGTCAACGACGTTCGCGCTCATAGCCCGGAGGCGTGGATTATCAACTACACCAACCCGGCTGCTATTGTGGCATATGGTCTCGAGCGCGTCCTGCCCGATGAGCATCGCGTCCTCAACATCTGCGACCAGCCCGTCAACCTCATGCGCTCTTACGGTCGCCTGCTCGGTCGCGATATGAGCAAGACGGAGCCCGTGTACTTTGGCCTCAATCACTTCGGTTGGTTCAAGCACATCTACGATGAAGAGGGCCATGACCTCGTCCCGCAGATTAAGGAGTACACGGAGAAGAACGGTTTCCTTCCTGCCGATGCCGAGCAGCGTGACCAGTCCTGGCTTGATACCTACGCCATGGTCAAGGACATGCTCGAGGACTTCCCCGACTATCTGCCCAACACTTATCTGCAGTACTATCTGTATCCCGAGTACAAGGTCGCTCACCTCGACCCCGACTACACTCGCTCCGACGAGGTTATCAACGGTCGTGAGAAGCGCGTGTTCGCCGAGTGCGAGCGTGTTGCCAAAGTCGGCACCGCAAAGAACTCCTCGGTTGTGCAGAACGATGCTCATGGCGATATGATCGTGGAAATCACTTCGGCCATTTATCGCAACACCAACAAGACCTTCATTGTCATCGTGCCCAACAACGGCATTATCGAGGGCATGCCCGATGACGCCATGGTCGAGGTCGCGGCAAGCGTGGGCGCCAATGGCCCGCAGCCCTATGCTGTTGGCAAGATCGGTACCTTCTATCGCGGCCTTATGGAGAACCAGTACGCCTATGAGCGCCTGACCGTTGAGGCTTGGATGGAGGGTTCCTACGAGAAGGCTCTGCAGGCACTCACGCTTAATCGTCTGGTCGGTGACGCAAAGAAGGCTCGCAAAGTGCTCGACAAGCTCATCGAGGCCAATAAGGATTACTGGCCGGAGCTTAAGTAGCTAGTTCCATAGCGCTTGATAACTGTTATGGGGCGTGTGGGCTGTAGAGCTGCACGCCCCGTTTCTTTAAGAGGGGTATCCCATGAACAAAGATGAGCTGCTGGCAAAGTTCCAGCGCCTGGGCAAAGTCCTCATGACGCCCGTGCTGATTCTGCCAATTGCCGGCATCCTTCAGGGCTTTGGTAATGCCTTTACCAGCCCCACTCTTACGGCAGCTGTTCCCTGGCTTGCTGCTCCGGGCTTTGCGATTTTCTTTTCGATTCTCAAGGCCGCTGCCGGCATCGTTATGAGCAACATCCCGGTTATCTTCTCGATTTGTCTCGCCTATGGCTTCGCCAAGTCCGAGAAGGCTACCGCGGCGCTTTGTGGCTTTTTGGGCTACATGTGCATGAATTCCGTGATGGGCACGTTCCTTACGGCGACTGGCGTCATCGATCCCGCGAATCTTACGACGGGCCAGAGCACGATCCTCGGCATCACCACGCTCGACACTGGCGTTATCGGCGGTCTTCTGGTGGGCGCAATCGTCGCATGGTTGCATAACCGTTACTACAAGATTGAGCTGCCTGCCGTGTTCTCCATCTTCAACGGCACGCGCTTTATCCCAGCGGTGACGCTGCTCTCATGCAGCATCCTCGCATTGGTCATGTCCTTTGTTTTCCCGTTTATTCAGAACGCTCTCGGTGCGCTGTCCGAGTTCATCAAGACTACGGGTGCCTTTGGTGCATTTGTCTACGGCGCCGGCGAGCGCATGCTCCTGCCTTTTGGCCTGCATCACTTTGTCTATTTGCCGTTCTTCTTCACGTCGCTCGGTGGCGTCGAGACCATCGACGGCCAGACTGTTCAGGGCGCTATCAATATCTACAACGCGATCCTGGGCTCTCCCAGCACGCCGTTTAACATCGAGGTCAGCCGTTTTGTCATGAACGGCAAGGTTATCTTCGCCATGTTCGGCCTGCCTGGCGCTGCACTCGCCTTCTACAAGACGGCGCTTCCCAAGAACAAGAAGAAGACCGCAGCGCTCATGATTGCCATCGTGGTGCCTTGCATCCTCTCCGGCATTACCGAGCCGCTCGAGTACTCCTTCCTGTTTATCGCGCCCATCCTCTACGTGTTCCACGCTCTCATGGCTGGTCTTGCCTATGCGCTGACCTATATCCTGCAGTTCAACGTGGCTGGCTCCGCGTCCTTCGGCGGCCCGCTCTTGTCGTTGATCTTTAACGGCATTATGGGTGCAGCCAAGGGCTCCAACTGGCAGGTTATCCTGTTCCTCGGCCCCATCTACTTCGTGGTGTACTACTTCGTCTTCAAGTTCATCATTCTTAAGAAGGACCTTAAGACTCCCGGCCGCGAGGAAGAGTCCGACGATGAGGCCGCAAAGGCTCCCAAGACTGTGATCAGCGACCTCATTCCCGCCATCGTTGAGGCAGTGGGCGGCGACAACAATATTAAGTCTGTCGAGGCCTGCTTCACCCGTCTGCGCATCCAGCTTAATGACTGTGACAAGGTAGTTGATGACGCCGAGTTTACCGAAAAGCTCGAAGCGCGTGGCATCGTGCATGTTAACGGCGGCGTGCAGATTGTCTACGGCAATATGGCATCTAACTACGCGACTCAGATGCGCGAGCTACTGGGTATGGAGTAAACGACTCAAACACACAATCAAGATTAATACAGGTTGGCGTCCGATCCTTCAATCGGGCGCCAACCTGTGCTGTTTTGGGGTGAATGGGCAAGTATATGACGTGCTCGCTGCTCTCTTTTGGCGCTGCCTATCGTGTATTCGGACGCCTTGCGACGGTGAGGTGCGTTCTTTTCGGTTCTAGCGTGTTTGCGGCTAGCGCTGCGCCCGAAGTCGATTTGCACAGCTGATATACAGAGCGTTAACCGCGCTTTGTAGGCTCATGCCCTCAACCAAGGCGGTCGAGTACTCGCTGAGTGACTCCGCGCTCACGGGTAGCAAGAGCTCGCGCGCCCCGTTGTTATCGAATGCCATGTTGCTCGATATCCAAATAACGCGGCAACCTCGCCGCTTGGCCTCAACGTAAAGATTGAAGATATGGCTCGTCTTCCCTGAGAACGATACAAAGATGGCTAGATCGTCGGGTTGGAGCAGACAGAGCGACGTTTCCTGTCCCTTGACGGAGCCAAATGAGAAGCACAGTCGGTTTACGCGGCTCAGCTTTTCGCAGAGTGAGCGGGCGGCGAGATTGGAGAATGAGCTTCCGTATACGTAGACATTTTGCGCATCGAGAAGCCAGTCAACGGCCTGCTCGAGTCGATCCTCAGTGAGCAGGCGTTTTGTTTCAAGCAAAGAGGTCTCTACGATATCGAAATACCAGGGTATATCGATTTGCTTATGCGCCCTTGCCTCGGTTGTCTCGCGCTGGAGCCAAGCGTTGAAGTCGTCAACTTGCTCTTTGAACGATCGAAAGCTCGAGCCGTTCACGCGCCTGCAGAAGCGCGAAATGGTCGCGGGCGATGTATTGCACGCGCGGGCAAGTACTTCTATTGAGAGCTCTGGGATCTCGTCGTGATGGGAAAGGGCGTAGAGTGCGATGTGGGCGTCAAGGCTGCCGCCCTTCTCGACGTCTTCGATACAAGACCTGAGGTTCGAATAGACCTCGTACATCGACATTCAAATCACTCCAAACAATAATGCCCCGGAGCGGATATGCCGTCTCCGGAGCATTGTGGTGAAGCTATGGGACGGATTTATTCCATGCCCAAGTATTCTCTCATTTCGACTTTGTAGACAGAAGCTTTATTGCCGTAAACGATCTGAACACCGCCGCCAACGTGCACGATGGCGCTGGCGCCGAGGTCTTTGGTGAAGACGCTATCGTCCTTGACCAGGGCGGTGTCTTTGAGGCTAAGCCTCAGGCGAGTGAAGCAGGCGTTGACACCCGAGATGTTATCGGCGCCGCCCACGGCTTCCACGATCTGCGGGATGAGCTCGCTTACCTGGACAGGTGCTTTGGAGTCGATGGCCGACGTGTCATCCGCTGCCTGCGTGTCATCATCCTCGCGGCCCGGGGTTTTGAGGTCAAATTTCTTGATAAAGGTGCGGAACAGCACGTAATAAATCCCAAAGTAAGCGATGCCGAGCGGAATAAGCCAGAACCAGTTGGAGCCTTTATCGGCGTTCATGATGCCGTTGAAGATCCACGAGAGGAGCGGTCCGCCGAAGGCGGAAGGTCCGGGCACATTGAACTGTACTAGGTAGGTGAGTACATACGCGATGCCGCACAGCAGGGCGTGGACCACGTAGAGTACGGGCGCTACAAAGAGGAAGGAGTACTCGAGCGGTTCGGTTATGCCCATGATGGCGGCCGGAATAACGGCGGCGATCATGAGGGAGCCGACCTTCTTCTTATTCTCGGGACGGGCACAGTGGTAGATGGCGAGCGCCGCCGCGGGCAGGCCGCACATGGCGAACAGCACCTTGCCGTTCATGACGTATTTTGAGATGTCGATGTCGTACATCATGCCGGGCGTGTTGAGCATGGCGTTGTAGATGTTGACAGCACCCTCGACGGTCTGGCCGTCAACCTGGATGCTACCGCCCAAAGAAGTGAAGAAAAACGGCAGGTAGATGAAATGATGCAGGCCGAAGGGCAGAAGCATGCGCTCGGAGAAGCCATAGATGAACGCGCCAAACACCCCGGTGGAATCGATGAGTGTCGAGGCGGCCTTTAGGCCGGTTTGCACAAACGGAAACACGAAGGCGAGCGCAACGCCCACTAGGCTTGCGAAAACAACGGTGAGGGCGGGGACGCAGCGTGTGCCGTTGAAGATACCGAGCACCGGCGGAAGCTGCACCTTATAGAATCGGTTGTGGATCCACGCGACTACCAAGCCGATGATGATGCCGCCGAATACGCCGGTGTCGAGTGTGGTTACGCCCAGGATGGCGTTCTGACCGGTCTGCAGGTTGGCGGGATCGATGGTGCCCAGCAGGATAAGCAGCTGACCCATGATCGTGTTCATGGTCATGTAGCCGATGAAGCCTGAGAGTGCGGCGGTCGCCTTCTCGGCCTTGGCGTAACCGTAAGCGATGCAGATCGCAAAGAGAACCGAGATGTTACCATTGATAACGTTGCCGGCTGCTTTGATGAGCGTGCTAAAGATCACCATCGGCTCGGTGCCCAAAAACGGGCAGAGCGAGATGAGGTTAGCATTGGAAAGGGCGGAGCCCAGACCGACCAAAATGCCGGAAACGGGCAGGAGGAGGACCGGTGCCATGAGCACCTTGCCGAGTCTCTGGAACTCGCTGTAGAGCTTGCTTTCTTTCATGATGTTCCTTCGATGCGCGGGGAGTTAGGACAGGGTCGGCCAATAATCGCCGTTCGCTTCGATCAGGTCGTCGAGGATTTGGCGCGCGACGGTAGTCGAAGGGACGGTCTTGTTGATTGCGATGGCTTCGAGCGCCTTCTGGTAGGAATGCTCGTAATATGCGTCGACGGCGAGCTTCTCACTGGCATTCTGCTCTTCGATAAGCCCCTTGTAGAAGGTGGGGATAGCAGGCTGGCTGATGGGTTCGGGGCCCCAAGAGCGCAGGTAGGCAGGGACCTCGACCATGGCGTCGTCGGGCAGATTGGGGATGGCGCCATTATTCTCGACGATTACGAGATAACGTTCGCACTTGTTGTAGGCGATAGAGGCGGCTGCGTCGACGATAAAGTCGCCAAAGACCGTGAAGCTCTGTACTGGGCTCTTGTAATTGGCGGGATCTGCCAGGTACTTGTCGTGCTCGGCAAACATCTCCTTCTCGCGTCCGTTGATGACGTTGTCGGCGCGCGTCCAGTTGGGGTCCATGTCATCTGCCATGTCTTTGGAGTACAGGTAGTACTGCAGGTAGCTGTTGGGCAGATACTCGGGATAGTCCTTCACAATCTTGACGTATTGACCCCAGGTGTGCATCCAGTCCTTGTCCTTGTGATGCTTGTCGCTCACGGCCATGCCGTGCTCGAGAATCATCTGACGGAGCTCCGGCAGACGATCGTGCCCCTGCTTGTCGTAAATTTTGGTAAACCAGCCAAAGTGATTGAGTCCAAAATACATGGGGTCGATATCGCGCCAGCTGGGAAGTCCGAGCATCTTAGAGTACGAGAGCAAGATAGCCGTGGGCATATCGCAGATGTTAAGGATATGGTCGTTGTCAAACTCGCGACGTGTGGCCTCGGCGACAACTGCGGCGGGGTTGGAATAGTTGAGGATCCAGGCGTCTGGACTGTATTTCTTGGCGTAGCGTACGAGGTCGAAGACGCCGGGGATGGACCTGATGCCATAGGAGATCGAACCGCCGGCGCCGCAGGTTTCCTGTCCCACGCAACCGTACTTGAGAGGGATGCGCTCGTCCTGGCGACGCATCTGAAGGCCACCCTGGCGGATTTGCGCGAAGACGAAGTCGACATCGGTGAATGCCTTTTCGGGATCGGTCGTCACGACAACTTCGATGTCAGGAGCTTCCTGCTCGATGAACTGCTTCATGATGTCGTAGACGAGATGCATTCGCTTCTCGTCGATGTCGTACAGGGCGAGTTTGCGCAGCGGTAATTCGTTTTTCTTCTGCAACAGGCTCTGGATGATGCCGGGAGTGTGGGTGCTGCCGGCTCCGGCGATTACAACTGCTTTCTTGTCCATGTGGTAAACCCCTTTCGTGTGGATTGACCACTTCAGACTACGAAAGCTCTACCTGCGATTCCATCGATTTTCAGATTGCGAAAAACGATAGCGATAATCTTAACAGGATGCGTTTTGCGTGGTTAAATAGCGCCGGGAAAGATGCTGACTTGGGCGGCAGACGACGTGTTGCATGGCTGCAGGAGCAAACGCCAGGCGGTCAAAAGATGGTGGGCGGTGCTGCGGCTTTTGGCTGCAATTGCGCTACCCGCGGCGACGCTCCCAGCGAGCCAGCTTAATCGTCACCAGCGTAAGCGCCCAGGCCACAAGCGAGAACGCGGCGCCCACGGCGCCCACGTACGCAATGCCAACGTTGTTTACCACGGCGCCGCCCACTGTGGTGCCAAACGAAATGCCGACGTTAAACGCCATGGGCTCAACCGAACTTGCGAGTACCATCGACTTGGGATGGCGGCTGCGTGCCACGTCCATAAAGTGTGTGATGCACGAGACTGAGAACAGGTACATGAGCAGCGCCAAGCTAAAGACAAAGACCAGCGCGAGCGGCATGGTGCCGCCCACGGCAAACAGCCCGAGCAACGCCGCAGCCTGCAGCACAAACGTCACAAGCAGTGCCTTCATGCCAAAACGTGCGTCGATCCATCCGCCCAGGATGTTCGAGATCAGGCAGAACACGCCGTAGGCCATAAGCGTGGTGCTCGCCTGAACAGTGCCCATACCCAGCACCTGCTCAAGATAAGGCGTAACGTAGCCGTAGAATACATAGACCGAGCCCACGCCAAACAAAAAGATAAGCATGCCGGTGATGATGCTCGGTTCGCGTAGCAGACCCGCCTGCTCGCGGAAGGTAGCGGGTTCGTCGGTCTGTCCGGCGCGCGGCATAAACGCCACGAGCGCTCCGCAGATCAAAACGGCAAAGGTCAGCGTACCGTACATGGCCACGTGCCAATCGAGCGTGTCGGCCACGAACTTGCCGATCGAAGTGACAAAGACCATCGCCACGGAAAACGCGCCGTACACGACCGAGATGGCAAGCGAAGTTTGCTGCGGGGACAGCAGCTCGGGGATGTACGTCACGCCCACGGCGAGCAGCGCGCCCGAGACGGATCCCAGGACAATGCGCGAGATAAAGAGCACCTGGAAGTTGGGCGCCAACGCCATGACCAGGTTGCCGAGCACAAAGACGATGCTGTAGTACACGAGCAACTGGTAGCGGCGGAATCGCCCCGTGCTGAGCGCAAGCACCGGCGTGGCGATGGCGTAGACGAGCGCGAACACGCTGATGAGCTGGCCCGCAGTGGCAAGTGATACGCCGAGTTCCGTCGCCAAGTCGCTTTCGATGCCGATGACCACGAACTCTGAGCAGCCGAGCGAGAATCCCAACAGCACGAGCAGCGCCAGGCAGAGCTTGGCGCGCGCGGGGGAGAGCGCGGCGGCGGTTGACTTACTTTTAGACGTGGTTGCGGCGGTCAAGGTTGTCACTCCAATGTCGCATGAATAAGCGGGATTCAATCCCTGCAACTCTAACAGAATGTGCCAGGTGCCTGCCCCCTTTGTCGCAGGCTGTGCTTGCCTGTATAGTCGCAATACAGGTGAAAATGGTCTCAGGTACATTGCGGGCGACAGGAGATCCCATGGGTATGCACACGACAAAGGTTGCAGCAGGCGAGGGCAAGTTTGCGCTCGAGGCCCAGTTGACGGTGACGCCGCGAGGCATGGCGGTGTACGCCTGCTCGCCGGAGTTCGCGCACCTGGGCGCCACGGCGCAGGCCATTCCGCGCCCCGAGCCCAGCCGCACGGCGACAGTGAGCATCCTGGCTGTTCCGTGCCATCGAGACGAAATTCCGGCGCACGATATCGCGGCGGCGCTGGCCACGCGCTTTGGCGTGCCGGTCGTTGCGAGCACGGGCTTTCATGTTGAACAGGCGAGCGGGGGCGACCTGCAGCGCGTGCTCGACACCACCAAGGAGCTCATCGCCGCGCTCGAGGAGGCCGCAGCCCGCATTCTGCGCGCCGGCTGGGATGAGGGCGGCGCGGGCGCCGAGGTCGTGGCGGTCAATGCCGCGACCGGCGAGACGCTTAGCCCCGTCGACCGCATCGATGCCCATGCCGGTGAGGGCATTCTGCATCAGGCATTTCTGACGCTTCTGGTCGAGGGCCAGGGCGAAGACGCACGCCTGCTGCTCTGTCGTCGCAGTCCGCTCAAACACCTGTGGGGCGGGGTGCTGGCCGATAGCTGTGCCGGCCATCCGCTCCCCGGGGAGGACGTTGTCGCCGCGACGGCGCGCCGCATCAACGAAGAGCTCGGCATCACGCGCGCACCCGACCAGCTCAAACACCTCGGTCACGTGACCTACCGCGAGGACCACGGCGACGGCCGCTGCGAGTGCGAATGGTGCGAGGTCTACCTTGCCCATGTTGAGCCGGGCGAGCTGCATATCAACCAAGAGGAGATCTCGGAAGTGCGCCGCGTGGCCCCGTCCGAGCTTAAAGGCTACCTGCAGGGTCACCCCGAGCAGCTGGCCCCCTGGCTCCGCGAGGCTCTGGAGGTCCCCTCCATCCGCGCAGCCCTCGCTATGTGAAAAAAGACAGTCCCTTTGCCACATCCAAACCGTCACAACATTTGATGAAAATCTCGAAAACGAGGAAAAGCGTCGAATGTTGTGACGCTTTTTGTCCAGAGGATCGCTTCTCATCCAAAAATCCCGCTTGACTGTATTGCCACAACACAGCGCAACGTAAGGGGTGTCCGATAACGGGCGCCCCTTTTTAAGTGGCAACGTGGCCGCGAATCCGGAGCGCCCCCAACAAGAAAGGTGGGGAGATGGAAGCGGAAAAGAAGGCGTTTAAGATCACCAAGCGCGAAATTGGCTTTGTGCTGGGTATCGTTGTCTTTTTGCTGGTGAAGTTTCTTCCTTTGGCGGAGCTGAGCTCGACGGTCGAGCTTACGGTCGGCGGTCAGACCTGTCTGGCGTTGACGCTCGCCACGGTGGTGTTCTGGGCGTGTGGCGTGGCACAGCCGGGCTTTGTGGGCCTGCTCTATTGCGCGCTGCTCGTTCTGTTCAAGGTGTGCGTGGACGACACGGGTGCCGCGAGCATCTCGGCGACGGTCGCCTCCACGTTTAGCTCGTGGACCAAAGCCACCATGTGGCTCGTCATCGGCGCCTACCTCATCGCCAGCGCGGTCAAGGAGTCGGGCCTGGGCGAGCGCATCGCCTATGCGTTTATGCTCAAGTTCGTGCGCGATGCCAAGTCGCTCATCATCTCAATCTTCGCGCTCACCTTTGTGCTGTCGCTGCTGATCCCGCATCCGTTCCCCCGCGCCTTCCTCATCCTCGCCGTCGTCTCGGTCATCGCCGAGTCCGCCGGCTACGGTGACGACGACCGCGGCAAGCTCGGCTTCCTCGTGTTTGCCGCTGCCGCCCCGGGCTCCATGTTCTTCCTGACGGGCGACTCCACGCTCAACCCGCTCGTTGCGCAGTACAGCGCCGAGGCCGGCGGCATGAGCCCGTCCTTTGTCGACTGGTTCCTGTACATGAGCGTGCCTATGCTGGTCGCGCTGCTGTGCACCCTGTTCTTGGGCCTCTTCCTCTTTAAGCCCAGCAAGGAGCTCGTCTACGATCGCGAGCAGATCGTGGCCAAGCAGGCCGCGCTCGGCAAGCTCTCCGTCAAGGAGATCCGCACCATCGTGTGGCTTGTCATCGCCATCGCGCTGTGGCTCGCCGTCTCGGGCGACTATATCGGCTGGGTCACCCTGGCCATTGGCGTCGCACTCGCCATGCCCATCATCGGCGAGGTCCTCACTCCCGCCAGCTGGAACGCTGTCGACATCAAGTCCCTCATGTTCCTGACGGCCGCCATGGCCGTGGGTTCCGTGGGCGGCGCCACCGGCATGAACGCCTGGATCGCCGACGTCGTGCTTCCCAGCTCCGTGCCCGAGAACATCTTCCTGTTCGCCCTGCTCGTCGCCGCGCTCTCCATGATCATCCACATGTTCATGGGCTCGGTCATGGCCGTGCTCGGCGTGTGCGTGCCGGCGTTCATCAGCTTTGCGGCCGGCTCCAGCGTGAGCCCGCTCGCCGTGGCGCTCATCGTCTTCACGTCCATCAACATCCACTACATCCTGCCGTTCCACAACCTGCCGATCCTTATCGGCGAGGGCAAGGACGCCGGCGGCTACACCTCCAAAGAGGCTATGCGCATGGGCATTCCCCTCACTGTGGTCGTCTTTATCGTCGTGCTGGTCGAGGCCGCCTGGTTCCACCTCTTTGGCCTGATGTAAGCGGTCGAGCACTTGGGCTGCAAACAGCCGAGTGCTTGAACCGCGAGTTGCCAAGCGCTCCATCTATAAGCGCTGCGGCCCCACTACGTTACCCAGCCCGGCGGCACTCCCGTCGCCGGGCACTCTCCCGAAAGGAGCACGCTATGTCCACTACCGATGCTTCCCAGATTCACGACCTGCGCTCCGCGCTCGACTTTTTGCGCGAGATGCCGGGCCAGCTGCTCGAGACCGACACTCAGGTCGACCCGGACGCCGAGGTCTCGGGTGTCTATCGTCACGTCGGTGCCGGCGGCACCGTTATGCGCCCGACCAAAGAGGGCCCGGCGATGGTCTTCAACAACGTCAAGGGCTTTGACGATGCCAAGGTCTGCATCGGCATGCTTGCCAGCCGCAAGCGCGTTGCCGCCCTGCTCGACCTGGACGAGGAGCACCTGGGCCTCGAAATCGGCAAGCGCTTCGAGAACCTGATCGCGCCAGAGCAGATCGCCGAGGGTGCGCACGTCGACTGCCAGGAGGTCGTGTACAAGGCGACCGACGAGGGCTTTGACCTGCGCAAGATCGTCCCCGCTCCCACCAACACGCCCGTCGACGGCGGCCCCTACATCACCATGGGCCTCGCCTATGGCACGAGCCCCGACGGCTCCCAGTCCGACGTGACCATCCACCGCTTCTCCTGCGTCGACAAGGACAAGCTCGCCATGTGGATCACCCCCGGCAGCCGTCACCTTGGCGCGTTCTTTGACGAGTACTGCCAGCGCGGCGAGGACATGCCCATCTCCATCTCCATCGGCCTGGACCCCGCCGTGTACATGTGCTGCGGCTTCGAGGCTCCCACCACGCCGCTCGGCTTCAACGAGCTGCAGATCGCCGGCGCCCTGCGCGGCCACGCCGTCGAGCTTGCCGACTGCGTCACCGTTCCGCAGAAGTGCATTGCCAATGCCGAGTACGTGCTCGAGGGCTATCTCATGCACGACGAGACCATCAACGAGGATGTCAACGGCCACGGCTACGCCATGCCCGAGTTCCCCGGCTACACCGGCGGCGCCAAGGTCTGCCCGGTGATCAAGATCACCGCCGTCACCACGCGCGTCAATCCCATCATGGAGAGCTGCATCGGTCCTTCGCACGAGCACGTTTCCATGGCGGGCATCCCCACCGAGGCTTCCATCTACAAGATGGTCGAGACCGCTATCCCGGGCCGCCTGCTCAACGTTCACGCCGCCCCCTGCGGCGGCGGCAAGTTCGTTGCCATCATGCAGTTCAAGAAGTCGAGCAAAAATGACGAGGGCCGTCAGCGCAACGCCGCCATGCTCGCCTTCTCGGCATTCTCCGAGCTCAAGCACGTCATCCTTGTTGACGAGGATGTCGACATCTTCGACATGAGCGACGTGATGTGGGCCATGACCACGCGCTTCCAGGCCGACGTGGACCTCATCACCATCCCCGGCTGCCACTGCCACGTGCTCGACCCGTCCAACGACCCCGCGTTCGATCCCACGATCCGCGAGCACGGCATCGCCTGCAAGGCCATCTTCGACTGCACGGTTCCGTTCAACCTCAAGAAGAACTTCATCCGCTCGCAGTTCATGGAGATCGACAAGGACAAGTGGGCCAAGGAGATTGCTTTCTAGTAAGTAGCCCTACCAAGTAGTCAAGGAGTTGTCATGCCTGAGTCTTCTGTCCGTCCCCGTCGCATCGTCGTTGGCGTTTCAGGCGCCAGCGGTGCCGCGCTGGGCCTTGAGTGCCTCAAATGCCTGCGCCAGGCCGGTGCCGAGTCGGCGCTTGTCGTCACGCGCGGGGGAGAGATTACCATCGAGCAGGAGCTCGGCATGACGCTCGACGAGTTTGCGTGCCATGCCGATGTGGTCTACGACAACAAGAACATCGGCGCCGCCATCGCAAGCGGCACCTATCCGGTCGACGGCATGATCGTGGCGCCCTGCTCCATGAAGACGCTCGCCGGCATCGCGAGCGGCTACAGCGAAAACCTGTTGCTGCGCGCGGCCGATGTTCAGATGAAAGAGCAGCGCCGCCTGGTGCTCATGGTGCGTGAGACGCCCTTCAGCGCCATTCATGTCGACAACATGGCGCGCCTTGCGCGCGTACCGGGCGTCATGCTCATGCCGCCCATGCTCACGTTTTACAACGGCCCCGCCACGCTCGATGACGCGGTGCACCACATCGCCGCCAAGGCGCTCGAGGCCGTCGGCGTGTCATGCGCAAACTATAAGCGCTGGTCATAGGCGTCTTTAGGGTAGGATACGAGTAGTGTTTGAGCCCGCTGCCCCTGTGGGCGGCGGGCTTTGTGCGCTAAAAGGATGTGTCAGGAGGACTTATGCAGACGGGCATGTATGCGATTAGCGAGATGGCGAGCTTGTTCAATGTTTCGCGCCAAACGCTCATCTACTACGACAAGATCGGCCTGTTTAAGCCCGCCGTGGTCAACGAAAAAGGCTACCGCTTCAATTCGCCCACGCAGATCCCGCTCATGCGTCTGATTTGCATGCTGCGCGACCTGGGGCTCGAACTCGACGAGATCGACCGCCTAACCTCGACGTTCGACATTGGCGAGATGACCGATCACCTGCGCTCGCGGGTGCAGGCGCTCGATGAACAGATCGCTGAGCTCAAAGCCGAGCGCGCGAGCGTACAGGAGCGTCTAAGCTTTTACGACGAGGCGGTTTACTGGCGCGAGCGCGAGGGCAAGCCGGAGCTCAAGCAATTCGAGCGCCGCTACGTGGTCTTTGAGGAGTTTCCGGGCGATATAGAGCGCGGCCGCTCGATGCTTCACCCCACGCTCATGCGGGCAATCCTGCGCATGCGTGCGCTGACGGGCACGCGTCCCATGCGCGGCTGGGGCGCCATGCTGCGTCGCGAGGCGCTGCATTCCGACGACCCCGTCGCCGGCGCCGGCTCCTTTGCCGTGCTACCGCGCGGTGTCGAGGAGCTGCTGCCGAGCGATCCCGCCGAGCTGGCAGAGATCGGCATCGAAGTGCTGCCCGAGGGCACATATCTGTGCATGAGCCGCTGGGGCATGCCGTACGAGCCCGAGGGCATCCGCGCCGTCGTGGCCTGCATGGACAAGCACGCGCTCCAGCCCGTTGGCAACGCCTTCGACTTTTGCTACCTCGATACTACGAGCTACGACGAGTCCCACCAAGAGGACTTTTGCTGCATCCAAATCCCCGTCGCCCTCTAGATGTGACAAGGGGACTGCTCCTTCGTCACATTCGTGGTGTGGCTGCTGCCCAAACCGTCACAACATTCGATGAAAATCTCGAAAACGAGGAAAAGCGTCGAATGTTGTGACGCTTTTCCTGTCTGTGCCGGCGAGCTCCCGTGTCATCTGGGGGTATAAGGCTAGCAAGTGTTTATTTGCGAGGCCAAGGGGGCGCCCCGTATGGATATCGATAACTTTGAATGGTGGTATAGCGAGGGCGAGGCTCCGGACGAGGAGTGGGACGAGCCCGCGCCGCGTGACGTGTCGAGCGACGAGGACGAGACCGGCAGCGATGCTGCTGTCGAGCCTGACGCCGCCTCCGATGCCGCCGAGCCCCTGACCTTTGAGCAGGCTTGGGCCCAGGCTGAGGCCGACGAGGCAAAGGCCGATGCCACGGCCACACTGGGTGAGCCAGCCGACATGTCCATCTCGCCGGCAAAGACCCCGCAGCCGCGTCACACTATCGATCCCGACAGCACGGCATCCTTCAGCATTCTCGACGTGCCCTCGCAGGGTGCCCAGGCGCCTGCGCCCACACATCGCCCCGACCTGGCTCGCGAGGAGGACGCGGGCCGTCGCTCTCCGCTCGGCCCCATCCTCATCGCCTTCATGGCCGGCGTTATCGCATGCTCGGTAATTGGAAACGTCTGGAGCCATGTTGAACAACAACGAAAAGACGCCGCCAAGGTCGAGATGTCCGTCGAACAATCGCTCAGCCGCACGCGCTCGGTGCATGTATCGGTCGAGGTCAAGGACGGCGCGACGTGGGACACCGCGCGCGGCGACAGCCAGATGCTCGTCCATATCGTGGGTCGCACGCTCAAGGGGCAAGCGATCGACGAGTACCAATACGTCAATTCCGAAGGTGGCGGCATCGAGCTCAAGCCCGGCGACTACGAGCTCACGGTCGATGAGCCGCCCGTCGCCACCGACGGCACGCGTTACCGTGCCTCAAAGCGCATGGTTCCGGTGAGTTTTAATTCACAGGCGCCCGATACGGTCGATAGCACGCCGCAGGGCGGGTTTGACCTTTACGCTATTGCTCAATAACTGCACCTGTCGCTCAACCCCGCCGCCAAGAGTGGGACAATAGCCCTCGACACCGTTGTTTACTATTGGAGGAAGTAGCATGTCCACCGTCACTACCATCAAGCGCGGCGGCCTCACCGCGGCCATCGATTCCATGGGTGCCCAGCTCACGAGCCTTGCCCTCAACGGCAACGAGTATCTGTGGCAGGGCGATCCCACCTTTTGGGGCAAGCATGCGCCCATCCTGTTCCCCATTGTGGGCTCGCTGCGCAACAACACGGCAACGTCTGCGGCCGGCACCTGCGAGATGCCGCGCCACGGACTCGCGCGCATCGTCGAGCACAAGCTGGTCGAGGTTTCGGAGGACGGCTCCTCGGTAACGTACGAGATCACCGATACGCCCGAGTCGCTCAAGGCCTTTCCGTTTCACTTTAAGCTCAACATGACCTATGCCCTGACCGGCGACGCCACGCTTACCCAGACCTTTGCCGTTACGAACACCGGCGACGTGGACCTGCCGTTCTCGGTGGGCGGCCACCCCGCATTTAACGTGCCCGCCCCCGGTGCCGAGGACGAGGTATTCGAGGATTACGAGCTGGCGTTTACCGAGGCCTGGACGAACGAGGCTCCCATCATCACGCCCGACGGTCTCATGACGTTCGAGGGTAGCTACAAGGCTCCCGATAACTCGGACGTGCTGCCCATCACGCACCGCAGCTTCGATAACGATGCCATCATGTTCACCGATACTCCGGGCTCCACGCTCACGCTGCGCGGCCGCAAGTCGGGCCACGGCGTCAAGATCGACTTTGAGGGCTTTAAGTACATCGGCGTGTGGTCTGCCGCCAACGACGCTCCGTTTATGGCGCTCGAGCCCTGGACCGGCCACACCACCATGGACACCGAGGACGATGTCTTTGAGCACAAGGTCAACACCATCACGTTGGCACCGGGCGCTACCGACATCCGTTCCTTTAGCGTCACCCTGCTCTAGAGGTTCCGCCGTTCTAACGAACGACGGACCGGTCGACGCTGCGCGCCACCCAGAGTGACAATTTGTCATTCAAAAGGCAAGGCATGACCAGAAGGTCTATGCCTTGCCTTTTTCATGCCAAGTGGTACATGGGGCAGGCTGCTTTGCGCCAATCGTCCTCGTGTGTCTATTAATTTTTCGCGCACATGCCGCGCTGCTGGTTGCGGGCGTATATCCTGTCTTATTGTCAGCAAAACGAAATTGGGAAGGCACCAGATGCAATCTCGACAACAGCGCGACGCGCATCCACAGCCGGTATGCAGCCGTCGCATCTTTTTGGGTAGCGCTCTCGCTGCGAGCGCTTCTGTCGTCGCCGGCGCACTTGCCGGCTGCCAGCGTCCCTCCACGCTGGAAGTAGTTCAGTCCACGACGGGCGGCGGTCGCGACGACCTGTCCGATTCTGTGATCGGCAAGGATAAGATCCGCATCGGCATGGAGGCGGCCTACGCCCCGTACAACTGGCAGGTTTCCGAGGCCAGCGAGTTCACGATCCCCATCGACAACGTGCAGGGCGCCTATGCCGATGGCTACGACGTGCAGATCGCCAAGATCGTCTGCAAGGCTCTCGGCGGCGAGCCCGTTGCCGTCAAGCAGAGCTTCTCGGGCCTTATCGACTCGCTCAACAACGGCCAGATTGACCTCATCATCGCCGGCATGAGCGCCACGCCCGAGCGCGAGGAGTCCGTCGGCTTTTCCGACCCGTACTTCATTGGCTACTTTGGCCTGTTCGTAAAAGAGGGCTCGCCCTACCAAAACGCCACCAAGCTCAGCGACTTCAGCGGTGCCACGGTGCTCGGCCAAAAGGACACCATGCTCGATACCGTCATCGACGAGATTCCGGGCGTTGTGCACAAGAACCCGGTCGATTCGGTCCCCACGGTGTTCTCGAATCTGCTGCAGGGCACGTGCGACGCCGTGACCTACAACACTGAGAACGAAAAGGGCTATATGGCCCAAAATCCCGGTATCGTCCCCATCCACTTTGCCGAGGGCGAGGGCTTTAAGCAGGAGGTCACGGCAAATGTCGGTTGCCGCAAGGGCTCGGACAAACTGCTTAAGCTCATCGACAAGACACTCAAGGGCATTAGCCAAGAGGAGCGCGACCAAATGTGGGACGCGTGCCTCGACCGTCAGCCGGCATAGGGAGGCAGCATGAAAGCCATCAACCGTCTGGCCTCCTTTATCAAGGCCGACCACCGTTATGTATACCTGGGCACGAGCGTCATCGCGGCGCTCGGCCTGGCGTTTAGCCAGCGCAACCCCACACCGCTGAGCTTCTTAGCCCCCACCGGTATCTTCCAGGATTGCCTTTGGGCGATTCTTTGGGCCTGGATTGTCGTGTCGGCAGCGGCGCTTGTCACCAAGCTTATGCACTGGAGTGACTATCGCGAAAAGTCGCCGTTCGCATCCGAGCGTTTCCGCCGCGGCGCGCGCCTGGGTAGCTATGTTGTGGTCGCTATCGCGGCGATCTTCTTTATCGACCGCTGCGTCATGTCGTTTATCGACCTGGTGCAGGTGAGCATTGTCTCGGATTCCAACCCCAGCGACTTTTTGTCGAGCCTGGTCTACATGACCTACAAGAGTGGCGACTTCTTTATCCGCGGTATCGAGATCACCATCGCGCTTGCGACCTTCGGTACCGTCATCGCATTCTTCCTGGCGCTGCTCTTTGTGTTCCTGCGTATTCAGACCTTTGACCGCGTGGACAACGACCTGGTGCGCTTCTTTAAGAGTATCGGCCGCGGCTTTGCGACCATCTACTCCACCATCGTGCGCGGCACGCCCATGATGGTCCAGGGCCTGCTCATCTATTACGCGGGCTTTACCGTTTTGCGCGGCATGGGCTTCGAGACCGCTCAGGCCAACCAGATCTGGAGTACCTTCACCGCCGGCCTCGTCACCATCTCGCTCAACTCCACCGCCTACATGATGGAGGTCCTGCGCGGCGGCATCGAGTCCATCGATCCCGGCCAGGCCGAGGCAGCGCGCTCGCTGGGCCTGTCGCAGTGGCAGGCCATGCGCAAAGTCGTGTTCCCCCAAGGCATTAAAAACGCGATTCCGGCGCTCACCAACGAGCTCATCATCAACATTAAGGACTCGTCGGTGCTCTCGGTCATCGGCGTGTTCGACCTTATGTACGCTACTACCACGGTCGCCGGCGTGTACTACCGCCAGATGGAGGTCTACTGCGTGGCGCTCGTGGTCTACCTGATCCTGACACTCGTGGCGAGCCGCCTGCTCGAAGCCTTTGGCAAAAAGCTGGGCGCCGAGGCCCCTGCCACGCTGCCCAGCTCCAACTAGGCGCAAGACGAGGAGAATCATCATGGCAGATACCGCCACTACCGGCACTGCGGCAGCCGTGCAAAACCAAGAGCCGCTTATCCGCGTCGAGGGCCTGCGCAAGAGCTTTGGCTCACTCGAGGTACTCAAGGGCATCGACCTGTCCGTCAATTCCGGTGAGGTTGTCACCATCATCGGCGCCTCGGGCTCGGGCAAATCGACCTTCCTGCGCTGCCTCAACCTGCTCGAGACCCCGGACGCGGGCCACATCTGGTTCCACGGCCAGGACCTCACGGCCGAGCGCTGCAACATCAACAAATTGCGCGAGGACATCGGCATGGTGTTCCAGGGCTTTAACCTGTTCAACAACATGGATGTGCTCGACAACTGCACGCTCGCGCCCGTCACGCTCAAAAAGATGAGCAAGGCCGAGGCCGAGAAGGTCGCGATGGAGCATCTGACGAGCGTGGGACTCGAAAAGTTCGCGCACGCCGCCGTTGGCCGCCTGTCCGGTGGTCAAAAACAGCGCGTGGCCATCGCTCGTGCCCTATGTATGAATCCGCAGATCATGCTGTTCGACGAGCCGACCTCCGCGCTCGACCCCGAGATCGTGGGCGAGGTGCTCGAGGTCATGCGCAAGCTCGCCGCCGACGGCATGACCATGGTCGTCGTCACGCACGAGATGGCCTTTGCCCGCACGGTGTCCGACCGCGTGGTCTTTATGGACAAGGGCGTGGTGCTCGAGGATGCCGCGCCGGCCGAGCTCTTCGGCAACCCCAAACACCAGCGCACTCGTGAGTTCCTCTCTCGCTATCTCGAGGACAAATAACCGACCGCAAACGCTTACGTTGCAGGGCCGCTCCCGTGGGGCGGCCTTTGTCGTCACAATCGAAAGGATGTCATGGCCGAGGTTTGGCGCTTCTTTGCGCATGAGGACGATTTTGCCGATATAGACGAGGTCAGCGCGTGCGAGCGCTTGGGCCGCGTGCTGTCGTTTCCGACCATTTCGAGCATGGATGCCGAGGCGGTGGACTGGCAGCCCTTCGACGACCTGCGCGCCTATATGCAGCAGGCCTGGCCGCGCGTGTTTGCGGCGGGCGAGGTCGAGCTTATCGACCACTCGCTGTTGGTGACGCTTGTCGGCTCCGACCCTGCTCTCAATCCTGTTATGCTCATGGGCCACATGGACGTGGTCCCCGTGGTGCCGGGTACCGAGGCCGACTGGACGCACGCCCCCTTTAGCGGGCACGTGGACGACACCTACATTTGGGGCCGCGGCGCTATCGACATGAAGGATCAGGTCGCAGGCATTCTCGAGGCGGTTGAGTATGCATTGGCGCACGGTTGGGAGCACAAGCGTTCGCTGTTGCTCGCCTTTGGCCAGGACGAGGAAACCACGCAGTACGGCGCTGGAGCTATCGGCCGCGTGCTCGAGGAGCGCGGTGTTGAGCTCGAGTTCCTGATCGACGAGGGCGACTACCGCATCGTTCCGGCTGCCGAGTACGGCGCGGGCGAGGGCTGGCTTATGCATGCCGACCTGGCCGAAAAGGGCTATGCCGATATCGTGCTCAAGACGAAGAGCGCGGGCGGGCATTCGTCTAACCCCTACGGCGGCACGTCGCTCGAGGTGCTCAGCCGTGCCATCGCCGCAATCTGCGATATCGAGTGGCCGACGCGCGTGACCGATCTGCTTGCCGCGCAGCTTGTCGAGCTGGGGCTCTACACGGCGGATGAGATTGCCGCCAACGGGGGCGCCATTGTCCGCGATTGCCTCGCCAGCAAGAAGCTCTATCCGCTGGTGACGACCACCTGCGCGCCCACGCAGATCGAGGGAGGCAGCGCCGGCGCCAACGTGATGCCGCAGGATATGTGGGCCAACATTAACTTCCGCATGCTCGAGGGCACGAGCGTGGCCGACGTTGTGGCGCGCTGCCGTGAGGCGGTTGCCGGGGCGGACCTTGCCGGTCGTGTCGAAGTGGAGCTGGGCCCCGGCAGCTCCGAGCCCTCGCCGTCCCCGCGCATCGGTGGTCCCGGCCTCGAGGCGGTTCGCTCCATCGCCGCCCGCTATTTCTGCGATCCAAAGGGGACGGAGGAAAACGGATCATCCGAGCCGTTGGCGATTGTCCCCTCGACCGTGATCGGCGCGACCGACGCTGCCAACTACCAGCACATTTGCTCCGAATGCATTCGTTTTTCGGCGTTTGTGGTCGACGATGACGAGTGCGACCGCGGCGTCCACGGCACCAACGAGCGCATCACCCGCCGCGCCTACCTCCAGGGTGTTCGCTTCCTCATCGCCCTGCTCCATACGCTCTAGAATCCGACAAAGGGACTCTCCCTTTGTCGGATTCCGTGCGGGTTGTATGCAGGTTTGCCTGCGCACGCTATCATGTATGGGTTAGACCGCAACTATGTACCCCCATACGCGAAGGGATGCGCATGTATCTGAAGATCGACATGTTCTAGCCGGGCTTTACCCCCGCAGCGGCGCCCCGCGCCCCATCAATTCTGCCGATTTTCACCTTCACGCATATAAAAGGAGTCCGTCATGCGCGACAAGCTCGAAAAGATCATCAAGGCCTACGAGGAGCTCGAGAAGAAGCTTTCCGACCCAGCCGTCGCCTCCGATATCAAGGAGTTCACGCGTCTCAACAAGGAGTACGCGCACCAGTCCGACCTCATCGCTGCCTCGCGCGAGTACATCGGCGCGCTCGATGACATCGAGGCTGCCAAGGAAATGCTCCACGATACTACCGATGCCGATGAGAAGGAGATGCTCCAGATGGACATCTCCGAGAACGAGGCCAAGCTTCCCCAGCTCGAGGAAGACATCAAGTACATGCTCATCCCGAGCGACCCCAACGACGACAAGAACACCATCGTCGAGATTCGCTCCGCCGCCGGTGGCGACGAGGCGGCCATCTTCGCCGGCGACCTGTACAAGATGTATCAGCGCTTCTGCGAGTCGCGCGGCTGGAAGACCACCGTGCTCGATTCCAGCCCCAGCGAGGCCGGCGGCTTTAAGTCCATCGAGTTCAAGGTCGAGGGCGACCGCGTCTACTCCGTCATGAAGTTTGAGTCCGGCGTACACCGTGTCCAGCGCGTTCCCAAGACCGAGTCCCAGGGCCGTATCCAGACCTCCACGGCAACCGTCGCCGTGCTTCCCGAGGCCGAGGAGATCGACGTCCAGATCAACCAGTCTGACCTGCGCATCGACACTTACTGCGCTTCGGGCCCTGGCGGTCAGTGCGTTAACACCACCTACTCCGCCGTGCGCATCACCCACCTGCCCACCAATACCGTGGTGCAGTCGCAGGAGCAGCGCTCCCAGATTCAGAATCGCGAGGTCTGCATGCAGATGCTGCGCGCCCGTCTGTACGAGATGGAACTCGAGAAGCAGCAGGCAGAGCTTGGTGCCGAGCGCCAGAGCCAGATCGGCCACGGCAACCGTTCCGAGAAGATCCGTACCTACAACCAGCCCCAGGACCGCGTGACCGATCACCGCATCGGTTTCAACTCCACCTACAATGGCGTCCTCCTGGGCGACCAGCTCGGCACCGTCATCGAGGCGCTCGCCGCCGCCGAGCGTGCCGAGAAGCTGGCACAGGCTGTGTAGGTTACGCGGTTTTACCAAACCGCGTAACCGGTCGACGCTGCGCGCCGCCCAGAGCGACAATTTGTCATTCAAAAGGCAAGGCATGACCAGAAGGTCTATGCCTTGCCTTTTTCATGCCAACTTGTTCGCTCTGAGCGGCGCTCGCTGTCCGTCCTCTACCTGCGGCGTTGCCCTGCCCCGGATGTGGGGCACTCATTGGGGACAGACTTAAATGAGTAGTCGTTGGGGACGTTCTTAAATGACTAGTCAAACAAGAACGTCCAACGACTAGGTTGGGTACATTGCTTTGGGATGTTATTCAATCTGCTTTGATAGTTCTTGAGCCGTTCACCTGCGCAAAGCAATGATCGGCATGCGTCTATCGCCGAAAATAATGCTTAAATTATCGTTCGAGAAGTCGTGGGGCGAATTTTGGCGTGTCGCGCGTCAAGTGATTTGGCAAGTATTTGGTTAGATATTGGTCAGTTTTGGGGCAACCTTGCCAAAAGCTTGACGAATGCAAATTTAGACGTCAGCGAATGAACACTTTGAGCGAGCTCGGTGCAAAATTCTGGGCTGATTCTCGATAATCGCCTTCAATCGCCCCTTGCCAAGCGCTGGCCTCGCTTACAATCTGCTCCGACATTCGCGCGCCGTCCGGCGCTTAAGAGGGGAGGGCCCCATGGCAAACGAGATTTGGACCATCAAGCGTTGTCTCGAGTGGACCAAGGAGTACCTGGCCGAGCGCGGCGAGGAGCACCCCCGTCTTTCTGCCGAGTGGCTGCTGTGCGCCGCCACGGGCCTGGCGCGCATTGACCTATATATGCGTATGGACGAGACGCTTAACGCGGCCCAGCTCGAGACCATGCATGCGGCCGTTGTCCGCCGCGCTAAGGGCGAGCCGCTGCAATACATCACGGGCAGCACGCAGTTTCGCATGATCGACGTCGCGTGCGCCCCCGGTGTGCTCATTCCGCGCCCCGAGACCGAGATGCTCGTCGAGGAAGTCCTCAATTATCTGGATGCCGAGGTACTGAGCCCCGAGGCCGCTGCCCGTCAGCGTGTTGAGCTGCCTTGGAACGATGAGGTCGAGCAGGCACGCAAAGCCGAGGCCGCATTGGCCGACGAGCGAGCGACGGCCGAGCGCCGTGCCGCCAACCTCACAGCTGCCGACGAGGCGGCGCTAGGCGGCGATGTGCTGGGCAGTCGCGCTTATGCCGAGGAACTGGCCGATCGCGAGGCCGAGGAAGCCGCCGCGCAGGCGGCAGAAGCCGAAGCGGCAGAAGCAGAGGCCATGGAAACCCCCGAGCCCGAGCTCGACGAATACGGCATCGCCATTGAGGACAACGACCAACAGGCGACTCCCGCGCAAGATGCCGCCGAGGCCAACGTATCTGCCCCAGCCGAGCCCCGCACTGCCCGCGTTCTCGAGGTCGGCTGCGGCACGGGCTGCATTTCGCTCTCCCTTGCCTGGGAGCGCCGCGGCCACGTTACCTGCACTGCTACCGATATCGAGCCGCGCGCCATCGATCTGGCCACCAAAAACCGTGATGCGCTTGGCCTCACGTCCGACGAGGTCGCCTTCAGCCTCACAAACCTGGTGAGTTCCATTCCCCGCGAAGAGTGGGGCACCTTTGATGTGCTCGTCTCCAACCCACCTTACATCCCGACCGACGTCATGCGCTCGCTGCCGCATGAGGTCAAGGACTTTGAGCCCGATCTGGCGCTCGAGGGCGGTGCCGACGGTCTCGATATCTTCCGCCGCCTGCTCAACGCGGCGCCCTACATGCTGCGTGCCGGCGGCCTGTTTGCCTGCGAGCTCTACGAGGGCGCGCTCGACGCCGCGGCCGAGCTCTGTCGTCAAGCAGGCCTTTCGGACGTGCGTATCGTCCACGACCTCACCGATCGCCCCCGCATTGTCCGAGCCATCGTCACCGAGCCCAAGCAACGCCAGTAATATTTATTAACTGGTTAGCAAAAATTATAAAGTAGTTTATAATTAGGACGGCTGAAAGAGGTCGGCCCATGCAACCTCCTACCTTTCGGGAAATCATTGCCCTACTCAAGCACGATGGATTCGTGAAGGTCGCGCAAGTCGGTAGTCATGCTAAGTATGTTTCTGGTGACCGCGTTGTCACCGTGAACGGCTCTGGTGGTGATCGACCAAAGAAGGGCACGTGGGCAAGTATTCGTCGCCAAGCTGGATGGTAGTTGGAGGCAAAATGAGGCAGCGATTTACCTATGACTGCGTTCTCATAAAAGAAGACGATGGTTACTGCGCTAGCTTCCCGCAGATTCCCGGCGCCTTTGCCGATGGCGATACGCGCGAAGAAGCGATTGCCCATGCCACCGAGGCACTGATGGCGTTTTTGGCCGATGACCTCAACAACGGTTTGACTCCGGCGGGGTACGAACGCTCGGCCGAGGTCGTGGCCCTTTCGGTCGAAATCGACCACGAGGACGCTCGGGAAGCGGCGTGCCGAACATTTAAAGACGCAGCGCTGGACCTCAAAGTCTCCGCTCCGCGGATTACCGCGCTGGTCAAAGCAGGAAAGCTCGATGTTGAACTCGTCGACGGCCGTCGGATGATAACGATAGACAGCATCGAGCGCTACGCCGCCCAAGAACGCCACGCCGGCAGGCCAAAGAAGTTCGTCGCGGTCCAATAACCCCTCACTTTCACCGACTACTAGAGCCGCTCACCAAACCAACATGCGCTGTGGGCAAATGGATTGAACGTTTCGTGCGAGAATGCCCCTCAGTAAACAAACTTGCACCAGAGCGTAAGGGGCTGGCATACACATGCAGACGGTCTATCCGGTATACGAGGGAGCGCGCGAGCCGCATCGGCTTGCCGTTGAGCGTACGGCCGAGGTACTCGGCTGTGGCGGACTGGCCCTGATCCCGACCGAGACCGTCTATGGCGTCGCCGTGGCAGTCAATGCCTTCTCGGACGCCGTACCCCAAGACACAAGCGAATCCCCCTCGTGGCCGCGCGACCCGCAAGCCACCGTCAATGGCGCCGCGGTCCCTGCGCTCGGTACCGGCTACCGCCGCATCTTCACTCTCAAGCAACGTGAACTCACGCAAACCGTTGCTTGGCTGGTCGATGGCGTCGAAGCGCTCGACCGCTATGGCGTGGATATCCCGGAAGATGCCCGCGTACTCGCGCGACGATGCTGGCCGGGAGCCCTGACTATCGTGATTAAGGCAGCCCCCTGCGTGCCGACCTTTATGCGTGCTGCCGACGACACCGTGGCCCTGCGCGCTTCGGCCTCTCCCGTGGTCCAGGCGCTCATCCGCGCCTGCGGCAGTCCCCTTGCCTGCACGAGCGCCAATACGCACGGCGCGCCCTCGCCGGCAAGCTTTGCCGCCGTCGAGGGTCGCATCCTGGAGGGGGTCGATGTTGCCGTCGACGCCGGTGAGACCCCGTGTCGCGACGCCTCGACCATCGTGTCGTTCCAGCACGGCGGGCTCCAGATCCTGCGCCAAGGCGCACTTCCCGCATCAGAGATCGAACGGGTCCTGTCCGACCCGATGCAATAGAAAGGTGTAAGCGATGTCGTTGAATCTGGGCAGCCTGGGCATGGAAGATGCCTCGTTTAACTTTGGCGGTTCCTACATCATGGCGCTCGACTGCGGCACCACCTCGGTACTTGCGACCATCGTCGACGAGTACGGATGCATCGTCGCGCAGGCACGTCGCAGCGTCAAAACCAGTTTTCCGCGTCCCGGTTGGGTGGAGCAAGACCCCATGGCGGTCCTTGCCAGCCAGATCGCCGTCATGATGGAAGTCCAGTTTAAGAGCGGTATCCACTCCGATCGCATTGCCGCCATCGGCATCTCCAACCAGCGCGAGACCACGGTGGTCTGGGACCGCGTGAGCGGTCAGCCGATCTATAACGCCATCGTGTGGCAGTGCCGCCGTACCGCGCCGGCAATCGACGCGTTGGTTGAACAGGGTTGCGAGGAGCTGGTGCGCTCCCGCACGGGACTCACGCTCGACCCGTATTTCTCGGCCTCCAAGGTGCAGTGGGTTCTCGACAACGTCGACGGCGCACGCGAAAGCGCGGCGGCGGGCGACCTCATGTTTGGCACCATCGACACCTGGCTCATCTACAACCTCACCGGCGGCCAGGTCTTTGCCACCGACTACACCAATGCCAGCCGCACGGCACTCTTTAATATCCATACGCTCGATTGGGACGACGACCTGCTGGCACTCTTTGACGTTCCACGTTCCATGATGCCCGAGGTTCGCTGGAGCTCGGGCGACTACGGCCGCGTCGCGAGCGACATCATGACCAACATGCCGCCCATCATGGGCGTGGCGGGTGACCAACAGGCGTCGCTGTTCGGCCACTGCTGTTTCCGTCCCGGCCAGACCAAAAACACCTATGGCACGGGTTGCTTTATGCTCATGAACACCGGCGACGAGATCGTCGAATCCAAGAATGGCCTGGTCTCCACCATCGGTATCGCTGCGGACGGCAAAGTCAGCTATGCGCTCGAGGGCTCTATTTTTGCCGCCGGCTCAACGATGAACTGGCTTCGCAACAACATGGGCATCATCTCGAGCGTGAGCGAGTCGGCACAACTCGCCGCTTCGATTAGCGACAACGAGGGCTGCTACTTCGTTCCCGCCTTTGCGGGTTTGGGTGCTCCCTGGTGGGACCCGCATGCTCGCGGTATCGTGTGCGGTCTGACCGGCGCCTCGAGCCGTGCGACCATCGTACGTGCCGCCTGCGAATCCATGGCATATCAGAGCTACGACGTGCTGCGCGCCATGGAGCAGGACGTGGGGCTTTCGATTGAGCGCCTGTCTGTCGATGGCGGTGCCTCGCGCAACGAGTTCATCATGCAATTCCAGGCCGACCTGCTGGATATCCCCGTGCTGCAATGCGAGACGGTGGAGACCACGGCAATCGGTGCCGCGTACTTGGCGGGTCTTGCCGTCGGCTATTGGGAAGACCTGGAAGAGCTGGAGCAAAATGCCCAGATCGTTAGGACCTTCCTTCCCCACATGTCCGCCGAGCGCCGCGAGCAAAACCTTGCGGGCTGGCGTGATGCAGTCAGGCGCTCGCTCAGCACCTCACAGTAGGGCTGCGATGGGCTGCTCGATACAACAAACCGCTAAACTAATGCATGGCGTGCGGCGGCAACATTGCTGCACACCTTGTCAGCAAGGCCGTTTTGCGGCCGCAACGAAAGGGGCAATCAACCCATGACCGTCACCTACGATGCGTCCCGTGTGACGCTTGTCGATCACCCGCTCGTCCAGCACAAGCTGTCGATCCTGCGCGACAAAAACACCGGCACCAACCAGTTCCGCCAGCTCGTGCGCGAACTCGCGCTTTTTGACGGCTACGAGGCCATGCGCGACCTGCCTATGGAAGACGTCGAGGTCGAGACCCCCATCACTACCGCCACGTTCAAACAGCTTGCCGGCAAGAAACTCGCCATCGTGCCCATCCTGCGTGCGGGCCTTGGCATGGTCGACGGCATCCTCGACCTGGTGCCCTCCGCTCGCGTGGGTCACATCGGCATGGAGCGCGACGAGGTCACCCACGAGCCGCACGAGTATTACTGCAAGATGCCCAAGGATATCGACCAGCGCATCTGCCTGGTCGTCGACCCCATGCTCGCCACGGGCGGTTCGGCCGAGATGGCCATCAGCTACCTGCGCGGGCGCGGTGTCAAGGACATCCGCATGCTGTGCATCGTCGCGGCCCCCGAGGGCCTCAAGTCGCTGACCGAGAAGGATCCCGATGTACATATCTATACCTGCGCCATCGACGACCATCTCAACGAGGCTGCCTACATCGTTCCCGGCCTCGGCGACGCCGGCGACCGCATCTACGGCACGCTTTAGTCGCTGGGCTAAACGGCCGCGGCTGCAAATACGAAGAAACGGTGCGCGCGGACGAACAAAAGGCGACCGCGCGCACTCCTGTTAACGGACGTTTTGCCCTGCAGGGTTCGAGAAAAACGTATTACCGTACCTGCGGCATAAAGAAGGTCTTAAGAAAACGAACAGGTGCGTATTAACCGATGCTTTTTCGGTTGTACTTTAGCGATTGGCTCGTACAATAGTCACCAATGTTTGGCGGGAACTGTTCTGTGAAGCGTTAAAAAGGAAAGTGAGGACGCCAGTGTTTCAGATAGCCGATCTGCTCGCTATCGTTGCAGGCGCCATCGCGGGCGCAATTGCCTTCCTTCCCTTTGTCTTTACGCTCAAGCCGGTTCTTGACGATAAACAGAATGCGGACATGCTCAAGGGTATGGTGAGTCTGGCGGTCTCGGCAATCGCCCTGCTCGTCTTTACCTTGGTTGTGTTTGTGTTGTTCGGAGAGGCATTTCGCATGTTCCTCCTGGGCGAGGCGATCGGCTTCGTGGCCTTTATGGCTGCCTGCACGGTTCGTGTCGTCAAGGCGCTGCGAGATCCTCATGAGGTCGAAAGGTAAGTCGTGGAAATTTTTGAAAAGCTGCCTGATGAGATCAATCATCTGGTCAGCGAGTTCAGCTCCACCCCTGTCGTGGGCGATCTGAGCTGCGGCATCACGCAGTACTCGTTTTGGCTGATCGTCTCCACGATCGTGCTCCTGATCGTCCTGGCCGTGTTCAAGAAGAAGCAGACCCTGGTCCCCAAGGGCTTCTTCGTCAACGGTTTCGAGTACATCATCGAGTACGTCGAGAACGATATCGGCAAGGGCGTCGTGGGTGAGAACTGGAAGAAGCACTTCCCGTTCCTGTGCTCGCTTTTCCTGTTCATCCTGATCAATAACATGATCGGCCTGATTCCGGGAATGAAGCCCGGCACCGGCGCAATCGGCTCCACCGCCGCGCTCGCCATCTTCGCCTTCGTGTACTTCATCTACTACGGATGCAAGGCTCACGGCGTGATCGGCTACATCAAGAGCCTCGCCCCGCAGGGCGTGAGCTTCCCGATGAACGTGCTCGTGTGGGTCGTCGAGCTCTTCTCGACCTTCCTGCGCCTCATCACGCTCGCCGTCCGTCTGTTCTGCAACATGTTCGCAGGACACGTGGTCATGGGCTCGTTCGCCATCATGGCGAGCATGTTCATGCAGCCGCTGCTTCAGCAGGTTTCCGCGGCGCACGCCGTCGGCGCCCTGCCTTCGCTGGCCTGGCTTGCCATCCTCATCCTGATCTATGCGATCGAGCTTGTGGTCGGCGCCATCCAGGCTTACGTCTTCACGGTCCTTACCGCCGTGTATGTCTCCGAGGCAGAGGAGGTCGCAGAGGAGGAGTAGTCTTCCGTTCGCGCCTTAAAGGTAAGGCAATTCGTTAAACCGCCGGTGCCCGTACCCATGGAGCCCGGCAGTTATAAAAAGGTTATCCTGCGTGAAATAAGACACGCACGACAAAGGAGGAATCGTGGGAGTTATCGGTTACGGTCTCGGTGTTATCGGCGCTGGTCTTGCTATCGGCCTGTCTGCTCTGGGTGCTACGGGTGCTATGGCCCGTCAGCCTGAGGTCCAGGGCCGCGTGTTCACCGTCTTCATCATGGGCTCCGCCTTCGGCGAGGCTCTGGCTCTGATCGGCTTCGTTGTCGCGCTGATCGTTAAATAGCACGGAGCGTCAAGTATGAATCTTTCATCCCAGAAGAGCGCGATCGCACTCTCCGCGTCCGCGGCCGCGCTGCTCATGCCGGTTTCCGCGTTCGCCGAGGACGGCGCTGCCGGTGCGGACATCCTCATCCCTAAGATGGCGGAGTTCATCCCGGCGCTTATCGCCTTCCTGATTATCTGGATCGTGCTGGCCAAGGTCGCCCTGCCGGGCATCATGAAAACCATGGAGGAGCGCGGCAAGAAGATCGAGGAGAGCCTCGACGAGGCCGAGAAGACCAAGCAGGAGGCTATCGCCAAGCGCGCTGAGTCCGACTCGATCGTCACCGACGCCCGTCGTCAGGCTGCCGACATCGTTCTCGAGGCCCGTAAGGACGCCGAGTCCGAGCGCGCCCGTATCATCGAGGCTGCTCACAAGGAGGCCGAGGAGATCATCGCCAAGGCCCATACGACCGTCGAGGACGAGCGCAAGTCCATTTACGCCGGTGCCGCGAGCTCCATCGCCGACCTGTCCGTTGCCGTCGCCACCAAGATCGTGGGCGAGGCACTCGAGGACGATGCCGAGCAGAAGAAGCTCATCGAGCGCTACATCCAGGAAGCAGGTAGCCTGAATGCCGACTAGCCGCTATCAGGACAAGGTGCTCGAGACCTACGCGCGCTCCCTTCTGGAAGCCGCTAAGGCCGAGAACCATGTGTTCGAGGACCTCGAGATGATCGAGCGCTTGGCTTCTGCCAGCCCCGAGATCATCGCCGTGCTCGACACCATGTCCAAGCGCGACCAGCTCGACCTTCTTCCCAAGGTGGCAGCTGCCTTTAAGTATGTTGCCGAGGAAGACGAGGATGTAGTGGGCGTGACCGTCACCACGGCGATCCCGCTCGACGACGAGCTGCGTCAAACCATCACTAAGAAATGCGAGCAGGACTTCGGTCGCAAGGTATTCCTTATCGAGCAGGTTGACCCGTCTATCGTGGGCGGCCTGGTGCTCGAGGCCCGCGGCGAGCGTCGTGACATTTCCGTCAAGACGCAGCTGCGCATCGCGCAGGAGACCCTCGCAAACTCTGCTAATTCGTACGGAGGTGAAGCCTAATGTCCGAAACCCTCAATGCCCAGGATATCGCCAAGAAACTGCAGGAGCAGCTCACGAGCCTCTCCGCGACGGTCGATACGCATGAGGTTTCAACGGTCGACGAGGTAGGCGACGGCATCGCGCGCGTCTCCGGCCTCAAGAGCGCCATGGCAGGCGAGCTTCTGGAGTTCAAGAGCTCCGATACCGGTGAGACCGTCTTCGGCCTTGCCCAGAACCTTGACCGTGACGAGGTCGGCGCCGTTCTGTTCGGTGCCGTCGACTCCATCAAGGAAGGCGACGAGTGCCGCACCACTGGCCGCATTATGGATATCCCCGTGAGCCGTGCCATGCTCGGCCGCGTCGTCAATCCGCTCGGCCAGCCCATCGACGGCCTGGGCGACATCGTCGCCACGCACCGTCGCCCCATCGAGTTCAAGGCTCCCGGCGTCATCGATCGTACCCCGGTGTGCGAGCCGGTTCAGACCGGTCTGCTCGCTATCGACTCCATGGTGCCTATTGGCCGCGGTCAGCGCGAGCTCATCATCGGCGACCGTAAGACCGGCAAGACCGCCATCGCCATCGACGCTATCCTCAACCAGCGCGGCAAGGGCATGGTCTGCATCTATGTCGCCATCGGCCAGAAGGCCTCCACGGTTGCCAACATCCGCGAGACCCTCGCTCAGCACGGTGCGCTCGACTACACCATCATCGTTTCGGCCACCGCTGCCGATTCCGCCCCTATGCAGTACATCGCGCCTATGGCCGGTGCCGCTATCGGCGAGTTCTTCATGTACAACGGCGAGGACGGCAAGCCCGCCAGCGAGACCAACCCCGGCGGCCACGTGCTCGTCATCTACGACGACCTGTCCAAGCAGGCTGTGGCCTACCGTCAGATGTCGCTGACGCTGCATCGTCCGCCCGGACGCGAGGCCTATCCTGGCGACATCTTCTACCTGCACTCTCGTCTGCTCGAGCGTGCCGTCAAGATGTCCAAGAAGAACGGTTACGGCTCCATGACGGCACTGCCGATCATCGAGACCCAGGACGGCGACGTCTCGGCCTACATTCCGACCAACGTCATTTCCATTACCGATGGTCAGATCTACCTGCAGTCCGAGCTCTTCTTCCAGGGTCAGCGCCCGGCAGTCGACGTGGGCATCTCCGTGTCCCGCGTCGGTGGCGATGCGCAGACCAAGGCCATGAAGCAGGTCGCCGGCAACCTCCGTCTGGACCTCGCTTCCTATCAGGAGCTCGCTGGCTTTACGCAGTTCGGCTCCGACCTCGACGAGGCCACGCAAAAGCAGCTTACCCACGGTGCTCGCATGACTGAGCTCCTCAAGCAGCCGCGTTACAAGCCGTTTGAGGTTGGCGAGCAGATCGTTACGCTGTTCGCTGGCAACGAGGGCTTCCTGGATGACCTGGAGATCGCCGACGTGCTGCCCTTCCGTGCCGAGCTCATCGAGTACATGGACAATGGCTTTGGCTCGCTGCTCGACAAGGTTCGCGCCAAGAAGATCGATGATGACACCAAGGCTGAGCTCTTGCGCGTCATCGGCGACTTCAAACAGCAGTTCATGGCCAAGCACCATTCGGATGTTTCTGGATCAGAGGAGAACTAAGCCCCATGGCCAACCTTCGCGACATTAAGAAGCGAATCTCCTCGGTTACCACGACCAAGCAGATCACGCGCACGATGGAGATGGTCTCTACGGCCAAGATCCGTCGTGCCCTCGATCGCTCCAAGCAGGCCGAGCCCTATAAGGAGGCGCTGACCGACGTCATGTTGACGGTCGCCGGCGACGCTTCCTGTTCGGGCACCGATCCCATGCTGCAGAAGCATGAGAGCGTCAAGCATGGCCTGATTGTCGTTATTGCCTCGGACCGCGGCCTTGCCGGCGGTTTCAATACGACGGTGGAGCGCACGGCCGAAAAGCTCGCCGCTTCTTGGGCGAACGACGGCATCGAGTGCGAGATCATCGCGTGTGGGCGCAAACCGGCCACGTATTTCCGTGACCGCGCAAACGTCGTCATGCACTTTGAGGGCAACTCCTCTGAGCCCGATTTCAATCAGGCCCGCATGATCTCCTCTCATATCTGCGATGCGTATCGTGCCGGTGAGCTTGACCGTGTCGAGCTTGTCTACCACCACGCCAAGAACCGCGTGGATCAGGAGCTTCGCGTCGAGCATCTGTTGCCGCTCGACCCCGAGATGATCGCTATGGCCCACGGTCCGCGTAAGAACGAGACCGACGCCCCTAAGCGCATCTCGTCCACGTTCGAGTTCGTGCCCTCTCCCGAGCATGTTCTCGGCAAGCTTGTGCCGTCTTATATCCTGACGGTCATCTACCAGGCCCTGATCGATTCGGCGGCTGCCGAGCAGGGTGCACGCCGCAAGGCCATGCACTCCGCGACGGAAAACGCCACCGCGATCATCTCGACCCTTACCCGCACGTATAGTCGCGTGCGCCAGGCTTCGATCACGACCGAGATTAACGAGATCGTCGGCGGAGCCTCAGCATTGGAGGAACAGTAATGGCTAATAACACCGTAAAGCTTGCGGTCGAGGAAGCCACCAAGAAGACGACTGCCGGTGATGGTCGCATCGTGCGAATCATCGGCCCTGTCGTCGACGTCAAGTTTGACGGCGCGGTGCCCCCGATCTACAACGCGCTCACGGTCGAGGCCGAGACCCCGATCGGTCATCTGAGCACGATCCTCGAGGTCGAGAGCCAGCTTCCGGGCGGCGTCGTCCGCACGGTCGCCATGTCCTCGACCGACGGCCTGCAGCGCGGCCTCATCGCCACCGATACCGGTGAGCCCATGAAGATGCCCGTTGGCCCCAAGACGCTCGGCCGCATTTGGAACGTCATGGGCAAGCCCGTCGACGGCAAGCCCATGCCCGAGGTGGAGGAGTTCTACCCCATCCACCATGCAGCGCCCCGTTTCGACGAGCTCACCACCAAGACCGAGATCTTCGAGACCGGCATCAAGGCCGTCGACCTGCTCGAGCCCTACATCCGTGGCGGCAAGACCGGCCTGTTCGGCGGCGCCGGCGTCGGCAAGACCGTTCTGATTCAGGAGCTCATCAACAACCTCGCCCAGGAGCACGGCGGCACCTCGGTGTTCACCGGCGTCGGCGAGCGTACCCGCGAGGGCACCGACCTGTTCCTCGAGATGAGCGAGTCTGGCGTTATCGACAAGACCTGCTTGGTCTATGGTCAGATGAACGAGCCGCCCGGAGCGCGTCTGCGCATCGGTCTGGCCGGCCTTACCACCGCTGAGTATTTCCGTGATCGTGGTCAGGACGTTCTGCTGTTCATCGACAACATCTTCCGCTTTTCCCAGGCAGGTTCCGAGGTTTCCGCACTGCTGGGCCGTATGCCGTCCGCCGTTGGTTACCAGCCCACGCTGGCAACCGAGATGGGCGACCTCCAGGAGCGCATTACCTCGACCAAGACGGGCTCCATTACCTCCGTCCAGGCTGTCTACGTCCCCGCAGACGACCTGACCGACCCTGCGCCTGCCACGACGTTTACGCACCTCGACGCCACCACGGTTCTTTCGCGTAGCATTTCGTCGCTCGGCCTGTTCCCGGCTATCGACCCGCTCGCGTCTTCCTCCGACGCTCTCGATCCCTCGATCGTCGGCGAGGAGCACTACCGTGTCGCCGTCAAGGTCCAGGAGCTCCTGCAGGAGTACTCCGACCTTCAGGACATCATCGCCATTCTGGGTATGGACGAGCTGTCCGAGGAGCAGCGCCTTACGGTCAACCGTGCCCGTAAGATTCAGCAGTTCCTCTCGCAGTCCTTCCACGTCGCCGAGAAGTTCACCGGCAACCCCGGTGTCTACGTCCGCGTCGAGGATACCGTCCGCTCTTTCGCCGAGATTGTCGACGGCAAGGCCGATGACCTGCCCGAGCAGGCTTTCCGCTATGCTTCCACGATTGAGGACGTGCGCGAGCGCGCCCGCAAGATGGGGGAGAAGTAGGTTATGCGTATCCGCATCGTGTGCCCCGTGAGCTGCGCCTATGAGGGCGACGCTGCGTTTGTGTCGATTCCGTCCACGGATGGCGAGTTTGGCGTCCTGCCTGCTCACTCCAGCGAGATTTGCACGATCGACCGCGGTTACGTTCGCGTTTCCGATAAGGCCATGGGCACTGTCGACCACACGTTTGCCGTGGCCGGCGGCTATGCCCAGGTTGCGGACGATGTCGTGACCGTTCTCGCCGAGCGCGCTTGCGATTTGGCGACCGTCGATGCCGACAAGCTTAAAGCTGATATTCAAGGTTTTGAAGAGAAGCTGGGTAATTTGTCGGAGGATGATGCACGCCGCGCCTACCTCTATAATGAAATCGCATGGTGTAAGCTCAAGCTTGCCCAATAGTCAAACGATTTAGCGTTCGACCATTTGCGAACACATCATGCCCGGGATGGCTTGGCCACCCCGGGCATGCTTTTTGAAAGGGTAGACCTTGGATATTATCCGCGTTGAGGGTGGCCACGCCATCGGAGGCTCCGTGCCCGTCTCGGGTGCTAAGAACTCCGCGCTCAAACTCATGGCGGCAACGCTTCTGGCGCCGGGTAAGACGACGCTGCAGAACGTGCCCGATATTTCCGATGTCCACGTGATGGGCAAGGTGCTCAAGGGCATGGGCGCTACGATCGATGTTCTCGACGAGCACACGCTCGAGATTGATACCTCTCAGGTCGATTCCTGGGAGGCTCCCTATGAGCTCGTCGCTAAGATGCGTGCTTCCACCGCCGTCATGGGGCCCCTGCTGGGCCGCTTCCATCGCGCCAAGATTGCCATGCCGGGTGGCTGCAACCTAGGTGCTCGCAAGATCGATATGCACATTCTTGGTCTTGAGGCCCTGGGCGTTGAGTTCGATACCGCCCACGGTTACATCAACGCTAATGCGCCCCAAGGTCTGCGCGGTACCACCGTCACGCTCGAGTTCGCCAGCGTCGGTGCGACCGAGAACCTCATCATGGCCTCTGTGCGCGCACAGGGCACCACGGTTATCGACAATGCCGCCCGCGAGCCCGAGATCGTCGATCTCGCTAACATGCTCAACGAGATGGGCGCCAAGATTGTTGGCGCCGGTACGCCCGTCGTGACGATCGAAGGCGTGGAAGAGCTCCATCCCGTTACCCATCGCGTGGTGGGCGACCGCATCGAGGCCGGTACCTTTATCGTTGCCGGTGCGTTGATGGCCGACGATCGCGGTGTCGATGTCACGGGCTTTTGCCCCATTCACTTGGGCATGGTGCTCAAGAAGATGGAGCTTATGGGTATCGACTGCGAGCGCGTCGAGGATGGCGTCCATGTGAACCGTGCCGAGCGTATCAAGCCGGTCGACATCCAGACGCTTCCGTTCCCCGGTTTCCCGACCGACATGCAGGCGCAGATTATGGTGCTCTCCGCCCTTGCCGACGGCAGTTCCGTTATTACCGAAAACATCTTCGAGAATCGCTTTATGTTTGCCTCTGAGCTGGTGCGCATGGGTGCCGACATTCGTATCGAGAGCCATCATGCCATGATTCATGGCGTCAAGGGCTTCTCGGGTGCACAGGTTACCTCGCCCGATTTGCGCGGCGGAGCGGCCCTCGTCGTAGCGGGCTTGATCGCCGACGGGACGACCGAGGTTTCGGCTATCCATCACATCAAGCGCGGCTACGAGCAGTTTGTCGAAAAGCTGCAGGCGCTCGGCGCGCATGTCGAGCATGCTACCGTCCCCGATCCCGTCATCTACTAATACAGGTTGCCTATGTTTAATAAAAAGCCCCTCGCGGATACCACCACCCGAAGACCCTCAACTGGTGCGCAGGCCAAGATCTACAGTCGCGATAACGTGGCTCGCTATTCCGAGCGCGCTCGTCAACGCCGCCGTAGCCACACGATTCGTCACGTCGCGCTCATTGTCGTGCTTGGCGTGCTGCTGAGTGCCACTACCGCTGCCGGCCTGTGGTTTGCCACCATTATGGGCAAGCTCGGCGATTCTAATGTCATTACTGACAATCTGCGTCGGGTTCTGGTTGACACCGATGAGGCAAAGGATCCGTTCTAC
This sequence comes from Coriobacteriaceae bacterium AF08-21, assembly GCA_027687465.1. Lineage (GTDB taxonomy): Bacteria > Actinomycetota > Coriobacteriia > Coriobacteriales > Coriobacteriaceae > Collinsella. Next base: position 53,500 of record JAQCQR010000014.1, read on the forward strand.
GTGCTGCTTCTTGGCACCGACGGCCGTCCGGGCGAGGATACGTATCGTGCCGACTCGATTATCCTGGCACGCATCGACCCCACGCAAAAGCAGGCGACGCTCATTTCCGTTCCGCGCGACACCAAGGTCGAGTACAAGGGCGAGACCATGAAGATCAACGCCTGCCATACCGTTGGCGGCGCCGAGGCCATGGTCGAGGCGGTCAACGAGCTGTGCGGTGTTCAGATTTCCCACTATGCCGAGGTCAGCTTCGACGGTATGCAGGCGCTGATTGATTCGGTTGGCGGTATCGACATTAACGCAACCGATGATGTTGACGACCCCGAGCACCTGGATATTAAGATTACCGCTGGCCAGCAGCATATGGACGGTGCCACCGCCCTTACCTATGCCCGCTGCCGCTACACCTATGCCGACGGCGATTACACACGCATGCGCCACCAGCGTCAGGTGCTTGGCGCCCTTGCCAACCAGATTCTCAATAACTTCGATGCCACGAAGATCTTTGGCCTGGTTAATTCGCTGTCCGATATGCTCGTAACCGATATGAGCGTTCAGGATATCGTGGCTACGGTCAACGCCATGCGCGGTATGGATGTCGACGGTATCTACTCGGCCAACCTGCCCTCGTACGCCGACGACAGCACCATGATCGACGGCGTGAGCTACGTCTTTGTCTACGAGGACGAGCTCAAGGAAATGATGGAGCGCGTCGATGCCGGCAAGGATCCCAAGGGTCCCAACACCATGGGTCTTTCCGACGGTTCCAGCTCTACGATCGGTGACCTCAGCAACAACACGTCTGACGACTACGCAAACGGTACCGCAACCTCATCGGTCAGCTCTGACGATTCCGACGATTCGAGCGACAGTTCCGATTACTACGAAGAGCCCACCGGCGACGGCAACGGCTACGAAGCCAACTACTAAGTTACGGCGTTTTACCAAACGCCGTAACGGCTCGACGCTGCGCGCCGCCCAAGGCGACAATTTGTCATTCAAAAGGCAGGGCATGACCAGAAGGTCAATGCCCTGCCTTTTTCATGCCAACTTGTTCGCCTTGGACGTCGCTCGCTGACGTTGGCTCAACCTGCGATGTTGACTACTCCCCTTGTATCAAAAACCGCCCCGTTCTCTGTAGAGGACGGGGCGGTTCGTCTTTTGGGCTTATGCAGCCAGGCTTATGCGAAACGGGCGACGAGCTCCTGCAGGACGTCGGTCATCTTGACGAGCGAACTGACCGGGACGAACTCGTTGACGCCGTGGTAGCAATAGCCGCCGGTGGAAAGGTTGGGGCAGGGCAGACCGCGGAACGACAGCTGCGCGCCATCGGTGCCGCCGCGAATCGGCAGCACTTGGGGCTCAACGCTGCAGGCAAGGTAGGCTTCCTTGGCAACATCAATAAGCTCGGGATAGTCACGAACGATCTCGGCCATATTTCGATACTGCTGCTTAATCTCGACCGTCACGCGCCTCTCACCCAGACGCTGGTTGAGCATCGAGGCAGCGGCATCAATAAGGTCGAGTTTCTGCTGGAACTTGGCGGCGTCATGGTCGCGGACGATATAGCGCGCTGTGGCGTGATCGACGGTTGCAGATACACCCTCAAGGTGATAAAAGCCCTCGTAGCCTTCCGTATACTCCGGGCGCTGCACGTAGGGGAGCAACGCGTTGAAGTCGCAGAACAGATTGCCTGCGTTGACCATACGGCCCTTAGCGTCGCCCGGGTGGATGGACTGGCCCTCAAAGCAGACAGTCGCCTCGGCGGCGTTAAAGCACTCCCACTCCAGCTCGCCGATGGGGCCGCCGTCGACCGTGTAGGCGTACTTGCAGCCAAAGGTATCGATATCCAGCAGCTCGGCTCCGTGGCCGATCTCCTCGTCAGGGCAGAAGCAAATGCCGAGTGCGGGATGGGGCAGAGAAGGGTCCTGAGCGATACGCGCGACAAGTGACATGATCTCGGCGACGCCTGCCTTGTCGTCCGCGCCCAGCAGCGTGGTGCCATCGCTGCAGACCAGGTCCTCACCCGCGAGGTCATTCAGGGCGGGAAGCTTGGCGGTACTCATGGCAACGGGCTTACCGTCAACCGTGCCGCAGACCAGGTCGCCGCCTTCGTAGTGTACGATGTGCGGCTTCACGCCGGCGCCCGGTGCAACTTCGGTGGTGTCGAGATGGGCGATCAGGCCCAGGGCGGGCTTGTCCTCAGCGCCCGCACTTGCGGGGATATGCGCGCAGACATAGGCGTGCTCGGTCACGTGGGCATCTTCCGCACCAAGCTCGCGCAGCTCTTCAGCCAGCACGTTGGCAAGGTCAAACTGAACGGTGCTCGAAGGTACCTGGTCGCAGTTTGCATCCTCGGACTGCGTGTTGATCTGGACGTAGCGCAAAAAGCGTTCGAGGACATCGGGGTTCGTGGTGGTGTTTTCCATAAAGACCGCTCCAATCTTGGTCGTCGTGTGCAACAAGAACTCTAGCACGGTATGCCACGGCATACCGCGACGCTTGGATGGGGTAGAATCAGCCATTGAATGCAGAAGGGACGGAAGATCATGGATACGACAAATAGCTCGCGCGAACTACATCTGACGGTGGCGAACGAAGACTACTTGGAGTGCATGGTTCGCATTGAAAGCGAAGAGGGGGAAACCAACGGCGTGCGATCGGTCGACATCGCGCAGCGCCTTGGCGTCTCCAAGGCATCGGTCAATAAAGCGGTTTCGGCGCTCAAGGCATCCGAGCTTGTCGAGCAATCGCACTACGGCAAGGTAGTCCTGACCGATCGCGGCCGCGAGGTTGGCACGGCTATCTGGTACCGTCATCGCCTCGTCCGCACGTTTTTGGTTCAGGAGCTCGGTGTCGAATTTGAGCGAGCCGATTCCGAGGCCTGCATGATGGAGCATGCGCTATCCGAGGACACGATGAACCGCTGGCTCGCCTATCTCGAAAAGCAGGGAATCAGCGTCGAGGAATAGCGGGATATATATGGATACGAGTTATTACAATCGCTTTGGTGCCGAGGAACTTACGCGCCGCTTGTCGAGCGAGACCTTGTTGGCGCAGGGCCCCATGGGCAGTGTTCTGTTGAGTGAGTACGACGCCGCCGATATTCCACCGGCGTTTTGGAATCTGGCAGAGCCGCAGACCGTTTCTCGTATCCATCGCTTGTATGTCGCCGCCGGCGCGCAGGTACTCATTACCAATACCTTTCAGGCATCAAGCTATGCCCTCAAGCACGACCAGATTGCGCCGTCCGTGGCGGAGGTCAATCGCGGGGCCGTCGACGATGCCCGCCAGGCGCACCCTCAGCTGCTGCTGGGCTCGATGGGTCCGATCGGTATTGAGTGGTTTGCCGAGGACTCGGCCGAGTTTCGTGAGATCCGAGGCATTGCGCGCGAACAGGCGCACGCCTTGCTCAATGCTGGTGTTGACGGTCTGCTGATCGAGACGGTGACGTCTATCCGTAATTTGCAGCCCATGCTTGCCGGCGCCCGAGATGCCGCCGACGGCATGCCTGTTCTGGTGAGTTTTGTCGTTGACGATAAGGGCGACCTGTTGGGCGATGCCCTCAACATCGAGGCAGCCGTTTTGTACGCCGAAAAACACGGCGCAAACTCGGTTGGTGTTAATTGCTGTTCGCTTGCGGCCGCGAACGCGGCGGTGCCCAGGATGGTTGCGTCGGCGACTACTCCCGTCACGGTGCGTCCCAACGTGGGCGATCCGGTCCAGACTCAGGATGGCCCCGTATGGCACGAGAACCCCGAAGCTTTCGCGCGCGCATGCATCGAATGGAGACATGCCGGTGCCGCAATGGTGGGCAGTTGCTGTGGAACCACGGCAATCACTACGGCAGCGATGGCCGAGGCGCTCGATATATAAAGGGCAAAACCGCTCCATACGGGGCGGTTTTTTTATTGCCTGCATGTCCTCGGCAGCATTTGCCCAAATGGTGAATGCTGGTGCCGGCAGGTTGCCGAGCGTGTATCGCGGGTATACCTCATGCGTACCATGATCCAAACACTGTGAGGTGTCTGCGCGTGTGCGCGATAATTCATTTTGGAACTGACGGTTGGCGCGCTCGCGTCGATGAGGACTTCACTGCCGATAACGTTGCCCGTATCGCCGATGCCGTCGGCGAGTTGTGGCAAAAGACCAATCCGGGCAAAACGGTATATATAGGGTTCGACACTCGGCCCCTGGCGCGCGAGTTCGCTGAGCTTGCGGCAGGCGTGCTTGCCGCTCACGGATTGGACGCAGTGCTCGCATCTCGGCCTGTTCCGACCCCCGCCCTTACGTGGGCGGCGGCGTATGACGGCGAGGCCTGCGGTGCGCTCATGGTGACGGGATCCCATCATCCGCAGGGGTATCTGTGCCTTAAGCTGCGCATGGGAGATGGCTCGACGGCCAATCAGGATGTCATCGAAGAGCTCGAAGAGACTATGGCCCCCGAGCCGATGGGGATCGAGGAACGCTATCGCACCGCGGATATTATTCCTGACTATATGCAGGCGGTGGCATCGTTTGTCGATGCCGAGGCCATTCGAGCCGCTCACCTGCGTGTGGTAGTTGACCCCATGGGCGGCGCGGCCCAGGGATATCTTGCCGACCTGCTGCGGGAGCTAGGCGTCGAGGTGCACGAGATTCATGCCGGACAGTCGTCCGATCAAGAGGACATTTGCCCCGACCCTGTTGAGCCGTGGGTGGACGCTTGCGAGCGTGCGGTTGTCGAGGACGGGGCGTGCGCAGGCCTGGTGACCGACGGCGATGCCGACCGTATCGGTGCGGTCGACGAACGCGGTAGATATATTCATCCGCATCAAATCATGGCGCTTGTTTTGGGCGACCTCGTTCAATTCCGCAATTTGGAGGGGCGTGTCGTCGTCAATCTCTCGTGCTCGACGCTCGTGCGTCGCATTGCCGAGGCGCTTGGCTGTCGTGTGACCGTTAAGCCGGTCGGTTTCAAATATATAGCTGCAGAGATGAAGAAGGGCGGCGTCCTCATGGGAGGCGAGGAGGCCGGCGGTATCGGCATCGCCGCGCATATGCCCGAGCGTGATGGAATCCTTGCTTGTCTGATTCTGTGTGAGCTTATGGCAAAGACGGGCGCGCCTTTGGGCGTTTTGGTCGATCAGCTCGAGGCCAGTTTTGGTAAGACGAGTTACGGTCGACGCGATTTGCGCCTTGAGGCCGAAGATGCCGAAACGTTGCGAACCCTGCTGCCGGGCGTAAACCCCAAGTCGATTTGTGGCAAGGTACCGCAAAACGTTAGTCATATGGATGGCTTGCGTTTAGCATTCGAGGATGATACGTGGCTGCTGGTCCGTCCTAGCGGGACCGAACCAGTGGTGCGCGTCTACGCCGAGGGGTTCTCGGTGGAAGAACGTGATGAGTTGCTCGATGCTGGCTGTGCTTTAGCTAGGGGGACGTATCCGCTTTAACCATGAGACTGCCTTATATAAAGAGATGCTCGGCGAGCGGTAGTTAACGGCTGGCAAACGTTAGTCGGATCACAAGATATGTAGGAAATGTGTACGCCCAGATTCCCGCCCCCGGCGCCCCTCCGGTCTGGCAATATATCTCCTTGC